>CAYMYB010000037.1:0-1030 GCA_964394575.1 uncultured Rhodoluna sp. | reverse complement strand
GATCCGCCTCGATCTGAAATGCGGTAAGGGTGCCATTTCCAAGGGCGAGAAGTGCTCAAAGGGGCCTGCTTCAGTTGTCGAGAAGGTCGCTCCGATCGCGCTGGGTTTAGGCTTGGCAGCTGGCGCAATCGCATTGCGCCGCCGTGGGCGTCAAAAGGCTTCTACTGCAGAACGCAAGGTGCCTTCGATACCTAAGGATCCTCCAAAGCCTCCACCGACTACGCCCGTACAGCGTCGCGCAACAGAAGAGCGGCCAAAACCAGTCGAGAGAAAAGTCGAAGCACCGCCTAAGACCAAGGAGAAAGTTTCCCCAGTTACTTCGCAGCCTACCAACACTACCATCTCAGCTCCTAAAGGGTGGCGCAACATAACCACTAACGAGAAGCACAATTATGTAATGGGCAAACATCCTGACTTAAACGTCACACTAGGCAAAAGCACTACGCCCGCCGGCAACGTAATTGACTTTAAGCTTGGCAGCTCAGGCGAGGTAGAGTTCCGAGTTAACGGTGACACTAACCGTCGCCAAAACATTAGTCGCGAAGAGGGAGCTACTATACTATCAAGAGTTGAGCGCATGCTTCAGGCTAGCATTAAAGACCTGCCCAATGAAGAGGTAATTTGGACAAACGCTTATTTCAATGATGGACTTGGCAAGAAACGAGAAAGTCTGTATAAGCGCTATGGATTTCAGCGTGATCCTGCGGATCCAACATCCAAAGAATTGTTTACGACCGTTGGTGAGCTAAAGAAGCGCAGCAGGCGTAGCGATGCTCTGATCACGATGCAGACTTCTACATGTGTTCGCGCGGACCTCAAATGCGGTAAAGGCGCCATCTCCGAGGGCGAAAAGTGCACTAAGGGTCCCGCCACCAAAGTCGCAATCGCTGCTGGTATTGGCCTCACAGCAGGTGCTCTCGCTCTCGGTGCCGCTGCCCTAAGTAAGCGAGGGCGCTCCGGCTCCACTCGCCCCTCGGGCTCGACCTCCTCAAATCCGGTAGGTCCCTCGCCTACACCACGCCTCCCTGGT
>CAYMYB010000036.1:0-1048 GCA_964394575.1 uncultured Rhodoluna sp. | reverse complement strand
ATACGACGGAGAGCATAATAAGTATGGAATTAATATACATCCAGGTGATGGATCAGTTGAAAAAGATGGGCCAAGTGCGGGTGGAATTATTACTGCAGTGTTATTTAGTTTGTTAAATAATGTGCCAATTAAAGCGCGTTTTGCGATGACAGGTGAAATTCAAATGTCGGGACACGTGACAGCAATTGGTGGTTTGAATCACAAGATTTTGGGTTCATTAAAGGCAGGAGTAAGAGAATTTATATATCCAAAGGAAAATAAGAAGGATTTTGATGAATTTTATGAGAAATATAAAGATGATGACAGAATAAAAGATGCAAAATTTTATGAAGTAGACCATATTAGCGAAGCATTGGAATTGATTTTAGAAAAAGAATAAGAGAGAAAAATATAATAATAAATTACAAAATATATTATTATAGTGTATTATTATAATGTCAAGTATAAATCCAGCAATGAAAATGGGAAGCGAACCTTTACAACTTTTTCAGCCAATGAATATTGTTGTATTTCTTACATTTTTTTCCCCAATTATACTCGCAGTTAGCATAACAAGTTTATCATTTATATTTCAAAATTTTAAAGGTTTAATATATTTAGGCTTTTTACTTGCCGTTTGTATTATTAGAAATTACATTTATATGTTATCAGGCTCACCACCTATTGTAAATGACAGAACCATATGTAATTCAGTTCAATACAGCAAATATGGCAACCCAACTTTTAGTGCATTTGTTTTTGCATTTACCATTATGTATTTGTCTATGCCAATGTTTAGCAATGGCGCTGCTAATTTATGGATATTTGTTTCTTTAGTTGCATATGCTTGTGTGGATATATTTATTAAAGTGTATAAGAACTGCATACCAAAGATGGGCGATTTATTCTTAAATGTGCTTATGGGTTTGGCAAGTGGTGCGGCAATTGTTTCGCTTATGTATGTTGGCGGTTCAGGAAAATTCTTATTCTTTAATGAAGTTTCCAGTAATAAGGATGTTTGCTATAAACCTAAGGAGCAAACCTTCAAATGTTCTGTTTTTAAAGACGG
>CAYMYB010000035.1:0-1368 GCA_964394575.1 uncultured Rhodoluna sp. | reverse complement strand
AGGTGTCCATAGCTATCTGCGCTTCGGTTAGGGCAGCACGCATGTATGGTTCCCAGTGCTTAGTCATAAAAATCCTTTGTAGATGTAGGTTTATGCTAGCCCAAACGGTTTAGGACCAGAAGTGAAAATAAAACTGCTTGACTCAGCACCAACTGAGTCAAGAATCTCTGTGAATCTTGACTCCGGTAAACAAACCGAGCTTTGGCTAGAAGCCAATGTTGAACTAGACAAAACAGCAGACTGTTGGCTTTATTTCATGCTGCCGATTTGCATGGGACTAGCTGAGGATTTAGAGGTAACCGGCACTATTACCACTACTGCTCTGAATTCTTTTCACCAAGCCCAGCAAGCGCTACTTGAAAAGCATCCGCATTTGAAAAAGATTTCAATAAAACATCAAGAGCCAATCACTGATACTCGTAGCACAGAAGATAACCGAGCAATAGCATCGTTTTTCTCCGGTGGTCTTGACTCGGCATACACCGCAGAAACAATCCCTGAGATCAACACCCTGATTTCAATCTGGGGATTCGACATCCAACTCTGGCACGAAAAGCACTGGAAGCTAACAGTGGAGCTGCTAGAGAAACAGGCCGCAGAGATGAACAGAGAACTGATCCTGATAAAAACTAACATCAGAGAAATTTCTAACGGACTACTTTATTGGGGCAGGGATTACCACGGCAGTGCTCTAGCTGGAGTAGCAAATGCACTTTCAAACAAAATCAAGAAGGTCTACATCTCAGCAACCCATAATGAAGACACCAACCGTTGGGGTCAATTTCCTGATCTATCTAGGGCCTATAGCAACAGCTATCAAGAAATTATTGAATACGGCCCTAAAGATAGAGCAGAGAAAGCTTTGGCTCTAGCCGATAATCCAAGATCCAGGTTGATGCGGGTTTGTTACAGAAACACCCAAGGGTTAGTCAATTGTGGGGTCTGCCAAAAGTGTGTCCGAACCAGATTAGAGTTTGCACTAATTCAGGCTAAATACCGTCCGATTGGGCTTGAAAAGAGACCTAGTCTCAAAGAACTAATTAGTGTCAGAGTAGATAAGAATAACTACCTGTTTTTCAAAAACTCAATTGGCTTTGCAAGAAGCAAAAAATACCCGAACACCTTGCTACCGCTAATTGCCGTAACCATCGCCTACTTCAAGAGCATGCCCTTCTATCGCAAGAAGCTAAAGGCAGATGCCAAATCCAGCTCTGAGGGCTAGATTTAATCCATGCGCATACATGTAGCAGATCACCCGCTAATCACCCATAAGCTCACTGTTCTTAGGGATAAGAACACTCCCTCCCCGGTATTTAGACAGCTGGTAGAAGAGCTGGTAACCCTGCTTGCCTATGAGGCAACCAGAGA
>CAYMYB010000034.1:0-1571 GCA_964394575.1 uncultured Rhodoluna sp. | reverse complement strand
AGACGACGAGTCAGATAACCAGCAGCAGAGGTCTTCATCGCAGTATCAGCGTTACCCTTACGAGCACCAGTTGCGTTAATGAAGTACTCGGATGCGGTAAGACCGACCAGGTAGTTACCCTTGACCGGCATCGGTGCAAAGTCACCAGAGGATGTTGCCACCGGACCACGCATACCAAGAACCGAACGAACCTGAATCCAGTTACCACGAGCACCTGATTCAACCATCATGCGAATGGCGTTACCCTGCGGGATTTCTGCCTGCAACAGTTCCTGAATCTCGTTGGTGCGCTTGAACCACAAAGCTCCAAGTTCGTCACGACGCTCTAGGTCGGTAATACCACCAAGGTCGAATGACTCCTGAATCTTGGTGTGCTCCTTCTCACCTTCACGGATCATCTTGGCGCGCTCTTTATCGAACTTGCCTTCAGAGTCGAAGTTGGCATCCGAGATAGCCATGGAAACACCGGAACGAGTAGCCCAGTAGAAACCAGCATCCTTGATCCGGTCTAGAGCCTGAGCTACTTCAACGCGCTCACACTTTTCCACCATAAGTTCTAGGATCTTAGAGATCTGCTTCTTACCGACCTGTTCTTCAGTCCACTCGAAACCAGCTGGAAGAGCCTGGGCGAACAAAGTTCTACCCAGAGTAGTGTCCTTGATTACACCGTCAATACGAATCTTGACCATAGCCTGCAGGTCTAGTGCATTGATGTCAAAAGCCAGCTGAGCTTCGGCGATAGAACCAAAGATCTGGCCTTCACCTAAAGCACCTTCCTTGACGGTGGTCATGAAGTAAAGCCCGATGATCATATCCTGTGAAGGTGTCGCTACCGGCTTACCATCGGATGGCTTCAAGATGTTATTTGAAGCAAGCATCAATAGTCTTGCCTCAGCCTGAGCCTCAGCGGATAGCGGTAGGTGAACAGCCATTTGGTCACCATCGAAGTCAGCGTTGAAGGCAGCACAGACTAGCGGGTGCAGCTGGATAGCCTTACCTTCAACCAGTAGTGGCTCAAACGCCTGGATACCTAGACGGTGAAGTGTCGGTGCACGGTTTAGTAGCACTGGACGCTCACGAATAACTTCTTCTAGAACATCCCACACCTGAGTGCGGCTACGCTCAACCATGCGCTTAGCGCTCTTGATGTTCATGGCGATGCCCTGATCAACTAGACGCTTCATCACAAACGGCTTGAACAATTCAAGAGCCATCAGCTTGGGAAGACCACACTGGTGCATCTTCAGCTGCGGACCAACCACGATAACCGAACGACCAGAGTAATCAACACGCTTACCCAGAAGGTTCTGACGGAAACGTCCCTGCTTACCCTTTAGTAGGTCAGAGAGAGATTTCAGTGGACGGTTACCGGTTCCGGTAACTGGACGTCCACGACGTCCGTTATCGAATAGTGCATCAACGGCTTCTTGCAACATGCGCTTTTCGTTGTTCAGAATTGTCTTTGGAACAGCACCTAGGTCAATAAATCTCTTTAGACGGTTGTTACGGTTAATCACTCTGCGGTAAAGATCGTTTAGATCTGAAGTTGCAAAGCGGCCACCATCTAGCTG
>CAYMYB010000033.1:0-1832 GCA_964394575.1 uncultured Rhodoluna sp. | reverse complement strand
GAGCTGAGCACTACCAGAGCGGTTGCAGCGGTTAAGCCAAGCGTCGCCGACTGATTTGCAAGATTATCGCCAAGTAATACTTCTAGCGGATAGCTAATTAGAAATCCGAAGCCGGAAATATTGATCGAAGATAACCAAACCAGTGGGACGCAGTAAACCCAAAGTGAAATCGAGCCCCACAAAAGTAAGCGCTCTTTGCCGTGTAAAACTCCGATTATTCCAAGTGCGATTGCACCTGGAAAAAATAGCAGTTCGGCTGAGAAATACTGTAATCCGAACAGCCCACCTAAAACTCCCAGATCTTGGATATAGCCAATCGACTGTAAAGCGATAATTGTCTTTCCCCAAAGAGCTGACACCGCGGCGATAAAGAACATCACTGATGCTACAAGTCGTAGCGTGTTTTTGCTATTTTGCATGATTTCCCCAATTCGATATTCAAAGAGCTATCCCTTAGCCCCCGATAAAAGATTACTGGTGGCTAGCTAGAGGCCAGTCAGCAGTAAATAACTTTTTAGTAAAACTTAAGTGATGCCGCGCACCTTCTGAAAGACGAGCGCTAACTTGCCTGCTGCGGGTATAGAACAAAGCATCTACTTTGTGCAAATTGCCGGAAGTTAGTGGTAAGAAGACTTGTTCCAGCGCTACGCGGAAGCTATAGGTTCTATCTACTTCGTCTTTTGGGTGTTTTCGGCAATTTTTATTAGAGCAACGCCACTTTCCAAACCTAGACGCACAAAAATCACAGTGAGCATTGAAACTATTAGCGATGCTGGAATTAGGAAAACATACCATGGATTTTGCACCAACTGCCATGGATTTTGCACCAACGTTAAGAGCACTGCAAAAAACAAGAAAACGTTCCAGAGCGCAACAAGCGCCAAAATTACGGCATAGATAAATCTTGAAACTTTTACATAAATGAACTTTTCGAAAGAAAAGTCAAAAAGTGAGTAGAAAAATCCTTGCTTACCAGAGACCCTAGAGATGTTTTTCGGATCGCGTTGAACTCTCTCTTCTCTGACAGCCATAGAGCTAATCAAAAGAACAACAAGCGCAATTGAAACTAGAAGCACGAGAATCATGTTTATAGTTGGCAATACGCTTTCAGAAATATTTTCAATAAGTAGGTTTCTCAAGCCTTGTTCATAAACACTCCTGAAACCAAAGACTAGAACTGGGGAAAATGAATATTTAGCGCTCTCTACAAACATAGGAATCCAGCTAACAAGAACAGTCAACAAGCTGAACAAGGTTGAGGCTAATGCCCAGACCTTAGTGGTGCCCCACTTAAGCCCAAGCAATCCCAGGACTAGAAAACCAATCGGCAGTGAGTAGGTCGTAAAAGTTGCCGAGGAAATCACCGCGATGGTTTCAAGTGGCCAATTAGACAAATCCTCCCCCCAAGCGTAAAACTCCAGCATTGCCGGAAGTACAACAACAAGCTCATAGAAAGCGAAGGCTGAGATAATCAGTTGAAGAGCAGAAATGCCCCAAGCAAAGATTTTACGATTTTCTTTTATTAATTTCATGGAGGTCCTCGTTCTTTGATAAATTACTGCCCTAAAGATAACACACCCAACTTGAAGCTAGGCTCTGAGTTGAAAGGGTGTTGGTATTTGAACTAAACGGTTAAATGATGCCGCGAATTTTTAGCTCAGCTTGCAATTCACCATCACTAGGCTCAACTAGGTGCTTACCATCTGAGAAAACAATCACCGGAATGTTGGTCCGACCAGAGATGGCCTTGGCTTCCTCGGTAAATTCAGCTGATTGTTCAACATCTTTCTTTTCATACTCAACATTTAGTGCCTTGAGCAGTGCTTCAGATC
>CAYMYB010000032.1:0-2191 GCA_964394575.1 uncultured Rhodoluna sp. | reverse complement strand
CTAAACCGCGATGTTACTGTTCGTGAACTTGCTGAAATCGAAGCCAAGGATGAGAAGAGCACTAAGAACAAGATCTATGCTCAGGTCATTGTTGCTGTTGATGACAAGGATGGTTCAAAGGTTGCTGACACTGCAAAGGCTGGTAAGGCAGTTGTGGTTGCAGAAGCCGGTGAAGTTACCAAGGTAACCGAGGAATACATTGAGGTTCAGGTTGACCGCACTGTTACTCCAAGACTTGAGCCTGGAATTAACCTTTCTGATGCTAAGTTGTCTGAGATTCAGGCTGAGAACAAGAGAACTAAGAGCCAGATGGCCAAGGTTCGTTACGAGTTGAAGGCTTTCGCTAACGACGGTAACCGTTCCAAGCAGCGTGTCTTTGTGAAAGTTGGCGACAAGGTTGTAAACGGTCAGGTCATCGCTGATGGTCTACTTTCCTACCCGGTTGCTGACGTAGAGGCGCTACCGAAGCTAAAGAAGGCAAAGGTTGAAGCCGGTAAGGTGATCAACGCTTCTGAGTTGATCAGCAAATTCGGAATCGTTAAGGAAGTTGATGTCTTCATCACTCCAAGCGAGGAAGGCTACGAAGAGGCAGAGAAGATTGCGCAGAACTACGCGTTCAGCCGTTCAACTTCAAAGACCTTCGCGAAGCTATCACCGAAGGACAAGATTGCAACTATTCCTGCAGGAGATATCGAAGGTGAACTACTAGTTCAGCCAGGTGACTGGGTTGGTCAGGGAGAATACGTCATTGACGGAACCCCTAACCCACACGCAGTTTTGTCTGTGCTTGGACCAAAGTGGGCAGCCTACGAAATCATCAAGGGTGTTCAGGCGATCTATGGTTCACAGGGTGTGCCGCTACACGATAAGCACCTCGAGGTTATCGTCCGTCAGATGCTCGGTAAGGTTACCGTCATCGAGTCAGGCGAGACCGACATGTTGCCGGGTGAAATCATCGACCGCACCAGATTCCAGTCAAAGAACCGTGAGGCTCAAAGATCTGGTCTAAAGCCTGCTTCAGCACGTCAGGAAGTTATGGGTATGACCCGCGCTTCCTTGGCTGCCCAGTCATGGCTGTCCGCCGCTTCGTTCCAGGAAACCACCAGAGTTCTTACTCAGGCGGCCCTAGACCGTAGAGAAGACAAGCTTGAGGGTCTGAAGGAGAACGTCATCATCGGTAAGTTGATCCCAGCCGGTACTGGTCTAAAGGACTACCGTGCCATTGAGGTCGAGGCAACCGAAGAGGCAAAGGCCGAGCGCTATCCGAACCGCATCTGGGACGCCCCAGTTGCTTCGGAAGGCGAGGAATTTGCCCCAGCCAACCTATTCTCAGCTGATTTTGACGACTGGTCAGAAAACAAGGAATAGTCCCAAAAATACTGTTTGACCCACCCGAGTTCTTTCAGGTAGGCTAACAAAGGTTTGTTTAAACCCTTGTCCCTACAGCCTGATCTAAGGGCTCTGGTGGGATAAAACAGTGAAAAAGATGCAGTAAATTGCTGTGTCTAAAAAAGTAAGACGGTTATCTAGGTAACCGATAACACAAGGAGAAGTAGTGCCAACAATTCAGCAGTTGGTCCGTAAGGGTCGCAGCGCGAAGGTATCTAAGACCAAAGCGCCAGCTCTAAAGCAGAGCCCGCAGCGTCGTGGCGTGTGCACCCGTGTTTACACCACCACACCTAAGAAGCCAAACTCGGCGCTTAGAAAAGTGGCACGTGTTAAGTTGTCTAACGGCATCGAAGTCACCGCCTACATCCCAGGCGAAGGCCACAACCTGCAGGAGCACTCGATGGTGCTAGTTCGTGGTGGTCGTGTGAAGGATCTTCCAGGTGTTCGTTACAAGATCGTTCGTGGTGCTCTAGACACCCAAGCAGTGAAGAACCGTAAGCAGGCTAGAAGCCAATACGGTGCGAAGAAGGGTAAGTAATGCCTCGTAAAGGTCCAGTAACCAAGAAGCCGGTAGTTGTCGATCCAGTTTACGGATCTCCAGTTGTTACAACTCTGGTAAACAAGATTTTGCTTGATGGTAAGAAGTCTGTAGCGGAGTCAATCGTCTACGGTGCGCTTGAAGGTGCAGCTACCAAGAGTGGGCAGGATGCAGTAATTCTTCTAAAGAAGGCGCTTGATAACATTCGTCCAACCGTTGAGGTTCGCTCACGTCGTGTTGGTGGATCCACCTACCAGGTTCCAG
>CAYMYB010000031.1:0-2203 GCA_964394575.1 uncultured Rhodoluna sp. | reverse complement strand
GATTCCCTTATGGAAGCTTACCAGGTTTCACTGCCAGTTCTTCAGTAAACAACCCAGCTATCAAGCCTGAGTTTGTATTATCTAAAGAAGTTGGTTTTGAATTGTCATTATTCCGTAATCGTGTAAATATTGAAGCTACTGCATATCAGCAAGATAATAGTAATCAGATTTTAAGTATTCAGGTAAGTCGTTCTACTGGTTACAGTTCTTCTCTGGTTAATGCGGCAGACTTTACCAATAAGGGTTTGGAATTTGATCTTCGTTTAACTCCACTAGTTGAGTTGGGTCAAGTTCGCTTAAATCTTAAGGGTAACTATACGCTTCAGGATAGCCGTGTAAATTCAGTTTACGAAGGGTTGAATGAAGTGGGTATTGGTAATGGTAACTTTGCGATTGTAGGCTATCCAGCGTTCATGTTCAAATTGACCGATTACAACCGTGCTCCTGGTGGTCAAATTATAGTTAGTAAAACTACAGGTTTGCCTTCTCAAAATCCTAATCCAATTATGTTCGGCCGTACTATGCCTAAGCACATAGTTGGTTTAACTCCATCAATCGAGTGGAAAGGATTTTCATTCCAGGTAACAGCAGATTATCGTGCAGGACATCAGGTTTATCATGGAATTGGACCTGATATGGATTTTACAGGTATTTCAATACGTAGTACAGCCAATAGCCGTATGCGATTCATTGTTCCTAACTCAGTTTATGATGACGGAACTGGTAAATATGTAACGAATACAGATGTATTGGTTCGTGCTGGCGGTTATGGTTTCTTTGAAGCAACCGCTACAAACCGTGGTATCAACTCTAACTACCTGACCAGTGCAGCTGCCTGGAAGGTTCGTGAGATTGCCATCACGTATGATTTACCAGCAAAGTTGTTGAGTAAGACAAAAGCTATTAAAGGGGCAACTCTTGGTTTAGTAGGTAGAAATATGTTGATGTTCCTTCCTACGTCTAACGAGTGGACTGATCCTGAATTTGCCAACACTACAGGCAATGCTGGTGGTGTAAATAATTCTGCTCAGCTTCCTCCAACAAGGCTCTATGGTTTTAACGTAAGCCTGCGCTTCTAATTCCAAAAACGTAAAAACCAAAAAAATGAAAAATTTAAAATATATATGGATAGCAGCTTTCATGGGAACAGTTCTCATGGGTTGTAAGAAAGGGTACCTGGATATCAATACGAATCCAAACTCTGCTACAGAATCAGTGATCACTCCAGATTTGCACATTACCGCGCAGATGACTACAACTGCTGCGCGTAATGCAAGCTCTTGGGACTTTTTGGCTCGTTGGCTTGGATATTGGAGTGCTGCCGGTTCTTACTCTCGTTCTACTGTTGAAATGAGTTATAACATCACCAACGATTTTGGTGCCGGTATTTGGGAAGGAACTTACTATACCGTTGGGCAATACAAAACAATAGAAAAGAAATCCAAAGCATTAGGATGGACTTTTTATCAGGGTATAGCTAAGGTACTGGGTGCATACGAAATGATGAACCTGGTAGATATCTATGATAATCTTCCATATACTACCGCTTTTGATTTATCAGCAAATATTCGTCCTACATACGATAAGGGGGAAGATGTTTACAAAGCATTATATGCTCAAGTAGATTCAGGTCTCCTTTTGATCAAAGCTGCAGATGTAAATGCAAACTTGAACATCGCCACTCGTGATATTATGTTTGGTGGCGACAAAACCAAGTGGGCAAAATTTGCCAATACGATCAAGTTGAAAATGCTGATCCATTGTTCAGCGACCAGCACATTTAATCCTTCTTCTGAAATCTCTAAGATTAATGCAGAAGGATCTGGCTATTTAGGTGCCGGTCTTAGCGCAAATATTCAACCTGGATATTCTGCCGACAGACCGAATCCTTTTTATAACGCACATATGTTCAATTCGATCAATGGTAATGAAAATGATAACTATAATAGGGCGAATAATTTCACTCTAAATCTGATGAATAGTACTAGTGATCCTCGTGTAACATATGTATATCGTACGCCAAAGAATGGTGGAGCATTAAAAGGAACTGATTATGGTGCAGACCCACTTCAAGATAACTCTTCTGACAGAACATCAGGAGTTGGTTTCGGCATCGGAAAATCATTCACTATGCCAATGTGGGTAATGACTTCTGTTGAGGCCGCATTCCTTATTGCTGAAGCTACTGCACGTGGATGGATCT
>CAYMYB010000030.1:0-2532 GCA_964394575.1 uncultured Rhodoluna sp. | reverse complement strand
TCAATCAAGGGTAAGGCTGCAGTTGGTAACACCTTGACTGCAACTACCAGAGATTGGCCAGAAGGTGCAGAGCTCACCTACCAGTGGTACCGTGATGGTTCCGCTATCGATGGTGCAGACACTGACGCCTACGAGCTAACTGCCGAAGACTTCGACGCTTCAATTAGCGTTGGAATCACCGGAACCATCGAGGCTTACGAGCCACTAGAGAAGCAAAGCGCAGGTGTGGTAATCGCTGCAGGTACTTTGAAGTACAGCGAGCGCCCATCAATCTCTGGTGAATTCGTAACTGGTGGAACAGTTACCGTTGGTGCCGGAACCTGGCTAGATGGTGCTGAAGTAAGCATCGTCTGGATGAGAAACGGCGAGGAGTTCCAGACCACTGGAGTTGACGAGAACAGCTATGTTCTTACCAGTGAGGACTACGGAACCCGCTTGAGCGTCAACATCGTAGTAACCGCAGAGGGCTACAACGATGCCACATTCAAGATGAGAGCCCGCACAGTCAAGCTAGGTACTCTAGTTGACCTACCAGCTCCAGTAATCATCGGTGAGCCAGCAGTTGGCGAAGCCCTTGAGGTTGACCTAACCGGTCTTCCAGAGGATGCCGAGTTCACCTATGTATGGAAGCGCAACGGCCGAGTTATCTCTAAGGCCTACGAGTCGACATACACCCTAACTGCCAGGGATCTAGGACAGTCCATTACCGTCAAGGTTGGCATCCGTTCACCTGGATACAAGAAGGCTCTAGTTGAGTCCGACAGCGTCACCGTCGGCAACGCAGTCAACTAGCCTAAAAACCAAGCTTCGGGCCCCTGCAAGGGGGCCCGAACTTGTTTTAAGGGCATATTTTGTTGCATTTTGTCGGAAATCCTGTATAAGATAGGTGTTCGACCCCAAAACCCACGTAAGCATATTTCGGCTGCGCGTTTTTTGCACGCATATTTCGGCGGCAACCGTTGGGGGAGACATCCCACAGACCGTTCTCAACCAATAATCCTTTGAAGGGGTAATCTTGGCCGCCAAGAAGAACAACAAAAACATTCGATCCGCTCAGCGACTTTCTTTTGCGAAAACTCGCGAACCAATTGAGCTTCCAAACCTACTAACCCTGCAGACCGAAAGCTTTAACTGGCTTATCGGTGCCGATGCATGGCGCGACAAAGTTGGCAAGGATGCTAAGACCGGTTTGGAAGAGGTTTTCGAGGAGTTATCGCCGATCGAAGATAACCCGAACAATCCATCGGAAGCAAAGATGGGTCTTGAATTTAAAGAGCCAGCACTGGATGATGCTCCATACACTCCTGATGAGTGCAAGATCAAGGGTAAGACTTACGCGAGACCGCTTTATATCAAAGCTGAGTTCACCAACTACAAGACCGGTGAAATTAAATCGCAGACCGTATACATGGGTGAATTCCCAATCATGACCCCAGAGGGCACCTTCGTGGTTAACGGAACCGAGCGTGTAGTTGTTTCACAGCTGGTTCGTTCCCCTGGTGTTTACTTCTCGGTATCAACTAACACCACCGGTAACCTGGATGTTCGCAACAACAAGGCGCAGATCATCCCATCTCGTGGTTCATACCTAGAGTTTCTAACCGAATGGGTTAAAGAAGACCGTAAGTCTGTTTCAAGATTCGGTAAGCCAATCCTGCAGGTTGCTGTTGATCGTAAGACTAAAGTTTCGGCAACTATTTTCCTAAAAGCACTTGGTATGTCTCGTGAGGAAATCGAAGAGACTTTTGCTGATGTTTACCAGACTCTAGATCCATCATGGATTGACGTGAACATCATCAGCAACACTTTGGATTACGACGAGTCACGCGCTGTTACCTCACCGGTAATTACTAAAGAAGATGCGCTGAAAGAAATTTATAAGAAGGTTCGCGCCGAATCAGGTAACGCTGATGCCGCCGAGAGCTGGCTAAAGAGCGTTTACTTCGATAAGAAGCGCTACAACCTTGCTCGCGTTGGTCGTCACAAGCTAAACCGTAAGCTCGGAATCTCGGTTGATGAGAACACTACTGTTTTGACTAAGGAAGACATCGTTGCAACGATGAAATACCTTTTGGTATTTGATCTTGCTCTAAAGAACAAGGCAGATATCACCGGTTCATTATCTTTCAAGCTAAAGATGGATAACCAGAAGGTTGATGTCAAGATTGCTTCCGATGACATCGATGACTTCCAGAACCGTCGTATTCGTTCGGTTGGTGAGCTTATTCAGAACCAGGTTCGTATCGGTCTATCCCGTATGGAGCGTGTAGTTCGTGAGCGTATGTCGACCCAGGATGTCGAGGCGATTACCCCGCAAACTCTGATCAACCTGCGTCCAGTGGTCTCTGCCATCAAGGAATTCTTTGGTGCTAGCCAGCTATCGCAGTTTATGGACCAGAACAACCCGTTGGCCGGCCTTGCCCACAAGCGCCGCCTATCGGCGCTTGGCCCTGGTGGTATCGCTCGTGAGCGTGCCCAGATGGAGGTCCGTGACGTTCACCCATCGCACTACGGAAGAATGTGTCCGGTTGA
>CAYMYB010000029.1:0-2573 GCA_964394575.1 uncultured Rhodoluna sp. | reverse complement strand
ACACTAAGGCAACGATCGCGATTTCAGGAACTAGCTCGCTAACCACTGGTGCTGACAACACTGTTACATTCACGGTTACAGCGGAGGATGGAACGGTCAAGAGCTACACCAGAACAGTTAGAGTCAAGGCGTTCTCAAGCAACGTCAACCTGACCTCGATGACAATCGCAGGTACAGAAGTTGCTGATGGTGGAACTATCACGGTTCCTGCTGGAACTACCCGTGTTTCGGTGATTCCAGTTCTTGAGTCGGATGTCGCAAGATTCGTAATCTCTGGTAACACCGTGCTAGTGACTGGCGATAACACAGTGACCTGTGTTGTTACCGCTCCTAGCGGAAACACCAAGACTTACACCGCCAAGGTTGTGGTTGCTGCACCTCCAAGTGACACCACGCTTGCAACCTTCACCGTAAATGGTGAGACCGTAATCGATGGATCGACGGTAAACGTCGTTGCTGGAACAACACGCGTAAGCGTTTCAGCAATCCCGAACGATCCAAAGGCTTCGGTAACTATTACTGGTAGATCTGAACTGGTAGCTGGAGCTAACACGCTTCAGGTAACAGTAACGGCTATCAGCGGTGATTCAACAACTTACACAGTGACCGTTAACGTAGGGAACTAACAAGAAAAATGAAGAAGACAACAATGACAAAAAAGACCCTGAATTCTAAGGTCGTCAGAGCAGGGGCTATCCTCTCCGCTTTGTTGATGGTGCTATTACCTTCAACCGGAGTTGGTAACTTCGCTTCGGTTGCCTATGCGGTTACTAATGACCAGGACACCAGCCTTTCAACTTTCACTGTTGATGGCTCGGCTGTTACCGACGGTGCTGTAGTTGACGTTGCCTACGGAACCACCGCTGTTGATGTTGTCGCCACCCCAACCAACGAGGATGCCCTGGTTGAAGTTTCTGGCGAAACTGGTTTAGAAGCCGGAGCTAACACCGTTTCTGTACTGGTTACTGCTGCTGACGATGTCACCACACAGACCTATTCAGTAACCGTAAATGTCGCTAAAAACAACGACACTTCTTTAGGTGTGTTTACCGTTAATGGCGATGATGTTACTAACGGCGGCTCAGTAAGTCTTAGCTACGGAACCACTGAAGTTGATGTTGTGGCAGAAGCCTCCGATGTTGAAGCCACCGTGGTAATTTCTGGCGATACCGAGTTGGTAACTGGTCCAAACACACTTGAAGTAGTGGTAACTGCTGATGACGGCACTACCAGCCAGACCTACACAGTCACCCTAAACGTTGCTGAAAATGACGACGCAAGTCTGGCCGTATTCGCCGTTAACGAAAACGATGTTGCCAGCGGTGACACTGTCAATCTGGATTGGGGAACCACTGAGGTTGAGGTTGTGGCTGAAGCTACCGATGAAGAAGCAGTCGTAGTTATCACCGGTGGATCGTCTTTGGTAACCGGTAAAAACACTTTGACTGTTGAAGTTACTGCTGCCGATGGCACAACCACCGAAACCTACACAGTATTCCTTACTGTCGCTAAGAACAATGACACATCCTTGGCTGTATTCGCGGTAAACGGTGAGGATGTAGCCAATGGTTCGACAGTGACTGTTCCAAACGGGACAACATCGGTTACGGTTATTGCCGAAACCACTGATGAAAATGGGTCCGCAGTCGTTACAGGCGATACCGGGTTAAGCACTGGAAATAACACACTTACGGTTACCGCCTATGCAGAAGACAACACAGTATTTACTGTTTACACGATTACGGTTGTTGTTTCAGCCCCAGCATTCTCGAATGATACTTCGCTACAGACTTTCACGGTAGATGGATCGACCGTAGTAGACGGTGGAGCTGTAACTATCGCTCAGGGACGTACTTCGGTTGCAGTTGAAGCTGTGCCCACTAACCAGTACGCGACTGCCGCGATTGCCGGTAACACTGGCCTAAACCCTGGACCAAACACTGTAACCGTTACTGTTACCGCTGATGATGGAACTGTTAAGGTCTACACAGTTACCGTAACGGTTAACATTCCTTCCAGCGATGCAACCATCGCTTCAGCGAAGATTGATGGAAACAACTTCACAGTTAGTGAGGATGGGACCAGCGTCTACAACGCAAGCTTCGGTACTGATTCTGTAACCGTGGCTGTGACCACTTCAAGTAACACGGCAACTTTCACCGTAACTGGTAACACCGCCCTACAGGTTGGAGATAACACAGTTACGATTGCCGTTGAAGCTGAAGATGGTACCGATAAGACTTACACCTTCAAGGTTGTCGTGGCTGCGGCTAACACTAATACAGGACTCACAAGCTTTAAGGTAAACGGCAGTGAGGTTACTTCGGGAGACAGTCTAGATCTACTATTTGGAACTACTGAAGTTACTGTTGATGTGGAGACCGCTGCACCAACCTCTACCTTTACAATCCTCGGTTCAACAAGTATTCCAGCAGGAACCAGCACACTTACTGTGACGGTTACAGCTCAATCCGGGGCTCAGGCGAGCTACAGCATAACTCTCACCGTTCTGCCGGCATCCTCAGATAAATCAATTACCAGCATCACGGTTAACGGTCTTACAGTTACGGGTA
>CAYMYB010000028.1:0-2626 GCA_964394575.1 uncultured Rhodoluna sp. | reverse complement strand
ATACATAATAAGGAATTTAGATTGAGCGACCTGCACGTAATCATTGGGGGCGGAAAAATAGGTGGCTGTTGCCTAACCTACTGTTAGGTAAACCTGTACAGCTCCCGACGGGGCCTACTTCAAAACTCAAGCAGCTGATGAGCGTTTAGTTAGCTTTGCCACCATCGCCTTTAGAAGCAACCAAGCCCCGGTAGACCATAGGGCCCAAACAACAAAAACTGGCTGAAAAAAGAGTCTGGTAAGCCTCGCCTGATCTGTATCGAGACCAAAAGCGCTTATGCCTTCAACGTATTGGTTGATGTTGCCAGGAAAAATAATGACGAAGAAAGCTGCTGCTGCCAAGCCAGCCAGCGGAACAATCTTTCCGAAGGAAGCCACCCCAAGACCTAGCAGAATCTCCACCACCCCAGATGCCACAACGACGAAGTCTGGATCAAGTGGCAACCAAACCGGCACCTGTGCCTGAAACTCTTGTCTGGAGAAGGTGAGGTGGCCTATGCCAGAAAATACCAAGGCTGCGCCTAGCAGCAATCGAGCTGACAACTTTGCAAACTTCACAGCTACCTCACTTTGAGTCGACCTAAGAAGCATAAAGTGTTAGTGGTCAACATGTTTTTGATGTTGACAAGCTAAACATTAGCTTATTATGTTTATAGTATAAACATAATAAGGAATTTAGTATTGAGCGACCTGCACGTAATAATTGGGGGCGGAACAATAGGTGGCCGATTGGCCAAACTTCTTGCCGCTAGCGGCAAGAGAGTTTTGGTTATTGCCCGAACCGCTGATAATAAGGCCAGCGCTGGTATCGAATATCGCGCCGGTGATGCAACTTCGGTTGAGCAGCTGCTTGCGAGAGCTCCTGAAGCCAAGGTGGTCTATAACTGCGCTAATCCCCCTTACAACAAATGGGAAACCGAGTGGCCAACGCTAGCAAGTGCTGTCAATGAGTTTGCGATGCGCGCAGGTGCTGATTTAGTTATCTGCTCAAATCTTTATGGGTATGGGCCTTACGACGGAATTCTCACCGAAGACCTTCCACTAAATGCAACCTGGGCCAACGGCCGCACCAGAGCAAGAGTCTGGGAAGAAGCTAGGGCCCTAAACGATTCTGGCAAGCTGCGAGTGACAGAGGTTCGAGGATCGGACTACATCTGCTCTAACGAGCAAAGCCGAATGGGTAACCGAGTGGTGCCCAACTTGATGTTAGGTAAACCAGTTCAGCTGCTTGGTGCTCTTGATGAACCCCACACCTGGACAGATCCAGATGATGTTGCCCGATTGATGATGAAGCTCGCTGAAGATGACCGAAGTTGGGGCAAGCCATGGCATGTTCCAAGCAATCCACCAAAGACCCAGCGCGAAGTTGTTGCCGACATCGCCCAAGCCCTTGGAGTTAGTGGCTACAAGCTAAGCGCGGTGGGAAAGGCCATGGAAGGCATCCTTGGATTATTCAATCCCCTTATCCGCGAGCTAAATAAAGGCACTTACCAATTTGACAGACCATTTGTGATTAGCTCCCAGGCTGCCAGTGAAACCTTTGGGCTAAAGGCAAAATCGTGGAACCAAGTAATTGCAGATCTTGTCTGGCCATACGTTGAATATTCAAAAGCGAATGGCAAAGATGCCCTAGCCAAACTAGATGGCGTTCGACTTCCCGAGAAAAGACTTTGACCTAATGAAGCTACTGGTGTTTGGTGCAACAGGATTAACCGGTGGCCTTGTGGTCGACATGGCTCTAAAACAAGGACATCAAGTGACCGTTCTAACTAGGGATGCCTCCAAGTTTTCTCATCGCAATCAGGATCTTGAAGTTATTGAGGGAAGTGCTACATCCCAATCCGATATTGAAAAAACTCTTAGAGACGTGGATGCAGTTATCCACTGTCTTGGAATTGGCGGCAAGGGTCAGGGTTCGGCAACCACTGTCGTATCTGACTCAGTGAAGGCGGTGCTGGCCGCCATGAAACTCACAGGTGTTAAGCGAATAGTCTGCATGTCAAATGTTGGTGCTGGTGGAAGTGGGACTTGGTTCTATAACCGAGTCGTCGTGCCGGTTTTTCTTCGTTGGCTAAAGCCAATAATCGCTGACAAAGATCGGATGGAAGGCCTGCTAAAAGGAAGTGGCCTGGAATGGACTTCCGTTCGCTTACCCAACATAGTGGATGGCCCTGCCCGACCCATTCAAGCAAGTGAGAGCGGCAAGGGAATCGGGATTTCGATCACGGCTGCCTCAGCCGCGGCATTTTTGCTTCAGCAAATTAGCGACAATCAGTGGCTTCACAAATCACCAAGTATCAGTAATTAGAAAGGAATAAAGAATGAGCGACGCATCAAGATGGATGGTGGCAATTGCTTTTATATCATTGCCAACAATCGCTTTTGGAGGATACTTTTTGCTCTCAATCCTGAAGAAGCAAGTAGGGACTGAGAACATAAGCAGTATCCAGCGCGAATACTTCAAGGCAGGTCACGCTCACGCTGGCGTGCTTGTCATTTTGAGCATCATCGGGCAATTGGTTCTCGACTACTCGCTCTTCAACGAGACATTAGTTTGGGCAATGCGAATCGGCTTGTTTGCTGCACCACTATTGATCTCAGGTGGCTTTTTTGGCGGAGCGCCAAG
>CAYMYB010000027.1:0-2697 GCA_964394575.1 uncultured Rhodoluna sp. | reverse complement strand
TGCTCACTGACCGCTACCAAAGCAGGAGATGCATACTTCCAACCTCAGTCAACGCAAGTGTTGGTGCTAATTGAAAAAGCTGCCCAAAGTGGCTTCTACATCAACAGCCCGGGCTCAGTTTCCTGGAATGCCTCAGCTGCGCCTAAAGTAACGCTAACTACGGGCGGAGGGCAAAGCTCTGGTGGAGTCAGTTTCGCGATTGATTCATCCAGCAACGAGATCTGTAGCCTGGCTGGAAATGTCCTAACTGCAAAGAGCGCTGGCAGCTGTGTTGTCACTGCAACAAAAGAAGGTGACTCGAACTATAAATCAATCACTTCAGCTTCGGTAACTTGGACGATAAATCAAATTTCACAACCGGCATTAACCGTGACAGCTATTTCATCTACAGGTGCCAACCTTGCTAATGGTAGCTCACAGAACCCCTATGTCGCACAACCTACCGCTATCGCAACTCTCGCAGTGACCGGTGGCGCGGGCACAGGTAGTTTCGGATACACCATCACCAACTCGAGTACCTGCCTCGTGGCGGGAGCAGGATCAACAGCATATGTTTACATGGCTGCAACTGGATCCGGACTTGGCTGGTGCTACATCGCGGTAACGAAGGCTGCGGATGTTAATTATCTAGAACAGACAACGACGTTCTACTTCCATGTAGGCTACGGAACTCAAGATGCACTTGTGGCAACAGTTGACAAGCCAACGCAAAACTATGTTGCAACCACAATTTCTGACCCGAGTACTGCTGCCAAATCAAAAATCACTCTCAGTGGTGGGCTCGGCACCGGAGCCATTAGTTACACAACATCTACTTCCAGCGTATGTTCGGTTGATAACACGGGTCTGGTTACAAGCAAGACTGCTGGTAGCTGCGTTGTGTCCATCACTAAGGCTGGCGATTCAAACTACAATTCGCAAACTATCTCAACCACGATTGTCTTTAACAAACTTAACCAAGCTGAACTAGTTTCTGAGCCTGCCGTTTCGAACAAAGACTTCACCTGGTCTCCTCGTGCAACGATTGCCATCAGCACCACCGGCGGGGCTGGCACTGGAGCCGTAACCTACGCTGTTGACTCTCAGAGCACAAGCGTATGTTCAGTCAATACTCTCGGCTTAATCACAAGCATCACTGCGGGGATCTGTTCTGTCACCGTAACAAAGGCAGCCGACACAAACTACAACGTGGCAACAGATAAGGTTTCCGTAACGTTCAATAAGGTGAACGCGCCGAGCATAAGCCTGAGCGCTTCGCCAAGCTCAATCACCTATACCGCTGCTGCCAACAAGAACACCAGCTGGGTCACTGTATCTGGGGGTGGAAATTCAACCGGTGCTTTTACTTTCTACATCGACCCCTTCACCGAGGAGTATTGCAGCATCTCCTCAGTGCGGTCCAACCAAGTTTTAGTAAGTGGAAACCTCGCAGGACTGTGCCTCATTACGGTAGTTCAAGCAGCAGATGTCAATTACTTTGAACAGCGCACCCAGCTCGGCGTGACCATCAACAAGATGGCCCACAACATCTCTGCCACTTCACAACTTGGTACCTCACCTAGCTACAAAGACGCCCCGAATACAATTACGACTATAAACGTCACCGGGCAGGCTGGGACTGGTCAAACAAAGTTTGTTGTTGATACAGCAAACAACACAAGCAACTGTTCTGTAGACCAATCCACCGGAAATGTAACGTCGACAACGGTTGGTAGCTGTCGAATTTCTGTAAGCCGAGATGGCGATGAAAACGTTCTAGCTTCAAATACCGTTGTATTAAACCTGACTATCTCAAAAGTCAACCAGGCAACCATAACCTTGGCCGCTAGTGCTGATTTCAGGGCCGCTGCGCCTGGATCTAATCCAGCGACCTCTGCCCTAACCATCGGAATTTCAAATACTGGTACCGGAAACTTTACGAAGATTATTAGTGCGACACCTGCTGTCTGCACTATTACCGGCGGTGGCGATAGCACTCTAGCAACTCCAACATTTACGCCAACGCTGAATCCATCAATTACAGTGACTGCAGTGAAAGATGGAACCTGTACGCTCACTTACAGCAAACTTGGTGACAACAACTTTAACGTTGCAACCAACAGTCAGGCCAGCTTCACCATCAATAAAGCGAGCCAAGCGGATATCTCGACCAGTATTACTGCTGGATCGGCGACTATGCCGTTTGTCGCCTCACCAAAAGCAACAGCAACTATAACTGGAGCTGGCGGAACAGGGACTGGGGCATTTAACTTCACCATCGATCCGACCTCCTCAGCCGTATGTTCGGTGAACGCCACTACTGGCGTCGTGACAAACATAAATGCTGGAACTTGCCTAGTTATCGTAAAGCGACTTGGAGATACCAACTACGCTGAGTCCGTTTCCAAAACAGTTACAATCAACTTCACCAAAATTGACCAAGTAGCGTTTAACTTGACACCAGCTAAGTCGGCGTTGAAAGCAACAACAAGTAGCCTAGACACAACAACTCTTAGCACCTCTGGCGGTTCAGGAACCGGAGCAGTAACCTACGCAATAGATCCTGCTAGCGCAACAATATGCTCCCTCTCAGGGATTACTGTCACTGGGCTAGCTACTGGCGAGTGTACTGTTATTGCAACCAAGGCGGCGGATACCAATTACAACCTCGCCACAGCTACAACCAAACTAACCATCACCAAAGGCACTCAAGCAACT
>CAYMYB010000026.1:0-2798 GCA_964394575.1 uncultured Rhodoluna sp. | reverse complement strand
AGATGGAGGTCCGTGACGTTCACCCATCGCACTACGGAAGAATGTGTCCGGTTGAAACCCCAGAAGGTCCAAACATTGGTCTAATCGGATCGCTAACCGCCTATGCGCGCATCAATACTTTCGGTTTTATCGAGACCCCATACAACAAGGTTGTCAATGGCAAGGTTTCCGGCAAGATCGAGTATCTAGACGCTGCGGCTGAAGACGGCATGGTCATCGGTGGTGCGGATGTTCCACTGAATGCCGATGGCAGCTTTGCTGAAAAGAAGGTATTTGCTCGCTTCAAGGGAGATGTAGTTGAGGTTGATAACGACCAGGTTGACTACATTGACATCTCTCCTCGCCAGCTTGCATCGGTTTCAACATCGTTGATTCCATTCCTCGAGCACGATGACTCAAGCCGTGCCTTGATGGGTGCCAACATGCAACGTCAAGCTGTGCCACTGCTTCGTAGCGATGCACCGCTGGTTGGTACCGGTATGGAGCGCGCTGCCGCGATGGATTCACACGCTGTGGTTATCGCCAGAAGTGGCGGTGTGGTTGAAGAAGTCGATGCAGATCACATTGTTATTCGTAACGATGAGAACAAGTTGGACAAGTACTACCTGCGTAAGTTCGAAAGATCAAACCAGGGAACCGCAATCAACCAGACTGCAATTGTTTCCATCGGACAAAAGATTGTCGCGGGTGAAGCAATTGCTGACGGTCCAGCCACCGATCAGGGTGAGTTGGCTCTAGGTAAGAACCTTCTTGTTGCATTCATGCCTTGGGAAGGCCACAACTTCGAAGACGCGATTATCATCAGCAAGGAATTGGTGATTGATGACACGCTTTCCTCGATTCACATCGAAGCTCATGAAGTTGAGGCAAGAGACACCAAGCTAGGTAAGGAAGAGATCACAGCAGATCTTCCAAACGTTTCTCAAGAAGCTCTTGCTCAGTTGGATGAGCGCGGCATTATTCGTATCGGTGCTGAGGTTAGACCGGGAGATATCTTGGTCGGTAAGGTTACCCCTAAGGGTGAGACCGAGCTTTCAGCAGAAGAGCGACTACTTCGCGCCATCTTTAATGAAAAGAGCAAGGAAGTTCGCGACACCTCTTTGAAGGTGCCACACGGTGAAGCTGGAACTGTTATTGACGTTAAGGTATTTGACGTTGAGGCAGGAGATGACGAGCTAGGTGCTGGTGTCAACCAGCGCGTAGTGGTGCACATTGCTCAGAAGCGTAAGATCACCGAGGGTGACAAGCTGGCTGGTCGTCACGGAAACAAGGGTGTTATTTCTAAGATTCTTCCAGTTGAAGACATGCCGTTTATGGAAGATGGTACTCCGGTAGATATCATCCTGAACCCGCTGGGTATCCCGGGACGAATGAACTTCGGCCAGGTACTTGAAACCCACCTTGGCTGGATTGCCAAGCAGGGTTGGCAGATCAAGGACGGCGCTAAGTGGGCTGAGGGACTAGCTGAGGAACTTCGTTCGGCTGCTCCTGGCACCAGAGTTGCTACCCCGATCTTTGATGGCGCTAGCAAGGATGACATCATCGGTCTATTGGATTCAACCTTGCCTAACCGCGATGGTCAGAAGCTAGTGGACAAGACCGGTAAGGCAAGATTGTTTGACGGTCGCTCCGGTGAGCCATTCCCAATGCCAATCTCGGTCGGTTACATGTATGTCTTGAAGCTGCACCACCTAGTTGACGACAAGATCCACGCTCGTTCAACTGGTCCTTACTCGATGATTACCCAGCAACCTTTGGGTGGTAAGGCACAGTTCGGTGGTCAAAGATTCGGTGAGATGGAAGTTTGGGCGTTGCAGGCCTACGGTGCTGCACACACCCTGCAGGAACTTCTAACTATCAAGTCCGATGACATTACCGGTCGTGTGAAGACATATGAAGCAATTGTTAAGGGTGAGAACATTCAGGCTCCAGGTATTCCTGAGTCGTTCAGAGTTTTGGCTAAAGAAATGCAGTCACTTGCTCTAAACGTTGAAGTTCTAAACTCCGAAGGTGGTGTAGTGACCTTGAAGGATGAAGACTTCGAGCGTGACATGGCTGCTGAAAACATGGAAGGTATCAACCTTTCACGTAACGAGTCCCTATCCAGTGACAACGAACCTACCTGGTCCTAAGCGAAGAGAGAAAAACGATTATGGATATTGAAACTTTTAGCTCCCTGAGAATTGGTTTAGCCACCTCAGATGACATTCGCTCATGGTCCAACGGTGAGGTTAAAAAGCCCGAGACCATCAACTACCGTACCCTCAAGCCTGAGAAGGACGGTCTGTTCTGTGAGAAGATTTTCGGTCCTACTAAGGACTGGGAATGTTCTTGTGGTAAGTACAAGAGAGTTCGCTTCAAGGACATCGTCTGTGAGCGCTGTGGTGTTCAGGTAACTAAGTCTTCAGTTCGTCGTGAGCGCATGGGTCACATTGAACTGGCAGCTCCAGTTACCCACATCTGGTACTTCAAGGGTGTGCCAAGCCGTCTAGGTTACCTACTAAACATGGCTCCGAAGGATCTTGAAAAGATCATCTACTTCGCTGCTTACCGTGTTATGGAAGTTGATGAAGCAGCCAAGAAGATGGACTGGGTCCTAATCAAGGATGACTACATCACCCGTATCAAGCAGACTCTGCACGATCGTTTCGAGGAGATGCTAGGTGCTGCCCAGGAAGAGTATGACTTCTTGATTGAGCAGGGGCTTGACCTACAGACTTCAGTGAAAATCTGGGAAGCTCCTACCTGGGTAGATCACCAGTTCGTCAAGAGCATCGAGCAGATGGTCAAGATGGAAG
>CAYMYB010000025.1:0-2964 GCA_964394575.1 uncultured Rhodoluna sp. | reverse complement strand
GGACTTGCATAGACACGGGTGTTTCTGCCAAGATAGAGAGGTTCATGTGTAGTCGCCTTGTCTTAGGCGAACCACTGCAGGCAGAGTGAACCGCTAAAACGGGTCCGGCCGCAGCAGAACCGCAAATTTAACCGACCAAAGCTTTTGGTTTAGTCGTGTGTGAAAGCCCACGACACACCCGAATGCGTGGGTCGGAGCAGTGCCCCAGGTAACTGGGTTTGACAGATAAATAGTGGTGCAAAAAGAAGTGCTGCTAGTTATTGATGTCTTAGACATCAAGAAAGCGAGTCATAATGGCAGATCAAAAGATCCGCATTCGACTGAAGTCGTACGACCACGAGGTCATCGATTCATCGGCGCGCAAGATCGTTGACACCGTTACCAGAGCTGGTGCAAAGGTTGTTGGTCCAGTGCCACTACCTACCGAGAAGAATGTTGTCGTGGTGATTAGATCACCTCACAAATACAAGGACAGTCGCGAGCACTTCGAGATGCGCACCCACAAGCGTCTAATCGATATCATCAACCCAACTCCTAAGGCAGTTGACTCATTGATGCGACTAGATCTTCCAGCAGACGTAAACATCGAGATCAAGCTCTAAGGAAAATCAAGATGACTATCACAAGAAACGTAAAGGGCATCCTGGGCAAAAAGCTCGGCATGACTCAGGGTTGGGATGCCAACAACAAGATGATTCCGATCACTGTTGTTGAAGTTGGTTCCAACGTAATCACTCAAATCAAAAATCAGGACACCGATGGCTACCAAGCTATTCAAGTTGCTTTTGGTTCAATCGATCCTCGCAAGGTAAATAAGCCAGATGCTGGACACTTCGCTAAAGCCGGTGTTACTCCTCGTCGCTTCCTTGCTGAAATCAGAACTGCGGATGCAGATTCATATTCTGTTGGTCAAGAACTAGGTGCCGATCTTTTTGAAGTTGGTCAAGTTGTTGACGTTGTTGGAACCAGCAAGGGTAAAGGTTTTGCCGGTCACATGAAGCGTCACGGATTCTCTGGTGTTGCTGCATCGCACGGTGCACACCGTAACCACCGTAAGCCTGGATCGATTGGTGCTACCACGACTCCGGGCCGTGTTTTTAAAGGAACACGTATGGCTGGACGTATGGGTCAGGACCGCGTTACCACTTTGAACCTAACCATCCACGGCATTGATGCTGAGAAGGGTCTGCTACTTATCAAAGGTGCAGTTCCAGGATCAAAGGGCTCTCTAGTTTTCGTTCGCAATGCAGTAAAGAAGGGTGAGTAATCCTCATGGCTAACGTAGACGTACTAGACGTAAAAGGTAACAAGGCTGGTTCATTCGAACTAGACAAGAACCTTTTCGATGTCAACATCTCTGTTCCACTGGTTCACCAGGTGGTTGTGGCTCAGCTAGCTGCTGCCCGCCAGGGTACTCAGTCAACCAAGCGTCACGGTGAAGTTTCCGGTACGGGAAAGAAGCCTTTCAAGCAGAAGGGTACCGGTCGTGCTCGTCAGGGATCCCTCCGTGCCCCACAGATGCGCGGTGGTTACATCACTCACGGTCCAAAGCCAAGACTTTATGACCAGAGAACCCCGAAGAAGATGATTAGGGCTGCTGTATTGCAGGCACTGACTGACCGGGTTAGAAACAACCGTCTGCACGTGGTTGAGTCACTATCGGTAGCTGAGAAGCCATCGACCAAGGCAGCTCAGGCGTATTTGGCTAAGTTCACCAAGCAGAAGAATGTTTTGGTTGTGCTAGACAGAACCGACGAGGTCAGCTACCTGTCACTTCGTAACCTACAGAACGTTCACGTCATTCCAGTTGACCAGTTGAACGCTTATGACATCTTGAACTCTGATGACCTAGTCTTCACCAAGGCTGCCATCGAAGAGTTCACCGCTAACTCAAAGAAGGAGGCGTAAATCATGACTGCGATTCCAAAAAATCCACGGGATGTGATTATTCGTCCGGTTGTTTCTGAAAAGTCATACAACCTAATCGATCAGGGTAAATACACTTTCGAGGTTGCTCCTGGTTCAAACAAAACTGAGATCAAGCAGGCTGTTGAAGTTATCTTCAACGTCAAGGTCGCTTCAGTGAATACTTTGAACCGCATTGGTAAGACCAAGAGAACCCGTCTCGGTATGGGGAAGCGCAAAGACACCAAGCGTGCCATCGTCACTCTAAAGAGTGGTTCCATCGACCTGTTTAGCAACATCGGATAAGGCAGAGATAACTTATGGGTATTCGTAAATACAATCCAACGACTCCAGGGCGTCGTGGTGCTTCGGTTTCAGATTTTGCTGAAATCACTCGCTCGACTCCGGAGAAGTCATTGCTTCGTCCACTGCCAAAAACCGGTGGTCGTAACGCTTCAGGTCGCATCACCACTCGTCACATCGGTGGTGGCCACAAGCGTCAGTATCGTGTTATCGATTTCCGTCGCAACGACAAGGACGGCGTTCCAGCTGTAGTTGCACACATCGAATACGATCCAAACCGCACCGCTCGTATCGCTTTGCTGAACTACATCGACGGCACCAAGCGTTACATTCTTGCGCCTAAGGGAATCAAGCAGGGGGATAAGATCGAGCAAGGTCCAAACGCTGACATCAAGCCAGGTAACGCTCTGCCATTGAAGAACATTCCGGTTGGTACTGTCGTTCACGCCATTGAGCTAAAGCCAGGTGGTGGAGCAAAGATGGGTCGTTCAGCTGGTGCTTCGATTCGTCTGGTTGCTAAAGATGGTGGTCTAGCTCAGCTAAGACTTCCTTCTGGTGAAATCCGTAACGTTGATGCTCGCTGCCGCGCCACCATTGGTGAAGTCGGTAACGCCGAGCAGTCAAATATCAGTCTGGGTAAAGCAGGCCGCAAGCGTTGGAAGGGTGTTCGCCCAACCGTTCGCGGTGTTGCCATGAACCCGGTCGATCACCCACACGGTGGTGGTGAAGGTAAGACTTCTGGTGGACGTCACCCAG
>CAYMYB010000024.1:0-3513 GCA_964394575.1 uncultured Rhodoluna sp. | reverse complement strand
ATTGGGGAAGCATCAGAACGGTTGAGCATGCTGGAAACTTTTAGGGCGTTTTTGTAGCTTGCGCTATCTAATGCAAACAGTAGGTTCTCGAAGCGTTCAAGTTCATAGCCGGCTAAGCGTAAATCCAGAATATCTGGGTAATACAAGATAGCGGTGAGTGTTTGACGGCCGCCAGGGGGCTCGGTGCGCACCCGATCAGTGTCTGTTTCCCAATCCTCAAAATCTTGCATGAGTCAATTGTCCTAGGTTTACGCTAGGTTTGGCTCAAATCATCAGGAGTTCTATTGAAATCTAAGCTGAAAGTTGCGGTTCTGCTAATCGTTCTAACCTCACTGGTTATTCTGATTGTGCTGAACCCTTCCTTCTTAGTTCTCGCCCTGGTCGGTGGGATAGCTTTTGCTGGCTGGAGCCTCTGGAACAACATTGGAACACCGCCACCGGTAAATAAGCCCCAAGACGATGATTTCTCTGATCCCTACGACAGCCTAGAGGATGACATAAGGCACCATGACTATGGCTATCCGGGCTTTGGCTCTGATGATGAAGATGAGCACCATCGCTAAATAGTAATTAGACTCAAACTAAATTCAACTTTAAGTGGGGTCTCATGAAGCATTCAAAAACGATAATCGCCTTACTCACCAGCGTGCTGGTCGCAGGTTCTTTAACCGCCTGCTCGTTGGGAGGAAGTTCGGCGATGGCCAGTTTAGAAGACTTCAAAAACCAAAGTGTCTCCTGGGAAAAGTGCCAGAGCGAGCTAAAACTTGAAGCTAGCCGGCAAAGTGAACTGTTTAGTTCTACCGAGAATGTTGACTGTGCGACGGTTTTGGTTCCAGCTGACTACCAAAACATTTCGGAAAGTCCGCAATTTGCCATCAGGATGATGCGGCTTAACACAGCCACCGAAGAAAACTACATGGGAACCATTTTTATTAACCCCGGTGGTCCAGGAGCATCCGGCATCGAACAGCTTCAGTGGTCCAACTTTCCAGAGGAACTGACCAAGTATTACAACATAGTCGGCTTTGACCCAAGAGGAGTTGGCAGTTCAGATTTCAGCGATGACACGGAGATTAAGTGTTCCGACACGTTGGACTTCCGAACCTATTTTGAAGGCGAAGGATCCCCCTCTTCGTTGGAAGAGTACAAAGACTCGCTCAAACTAAACGACGAGTATTTCCAAGATTGCGTGGACCGCAACCCCTACTGGTGGACACTCTCGACCAAAAATGTTGTTGCCGATCTTGAAATCATGCGACAGGTATTACTTAAAGATGAGCCACTGAACTTCATTGGCTCAAGCTACGGAACAACCATCGCTGGGCTTTATGTTTCAACCTATCCGGAATCAGTCGGCAAGATTGTACTGGATAGCCCAACCTCTTCTCGAGACGATCTGATCGCTTCAGCTTTAGAAGATTACAAAGCCCAGGAGGCTATGCTGAATCGCCTATTGACCTATTACGCGGACCAAGGTGGAATCAGCGTTGATGCTGCATTTGCTGAATTACTGGAATATCGCCAATTAGCCGATGACAACGAACTGGTTGGCTTTGCCGGAATCGAGCCTAGCCCCGATGTCCCAGGCAAAATGATTAGCTCTGAGTCGATGCTGATTCGAGGAATCACCACCATGAACTATCTCCCAGAAGATGACGCTAATCAGGTGTTCGTTCAAGCTATGGGTGAATTATCCAAAGGCTATAACGATATTTTCGAGTGGTACGGCTTTACTCTTGATGGCTATGACCCAGACTCACTGACAGGCTCAAGTCTGGAAAAGAAAAAACTGGTCAGAGATAACTCCTTTGAAGTAATGACAATTGTCAACTCTATGGATTACTCCCCTGCCGAACTCACCGTTGCTGAGCAAAAGACCCTCTCCACAAAGGTCAAGGCTGTGGCACCACGGTGGTGGAAGCTAAATAATGACTCATCGGGATATGAGTACTTCGGCGAACCGCTTGGTCTTGACTGGAAGAAGATCGCTTTGGAGGATCCGGAGATTCCTGATCCGCCGACCGAGCCCCTAGCCAGAGTAAATAACTCAGGCAAGGAACTTCTAGTTGTTGGCTCGATGCGTGAATCAGTTACGCCATACGCCTTCTCCCAAGAAACTGCGGAACTACTGAAATCACCACTGATCTCAGTGGACGGTGCCGAACATGCGCCGCTGGCTAGCTATAGCAGCGATTGCCTAAACAAGGTGCTGGTTGATTACTTTGTCTCAGGTAAGAAGGTTTCGGATAAGACCTGTCAGCCTTAGCCAAGCATGTCGTGCAGCACAATAATCGCATCACGATCAGGTCCAACACCGATAGCTGAGATACGACAGTTGCTCATCTTTTCTAGTGCTCTGACATAGTTCTGGGCATTTACTGGAAGCTCATCGAAGCTTCTGCAACCTGTAATGTCCTCGTCCCAGCCTGGGAAGTTTTCGTAAATAGGTACTGCGTGATGGAAATCACTCTGTGAAACAGGTAGCTCGTCGAATCTGACACCATCAACATCGTAGGCAACACAAACTGGAATCTCTTTAATGCCGGTAAGAACATCCAGTTTAGTTAGCACGAAATCTGTAAGGCCGTTGATGCGAGCTGAGTAACGAGCAATCGGGGCGTCATACCAACCGCAGCGACGAGCTCGGCCAGTTGTTGTTCCATACTCGTGACCAGTCTTACGAAGTAATTCACCCCACTCATCAAATAACTCAGTTGGGAATGGTCCAGCCCCAACGCGGGTTGTGTATGCCTTAACAATTCCAATCACATTCTGAAATAAACCAGGGCCAATTCCAGATCCGGTTGCAGCCCCTCCAGCTGTTGCATTAGATGAAGTAACAAACGGGTAAGTTCCGTGGTCAACATCAAGCATGGTTGCCTGACCACCTTCGAAAAGCACGTTCTTGCCGGCAACGATTGCTTGATGCAATTCGAGCGCTGTGTCTGCCACTAGCGGGCGTAGGCGTTCGGTGTAACTAAGAAGTTCGGTTACAACTTCTTCGACGCGAATTGCGGCACGATTGTAAACCTTGGTCAGCAGTTGGTTTTTCTGAACCAAAGCACCTTCAACTTTTTGACGAAGAATGGACTCATCAAACAGGTCTTGAATTCTAATTCCAACGCGGTTGATCTTGTCCGCATATGTTGGGCCAATTCCTCGGCCAGTAGTTCCAATTGCACGCTTACCCAAGAAACGTTCAGCAGTTTTATCTAAGGAAATGTGATAAGGGGTAATAACGTGCGCATTAGCTGAAACACGTAGGCGACTGGTGTCAATGCCACGAGCATTCAAAGCATCGATTTCTTCGAACAGAACTTGCAAATCAATTACGACACCATTAGCAATTACCGGCACTACACCTGGCGTCAAAATACCTGAAGGCAGAAGATGTAGTGCATACTTTTCATCACCGATTACTACCGTGTGTCCTGCGTTGTTGCCACCATTGAATTTCACGACATATTCGATGTGTTCGGCCAACAAGTCAGTTGCTTTGCCCTTACCCTCATC
>CAYMYB010000023.1:0-4019 GCA_964394575.1 uncultured Rhodoluna sp. | reverse complement strand
TGGGAACCATACATGCGTGCTGCCCTAACCGAAGCGCAGATAGCTATGGACACCTCGGATGATGTGCCGGTAGGTGCTGTGATTGTTTCTGAAACTGGTGAGATTATTGCTAGGGGTGGAAACCAGAAGGAGCAGTTGGCTGATCCAACTGCTCATGCCGAGATTATCGCCATTCAGGAAGCGGCCAAACTATTGGGGGATTGGCGGCTAACCGGCTTTACTTTGGTGGTGACTCTTGAGCCCTGTGTGATGTGTGCTGGGGCCATCCAGGCGGCTAGGTTATCCAGGGTTGTCTTTGCGGCTTGGGATGACAAGGTTGGAGCAGCCGGATCGCTGTATGACTTGGTTAGAGATAAGCGGCTGGGCTCTGAAATTGAAGTTATCGCTGGGGTTTTAGAGGATGAGGCTAGCAGCCAGTTGAAAGAGTTCTTTTCTAAAAAGAGATAGCACTATACAGGTTTGATAGATATGTATAGTTTTTGGCTAAAACTATACATATGCTTTAGATTTGATTTGTGAGCCAGATCAGGAAATTACCCAGTGCAGCTGAGTTAGCTATACCTGAAGTCTTTCAAGCAGTAATAGCTGCTTCTAATGCTTTAGCAAGATTAGATGAGTTGTCCTCGGTACTGGAAAACACCGAGGTGTTTATCAACGCCATCCCGGTTTTAGAAGCACAGGCGAGCTGTGACATAGAAAGTGTGGTGACCACGCACGACTCTATTTTCAGAGCGGATGTTTCTGACACTGGAGTTGATCCGGACACCGTTTTGGCCATCAGGCTTAGACGAGCGCTAATTCAGGGAGCGAAGTTGGCTAAACAAAGAGGTATTACAGCAAAGTTAGCCACACAGATCTGCACTCAACTGATGGGTAGGCAAATGTCCATCCGCAGCCAACCAGGCACCGTGATCCGCTCTGGCGGTAAAACTGTTTTTACACCCCCTGAACCAAAACAATTAGAGGCGTTACTGTTCGGCTGGGAGAAGTTTGCCAATCGCGATGATTTTTTGCATCCACTGATTGTTATGGCAGTTAGCCATTACCAGTTCGAGGCCATTCATCCTTTTACCGACGGTAATGGTAGAACAGGGAGGGTCCTAAATGTTTTGCAGCTGGTGTCAGCTGGATTATTAAATGAGCCCATTCTGCACATGTCCAAATACCTGAATCAGCACAGAGCTGATTACTATAAGCACCTTAGAGCGGTAGATCAAAAAGGGGCTTGGGTCAACTGGGTTTTGTTCATGCTTGAAGCAATCCGATACTCGGCGGTAGATTCAGCAAACAAGTTGAAGCAGATAACTGAAATGCAATTGCGTTTCGGGGAAGAGTTTGTTGTTCGACCGGATTTAGCCAACCTGCTCTTTGAAAAGCCCTATGTCCAAATTCGGCAGGTAGTTGAGCGCTGTCAGGTAACCAGGCTTACCGCTAGCAATTGGCTCAAGGCTTTAGAGGATCAGGGAGCAATAACGAGCTTTCAGGCTGGCCGTGAGAAGTTCTTTGTTAACCAGCCGCTGGTCAAGCTGTTAGCCAGATAAATATTGCCCTTTCGGCTTAACCAGATTTGGGATAACCTATTTGGCGGTGACGTGTCCGAGCGGCCGAAGGTGCAACTCTCGAAAAGTTGTGTGGGTGAAAGCCCACCGTGGGTTCAAATCCCACCGTCACCGCCCATGCTGGGAGGAATAATGCGGTCAGCAAAGAAATTTGCTGCCGCATTATTTCTTTAACCGGATTTTGCCCCCTATAAATAAGGTGTTTCAAGCATGTAAATTTCTGCTGATTTATTCGTTTTCGAGAATAAAACCTGCCACAGTGTAGTTATAGTTTTCATAAAGGAAATTTGTTGCTTTATGGAAACAATATGGAGGGGGTTGGCGTGGTTAGCATCTTAGTTCAGCAAAACAAGCTGGTCATTGGCCTTAACGCTAGGGAGAGAGCACTGCTTGGTAGGCCAAACCTGTCTCTAGAGCTAAACCGAGTGACCAAGGTAACGTTTGAGCCTGTGCCTGGTAAGGATAAGCTCGGCGTTCGTATTAGCAGACGGCCAATCTTTGGCAGCGCTACCGGTGAATGGCGAAGCGGTTCTTCGCGAATAATGGTTTTTGGGGGACGGACAGGCGCAAATGCTCTGCGTATAACCCTTAAACACCCGAGTATTGATGAGATCTGGTATTCCGGCTCCGCTGCCAAGCAGTTATTTGATGAGTTAACTGAGAAATTGGCTAAATAATTCATAAAACCAAATAAAAGCCTTTATTCATGCGCTTTAGCGAATAGGCTTGATTTTCGTGGTGCAGGTAGTAATTTCCGATGGAATTGGGCTAATTGAGCTGTCTTGGCTTCAAAAGCGCCTGTTTGGCAGACCCTATATTGCCTTTGAATTAGGCCGAATTGTCGCTGTTTATGAGGAAAAGACCCCTACCAGAAGATCTCTGGGACAAAGAAAGAGCAAAAACGTCTTATTTTTGTTCAAAACTGGCGAGTATCTAAGAGGTGTAAAGAGGTTGCTCTGGGTTGGCGGGCTTGGATCAAAAACCGTTCGAATTTTGCTATTGAACCCTGCTTTTGATGAAATTTACCTCCAGGTTCGAAAGCCGGAACAAATCCTGGATCTGCTGGCTAAATATGGCAAAAATCCCCCAAAAGAGGGCTCTGAAACATACTGAAACAACAGGTTTCAAATTGGTAAAGAAGTTTTATTTTTAGGCAAATAAGCCCTAATGTTATCTATACGCGGGCAAAGTCCGTTAACAATCGACCGAGGAAGATTTGATCGTGTTTAAATCAAAGCGCATATCGCTACTTACAATTTTCGCATTGCTGCTACCTTCAGTCGGAATAGTTAGCATCGGCAGCACAGCTGCTTATGCATCGACCTCCACTGAGCTATCAGTATTCACAGTCAATGGAACAACAGTCACCGATGGTGAAACTGTAAACCTTGACCCTTATACAACTTCTGTAGAGGTTGTTGCTACTGCTGCAGTTGAAACTTCAACTGTGGAGATTGCTGGTGGAAGTGATCTTGCAACTGGTCCTAACGATCTAGTTGTAACCGTTACTGACGCAACTGGCGAGACTCCAGTCAGCACGCAATACACAGTCATATTGAATGTGTTAGCAAGCAACGACACATCTGCAGTAATTACTTTTAACGGTGAAGAGCAAACCGACGGAGACAACTATGTTGTGCCGTGGGGAACTACTTCTGTTGCTGTTGAGGTTGTAACTGGTGATTCAAACGCCATCTACTTCCTAAACGGTGATATTGATCTAGTTACCGGTGACAACGAACTTACTGTTCTTGTTACTGCAGCTGATGGTCTAACTCAGCAGACTTACACTTTCAACGTTCTAGTTCTGCAGAACACCGATACCTCGGTTAACTTCATCAAGGTTGGTGACGTCGAAGTATTTGATGGTGACACCCTAGACCTAGAGCCACTGACTACTGATGTTGGTGTTGAGGTTGACACAGTTGACACTGACGCTACGGTCGAAATCGTCGGTGGAACTGAGATTGTACCTGGTGAGAACGATCTAACAATTTACGTCACTGCTGCTGATGGTGAAACAGTTCGGGAGTACACGATCATCCTGAACGTTCTACCAAACACTGACACATCACTACTGGTATTCAACGTTGCCGGTATCGATGTTGTCGACGCAGATCGCGTGACTGTTGAACCATTGACTACTGAAGTTGAGATTTTGGTGGAGACAACAGACCCTGAAGCAACTTTCGAAATTGAAGGTGGAACTGATTTAGTTCCTGGTGAGAATGACCTAACCGTCACTGTTACTGCAGCTGACCAGGAGACTGTTTCTTCTTACTACGTAACCATCGTTGTTGCACCTAACACCGACACCTCAATCGAGTTCTTGGCGGTTAACGGTGAAGAGACTTCCGATGGTGGAACAATCTACCTAGACCCATTCACTGAGGAAGTTGAAGTTGAAATTACTTTGACTGACCCTAACGCTACTTACCTAATCAGCGGAAACGACAACCT
>CAYMYB010000022.1:0-4077 GCA_964394575.1 uncultured Rhodoluna sp. | reverse complement strand
TGTTACTGCTGAGTCTGGTGCTTCTGCTAGCTATACCTTCACTGTTGATGTTGCTCTATCCAGCGACAACTCGCTTGATTCAATCACCGTGAACGGTAAGTCTGTTGAGGTTCAAGAAACACTTATCGTAAGCGCTGACACTACAAGCGTGATTGTGGTTGCCGTTGCTAACGATGCGGACGCTACCGTAACCGTAAGCGGAGCAGATAATCTCACCGCCGGAGACAACACAGTCACTGTGACCATCACGGCTGCCAACGGATCGGCACAGAACTACACGTTTGTGGTGCGAGTACCGACCGCGTCAAATAATGCAAACCTTGCGGTATTCAATGTCAACGGTGTTGACGCTCTAACCAGCGAATCGGTTGATGTTGCTACCGGCGTGACTGTGGCTGAAATTATTGCTCAAACCGAAGAAGCTAACGCAAGCTTCCAAGTAACCAGTGGTACCAGCCTGACTGTTGGTGCTAACACAATTACTGTTCTTGTTACCGCTCAGGATGGTGTGACAACCCGCGAGTACTCTGTCGTTGTCAACCGTGCCGCGCCGCTATCAGGGGACACCTCGCTGGCAACAGTAACCGTTGATGGTGACGTAATCTCCGTTGACGACATCGTTGACGTGGAGTTTGGCACCAGCTCTGTGGCTGTTGTTGCTACCCCGACAAATGCCAATGCAACAGCACTTGTGTCTGGTAACACCGATCTGAAGACTGGTGACAACCTAGTTACTATTCTGGTTACCGCTGAAAATGGGACCACAGCTGAATACACATTTACCGTAAAAGTTGCTCAATCAAATGACAACACCTTGACTGGAATTACGGTTAATGGTTCGAGTATTTCACTTGATGATTTGACTTTTACTGTTCCATCTGGAACGACTTCTGTGGTTGTCGCTGCAACGCCTAACGACGTCGAAGCTTCCTACTCGGTAAGTGGTCAAGACGAGCTCGAGTACGGTGCCAACACCGTAACCATTACGGTTACCGCAGCCAATGGCTCAACCAGGGACTACCTAGTTATTGTTACCAGAACTCCACTTTCTGGAAACAACAACGTGGGTCAGATCACCGTTAACGGTAATGTCATCGAAGTAGATGGAACCTTTGAGGTGGATTACGGCACCACCAGCGTTGAAGTTCTAGCCACTGCAGAAGACACTGACGCATCAGTATCGATAAGCAGCGCCAGTGCCCTGCAGACCGGAAACAACGTAATCACAATCACGGTTACAGCCGCAAACGGTACTGAAGCAACTTACGAAGTCAACGTCTTTGTGAAGAGCCTGTCAAATGACACAAGCCTCAAGGTATTCACCGCAGAGGGTAACGAGGTCCAAGACGGAGCTCAGGTGGTTCTTGACGGAACCAAGAACTTTGTGACTGTTGTCGCTCAAGCCAACGATGCAAATGCTGTCGTGGCTATCGAGGGAACTACCGGTCTTACCTTCGGTGAGAATGATGTCTTGGTAACGGTTACCGCTGAAGATGGCACTGTCGCAACCTATGCTCTCTTGGTTATTTTCCCGAACATCGGGGACACCTCGCTAAAGACCTTCACCGTCAACGGCACTACCGTAGATGATGGTGATCGTGTTGAATTCGAGTACGGCGTTACCGATGTTGAAGTTGTCGTGGAGACTACTGACCTAGATGCAACCTTTGAGGTTTCTGGTGCAGAAGGACTTGTCCCTGGTGAGAACGAGCTGCTAGTTACCGTTACTGCCAAGGACGGCGAGACCGTTCAGGAATACCTAGTTATCGTGTTTGTGGCTTTCAACACCGACACCACGCTCGCTTCATTCCAGGTAAATGGTGAGGATGTTGTTGACGAGGCAGTTGTTACGTTGCCTGCCTACACAACCGAGGTTGAGGTAACTGCAGATCCGACTGATCCAGAAGCTACCGTTGAAATTAACGGAGCAACTGAGTTGAACGTTGGTGAGAACCTACTTGTCGTTACCGTTACAGCAGCAGATGGAGTTAGCGCGACTGATTACGTAATCACGCTAATCGTGCCGCTGGGTAACAACGTCGAGCTCACTACCTTTACTGTGGCTGGAAACGATGTCGCCGATGGTGACACTCTTGATCTAGAGCCATACACTTTCAACCCAGAGATTGTCATTGAACCTACCGACCCAGACGCTACGTTTGTACTGACCGGTGGCACCGACCTAACCGTTGGCACAAATACAATTACCGTGGTTGTCACCGCCGCAGATGAGACCACAAGCGCGACCTACACGGTTACCTTGAACTTACCGGCTGGCAACAACGTTGAGCTTTCAAGCTTCCAGATCAACGGAACCGATGTTGCCGATGGTGACACTGTTGTCGTCGACTATGGCACGACTGAGGTTGATATTGTGGTAACCACGGTAGATGCTGATGCGACTGTTGAAATTGTTGGTGGCACTGACCTTCAGCCTGGTGAGAACACAGTAACTGTGAACGTAACTGCGGCCGACGGTGAAACCACTGGAGCCTACACGGTTACCGTTACAGTTGCTTTGAACAACGACGCTAGCCTCGCAGTATTTGCTGTGAATGGAACCGATGTTGTTGATGGTGAGACTGTTGAGCTTGAGTATGGCGTAACTTCAGTAGAGGTTGTTGCTGATCCAACCGACCCGGATGCAACAGTTGAGATTTCTGGAAACACCGATTTGGTTTCTGGAGAAAACACTCTAACTGTCACTGTAACTGCAGCGGATGGCGAAACCATCGTTGAATACTTGGTTACCCTGCTGGTTGCTTTCAACAGCGACACTAGCCTGGCGGTATTCCAGGTCAACGGCGTGGATGTTGTTGACGGCGGTCTAGTTGATCTACCTGCTTACACTACTGACGCCGAGGTTACAGTTGAAACCACCGATGCTGACGCAACAGTCGAAATTGAGGGTGGCTCGGAGCTAACCTCCGGCGAGAACACCTTGACCGTTACCGTTACAGCAGCAGACCAAGAGACAGTTACTGTTTACACCGTAACCCTTGTGGTAGCACTTGGTAACGACGTGACATTCACAACCTTCCAGGTTAATGGCGAAGATGTTGAAGATGGCGGCGAAATAACCGTATCTGCAGCGCTTACCTCAGTTGAGGTATTGCTCGAACTGACTGACCCAGATGCAACCTTCGAGGTTTCCGGTAGCGACAACATCGTGATTGGTTCAAACCTAATCACAGTAATCGTTACCGCTGCAGACGGATCGGCAACCGCCACCTACACCGTTACTGTTGTAGTCCTAAGCAACGACACTAGCCTTTCTGAATTCACAGTAAATGGCAGCCCAGTTGATGATGGCGATTACTTCGAATTACCACTTGGTACCACGAGTGTGGAGGTAGTTGTTGTTGCAAACGACGAGGGTGCAACGTTTGAAATTGATGGCGGTCAAGACCTACAGCCTGGTGAGAACACCTTGACTGTGAGTGTTACTGCTGCAGACGGTGAAACCACCAAGGACTATGTGGTTAATCTGTTTGTTCTACTAAGCGATGACACTTCGCTAGCTCTCTTCAAGGTCAACGGGGTTGATGTTGAGGATGGCTCAGATGTTGAGCTACCTCCTTACTCAACCGATGTCGAGGTTGAAGTTGAAGCCACTAATGCCGATGCACAGGTTGACATTGTTGGTGCTGACTCGCTGCAAGCCGGTGAGAACCGACTTGAGGTGACGGTAACCGCTGCCGATGGGCAGACTGTTCAGGTCTATGTTGTCTTCATCTACGTGCTGTTCTCAACCGAAGTCGGCGTAACGGAGATTATCGTGAATGGCGAGTCTGTCCAGAGCGGCGAGGTAGTGCTATCACTCGATCTTGAACTGACCGAAGTAGATGTCGAGGTTATCACTGTTGATGAGAACGCTGTCGTCGAAATCAGCGGCAACACTGAACTAGTCAAGGGCGATAACCTAATCACCATCTTGGTTACCGCTCAGAGTGGTGATGTCGGTGAGTACAGCGTGACCTTCAGACTAGGTGGTCTGCCTGGTAACCCTAAGCTAAAGAGCTTGATCGTTGCTGGTAACACCATCAACCTAAGTGCTGAGGAGCCAACAATCACAGT
>CAYMYB010000021.1:0-4370 GCA_964394575.1 uncultured Rhodoluna sp. | reverse complement strand
CCGTGAAGGTGGCCGCACAGTTGGTGCTGGTACAGTTACCAAGATCACTAAGTAAGAATAGCCAACAAGAAAACCCCCGAATTTTTTTCGGGGGTTTTCTACTTAAGGCTTCTACGGACTCATTTTTCTGGTTGAGAAGGCGAAATTGAGAAACTACATTGTTGCCAAAAAGGAACTTAGCGAATAAAATTTTGTCACTTGGAGGTTGAGCAATTACGAACAAGCCAGTTCCCCACATTTGTAAGAGCATTCAAGAACTATGCTTGGAATGCAGAGTTCCAGTTCCTCAAGGGATTGCCCCACGTGTCACTTGGGTAGAAGTTTCGGATAAAACCTCAGGTATAAAGGCGTTCGACCCCAGAGATGCTCACCCATGGTTGTTTTTCCAGCAGACAGAGTTTGATGCCGCGACTTCAACTTTTAGTCGCACCACTTCGAGAGGAAGGGGGGGCAGATTTACTAAACCACCAAAAAGAATCGGGACTCCCGCCCATGAACACGAAGGTAAGCGATGTCTAATCAGTCTTGATGCGTGGGTAGACTTCGAGGATTGCAAACCGCTACCGCTTTTCCTTGGGGTTCTTCGAGCGCCAAATGAACCCTCTGCACACATAACACAACTAAAAGGTAAGAAAATTTACAGGAAAAATTTAGGTCACCAAACTAAGGCTCGATCTTGCGAAGAGGAAAGTTCAGATGTTGAAGCTCAGCTTTGGCTTGCATTTAGATTGTCCAGGGGTTTGACATGGCGCTAGTTGGTCAAATTTTCGAAATTAAACTTAGTGAAGAATTAAACACTACGGGAATGATCCTCAAAATAGATCGATCTTGGGATAGGTGTCTAATTGCTTTAGTAACAAAATCCGAAACACTAAACTGTTCAAGAATTTTTTTAGGAGAAGATTTATTCCTTTATCCCTCGGTTCAGGGCTACGTGAGCTTATCGTGGATTAGGGGTAAAAGTAAGTCAAATCTGGCTTTAAGCCAAAGCTGGATCAGCGAAGTTGCATATGTATGGCCAACACTATTCGCAGATGAGAAGCTCGAGTTACAAGGACTTCACAAGGAAAGAATAAACCTAGGGGACAGTCGAAAAAGCTTCGCAGACGATTTTGTTTCAGCTCATAATCGGTTCTACGAGACAGTCGAGAATTTTCAACGTAGTTCAAGGCTTGGAATTCAATTTCATGAAAAGCTAGCCTTCGGAAAGAGTGGTTTTCGGAATCAGTCGAGTGAGAGTTGGTTGCTGGGGAGTTCAGCCGCAATATTCAGCTCCAAACAAGTTACTAAAGAAGTTGAGAAGTTGAGCGCGGCGGGCCAGACCGATTTAGCTAGGTTGCTTACATTGAGGGCAATCAAACTTAAGTCCCTCAAAGGAAGTGATTCATCTCGCTTAAGAGCCGGGGAGATGTCTGCCTATTTTAGATTTATGGAATACGCTGGCATATACTCCATGGTTATGTTGTGTCCAAAATCAATGAGCGAGCCGAAAGTTAAAAAACTTAGAAGTGGATCGCTAGTGTTAAATTTGAAGGTCCAGAGTTGAGTAATACTGAAAAATCTGTTGATGACTCGGCGTCATTCAAACCCAAACTGAAGAGCGTAGTTCTTCAAGACTTCAAGGGTCACACATGTTCTCGAGTACATTTAAATTCCTTTACATTACTGATAGGAAAGAATTCTGCCGGAAAGTCGAGTCTAATTCAGGCAATATTGGCTCTCACCCAGTGGGCGAGAGAAGGCGGCCCCTTAGCCAATTTTTACTTGAATGGGCCTCAGGTTAGGCTTGGGGGTTTTCAAGAAGTGCTTCATAACGCAGAATCTAATAACCTTCACAGACACATAGGTCTAGGCGTCTCAACTCAAGATGCCGAGTTGAGTTTAGATATTTTTGCGGGACTGCCAAGTAAAGCCACCCCTGGTTCGGGATACGGTTCTCCAGAAATTGGAAACTTCACTTTTAGAGGTGAGACATCTAGAGCTGAATTACATCAAGAGGCCAGTTCACCCGTCTACCATTTACTTTTTGAAGAACAAGATGTATGGACTGAATGGGTCGGGGAGTTGGAAGTTCCAAGGTATGAAAGTTTCCCATTCGGAAGATTAGAGCGTATTTTTGAGCTTCCAGAATCCAGCCCTCAAACCCAACCACTATTCTCAGGTGCGAGCATACGCGATGCATTCGACCTAAATGTGCACCAGGAAACGAGCCTTGAACTAGAGCTGAGTCGTATATTGACTAGGTTTGTCGCTCTTAACCTTAACTTAGGCAAGAATCTTATGAGGCCAAAGGATGTAGAGATAAGTTTTTGTAGCATCGCCGAGTTCCTAGAAGACGTTCTGCTAAAAGGTCGTAGGTTTGGAACCTTTCAAAGAGATCCTCTCATTTCGTGGACTGAAAATCCCTGGATTTTTTTGCTTGAAGTGAAGCATGAAATTCAATCCATTATCAGAGACAATTTTGAGGAAGTTGCACCGAAAACTCCCTACCAGGAAATAACTAAGAATGTGCGTTTGACGGATTTCGGCTGGTCGACACTAGCAGGTCAAAACGATTTTGTGTTAGGAAACGACGGCTGGCCTGAACCACCAAACGCGATCAGTAAAAAAAAGCAAATCCTTATTCCAGTTTTCATTTCTAATTATGAACAGACTTCAGGTCGCAGTGAGCCTCCTCAACAGCTTGGCCCAGAAGACATCAAACAGGTTGCGCAGTTTCTTGAAATAAATGCCAAAAAGTTTAATGGCTCAAACCAAGATCTTGATTCGTGGCGAATTTTGGATAACAGCTTAAGTTGGTTGAATGATAGCCACATATTGGATTACGACTACTCTTTTGAACTTAGGACGCCTGTTCATGAGGCGAGAAGCGAATTAGCTAGCTTCATGGACACTCTAAGTAGCAATATTTTTTATTTAGGCCCCCTGCGTGTGGACGGGTATTCGACGGCAAGGAGAGGGACAATACCAAATTCTGGTTCACCGGCTGGAAATTCCGGAGAGCTTACACCACTGTTGCTTCTGGATGCCATGGCAGACAAGACTATTAGGAAAATGCCATTCTTTGATCATTCATCATCTACTTGGTCGATCAACGACTGCGATTTTGAACAGTCAATTAATTCTTGGTTCAGCATTTTCACCTCAAGGGACTCAAAGTTATCTGTTTCTGACAGTAAACATGGTGCCTACGTCGAAGTTGATGGCAGAACCTTAGATCAGTTTGGGACCGGCGCAAGCCAAGTCTTGCCTATTCTTACCCTAGTTCTCACCAGGCGGCCGGGCGATACGGTTCTTATTGAACAGCCCGAACTTCATCTGCATCCAGGTGGACAGCAACATCTCGCAGATTTTTTCTTGGCAGCCAGTGTGCTTGGGATACAGATTATTGTTGAGACACATTCAGAGTACATTGTGAATCGGGTAAGGAGAGCCGTACTAATAAACCCAGAGGTTGACAATAAAAAAATACAAATGGTTTATTTTGAACAAGAAGAGGATGGTTCCTCTAAAGTGACAAATGTTGGGGTGACAGAATCGGGAGGATTTGCCGATTGGCCACAGGGCTTTTTTGCGCAGACAGAAGAGGATCTCTTGGATATTCTTCAAGCTCTCGAAGACAGGGAATTCTAAGAACTCCATTATGGGATTCCTCTCTTACAAAAGGACCTCCGGTTTCCCGGAGGTCTTTTTGTTTCACCCCCAGCCCTGTGAAAATCTTGGATGCAGTCGCCTGAGCTGGAAAACTCATACTTCTGGGGCCGGAGGGTAAATCTTGATTCCCCTTGTGCTCTAAAGTCTAGGATTTTGGGGTAGCCAATCCTAGAGGTCAAACGTCCCTATTTTGGGGGACGACTAAAGAGCAATAATCAGGCTGGCAATTAGTAAAACCAGTGCAACTGGAGCCCAGATAGCGCGTTCCTTCTTGCTAGGCGTAATTGAGTTCATCACCAGCGCGATGCTAAAAAGCCCGACAATTACCCAATTTGCCACTAAATTCCACCCAGGATCAAGCAGCTTCGGCAGTAAGTCAAGTTGAGCTAGGAAATGGCCAATCACTCCAAGGTAGACAAAAACGCTGATTGCCGAACCGATTCTCAGGTTTACTGGCAGTGACCCCTTGTTTTGTCCGCCGAAGGCAATTTCCCCCCACGGAGCGCCAGCAATCAGGGCGATTTGGAAAAGGCTAATGCCAACCAGGCAGACTATGGCTATCCAGGCAAAGATCGCATCTAATTCCACAGTGCTAGTCTGCCAGTTTTGGCTGGGCTACATTGCCTATTTTTCTGGGCGAAGTTTAGGCTTTTTCCCTAGAGGGACTTGCATAGACACGGGTGTTTCTGCCAAGATAGAGAGGTTCATGTGTAGTC
>CAYMYB010000020.1:0-13146 GCA_964394575.1 uncultured Rhodoluna sp. | reverse complement strand
TTACCGTCTTTGCCTCTGCGTTCCGCTGCAAGTCTCTGCCCATATTCAAAAACTTCCAATGCTGCTGGAGATCTAAAAGGAACTAGGCGGTATTTTTCACTCTCTGGGTCATCGATCAATATATCCGCATGCTCGGGATCGGTGTTTCCAATCATGCGGTTACCCCACTCAATCAACTTATTAGTGTCATGATCTGGAACATCAAGCATTCGAGCTAGCACTCTAATCGGGAAATCCGCTGCCACCTCATCAACAAAATCAAACTCACCCTTAGCAAAGGCAGTATCCAAAGTGGTTGCGGTTAAGCCTCGAAGGAATGTCTCATAGCCAGCAACGGCATTAGGGGTGAACTGATCCTGCAAGAGTCTTCTAAGTGCTCGGTGTCTAGCCCCGTCTGTTTCCAGTAATGACCTTCTGGCTTCCTCTTGCTCAGCATCGACTTCTTCCAAGTTGGTGAAGTGGGTTGAAGTGAAGGTATCTGGGTCACGCAGGATCTTTACAATGTCGTGGTAGCGGGTAATTGACCAGAAGCCGTGGTTAGGTTTTTCCTCTTCATTCCAGTGCACCGGGGACTCTTCGCGGAGCCGGTCAAAAACGTGCCAAGGAGCACCTGATTCGAATAGGTCAAGATCTGCAAGGGTTAGCTCAGACAGCGCTGTCATAATTACTCCGATTGTTTGGATACAAATCATTTTCAGATTAGTCCCCAAAACCAAAAACTTAGGGCTTTGTGCCTAAAAAGTTATTTTGATGCTAACGATTAGTAGACAATAGTTATACCTATAAAAGGAGCAGATTATGGCCGGACCACACACCCTCGCTGAAACAGAGCGTCAGGTAAATCAAAAGCTGGTCCATAAGAACATCAACTTTGAAGCCATGGCGGTTACCTCCAACCTGTTTCGAGCAGCGAACGCCGTTAGAAATCACCTGGAGCGAACAGTGCTTGCCAAAAACGATCTATCCTGGACTGCATTTGTGGTGCTCTGGGTTACCTGGATTTGGGAACCAATTGAGACCAGGCAGATAGCTGAAGAAGGTGGCTTTTCTAAAGCCACCCTTACCGGAGTGCTATCGACTCTTGAAAAAAGAGGTCTTCTAGTTAGAAAAAAGAGCAAAGAAGACGGACGCCTTGTAATTGTTGAACTAACCAGCAAGGGCAGAAAACTTATGGATACTCTTTTCCCCGCTTTCAACAAGCAAGAAACTGCAGTTGCAAATGTTGTTGCCTCATCTAAACAAGCACAATTAGCAGAACAGCTAAGGGCAATAACTAAGTTTGCTGAGTCGAGGGACTAGTTTTTACGAGCCTCGTTTACGAGTTTCTCGAATAACTCCAATTGCTGCGGGTTTTGTCTGTAGTTATCCTCTGGGTGCCATTGAACGCCGTAGGCCCAAGCTTTTGATGGGATTTTGAATGCTTCAACGTGGCCTTCTGACGCGGTGGCGAGAACTTCTAAACCATCGCCTAGTTTCTTGATTGACTGGTGGTGGAAACACGATGATTCCAAGGTTGGTTGGCTAAGGCCTAGACCTTCTATGTCTTTGTCAATCGTGATCTGGTGGATGAAGTTTCTGTGGTCTTTATCCATGTGTTGAACAAGGCTTCCACCCATAAGTACGTTGACTAACTGAAATCCTCTACAGATAGCCAAGGCCGGTAGCCCGTTATCGAATGCGTATTTTGCTATCGAGAAATCATTTTCATCTTGCAGATCATCCACGCCATAGAGCTCATCAGTGTTTGGCTCTTCGCCATACCATTTAGGGTTCACATCCCCGCCACCTGGAATTAGGACACCTTTGATGCCCTCGAGGCGTTCTGCCCAATTTGGGTTCTCTACCGGTAGGTAGGTGATTGGTTCACCGCCAGCTGTCCAGACCGCTTCAAGTAATCTTCGGGAGGAGACCACACCGTGGCTTCTGATGGCTGTTGCGGCTTCAGTGAACCTGCCAACTATGGCTATTCTCGGGCGGTTTACCATTGCTGCTCCTTGCCGAATCGTTATCTAGGAGGGTGATTAGTCCTAGTATCCCACAGTCTAAATCATTAGTATCCTAATGAATAGAGCTAATAGTTAGGAACGAAGGCGTTGAGCACAGTATCGGTTGTTGGGCTTGAGATAGATACCCGCCACTTTATAAATGGCGAGCGAGTTAGCTCTGCCGAGACCTTTACTAACACCTCCCCGATTGATGGCTCTTTCCTGGGTGAAATCTCTAGAGGAGGGCAAGCTGAAGTTGAGCTAGCAGTCAATGCTGCCAGGGCTGCATTTCCAGCGTGGGCTGCGCTTGGCCCTAAAGGTAGAGGCGAAAAACTTCTTCGTTTAGCCGAGCTGGTTGAAGAAAACATCGAGTCTTTAGCCCAGTTAGAAACCATGGATAACGGTTCACTGCTTAGATCACACCGCAGAGGTGTGATGCCTAGAGTTGCGCTGAACATTCGCTTTTTTGCTGAGTGGGCAATAAACGAACTGCAACACCCAGAGTTTGAAACTCGTGGACACACCAATAAGATTTCTTGGGACCCATCCGGTGTTGCAGCGCTGATTACACCTTGGAATGCACCGCTGATGCTGGCAACCTGGAAGATAGGTCCCGCTCTAGCTGCCGGTGACACGGTAATTCTTAAACCTGCTGAATGGACTCCTTTGAGTGCATCCTTCTTTGCAGATTTAACTAAACAAGCTGGCATCCCAGATGGTGTTTTCAATGTTGTTCAAGGTTTTGGTAAAGAAGCGGGAGCGGCACTAGTCGCACACCCTGGCATTTCTAGAATTTCATTTACTGGTTCTGTTCCAACCGCAAAAATTATTGCTAAAGCTGCTGCCGATAATCTGACTCCGGTTTCATTTGAACTAGGTGGAAAATCTCCTTGCGTTGTTCTAGAAGATGCTGATTTAGATCTAGCAGTTGAACTTGCCGTTGAGCAATATGACAATGCTGGGCAGGTTTGTTTATCTGGAACCAGAATCCTGGTTCACGAAAGCATCGCCGATGAGTTCGCCATTAGATTCAGAGAAAAGGCAGCCAAGATTATTCAGGGTGATCCTAGAGACGAGGCAACTCAAATAGGGCCACAGATTCACAAGGTTCACTTTGAGAGAGTAAAGGGCTTTGTTGATAGAGCTAAGCAGTCTGGTGCCAATATCGTTATGGGTGGTGAACCAAACAGTGATCTCGGCGGCCTCTATTTCAGACCAACACTGGTGATGAACCCAGATCCTGAATCTGAGATTGTAACTTCAGAGGTTTTCGGACCGGTGCTTTGTATGCAGACTTTCAAAACCGATGATGAAGCTATAGAGATGGCCAACAGCACGGAGTTTGGTCTAGCGGCTGTCTTGGTTTCAGGTAACAAAGATAGAGCAGAGAGAGTCGCTAAAGAACTAGTTGCTGGAACCATCTGGGTGAACTGCTTCTTTGTTAGAGATCTAAGGGCTCCTTTTGGTGGTTCAAAGAAATCCGGCATCGGCCGCGAAGGTGGTAACTGGTCATTTGATTTTTATGCCGATGTGAAAAACACGGTGTTTTCTCCTAATGGATGGAAGGAATAAATAATGGGTGAAGTAGTAGGGGCTGCATTACTGGCACACGTGCCAACAATCATGCTGCCTGAGGCGGTTAGATACGACCTCAATGAAGGCAAAGAACTAACACTGGTGCCGGGACTCAAGAAACTGCGCAAGGATGTCTTTGAAACCCTGGACTATGACACGGTTGTGGTGCTCGATAGCCACTGGGCAACCACAGTTGAGTTTGTGATTACCTCGGCTGCCGAGAGATCAGGGCTATTCACCTCGGAGGAACTACCTAGAGGCATGTCACAGATTCCCTACGCCATCAAGGGTGACCCAGAACTAGCCAACTCGCTTCGTAATTACGACGAGAAGAACGGTACCTGGATTACCCCTATTGCAGACCCACACCTACCTATCTTTTATGCAACGGTAAACCTCTGGCACTACCTAGGTCGTGGCCTAGATGAAAAACGTTGGATTTCGATGTCGGTTTGCCAAACTGGAACCCATGAAGACTTCCTTCGTGCCGGTCGTGCTCTAGGTGAGGCAATTAGGGACAGTGATAGAAAAGTAATCTTGCTTGCTTCTGGTGCTCTTTCACACACTTTCTACAAGCTCCGTGATTTGAGAAAGCACGAAGCTTCAGATCCAAAGCACATTTACTCAGATCTAGCTCGTGAGATGGATTACGAGAGATTAGAGTGGATGAAAAATGGGGAGCACGGCAAGATTCTGGAGACCATGCCAGAATTTTCCAAGGTAAAGCCAGAGGCTAACTTCTATCACTGGCTAGCCATGGCCGGAGCCACCGGTGAAGAACTAAACACCGCAAAAGGTGTTTTGTATTCTGAATACGAGAACTCAATTGGAACCGGACAGGTGCACGTTTGGTTCGATAAGCCTGAGGGTGGCTTCCCAAGACCGAAGGATCTAGTGCTATCTCGTGACTGAATACAGAAGAATCCTGCTTGATGGTTATCCAACTCAGGTAATTAGAGATGGTGAGAACCTAGTTGCCGGTGACGGCAGAGTGGTCGCTATAAAAGATGCAGTGCACCTGCCTCCGGTTGAACCAACCAAGATTATTGCGGTGCATCTGAACTATGACTCGAGAACCAAAGAATTCATGACCAAGCTGCCGCCAGCACCAACCTATTTTCATAAGCCAATAACAGCTTTGAACTCACACTTGGGTAACGTGGTTAGACCGCGTGGTTTGAAGTGGTTGAACTACGAAGGTGAGATTGTGATTGTGATTGGTAAGACCTGCCGCAACATCTCCCCTTCGGAAGCTGGCGAATACATCGCCGGATACACCATCGGTAATGACTATGGCCTGCATGATTTTAGAGACACCGATGCTGGATCAATGCTAAGAGTGAAGGGCTCGGATACCTTGGCACCGATTGGACCGGGGCTAGTCACCGACTGGGATTTCAAGAATAAGTTCATTAGAACCTATGTCAATGGGGAACTAAAACAGGACGATAACACCGACAACATGGAGTGGGACATGCACTACCTGGTTGCCGACATTGCTAGAACCATCACTCTGGTACCGGGAGATATCTTGTTCTCAGGAACCCCAGCTAACTCAAGACCGGTAAACCCAGGTGATGTGGTTGAAGTTGAGGTTGAGGGCTTAGGCAAGCTGACCAATTATATTGTCGAAGGACCAACTGGTATCAGGACCGATGTTGGGGCTCAGCCTTCTTCATCTGAAGAGGTGGTTTCGACCGCTTTAGGTGGCGACTGGGAGTTCCGAGGTATTAGAACCCCGTCTAAAGATTTATACCCTTCGACCGTAGAAGAAAAGGAATAACCATGATCAAGATCGAAGTTGATATGACTAAGTGCCAGCACTACGGTCAATGTGTCTTTGAGGCACCAAATATCTTTCGTCTAAATAGCGATGACAAGCTTGAATACACCGCCGAGGCAGATGATTCAGAACGCGCCAACGTTGAGGCAGCCGTTGACGTCTGTCCAATGCAGGCAATACGTATCATCGAATAATTTATGCGTCATCCGGTAGTCATTGTTGGCGCAGCTATGGGTGGGCTGCGCTGCGCTGAGTCGCTTCGGCGCTTTGGCTATACCGGCCCGATTACATTAATCGGTGAGGAACCCTGGAAACCCTATAACCGACCACCGCTATCCAAAGAAGTTTTAGCCAAAGAGGTCTCCCACTCGGCTGTGGCCTTTGAGGAAAGATCTGCAACAGCCGATGTCAACTGGGTGCTTGGAACGAAAGCTATCTCACTCGATGTTGAGCACAACACGGTTACCGACAGCCAAGGCCAAATCCACCCTTATTCGGCGCTGGTGATTGCAACTGGCCTCCGACCAAAAAGAATTGTAGTTAAAAACTCGGAGTTGGCCAATCGCTTTGCTCTAAGAACACTCGATGATGCGATGGCGCTAAGGGAACAGCTACAACCTGGCAAAAATGTTGTCATAGTTGGTGGTGGCTTTATCGGCTGTGAGGTTGCCGCAACTGCAACTAAACTCGGCGCGAATGTCACCGTAATTCACAATGCCAGTCATCCGATGCTTAGACAGCTCGGCGATGAACTAGCTAGCCAAATGCAACTGCGCCATGAAGCAGAAGGTGTGCGGTTCCTCCTAAAGCGCGCAGTGGATGACCTAATTGGTGAAACGAAAATAATCGGCGTCAAAGTTGATGACGGTGAGATTCTCGATTGTGACGTTTTGGTAGAAGCGGTGGGTTCGCTACCTAATGTTGAGTGGCTATCAAATAACAACATTGACCGCAATGATGGGGTATTGGTTGACTCTGCTATGCGAGTTATGCGAAAAGATGACAGCCCTATAAAAAATGTCTTTGCCATCGGCGATGTGGCCAGATTTGCCAACCCGCTGTTTGATCTCGTGCCAAGAAGAGTTGAGCACTGGAACATGCCAACTGAAACCGCTAAGCGAGCAGCATCGGTGATTGCCGCCATGCTGAATCAGGCAGAGAATTACCCAGGCATCCTGGATGAAGATTTCAAACCGCTCCCCTCGTTTTGGTCTGACCAGTATGAGAATCACCTGCTAGCCTTTGGACTTACTTCGCTTGCCGATCGAGCTGAGTTAGTACAGGGAGATATTGGCAAGGACTGTGTCTTTGAGTATTACCGCGGCGATCAACTGGTTGGAGTCTGCGGTATAGGTATGCGCTCAGTTGTGCAGAGTTATCGAAGTAAGTTTAGTTAGGAGATAAAAATGTCAAATGAATTCGATCTAGATGTTAACTTTGAGGATGGCGAGCCAGACCTGTCTAGCTTTAGCAAAGAGCAGTTAGCGGCAGAAATAAAGAAATTGCCAGAGGCGATTGCCAAGGTCGCCTACGGTCTAATCATTGAAGAGCGAACTATGAGCGATGTATCGCAAGAACTTGGCATCAGGCAGGCGGAGCTAGTAACCAGACTGCATCGCGCCAAGCAGATTATCGCGGCTAATCTTTCCCAGTAATTCCAATGGTGGATTGGATAACCGGTGACATTTTCTTGATTAGAGCCTCATAGAACATCGAGAGTGGGAATTCGTCGTCAAGAATCTGATCGGTAAGTTCACCGGTAGTTCCATTTAGTGGAATATCGCGCTTAGCCCATTTAGAGGCCTGGTGCGGAGCCAGCACTTCACTAACTAGATCATAGGCTGCAAGCCAGTGGACAACCTTAGGTCGATCAATTGATCGCCAGTAAAGTTCATTGATTTTATCCGATAGTGAAACAACCGCATCAGGCAATTCATCCCAGTCAATTGCTAATTGAGTATCAGTCCAATGCAAAACTTTTTGCTGATGCAGATAGGCAAATAAAAGTTGTCCGGCAACCGAGTCGTAGTTTCGTTTTCTGTTTCCAGAAAGTGGGAAGCGGAAAATTCGGTCAAAAAGCACAGCGTATTGAACTAGTTGTGCATATTTTCTAGTTTCATCATCGGTATCTTTCGCTCGAACAAGTTTTACTGATTCACGGAATGCGGTTAGATCACAGCGCAGCTCTTCAAGGCCGTATAGGTAGAAAGGCATGCGCTGCTTGATCATGAATGGATCGAACGGCAGATCACCACGCATGTGTGTGCGATCGTGAATCAAATCCCACATCACGAAAGTTTGCTCCGCTAGTTTCTGATCAGCTAACAATTCCTCAGCTCCGGCAGGAAGGTCTAAGTGAGTAATCTCGGCAGCCGCCCTGACTACTCGGCGGTAGCGAGCGGCCTCACGGTCGGCAAAGATTCCACCCCAGCTAAATGGTGGTAACTCAGGCTTAGTGCCTTCGGGAGAACCAGCAGGAACGCGAGGTGTAACCGCTACTGACTCAGGGAATATAACGGCGGAGTTGGTTACATATCCAGGGGTGAAGTCAACAAAGCGCACCGGCACGAAGGCTGGGTTGGTGTAATCATTTGCTTCTAGCCTTGAGACAAACTCAGGCCAGATGACCTCAAAGAGCACTGCCTCGACAAAACGGTCGGTGGAACCATTTTGGGTATACATCGGGAAAACAACCAGATGAGCTAGCCCGTCTATCCTGTTTCGTTCGGGGTGGAAGGCCGAGAGCGAGTCGTAAAAATCAGGAACTCCAAAACCTGTATTTGACCAGCGATCAAAATCATCGGCACATGCCAATAGATACTCGCTATCGTGGTCGATACGCTTGGCTAGTTCCCTAAGGGACCCGGAAATGCCAGAAACGGAAATAGCGCAAATACGGTGAACAGACTTTTCAGGGATGGAACCGTCCTGGATCTGGTGCCCACGGAGGGTAAGAGCAGCCGATTTGATAACTTCCCACTCTTGAGATTGAGCAAGATCTTTAGCTGAAATAGCAGAGTTTATGGAACTCATGCAAACCTCCTTGTTCACAACTACAAGGTAAGTCTAGCAAAGCCCATCTGCCCATAGGTAGGTCCGCTCAGGGAACTACCACGGGTCTAAGGAGTCGATAACCCCAGATATGGCTATCCCTATTGCCATAAAAATACATATTGCAACCAGAACACAACCCAGAGCAATCTGTTTTCCGGTGAAATTTGAACGCTTCACTACTCGTGGCTGAAATTTTGCCGTGCTCTTTACATTCACCCCGCACTTTGGGCAAATCTCGCCCGCTTCTTCGAATTCCTTTTGGCAACTATTGCAATACATGCTTCCCCCAGTTTCAAATCAAAAAAACGCTACACGTTTGTCCAGTTCAATTCTAAGTTCCGCGGGTAAACGATTGCCAAAATTGGCTAAATATTTTTGAACTGCCACTAACTCTTGACTAGCCTCAGCTTTGCTCCAATGCAACAGATAAGCTTCTTCCTCTTCAGAAAGATTGAGCTCTGGAATTCCTAAATCGGCTAATCGCGGTAGCCCCCCGAGCGGTGTGCGCTTGAGCTCCATAGTTCCTTCAACCCGGCCGACAATCCACTTCAAAACTCTGGCATTTTCTGAAAAGCCAGGCCAAACAAATCTGCCTTCAGAGTTTTTTAGGAACCAGTTGACTCTGAAGATTTTTGGCAGTTTTAGATCTTTATCAGCAAAGCCTAGCCAATGCCCCCAATAATCAGCCATGTTGTAGCCGCAAAACGGCAGCATGGCGAAGGGGTCTCGCCTGAGTTCGCCGACAGTGCCTTCGGCAGCCGCGGTCTGCTCACTGGCCATACTGGCTCCCATGAATACACCGTGTGTCCAAGAATCGCTTTCGGTGACAAGTGGGATTCCAGAGGAACGTCTACCACCGAAAATGATTGCATCTAGTTCAAAACCTTCCGGGTCATCCCAGTCCTTGGCAATAGTTGGGCAGTTTATAGCTGGCGAGGTAAATCGTGCATTTGGATGGGCAGCAGTTGAACCCTTACCGGGCTGATACTTCTCGCCCCGCCAATCAGTTAGCCCTTGTGGTATTTCCCTAGTCATGCCCTCCCACCAAACATCACCGTCACTGGTCAAGGCAACGTTTGTGAAAAGAGTTTGCTTAGCCAACATTTGCATAGCGACGGGGTTTGTTTTCTCACTGGTGCCAGGAGCTACGCCGAAGAAGCCATTTTCTGGATTTATCGCGCGCAGTCGCCCATTGGCATTTGGTGATATCCAAGCGATGTCATCACCGATAGTTTCAACCTGCCAACCCGGAAGTGAGGGCTTTAGCATCGCCAGATTAGTCTTACCGCAGGCTGATGGAAAGGCTGCACTGATGTGATATTTTTTACCCTCCGGGCTTATCAGCCGCATTACCAACATGTGCTCTGCAAGCCAGCCCTCTGCTCTTGCTAAAACTGACCCGATTCGCAGCGACATACACTTTTTACCCAACAGCGCGTTGCCACCATAACCAGATCCAAAAGACCATACTTCTAAAGTTTCTGGAAAATGCGAAATGTATTTTTCTTGATTGCATGGCCAGCTCGCATCGCTATTCGGGGCACCAACTGAGTGAATAGTTGCAACCCAGCTTGAGCCATTTCTGATCCGGTCAAAAACCTCTGGTAACACCCGGGTCATGATGTGCATATTGACTACGACGTATTCGCTGTCGGTGATTTCAACTCCATAGCGCGCTAGCGGCGAATCGACCGGACCCATACTGAATGGGATTACATACATCGTCCTTCCCTGCATCGAGCCGTTGAAAAGTTCTGACATGAGGGATTTCATTTGCTCCGGAGCCATCCAAGGATTAGTCGGCCCAGCATCCTCTTGATTCGTGGAACAGATGAAGGTACGTTCCTCAACTCGAGCAACGTCACTGGGGTCAGTTCGGGCTAAATAAGAATCAGGGCGTTTTTCTGGATTGAGTTTAATTAGTGTGCCCTTGGCAACTAACTCTCCGATTAGGCGGTCGTATTCATTTTGACTACCATCACACCAGATCACCCGATCTGCTTTGGTATGCTCGGCGACTAGACGAACCCACTCGTCAAGGCCTATATGCTGCGGCGAGACACTTTTGATGTCGTTCAACCTGACTACCTTTCATCGTTGAAAGATGCCTGCTGGTTATAGGCTACCCCTGCCAGGTGGGTGAGTTAGGTTGCCTTGCCCAAACCTTAATAATTGGAGCCACCCAGGAGAATCGAACTCCTGACCTGCTCTTTACGAGGGAGCTGCTCTACCGACTGAGCTAGGGTGGCGAAACTAACCGTGCTTAAGTCTAATTCTTGGAAAGAATGCCAACCCTTTTTAGACGTTCCAGAGCCCCCTGCTCTATCGGGGATTCGGGCCCGATTATCCAGCGAATCAGCCTAAGACTAATTCGGGTCCATGGCACAATCAGCCACTTGGGTCCAGCCTTTAGATTGAGAAGTTTTCGCTCAGTCTCCGAAAGGCTTACAACAGCCGCGGCAAATAGCAATTGGTATATTCCGGCAGTCCACCAGGGTAAACCTGGTTTGCGGATAAAGGCGATAACCTCTTGCGTCTTTTTGTCGACACGAAGTGCGCCGCTGGTGAAGTACTGTTCAATGACCGCATCAAGTTCGGCTCGGTTCTTTGGCGAATTGGTTAGACCGAGATCTTTTACAGATTTAGCCCACTGGCTTACGTAAGCATCTTCGCCACCCGGTATCTCTTTATTCGCATAGAGCTGATGGCAAACCAGGAAGCTTTCGGTGAATGCGACATGTACCCAAAGCATCAAATCTTGATCGGCTGCCTGATACTCTCTGTGGCTACCATCACCAAGCTCAAATTTCCCGCTAACTTTTTTATGCAATCGATTTACTCGCTGCGCTTCATTCGCCACAGCCTGGTCTGAGCCAAATGTTGTCACTGTTAACCAACGGATTGTTCCGGCCAACCTGCCCAGCGCATCGGCTTGATACCTCGAGTGATTGGTAACACCAGCCACCGCGCCAGGGTGCATGGCTTGAACTAAAAGAGCTCTAATGCCACCAACCAGTGTGCCAAAATCACGATGCACTACCCACGGGGCATCAGTCGGTAAAAAGAGCCCGCCAGTGTCTCCAGCGGCAATTACATCCAGCCATGGCGGCTTACCGCTGGGTTCATTAGATAACAGTGAGCGAAACTTCTTGGAGAAGAACTCCTGAACACGGGTGTTTTTCATAATTTAGTTACAGGTTTTAGCCTTACCAACGAGCTTGCCCTCAATCAAGAAATCATCAACTACATCGGCGACACAGCGGTTGTCAGCCTCATAGGCAGTATGGCCTTCTCCCTTAAATGTCAGAAGGAAAGCATCGGCTAAAACATTCTCTGCGAAATTCTTTGCCTGCGAATAAGGTGTTGCTGGGTCATTGGTAGTGCCAATCACCAGCATGGTCGGTGCACCTTTGGCAGAGTAATCCGCTGGCAACTGCTTTACTGGGTAAGGCCAGCCGTGGCAGCTCAAGCCACCATACTGCCAGTAGCGGCCGAATGTTGGGCTGATCTGCAGGGCTTTTTTATTCTGCGCCTGCATCTGCTCCTCTACTTCCGACTCTCTGGAATCAAGACAGGTTATTGCTCGGAAAGCTTCGTTGATATTGCTGGTAAATTGCTGACTCTCACTGTCATAGGTGTAATAGGAATCCGCCAGTAGTAAGAAGACTCTTCCATCCCGATCACTGAAATACTCAGTAAAGGCTTGATTGAGATAGGTCCAAGAACTCTCCGCATACAAAGCGGCAATTATTCCGGTGAACCCAGCAGTCAGACTAAGCTCTCTACCTTCGCTTGTTTGAACTGCACCGTCTTCAAGATCTCCAAGAAATTCCTTACCGATTTTTTCCATCGCCTGGTTAACTGTTAGACCAGAAAACGGACAGTCGGCAACATTCTTGATGCAATCAGACAAATAGGCTTCCATGGCCGAAGTGAAACCACGCAACTGGTTCATCGAATCGACCTCTGCCGAGGTTGTTGGATCAACTACCCCGTCTAGCACAAACCTGCCAACCTGATCCGGATAAAGTACCGCATAGGTTGCCCCGAGCAGTGTTCCGTATGAATAGCCAAGGTAATTTAGCTCTTTCATACCAAGTACTGCACGAATCACATCCATGTCCCGTGCTGCCGATGCAGTATCAAGGTTGGCAAGTAATTCACCGGTGTTTTTCTGGCAAGCGTCAGCAAATTTCTTTAGTTGCGCCTTGGCATATTGGATGTCTTCAGCAGATAAATAATCGTATGGCGAAGGCTTATACAGGTAATCGCGTAGCGCTTTAGTCGAGAGACATTTCACGGCAGTGCTCTTACCCACGCCACGTGGATCGAAGCCAACGATGTTGTAGTCGCTTCGCAGCCGCTCAGTTCCAGTTGATTCAATATATTCCGTTACCCAGTCTCGCCCGCTACTGCCGGGGCCTCCTGGATTCATGAGTAAATAAGGTGCGGTCTTCGGATCTATGGCGGGGTTAATCGCAACTGCAATCTGAATACTGCCAGCCGATGGATTAGACCAGTCGAGCGGAACCTCGATTTCACCGCAGCGAGCATCAGGGTTTGCACCCTCGCAGTCGCTCCACAACGGCATTTGGGTATAAAACGGTTGCAAGTCTTCAGCTACGTTCTCTTGCTCACCCGGCTCTGGGGTAAAACTTAGATTTGAATTGGGAAGTTCTTGATAGACCAGATATCCAAAGGAGAGCACTCCAGCCAGGATGCTGAGACTAAGAATTACCGTGTTTTTGC
>CAYMYB010000019.1:0-16124 GCA_964394575.1 uncultured Rhodoluna sp. | reverse complement strand
GTTCGAATCCCCCATTCTCCGCGTTCTACGAAAGTAGACGTTCGCAAAGAGACAGCGAGAAGCCCTCTGAGAAATCAGAGGGCTTTGTCTTATCTCGCTATAGCTTGATTCACTAGGTTGGCTAAGTTTTTGGCATCCTGACAGCCCAAAAGCAAGCGGTCCCATTTTTCGTTTTGCAGCTCGATGACAACTAGCTGCTGGCCTCGTCGCCAAATGGTCAGTGCCTTTTGACCCTTCTTTCGATAAGTCCCCTTTACCACGAGTCCAGGCAGCTCAGTTCCTGGGCTTCTAAAGCCAATCCCAGAATTTATGTAATTGGAGTCTTCCGTAGCTCCACGGATATTCGAAAGCGGAACCGAGAAGCTGCCCTGCAGTGCCATAACCGTCTCCCAAGGACCAAGCTTTACTTCTAACTGGTGTCCGTTTAGATAAACATTCGCCATTATTTGTTCTCCTTCATTTTTGCCAACAGGTTAGCGCCAAGTGAGTTTGTAAATGCTTTGCTGTTTTTACCCACGATTTTCAGGCATAATTCCCGAATCGGCTTATCTGCAGCGGCAAGATCCTTAAGCGCGACAGTGAGCAAATCTAGATTCTCTGGTGTCGCTTTGAACTCCTCGGCTATTTCAGCCAGAATTCTCTCGAATAGATTCCGCTTAGAGCCAAAGGCCTTATAGAGGCTTCCTCTCAACAGCCCGGTTGCTTGAACCAGATCATCGATAGAGGTGCCATGGTAGCCATTGGTGGCGAATAATTGTTGGGCTGTAGCCAGAACTTCCGCCTCATCAAACTCTCTTGGTCTTGCCATACAGATATCCTAGCCATTAGTGAACGATTAGTCAATAATAATCTTATTACGTGGCTTGGACTAACTGTCTCCAATTCTCATAGGTAAAGATTCGAGGCTCTTGATTAGCTTTCCTGCTCTGTATTTTGGCGTGCCAGTAAGTTTCCAAGAAGCAGCATCAGGAAAGCGTTTTAGTAGCTCTCGCCAGATAACTTCAGCTTCGACTCGTGCCAACAGGGAGCCAATACAGTGGTGTGCTCCGAAACCGAAGGAGACGTTTTTCTTAGCATTCACTCTTTGGATGAAAAAGCTATCCGGTTTATCAAATACTGCTGAATCTCGATTAGCACCGGCCAGGTTCAAAATGATGGTTTGTCCAGCTTTAGCCTTTGTGCCATCGGCTAGGACAACCGGAGAGTCTGCGGTTCTAACCACAAACTGAATTGGTGAAGATAGCCGAAGGGCTTCTTCAATGAAATTAGGAATCAGATCCTGGTTTTTAGCCAGCAACACTAACTGCTCTGGGTTTTCCAGCAGAGCAAGGGTGCCGACGCTGAGCAGATTCATCGTGGTCTCGAAGCCCGCAATCAAGGTAAAAGCCACTGATGCGATAATTTCTTTATCGGTTAGCTTCTGCCCGTCAGTCTGGGCGGAGGCTAAAAGCGAAATTAGGTCATCCTCTGGTTTTAGACGTCTAATTGCCAGAAGTTCACCAATTAGATTAGTTAGCGCGAGCGATGTAGCCTCTAATTCTTCAAGCTCCTTATTGTTCGTCGGTAAGTCCAAACCGATTCCGGCCAGTGTCCTCCCCCAGCTATTACACTTTTCCCAATACTGCTCCGGGACACCAATTATTTCGCAGATAACCGCAAGTGGTAGCGGGTTGGCAAAGGCTTCAACAAAGTCAAATTCGTCACTACCTTTCAAATTTCTGAACAGTTCGTCGATTATCCTTAGCGATGTTTCTTTCCAACTATCAACAACACGAGGTGTGAATACCGGTTGCATAAGTTTCTTGATTCGCCTCTGTTCTGCGCCATCCATCGCGATGATTGAATCAAGAAAAGGGTGAATGGTTTCCGGGGTATAGGTGGTTGGGCCGGTATAGAGCCTTTCGGCAAATGGTCTAGATAGCCAGTTAGGTGATTTTAGAACTTCGCTGCAAACCTGATGATCGGCAGATACTAATACTCCAGTGAGGCTTTTCTGCACCGGCGCTTTTTTGCTTCGTTTGGCAAAAGTAACCATATCGGTAGAGCTATAGAACTTACCAATCGGGTCGCCAACTACATTCAAAGTTTTGAAGAGCGCTCTAGTGCCCGCAAAATAAAAAGAGCTTCTTAGGCTAGCTGGCACTTTGAAAGTCCTTTGGCAAAAATTCCCCGCATCTTAGCTCTGAGCGTGAGTGCTAATCTTTTTTGCGCTTAAACCAAGATTTGACTTTGGCAACAATTTTCTCTAAACCTTGCATGCCCTGTTTGTTTAGTTCTCGGGCCCACTCAATTTCAAAAGCCAAGATCGAAAGACCAAAAAATATGAATAGCAGCCCAGGTCCAGGCGTGACCATCATGATTAGTCCAGCAATCAGCAAAATAAAACCTATGCTGACAGTGAGCACCCAGCGCACCGGGTGCGGCAGCTTTGCCAGAATTTTTCTTAGTCTTTCCATTGTGCAATAAGCCTAACAAGGGCTTACTGTTTGGCTGGAAACTTTCTCTAGCTGACCTTGGTTGCCATCGTCTTGGTGGTGCTGTAAGAGATACCAGCGATGTTAGTTGCCGTGATCATGGCTCGGATGTATTTGCCCTTGTCGATGTTGGCTAACTTATAGATGCTGGAGGTCTTGCCCGAGATAACCACACACTTGGCTGCGGTAGCCGGCTTCGCCGTAGAGGCGCTCGAAGCCTTGTTGGTGCAGCGGTACCAAGTGTATTTGTAGGTTATTGGCGCAGTTCCAGTCCATGTGCCCCGACTTACCGATAAAACGGTACCGACCTTGGTGTTCTTGCCAGTTAGCACTGCGCTTGCGGTGACCGAAGGCTTTACATCGGCAGGTGGTGGCGGTGGTGGCGGTGTAACTGGGATTTCTGGTGTAACTCCTCCGTTGACACCAATATCGTCAACGTAGTAAACATCGGCGGGATTACTTACCTCAACCTGGAAGTCTGGGAAGATAACTACCTTGTCGTAAATAACATTTGGTGACCAACCGTTTACGCCAGCAAAGTCAAAGGTCTGTGTGCTCCAACCGAATGGGGCTGTTTTTACTAGCTCAACATTTGTAGCACCAGAGAATATTTGAACAGCAAGCGGGCTATTACCCTTTGGCGAATAGAAGTTGAAGGTCACCTTGGTGTACTGGGAGTTGGTGTAACGAACAGATCCTGAGGTATCTACCAAAGCGTTAAGGCCTGTCCATGGTTGCCCAGTTTTAGTAATTGCTAATGCCTTTGTGCCAAATGCACCTGCTGGTGCATCGGAGCTAATTACTGCAGAACCGCCACCGAAAATTCCCTGTGGGTGCTCACCGGTAGCTAGAGCGGCATTTAGTGCTCCTAGCTCATCGCCAGTTTCGTAGGTAACTAAAGTCTGCGGTGCGGTCATCGGCTGACCCCCACCACCGCCTGTGGCTGATGGGAAAACAACATCATCAACATAGAAGACTTGACCGGCAGTTGTTACGGCACCGTCGGAGAGTGTGTAGTCAAGGAAGAGGCTTGCCATGTTGTAGGTGTAACCAGCATTGAATGGTGTTGTTCCTGAACGTGGCACGGTGAAGTCAAAAGTGTATTCATTCCAGCCAGCCACAGCGTCCTGGGTTGAATATGACTCTACTGAATTTGATGGAACAAGTCGGTTCTCCATTTTCAGCATCAGTTTTACCCCAGCCTTAGGAGAATAGATCTTTGCTGTGGCGGTCAAGGTGCCTGCCTTTAGCAAAATCTTTGATGGGCTATTGACGATTGTGGTTCCGGCCCATGATGGAGTGCCACGGGTTACTTTCAAGACCTTGCTGGTGTTGCTATCAAAACCGCTAACCACCGTTGAAGCCTGTGTAGCTCCGAAATCAACCTTCACATAGGAGTAATCATCGTCTTCAAAGGTAACTTTGAATGGTTCATCGGCCTGAGCAGGCGTAAGGCCAGAAACAAATAGAAGGGATAGGACAAAAGGAAGCATTAATCTGCGAAACATCAGTTCAACTTTCGGATCTGGACGTTTCGCACAAAACGTAATGTTGTTCCAGAATAAGGCCTAAAAGGCCAATCATCGGCACAAATTATAGGCCTATATCTAAATGTGATACTGCCCTACTGCGGCAGGATTAGCCAGATTGCAAGTAGTGCTATCAGCCCTGCCCCGAGATACTGCATGCGGGTCTGCAGCTTAGCGTTCATGGCTTTAGTAAGAAGGTGCGCTGCAATTACCAATGTCATCTGCCAGATGACCGAACCAATGAAAACACCTAGCCCAAATATCAATGCCCCACCTGAGATGGTAGAACTAATCGCTGAAACACTAGGGGTAATCCCGACAAAGTAAAAGGCTGTCGCCGGATTTATTACGGTTAGGCCGAAGAAAGTTATGTAGGTGAGAATTGCAGTTTTTGTTTTACCCTGAGCTTCGGCGTTTATCTCTGCTAGCGGTTTTCGTGCGTTTAGGGATATCCGAATAGCAACAATGAGAAGTAGCACCGATCCGGCGATTCGAAGAGTTAGTAGCCACTCGGACAAGCTCGAAACTACCAAACTCCCTAAGGCAAATACGACTAGCGCATAACTGAAATCCACGCTGGACATGGCCAGCGCACCAAAAAACCCAGTCCTTCTGCCTTTTTGAATTGTGGTTGTGATCAGCAAAATAGCCATCGGCCCAAGTGGGATAGCTAGAGCTAGCCCAGCAAAAAAACCAACGAGAAATAGCTCCAAAAATCTAGTCCTTTATCTCGTAGTGAATAAAACCGGTTCGTTTAGCCACTCGATCGTACAAAGCCCTTGCTCTGCTGTTGGTTTCTGCGGTCAACCAATACACCCTGGTGATACCTTCACTTCTGGCCCAGCGCTGCACGTGCTCAATTAGCGACTGACCAATTCCTGCGCCTCTGGCATTCTCAGCCACAAACAAATCTTCTAAGTAGCAAGCATTTTCGATAGACCAGGTATCCAGATGGGTGAGCCAGTGAACTATTCCTACCGCCCTGCCCGACTCATCTTTGGCAATTGCGCCTTGAATATCACTAGCCAGAATTCTTGCAAAGGTCGTTTCTGTTACCTCTAGGCTGAGTTCGGTTTCATAGAAGGCCAAATAGCCTTGCCAAAGTTCTAGCCACTGAGCGTAATCAGCTTCAGTTACGGGCTTAATCTCAAACACGAATTCAGTTTATCTTTGGCCGAGTGCCCTACTCTGGAATAGGAAGTGAGGTTATGGACCTAAACGCGGATCTAGGTGAAACCGAAGGCGACTACAAAGAACTATTACCAATAGTCACCTCGGCGAATGTGGCCTGCGGCGCTCACGCCGGTGGTGGCCAAATCCTAATCGACACGCTGAAAGCGGCAAAAGAGCATTTAGTAAAAGTTGGCGCTCACCCCTCATACCCTGACCGCGAGAACTTCGGAAGGGTCTCGCTGAGAAAGTCAATCAGTTCAGCAGAGCTAATTGACAGTATTGCCGAGCAGATAGCAATTGTCAGAGACGAGGCTGAGAAGTTAGGGATAAAACTCAATCACGTGAAAGCTCACGGGGCGCTTTATAACGATGCGATGGACCATGAGGATACGGCTAGTGCTTTTCTCGAAGCCGTAGCAAGAATTTCTTCTAAGCTCCCAGTCCTTGGTCTTCCATTTAGCAAACTTGAGCAGTTAGCCAAAGAAAGTAATTTTCCTTTCATAGCAGAAGGGTTCATTGATCGGGCTTATACCCCCTCGCTCAGATTAGTTCCCAGAGGTGAAGCCGGGGCGGTTTTAGATTTAGATCAATCGCTTCGACAGGTTAGGGATATAGTCACATCCGGCGAAGTTAGCACCAGCTCAGGTTCGAAAGTTCCGCTAAAGGTTCTGACTCTTTGCGTTCATGGGGACAGCCCAGATGCGGCGGCGCAAGCCAAAGCAGTAAGGCATTTGCTTGAGGATCTAGGTGTTGAAGTTCAGCCTTTCTCAGCAGGGAATCAGTAATGGACTATAAGTTGTTTCCTTTTGGGGAATACTCGGTTCTAGTTGAATTTCAATCACCGCGACCAGTAAACATCTATGCAGAGCTAGCCAAAGTGTTACCTAATGCCGATGTGAGATTAGGACTAGGTAGTTTGCTTGTCAACTTCAGGGAAATGGGTGATCATCGTGAAGTGGTCAGCGCTGCTCTGAACGCACTTAGTAAGAAAGACTTGCTGACTAACGCTAAGCATCATCTTGTATCGCTGAGTTATAACGGTCAGGACCTAGAGTTAGTAGCCCAGCAACTAGATCTCACTATGACAAAAGTGATTGATCTGCATCAGGAAATCGTTTGGACTGTTGCTCTAATTGGCTTTGCTCCGGGTTTTCCCTACCTAATTCCGCAAGACCCAGATCTTGCGGCAGCAAAAATTCTCTCTAAAATAGGCCGGTTAGATTTGCCGCGAAGGAAAGTCCCAGCTGGTTCGGTTGGTATCGCAGCGGGAATGAGCTGTATTTACCCATCGGAAATGCCTGGTGGTTGGCACTTAATTGGTACAAGCGAGATTAAGTTATTCGATGCGACAAACTCAAAAGCACCATGCCTGTTTGAACTTGGCGATACTCTGCAATTCGAAAGCGCTAGGTCATGAGCATAGAAGTTATATCCGCAGGGCTGACGCTGATTGAAGACCAGGGTCGTAACGGTTTCGAGCATTACGGCGTGAGTAGCTCTGGGGCATTTGATTTATTCAGCTATGAACTTGGCTGCCGGCTTATCGACCAATTAGGTGCTTGCGCCTTTGAAATATTGAGCGGTCCATTCTCAGTTAGAACCGATGAACCCCTTCTGCTAGCAGTAACCGGGGAGGCCAAGCTAACTATCGATCTTCAGCCTGCTCCAAGCCATACTGCCCTGATCCTAAATGCAGGGCAGCTGCTCACGATTACAAATGTGAATAGTAGCCCAGTGTATCTAGTGCCGGCAGGCCTTAAGGCCGAACCCACCTTGGGCTCTAGTTCTTATGACACACTTTCTGGTCTAGGTCAGCCACCGGTGAAAACCGGGCAGGTATTTGAAGTTTCCGTCGCGAACTTAGTCGATCCAAGAGTTGGCGGGTTTGCAACGTTGAAGCGTTTAGGTAGCTCAGACACGATTCGATACCTTCCTGGCCCACACCCAATAAATCTTGAAGGTAGGTGGGAAGTTGAATCAGTAGCTAGGACCGGCATTAGAATCGCGGATGAAATTATGCAATTACCTAATTCAAAGAATTTGGAAAGTTTCCCAGTCTTCAAAGGCGCTATCCAAATAACACCAGCGGGGAAGCCGATAATACTGGGGCCGGATTCTGGAACAACAGGCGGTTACCCAGTAGCCGGAACCGTAATTGCCGCTGATTTATCCCTGTTGGCTCACCTACATGATTCCCAAAAATTTAGATTCCAAGAAGTGGATCTCAATCAGGCGATCAAAGCCAAACAAGAACAAGATGAAATCTTGGCTTCAGCGGTTATCCGACCGAGCAAGCTGGGTTTCTGGTAGTAATCCAGAAAGACCAAACACCCTCCCGATTCGGAAAGGGTGTTTCGTCTTCAGATACTTTATTTACTCTCGATATGAATCTTGCTCGAGCCGAAAACCACTAAAAGGCCGATAAATCCCGCAGCAAGGATGTAGCTGTTTAGGAACTGTAATTGGTCATTATCGCTGACCATAAGAATTACCCCACCTAAGACAATTAGGTTGAAGAAAATTCTAGTTAGTGCAGCTTGGCGCCAAAGCGTAATCCTGGTGCTGATCACATGCAGTGCTGGCATGAATGCTCCAGCGAAAGCCAGTACATACATCAAAAGAACTTCTGGCTTTGCGTGGAAGTAAAGTAACCCGTTCTCGCTGAATCCTGGCTCTGATGGGAATACCCAGGTTCTTAAGACAAACAGTGTTGCTAAAAAGGCAAGCGCGATGATAAACATCAAAATCTTATTTTTGCTGGACCAATTGAAAGTAGCTGAGCTAACTAGGAAAAGAAAACCCAGCACAAATGGGACAATCGACAGCGCAACCGAGCCGACCAGATTTTCTGGCCTGGTGGCGATGATCAGCCCCCAACCAAGAAAAGCTAAACCAAACATGGCTATGGCAATACCAAAGTTCTTGAATGGGCTTTGCTTGAGTAACCAGAATTTGATTCCAACGAAAGCGAAAATTCCGCTTCCTAAAAGAAAAAACAGTACAACATTTAGATTTGCATCAGGACTGAACATTTTTTGACTCCCCTCGTAGTCTTGATGCTCTGATTTTACTCGGGATAAAAGGTTTGTCGGGGTTGATATAAAGGATCAATCTAAGTTGGTCAAGAGTAACAGATTGGTAAATTCCCCAGTATTTAGTTGCCTGATAGAGGTAATGTTGTAATAATACTACATAGCAATCTGATCAACCTTTCAAGGAGAATAGTGAACGCCGAACTGCTGAAAAACCTAATCATCGTGATCACCTTGGCAATTGCCCTACTTAAAGTGGTACTAAATGAGCTAGACATCCGCTCCAGTAGGACGGCTCTGAGTGGCAAGCCAGCAGCTGAGATCGAGAAAGCTGTCGCATACACCACTACAAAAAGACGCTTTGAGACTACAACCACGATTATCCAGGCAGCTGTCGTCCTTACCTTCCTCTCGCTTGGGCTCTTCGGTCAAATACAGCAATACCTAGCCAGTATGATTGCGGGTGAAATTTGGCAAGACCTAGTCTTCCTATTGGTCATGGTCTTCGGCCTATTTGTACTTGGCATCCCCGCATCGATTTATAGAACTTTCGTAATTGAAGCTAAATACGGCTTTAACCGCACCACAGTTGCAACCTTTATTCTCGACCGAGTGCGGGGAATCATTATTGGCGCTGTGATTCTAGGCCCACTGCTACTCGGGCTACTTTGGATCTACCAATTGGTACCTAATCAGATTTGGTGGATAGCCTTCCTCGCCATCAATATAGTTGGGCTGATCACGGCGGCTTTTGGTACGACAGTCATATTGCCGCTATTCAACAAGCTACAGGAACTACCTGAAGGGGAATTGCGCGATAAGATTTTTGCTCTTTGCGCAAAGCAAAACTACAAACTCAAACGAATCTTCGTTATGGATGGTTCAAAGCGCTCATCAAAGACAAACGCTTTCTTCAGCGGTTTGGGCAAGACAAAAACCATAGTGCTATTTGATTCCCTAATTGCCAAGCACACCGTAGATGAGGTAGTCGGTGTTCTAGGTCACGAAATGGGCCACGATAAACTCGGCCATGTTAGATCGGGATTAATACTCAATCTCGTGCAAAGCTTTTTGATTTTTGCCCTATTCGGTTGGGCACTTCAGGAACCAGCACTTACAGAAGCACTCGGTGGATCTGGCATACAGCTAGAACTTTCCGTTATCGCCTTCGGGATGCTTTTCTCACCGATTAATTTCTTACTGAGTATTTTGGATAACTCGATCTCAAGGAAGAACGAGCACGGGGCGGATATTTTTGCTTCCAAGGTATATGGAAAAAAACACATTATTTCTGCGCTGCAGCGACTGGGTACCGACAACTTAGCAAACCCATCCCCGCACCCGGCTTATGTGCTTGCCTACTATTCACATCCACCGGTTAGTAAACGCGTCTCTCATGTAGAGCAAATGAAATTAACTAGCTAACTTAAGCCCTGTTTCTTCGCAGTGTATTCCAGATACTAAAAACACCTAAGAGTACTGGTATACCTCCGACCAGAAGGCCGTTACCCTCGAATAGGTTGACTACTAACCACACACCGGTGACGACTGATATCGAACCGAAGATCAGCGATAGCACTTTCGCGACTTTATTTCTGATCCATGAAAAACCAAAAGCTATCAAACCAGTTGAGTAGATGCCCAAGAGCATCAAAGACACTAGCAGCGCTAAGCTCTCCATTTTGCCTCCCTTTTTCTAAAGCCTAGTCCGATTGACTAGAGCTGCCTATAAGGCCACGACCTCGCCCTGCGGTTGACCCCCACCCAGGCATGGAACAGCGAATCTGTCGTTTAGTTCTTCATACTTCTCTTGCCCAATTAACCCTTGTTGCACCATGAGTTTGATGGCCACCAGAGGTGCGGCTCTTAGATTGCCATCGGCAATCTTGATGCAGATTCCGTAGCCCGATCTAGTGCCGACGACAAAGACTCCCTCAGCCCCATTCTTCGCTACAAAGCCTTCATCGAGCAGGACCGCATCTGGGACTCCATGATTTGAAATCACCCAGCCGTTAGCGGTCAAGTTATCGACCAAAGCAGTTTCCTGCTGCGTAAATTTGCCGATTGCTCTGGCTATTCCCTCTACAGTCATTGCATGCAACGGTGCGCCGCAGCCATCTACGGCGGTTTTAATAATCCGCTCCGATGAAAACTCCTCGAGAACCTCAACGACTAGTTTCTGAATTGGGTTATCTACCGAAAGGTAGTTTGCCGTCGGCCAATCGCTCTTTACGCAGCCATATAAAAACCCAGCATGCTTACCTGAGCAATTGAACTGTATGCCCTCCGGACACTGTAGGGCAGTCTCGACTAGGCCGGCTTGTGTCAGAATCCGCCGAACAATTTCTATGTGCTTTGGGGTGGATCGGTGACTTGCTGAAGTGATTGCCAGTTCTTCTCCCGACAGGTCTAATCCAGCTCTAACCATGGCAACGGTTTGCAGTGGCTTGATGGCAGAACGAGGGTAAATAAGCCTTTTGGCATTGCCGCTGTGAAAAATAGTCTTGCCATCTGGATCAGTGACAACAGCTATGCCGCGATGCCAGGATTCAACTAGGTCACCCCTAGTAACCACGGCAAGTTCAACAAAATCCTTTGTACTTGCCGCAATCGCATCGATAATCTGCTGGTTTGAACTCACTTAACTAAATTCTCCAGCCTGTATTCTGATTTGATTCTTCTCACCGTTCCAGTAACACTTCTCAAAATGATGCTGTCGGTTTCAATTAGTGGGCCTCTTCTTCTCACTCCAGAGAGCATGGAGCCATCGGTGATACCTGTTGCAACAAACAGTGTGTTATTGCTATTGACCATTTCATCGGCCTCATAGACATAGTCCAACTTCAATCCATGATCCAATGCTTTTTGTTTTTCTAGTTCATCTCTGGGAGCCAATACACCTTGAATAAAGCCGCCCAGCGCTTTGATGGCACAGGTTGTTACTATCCCCTCGGGTGAACCGCCAATCCCAACGCAGATGTCTATGCGCGAAGATTCCATCGCTGCCTGAATACCGCCCGCAACATCACCATCGAGCAGTAACCTGGTGCTCGCGCCAGCCTGCCTAATTTCTTCAATCAATTTTTCGTGACGCGGTCTATCTAGGCAAGCCACGACAATCTCGCTAACATCTTTGTTGGTTGCCTTGGCCAATAATCTGATGTTTTCACCTATGGGAAGCCTTATGTCCAATAACCCAACCGCAGCCTTACCAGCTACCAACTTGTTCATGTAGTAGACGCTGGATGCATCCAGCATGGCTCCGCGATCGGTCACGGCAATAACACTCAGGGCATTCTGTCTTCCGGCAGCTGCCAGCGAGGTTCCATCAATTGGGTCAACAGCGATATCACACAGGGGACCCTGACCGGAACCAACTAACTCGCCGTTGAAAAGCATCGGGGCATTATCCTTCTCGCCCTCACCGATAACCACGACTCCCTGCATGTCCACAGTGGCCAAGAATGTTCGCATAGCGTCAACGGCTGCCCCATCGGCAGCGTTTTTATTGCCCTTGCCGATGAAATTTCTGGCGGTGATTGCTGCCGCCTCGGTTGCTCTAACCAGCTCTAGGCCCAGGTTTCTATCTGGCCTTAGTTGTTTGACAAACTGCTGGTGAGTCAAGCAATCTCCTTTGATTAACTCCATCCTAGGCCTGAAGCCTTCTGGGGCTAGCAAGCCTAGGCTTAGATAGGAGGAAAAATGCCAAAGAAACCAGCGCTTAGCCAAATAGAGAAAGAAGCCTTAGCGGCCAGGATAAAAGAGGCCGCCCGAGCCAGAGGTAAAGACCCCGCGGTCGATCTAGCCGAGGTCATGGCCAAGTATAAGGAAATGCCGAAACACGATCGTGAGATGGGACTTAGGCTTCATGAGTTGATAGGGAAAGTCGCTCCTGAACTGGTGGCGAGAACTTGGTATGGAATGCCCGCCTACTACACACCTGGTAAGGATGGAAAAGTAATTTTCTTTTTCCAGTCTGGGTCTAAATTCAAGACTAGATACTGCACCATCGGTTTTAGCGAGCATGCTCAACTTGACGCTGGGTCGATGTGGCCGACTTCTTTTGCTCTAGTTAGCCTGAACAAAACAGTTGAAAGCCAAATAAAGTCGATGCTGGTCAAAGCTCTAGGAAAGTAACATTCCGATAAAAGAAATTTCTAGCTAGAGTATTTTTTAATTGTTGAACTATATTTTTAGCAAGGGGGAACTAATGATTTGCAATAACTGCAATAACTCAATTACTAGGCAAGATGTCATTTGCCCAAACTGCCAAATAAAAACCGGGGTTGGAGCTATAACGCTACAAAATGCCTCTTACATTCTTGGATCAATAGGGGCAGTCATGGGCTTCGGCCCACTCATCTACTGGGCCATGCTGATAAACGGAGTTGTCGTTGCACCCGCGACTTCAGACTGGCGTGACGGGCTAAATCTGTTACTTACCGGTGTCGTTGTGACCATACTCGGTTCGCTAATTGGTTTGGCCGGTCTAATTATGCTGCTAATTGCAATTAGTCAGAAGCGCTATCGCAAAGCAAGATGACAGAGTCAGCTACAAGAAACTGGTTTGTTCGTAGCCTGAGATATCTTGCCGGCACATCGCGAAGGTTTTGCTATAACTGTCGGACAAAATTAGGCAAAGAGGAAACTAAATACCCTAATTGTCACCTGAGTGGCTCAAAACTTCATAGTCCTTATAAGCCGGCAAGGATAATGTTTTGGGTTGGAGCATTCCTTCTGTTGCTTGGCTTGATTATCAATGGGCTAGAAATCTTACTCGAGCCCTACACCAGGCAGTATTACATCGACGCTCTAAGCATGAACTATGAAAAGCAATCCTATGCTGGTACCTTGGCGCAAGTCCCATTAGCTCTAGGTTGCATAACCATCGGCCTTTCAGCAATTGTGGCAAGGATTATTGCTTGGTTTGATTGAGTTAGAGAGTTATTGGCCATGAGCAATAGCATTGCCAAGTAGCCTTTAACTATGGAAAAACTTCTAATTGAAACTTCCCCTGGAGTAATAACCCAAACCTACTGGCACCAAGGTGGTGACAAACTAATAGTTTGGCACCATGGCACCCCAGCTCCTAGACCAATGTCACCGCAGATGCTTGAAGTGTTTAGTTCACACGGATACTCCGTTGCAGCCCCGGTGCGACAGGGATACATGCAATCTACCGAAGTTGGCCCAAGGCCAATTGGCGATGATGCCAAGGTGACTAAGGCTGTAGTAGAGCAGCTTGGCTTTAGCGAATTTAGAACAATTGGATATTCCGGTGGCGGTCCAAGAGCGCTTGCCGATCTAGCGCTAGTTGATTCCTGTGTAGCAGGTATAGCTTTCGCTCCGATGGTCCCAACCAATCTGCCGGATTTTAATCCTCTAGCCAATGCTCCTGAGGAAGAAGTTAAGGTATTTGATGAAGTTAGGCGTTGGGAAGGCAATCTCGAGGAGCGCTTTAGGGCTTGGCAAGCAGAGTTTTCTGCACAAGATCCGCTAGCCGATTACAAAGATGCCGATGATGAAACTAAAGCGTGGCTGGACTCTCCTGATGCACAATTTAGATTTGCTCAAAAAGATTTAGCTTTCGAATCCGGCGTTCGCGGTTGGATGCTGGATGAATATTCAATGTTGGTTGATTATGGTTTTGATATCTCCAGCATCACTAAGCCGCTACATATCATTACTGGCGATAAAGATGTCAACGTTGACATGTCCTGTAGTGTCTGGCTAAACCAAGCAGTTGCTGGATCAAAGCTTAGGATTTATGAAGGTTATGGCCACAGTCGAATATTCAACATTGACACTATCGATACGGCACTAAGAGAGCTTCAGTAGTAAACCTTTTTTAGCTTTACCCGGATGATTCGGTCATCCATCCAGTTCTCTCCTCCTTTAGACCAGCCACCTCGACCATCCTTGTTGCTGGTTATCAACCAGAGCGAACCATCTGGCGCAAGGGTAGCTTTTCGCAATCTACCGAACTGACCGGTGAAATATGGCAGAGGTTCGCCCAGTTGTTCATCGCCAATAACTGGAATCACCCATAGTTTTCCACCTCTTAGGCAAGCTGATATTAGTGAGCCTTGGACAAACTCAATTCCGCTACAAGCCGCATCGGAAGGGTGCCAAGTCAAAAAAGGTGGAGTGAACTTCGGATTAGTAATAAGTTCTTGATCGGAAGGCATGTCAGGAATCTCTGGCTCTGGTGCCGGCGATTCGGCAGTTCCCTGGCCGTTTGAGTCAGGCTGACCCGGTGGTAGATCGGTTGGTACGTATTTGTATAAACCTTCGGCATATGGCCAACCGTAGTTCTTACCCTTTTGCATGAGGTTTAGCTCATCCCAGGTGTCTTGACCAAATTCAGTAGTCCACATGTTCCCGTAGTTATCCCAGGCCATACCTTGGGTATCTCTAAGGCCCTTGGCCCAGACCAAGGAATCAGGTTTTGGATTATCCGCCGGTACTGTCCCATCAAGGTTTATTCGAAGGATAGAGCCGCCCAGCCGATTCCAGTTCTGCGAGGTAGCCCCTAGCTGACCAGCATCGCCTAAACTCACCCAGAGTTTGCCATCCGGCCCAATAGCAAGCCGGCCACCGTTGTGAGTAGTGGACTTACCACTGCGATCAATGCCTTTGAGAAAAACCCGCTTATTGCTTAGCTGCCAATTCTGTTCAACTTTATCCAGATCGTATTTCAAGATGCGGTTATCGCTGTTAGTCGTGAGAAAGACAAACAGGCTGAGTAAGCCCTCTGGTCTATCAGCTGCTACCGCCATTCCGAGTGTTCCCCCTTCGCAAAACTTCTCACAAGGAGGCGTGGTGCGAGTGAAAGCAACTTTTGTAACACTGAGATCAGTACCGATCTGCAGAATAGTTCCGGTGTCCCGTTCATCAACCAGAGCTTGGCCATCGGGTAAGAAAACTATCTCCCAAGGTGCTTTTAAACCAGTAACGAGAGTTTCTGGATCTCCGGTTGGAACAACATAACTTGATTTTTGAATCTCTGGCTTAGGTTCTGGTTTTGAAATCGCTAACTCGCTTGGGGTGCTACTTGCAAAGACGATACCCACAAGCACCGCAAAAACAGCGATGGTTTCAAATAGTGGATCTCTAAATTTTGACAAGTAGAACTCTCTTTAGGCCTTTTTCGACACGAACCAAGGAATCATCATGCTCACGCGCCTTTGATAATCCTTGTATTCAGGATACTTGCCTAGCGAAATTTGCTCAGTGAAACGTGCCGAACCTAGGAACAGTGCGGTTAGGAAAATAGTTCCCAGGAAATATTCAGGGCGAGTGAAATTTGCTGCCGCGAATCCCCAAATAGCCAATACCCACCACTGCGCCTGCTCCGCAAAAAAGTTCGGGTGCCGAGAGTAAGCAAAAAGCCCCTTATCTAAAAATCCCTTACTGGTTTTGCCTTGTTTCTTGAGCTGGTGGAAATCCCACTGTTGCTGGTCTGCGACAAACTCGAAAACCAACAACCCCAAAAATGCAGCACCCAGTAATCCATCAAGTATGCCAAAAGGCTGAGTGGAACCGAGCGCTAAATTAGCCGGTAGGGTTATCGCCAACAGCAGTGCGTTTTGAAAAATAACAATGAAAAAGATGTTGAAAATTTGATAGACAGCGGGGTGCATCTTTTTACGAAGAATTGCCCAGCGATAGTCTTCTCCGCCTGGGGCATAGCCGCCCTTTCTTGCAAAGTTGTAGGTAAGCCTGGCTCCCCAGAGAGTAACCAGTACCGCCATTAGATTCAGCCTTGGATCGGTAAAGCCAGCACCGTAAGCGAAAACCCAGAGGTAAACCACGGGGATGATTGACCAGATTCGATCAACCCAGGAATACTCCTTGGTTACCACCGACAACAACCAGGTGCTGGCACAAATACCAATGAAAATCCAGAAATTCAG
>CAYMYB010000018.1:0-19631 GCA_964394575.1 uncultured Rhodoluna sp. | reverse complement strand
GCGGAGAATGGGGGATTCGAACCCCCGAGGGCTTTCACCCAACGCGCTTTCCAAGCGCGCGCCATAGGCCACTAGGCGAATTCTCCAACGGAACTATAAAAGTATAGCCGTTTGATCTCTAGCAGTTTTTGGTGCTGGTTTTACCCCTAGATACAGGAACACCAACGACTCTTGAGGCTAGTTCTGTTCCTATGATGTCGGTGTTGATGGGTAGGTTTGAGTTATCTAGGGAAGGGCTAACATGAAAATTTTTTCGGGCTGGGGCTGTTTCATGGTGATTATCATCACCTTTACCATTGCAGGTTTTCAGGCCGGCAATGAAAATCCAATTATCTGGGCAATTATGGCGGTAATCATAGTTGGTATGATCCTTGCTCTTTTCTTGCTTAGAAATAGGGAGCAGCAGAACTATCTAGCCAAGATGGAACAGATGGCGGCTGCTTTGGATGACTTGGCTGAATCCGGTTTTCCAAGCGATGATGTCATTTTTGCCACTGAAAAGGATGAAGAAGTTGTCATACGAATTTCCGGAGTTGGCCTAAAGGAGTATCGGAGTAAAGGATCAAACTACGGCGGTGGATATGGCGGTCTAAGTTTCAGGGTAACCAAAGGGGTTAGAGCAAACGTCGGTGGCATGAGAGGTAGTTCAACCAGAAAACCCGAAGAGTCGACTCTAATTGACGTAGGTCAGGTCACTTTTACTAATCAACGTATAGTCTTCACTGGCGATAATGTCGTTGCCGAATTCCAGCTAGATAAAGTGGTCAACTTGGAGACCTCACCTAACGGAATTCAACTTGAAATCTCCGTTTCTAATCGACCAAAAACAGCTGTGCTTGAGGCGGCAAATTACCCTGAACCAACTCCAGGTATGGCTGCAGATCTTGCCCTTACTTGGCAGAAAGATGGTAAGAAGGCGGCCCAGCAGCAAGCCAAAGTTCTGGCAGAAAAAATCAGAGCCATGGTCACTGATGAAAGAGCGGGGAAGTAAGCAACTAATCCAAAGGGTTAGAATTGCTGTGGACTCCCCGTGCGGCGTCACCTCGGCTAACTCCCCCAGGATCGAAAGATAGCAAGGGTAACTGGGCTCTGGCGGGTGTGCGGGGAGTCTTTCTAACAACTGCCCACAACTGTCTGAGATTAGGTTTAGGCTCTATTCGTGTCCACTGCTTTATATCGTCGCTACCGCCCCGAGTCCTTCGCCGAGCTAATCGGCCAGTCTCAGGTGACTGTTCCGCTTATGGCGGCTCTAAAAAGTGACCGAGTTAATCACGCATATTTGTTTAGTGGACCACGAGGGTGCGGCAAGACCACTTCTGCCAGGATTTTAGCTCGCTGCTTAAACTGTGCTGAAGGTCCTACCGATACACCGTGCGGTAAGTGCCCTTCTTGTATTGAATTATCTAGAGATGGTTCTGGCTCTCTGGATGTTATTGAAATAGATGCTGCTAGCCACAACAAGGTTGAAGATGCTCGAGAACTAAGAGAACGAATTGCCTTCGCACCTTCGCGCGATCGCTACAAAATCTTTATCCTCGATGAAGCCCACATGGTTACCAAAGATGGCTTCAATGCGCTACTTAAAGTTGTTGAAGAGCCACCGGCTCACGTCAAATTCATATTTGCAACTACTGAGCCAGAAAAAGTTATTTCAACTATTCGGTCAAGAACCCACCACTATCCATTTAGGTTGGTTCCACCAGCTCAGATGCTTGAGTATCTGCAGGAAATGTGTGCTTCTGAAAACGTGAACGTCGAAGAGGGCGTGCTATCGCTGGTTGTTCGCTCAGGTGGCGGCTCAGTGAGGGATAGCCTGTCACTACTTGATCAGCTGATGGCTGGTTCTGAGACTAACAAGATTACTTATGAGCGGGCGGTCGGGCTACTCGGCTATACCGATTCGGCTCTACTAGATCAGGTAGTCGATGCTTTAGCAGAAGCTGACTCAGCAAGAGTATTCGCCAGCGTCGACCAGGTTATCCAGAGCGGCCAGGATCCACATCGATTTGTTGAGGATCTACTAGAGCGCATCAGAGATTTGATTATTGTTGGGTCGGTTGGACAGGGTGCAAAAAATGTCCTGCGCGATATGCCGCAAGACCAGTTAGAAAGATTGCGATTGCAGGTTGAGCGCTTTGGTCGAGCTGAATTGAACTATGCGGCAGATATCATCGCCGAAGGACTAACCCGAATGAATGGGGCGACCAGCCCGAAACTGCAGCTTGAATTGATGATGGCTAAAGTTCTTGTTCCATCACAAGATCAGAGCGAGACAGGCTCATTAGCCAGGATAGAAAGACTTGAGCGAAGAATCGGAGTTGGCTCAACTCCGACGGCAAGTGCTTCTCAGCCGACAGCCACCCCGACTAGCGCAACGGTTGCAGCCGCGGCTGTCGCACCAGTCGATCTGCTCGGTTTGTGGCCAGATGTTTTGACTAAACTCTCCAGCCTTTCCAGATCCGCTTGGCAAATTGTTGTTGGACAAAAGCCAGTTGCTTTTGATGGTGAGGTCATAGACATTGCCTTTGCTAATGACGCCGATAAGGAACTGTTTAGAACCGGTGGAAACAATAGCCCAAGTGAAATCTTGCGCAGAGCAATATTTGAAGTTCTCGGCGTTCGAGTAAAGTTCAGAGTGGCAACTCCAGCAGCACCGCAGATGGTTACTGAACCGATCGCGAAGGTTACTGAAGTTGTGGCTGAACCAGCCGCAGAGCCGGTAAAAGACCCAAATGCTAATCGGAACAAATTGATTGATACCGATGCCCAGCTAGGTGACGCTGCAATCAGAGATGTGCTTGGCGCTGAGCCTATCGAGAGAGAAAACTAAATGTATGAAGGTGTAGTTCAAGAACTCATCGACGCTCTTTCAAGACTTCCAGGTGTTGGCCCCAAGTCGGCTCAGCGAATTGCTTTCTATCTAGTGCAAGCTGACGATGAGCAGGCTAAGCATTTAGCTGAAATTCTTTTGGAAGTAAAAGCGCGCGTTCGATTTTGTTCGGTTTGCTTCAATGTTTCTGAGCACGAGCAGTGCAACATTTGCAGAGATCCACGAAGAACTAAAGATGCAATCTGCGTAGTTGAAGAATCCAAAGATGTTCAAGCTATTGAAAAGACCAGAGAGTTTCGCGGCTACTACCACGTACTCGGCGGAGCAATAAGCCCAATTGATGGCATCGGACCGGAAAATCTGCGCATCAAAGAATTGATGACTAGATTGAACGATCCAGATATCAAGGAGGTCATAATTGCGACCGACCCTAACCTAGAAGGTGAAGCCACCGCCACCTATCTAACCCGCATGCTCACTCCGCTAGGCATCACGGTCAGCCGGTTGGCTTCAGGGTTGCCGGTTGGCGGAGATCTCGAATATGCCGATGAAATCACGCTGGGACGGGCCTTTGAGGGCAGAAGGATTGTTAGCGGGAACTAGGTTCTGGGCTAAACTTAGATTATTCATCGTCGAAACCCCCCCCATTCCTCCAAACCGGGAGCATCTAGTTGGCGCTCATTGTCCAAAAATATGGCGGCTCGTCAGTAGGCGATGCCGACAAAATCAAGCACGTCGCTAGACGTATCATCGACACTCAGGCCGAGGGTAATCAAGTTTGTGTAGTGGTTTCGGCGATGGGAGACACCACCGATGAACTTTTGGATTTGGCAAACCAGGTAGCGGTAAACCCTGAGGGTAGAGAACTAGATATGTTGCTTACCGCAGGTGAGCGAATCTCGATGGCACTTTTGGCCATGGCAATCAACGAGCTTGGGGCGAAGTCGCTGTCATTCACTGGCTCTCAGGCTGGAATTATGACCGATGAGGTCCACGGTAATGCACGCATCGCGGAAGTAAATCCAGATCGAGTAGCCGAAGCTCTCGATGCTGGGAATATTGCCATTGTTGCTGGCTTTCAGGGTTTTAACCGTGATTCGAGAGACATTACCACTCTGGGTAGGGGCGGTTCTGATACCACCGCGGTTGCATTGGCAGCAGCGCTAGAGGCTGATCTATGCGAAATTTATAGTGATGTCGACGGCGTATACACGGCGGACCCGAGAGTTGTCCCAACCGCCAGAAAACTCGAGGCTATAGATGTTGAGTCGATGCTGGAGTTGGCTGCTGCCGGAGCAAAAATATTACATATCCGTGCCGTTGAGTTCGCTCGACGACACAATGTTGAGCTCAGGGTTCGCTCAACATTTAGTAACGATCCTGGAACTATAGTTCTTGCCGATGAAGACGGAGTAAAACAAATGGAAGAGTCAATTGTTTCTGGTATAGCCACCGATAAAACACAGGCCAAAATTACGGTCATCGGTATCCCGGATGTGCCGGGTAAGGCAGCGGCTGTCTTCACCACGGTTGCCGAAGCGGGTGCAAACATTGACATGATTGTGCAGAACACCCCAACCGGATCGGATGTGACCGATCGAGTATCGGATATCACTTTCACTTTGCCTAAAGGCGAACTGAAGAAAGTTTTAGATGCGCTAGCGCAGAATCGTGATGTGCTTGGCTATCGTGAATTAGAAAGCGATGACCAAATCGGTAAGCTCAGCGTCGTCGGTGCCGGCATGAGAACTCATTCTGGGGTGTCAGCTATCTTGTTCCGAGCCTTAGCCGAGGCTTCGATAAACGTCGAGATGATTTCGACTTCTGAAATTAGAATCTCAGTCATCACCAGCCTCGAGCAGGTTGACGATGCCGCTCGAGCCGTCCACAAAGCCTTTGATTTAGATGGCGATAAGGTTGCTACCATCTACGCGGGTACCGGCCGATAGTGAAAAAACCTAACCTGGCTCTAGTTGGTGCAACCGGCGCCGTTGGCACGGTGATGGTTGATATCATCAACAATCGACCAAATATCTGGGGCGAGATACGGCTGATTGCCTCGGCTAGATCGGCTGGTAAGAAAATCTCCGTTCACGGTGCAGAGCACACTGTGATCGCTCTTGCCGAAGAGGCATTTGATGGCATCGACATCGCGCTGTTCGATGTCCCAGACGAGGTATCTGAAATTTGGGCACCAATTGCTGCTAGTCGAGGTGCTGTCGTGGTAGATAATTCGGCAGCTTTCCGTATGGACCCGGAAGTTCCACTGGTGGTTCCTGAGGTTAATCCAGAGCAGGCCAGGAACCGGCCGAAGGGAATAATTGCTAACCCGAATTGCACCACCATGACGATGATGGCGGCGCTTGGGGCTCTGCACCGCGGCTGGAATTTGACCGAGCTGGTTGTTTCAAGTTACCAAGCAGTCTCTGGCGCTGGTGTTGCCGGTATCGATCGCCTTCGTGCGGAAATCGAAGCTGTCAGTGGTTCAGCTGTCGGTGAGCAAGCGGGGGATCTGAGCAAGAGATTAGCGGAAGCCGGACTACCTGTTTCGGAATCCGAGTTCCCTGCCCCGATAGCAATGAACGTGATTCCGTTTGCTGGGTCACTTAAAGCAGACGGCTTCTCCTCTGAGGAGATGAAGGTTCGTAACGAGAGCCGAAAGATTCTGGGAATTGCTGATTTGAAAGTGGCGGTAACCTGTGTTCGAGTGCCGGTGCTTATCGGCCACAGTCTTACGGTGCACGCTAGCTTTGCTAACCCGATTACCGTGGCCGATGTTCATAAAGCGCTTTCAGAGGAGCCAACCATAAAGCTTCTTGATGATCCAGCTCAAGGTATTTGGCCAACTCCTAATTTGGTAGCAGGGCAGGACCCAACTTTTGTCGGTCGCGTTAGAGCATCGCTGGATTTTCCAAATTCAATTGAGATGTTCGTTGTAGGGGATAACCTGCGTAAAGGCGCAGCGTTGAATACCTATGAAATTGCTGAATTGGTTGCTAGCGAATTCTAATTTGCTTAGTAACCTAGCATTATGCGCAAGTTACTAATCCTCCTGATGCTGTTATTCAGTGGTTTTGCGCTCTCTGCCTGCACCACTTCGGATAATCAAACTCCCAACGCTCAAATTCCGGAAAAGCCCGCCGAGGATGTCCCAGCGGTAAATGCCATGGATTTTGCCAACAGTTACGGCGGTTATGTATTTGGAGTTGGAGGCGGAACAGTTTGGTGCACCATAAACGTGAATCCAAATTTTGTCATATGCGAGCATCGTGAAGTTGATGTCACCTATCAGTTACCTGCTGCCCCAGCCAGCTGTGAGGGGGCCTGGGGGTATCAAGCCAAATTGTGGTCGTTTGTTCCGTCTGAAGGTAAAGTGGCCGATTGGTATTGTTCTAGCGGTTTATTCTCCGATCCGGATGGAATTTATGATCTGGCTTCAGGAAACAAAATCACAGTTGAAGGTATTACCTGTTTTGCCTCAGAACAGGTTGCCCGCTGCGACAACGAAACCGGCCAGTATCTGGTTTTAGGTGCTGACGTTTACGCTTTTGGTAACTAGTCCTTAGCCACTAAGGTAATCACTCGAACTTCTGGTCGACAGGCTAAGCGCACCGGTGCAAAAATCGAGTTTCCTAAACCAGCACATACATTCAACCAAAAACTCTTGCCAGCGCGATTTAGTTGATGTGCTCCTCTGGCATACTTGGTTGGCAAATCACAGTTGGTCACTAACGCTCGGCCGATAATCGGCCAACACACCTGACCGCCGTGCGTATGACCGGCAAAGATTAGTTGGGCATCTAATTTTGCAAGGCCGTCAATTATCTCTAGATACGGCGCGTGCGTAATTCCGATGGTCAAATCAGTTTTGCCAAGTTGCGATGCCGCCTGTGCTGCCTTTTCAAGATCAGCTCTACCTTCGTGCGGATCATCGGTACCGATAAAACCAATCTTTACCCCCTTTACACTTAGCACACTGGCCGAGTTGTTCAGTTCCGTCCAACCCATCTTTTTGAACCCAGCGTTGAGTCTTTCAACGTCTAGCCGATTTTTCGGATTGTCGTCTCGGTGCCGTTTAGATGGATGCAATAGGTAACTAAACGGATTGGTTACTACTGGTGCATAAATGTCATTTGACCCGTTAACAAATACACCTGGACCGGACAGACCGCTTAGGCTCAGAAGAGCTGGGCTAACCGCATCTCGGTGACCTAAGTTATCACCGGTATCGATAACAAGATCCGGTTTGATGGCTTTGGCTAACTTGGCCAACCAGCGCATCTTGGCTTTTTGCCATGGGGCCAGGTGAATATCGCTGATGTGGAGGACGGTGATGTCTGGACTGTCTATTGGCAGCAGCGCTAGGCTTTCTCGCCTAATTGTGAAGAGAAAGCGTTCGATAAACACTGCCCAGATGATGATGGCCAGGGCGAAGCCGAAAAACCAAAGCATTATGGACCAGTTGAAAGCACCAGCAAGATGGCACTGAGTGAGCTCACTGACTTGCCAGCAGCCGGCACTGTCCCAACCACAAAGCCGGCTGGAACGCTCGGATCGCTCTTGAAGTACTGGGTCTGCGATGGCTGCGGAGCACTCACCGACGGGAATCCAGCATCATTTAAGATCTTGATTGCTTCAGATTGTGATTTACCCCGAACGTCAGGAACCTTAGTAAAGCCACCCTTTGATACATAAACCTTAATCAGGCTGCCCTTCGGTATTACACTCAAGGCCTTTGGTTTGGTGTATGCAACCGTTCCAGCAGGAAGCGATGAACCGATTAGCGTAGTCATGACTTTCACGTTGAAGCCAGCCGCTACTAGATTCTGCGTTGCTGTATCGGGAACTTGACCAGCAACTGAAGGAAGATTCAGCATTGTCGCATCAATCATCTCCTGCGGAGGTTCATCAAACTCAACGCCGGGGTATGCCTTATTAGCCGTTTTCATAATCGTGCGCCAGATGTCGTGACGAACCGTGCTAGCCTGCTTGTTATTTAATTTCACCTTACGAAGTGAAATGTCGCCTTTAACGTTGCCAACCCAAACCGCGGTTCCAACTGCTGATGAAAAGCCGGTCATCCAGGTGTGAACACCGGAGTCGGTTGTTCCAGTTTTACCAGCCAGCGGCGTGTTATCGCCGGTGCTGGAGGCGGCACCGGTACCGCCGGAGATTACTCCGCGCATAGCTTTAGTCATTCCTGCAGCGACTTCTGGTGTGACTGCCTGAGTACAAATTGATTTTGGAACGGTTAGTTCGGTGTTGGTTTCCCTAACCACAACCCTGTCGATGGCAATAGGGGAGCAGAAAACGCCTTTATTTGCAACACCGGCTACGGCTGCAGCCATAGTCAAAGGCGCAATTTCATTAATTCCAAGGATCGAAGAAGGGTAGAACAACAGTTCTGTTCCATCGGCACGATGAACACCAAAGCGCTGTGCGGTATCGCGGATATCGCAGAGATCGACCTGGCTGGCCATGTCTGCGAAGGCAGTGTTGACAGATTTGACAGTGGCATCATAGGCGGACATCTCTTCGGATGCCGGTGAGTCATTGCCTGGTGCCCAGGTGCCAACCAGCGAACCGCAGCGCGAACTAAACTCAGTGGCATCCCACTCTTTGAGCCTGGCATCGACCCGGTCCATTAGTTTGTTGCCCTTGGCCAGCCACTCGGCCAAGGTGAAGATTTTGTAGGTTGAACCGGTTTGGAAACCAGAGGAACCACCGTAATTCTTATCAGCAGAGTAGTTCACCGAGGTATGACCTGGAGTTTCATTATCAGTTTGGTCGTATACCCGGTTTTGCGTTAGCGCCAGAATGCGACCGGTACCTACCTGCACAGAAACCGAAGCTGCACCAAGCTGGTTAGGATCGCTCGGCGGTGCCCAAGTCTTAGTTGCATTATCAGCCACCCGTTGCATCTTGATATCCATGGTGGTGTAGATATCTAGACCACCACGACGTAGCAGTGCTTCTCGGTCAGTTTGGGTTGGACCAAATTCTGGTGAGTTTCGAATATTCCAAACCACATAGTCGCAGAAAAATGCAGTAGTTTGATCCGCTTCACAGCCGACCGGAATTTTCTGAATGTTTAGGACTATAGGAGTCTTCTTGTATTCATCTGCTTCGGCCTGAGTGATATCTCCCGCATCAGCCATGTTCTGAATCACATAGTTTCTTCGATTCAGGGCACGCTCTTTGTTTTCTTCCTTATCTGGCCGATAGTCTTCGGCACCTTTAAGCATTGCGGTAAGCATCGCAGCCTGCGGGATATCAAGATCTTTTGCATGCACCCCAAAGTAGTATTCGCTGGCAGCTTCAATGCCGTTGATGTTTGTCCCAAAGAATGACAGGTTTAGATATCCAGCGAGGATATCTTGCTTGCTGTAGTTCTTTTCCAAGGCTAAAGCCAAACGGACTTCCTGGAATTTCCGCTGCAGCGCATATGCGCTACTGGTCTGCATCGCAATTGCTTCAGGGTCACCGCTAAGCACCGCCGCTTCGAGCAAATTGTTTTTGACATACTGCATCGTGATGGTTGATCCACCTGGACCAGTTCCAGCTCGAGCAATGTTGGTTAGGATAGCTCTTCCTAGAGACACCCAGTCGACTCCAGCGTGTTGATAAAATCTAGGATCCTCGGTATCGATCGTGGCACGAATCATGTTTGGCGAGATTTCATCAAAGCCCACCGAGATTCGGTTTTCATTGAAGAACCGGGCCACCTCGATTGGTTCCCCGTCCTTAACGGCATAAATTGTTGAAGCTTCGGCAGCGTTTACCGGACGAATAAAATCAGGTAGGTTCTGGAAAATTGATACGGTAGCGCTAATACCCAAACCGCCGAGCCAGACAAAAGGCACTAGAAGGGCAAAACTGAGAAGCCCAGCTATGGAACTCAGGCCAAATAGGCTCCACCAGCCCCCTCGGCGCTTAGACTTCTGACCCTTTTTGGACATAAACTCTAGGTTACCTTCAATATTTGAGAGGAAGCTGAAGACTATGCCGAACTGGGAATACACGGTAACCCCGTTACCACCGCACAACCCCAAGCAAATACTTGACCATTGGGGGGCTCAGGGCTGGGAATTAGTCCAAATTGTGCCCACCGCGGAGGGCGGCTATGTGGCATATATGAAGCGAATTAAGGAGTAAAAGTGGGCCAAATCGAAGATCGCCTGATTGAACTTGGCCAGCCGCTGCCACCGGTAGTGCCACCGGTGGCCGCCTACGTGCCAGCAGTGGTATCTGGCAATTTGGTCTTTACTGCCGGCCAACTTCCTATGGTTGAGGGTAAGTTGCAGGCGACAGGTAAGGTTCCAAGCCAGGTCAGTCCAGAGCTGGCCAAAGAGTTGGCTCGAATTTGCGCGCTCAATGCCCTAGCCGCGGTGAAGTATGCGATAGGGGATTTGGATCGGGTAACCAGAATTGTCAAAGTTACTGGATTTATTGCAAGCGATGCAGAATTCTCTGGGCACCCGGCAATTAACAACGGCGCATCAGAATTTCTAGGTGCGGTATTTGGCGATGCCGGAATTCACGCAAGAACAACTGTTGGAGTTAGCGCACTTCCTCTTGATGCACCGGTGGAAGTTGAACTTATAGTTGAATTCAACTAATCGTGCGATTCGGTTTCCATCTTCTCTTTGATGGAATTCATTACCGAAGAATCAGCAAGAGTAGTCACATCACCGATTTCTCTGCCATCAGCGACATCCCGAAGTAGCCTACGCATTATTTTTCCAGAGCGCGTCTTTGGTAATTCGGCAACAACCAATATTTGCCTTGGTCGCGCAATCGGGCCTATTTTCTGCACCACCCATTCCGTCAGCAGCTGAGCCATGTTCTCCTCTTCAGGAGCATCGGCAATTTCGTCCTGGCGTAAAACCACAAAAGCGACTATCGCCTGGTCAGTTATCTCATCTTTTGCCCCGACCACGGCAGCTTCAGCAACCCAGTGATGCTCGACTAGAGCTGATTCAATTTCGGCGGTCGATAATCGATGACCAGAAACTTTAATGACATCATCGATTCTGCCTAAGATCCAGATGTCACCTTCGGAGTCAAATCTTGCTCCGTCACCGGCAAAATACTTGCCAGGGAATTTACTCCAATAGGTTTCCTTAAATCTTTCCGGATCACCCCAGACACCACGAAGCATGCTCGGCCAAGGCTGGTCGATTGTCAAGTAACCAGCGGTATCTGGCTTCACTGGATTGCCAGCTTCATCAACTATGCCAACGGTGATACCCGGTATCGCCCGCTGTGCTGAGCCAGGCTTTGTTTTGAAAGCGCCTGGTATTGCGGAGATCATGATAGAGCCGGTTTCGGTTTGCCACCAGGTATCAACAATTTCGCAGCTCTGATTACCAATCACATCGTGGTACCAGTGCCAAGCCTCGGGGTTGATTGGTTCTCCGACCGATCCTAGAATTCGCAGGCTAGATAAGTCATGGCCAGCTACGACATCGCGACCAACTTTCATGAAAGTTCTAATCGCGGTTGGCGCGGTGTAGAAAATCGACACTTTGTATTTAGCGATGATCTCCCACCACCTACCAAAGCTAGGCGTGTCTGGCGTGCCCTCGTAGATTACCTGAGTTGCCGCATTAGCCAGTGGGCCGTAAACCACGTAACTGTGTCCGGTTACCCAACCAACATCAGCGGTGCACCAGTAAATATCTTTCTCGGGCTTTAGATCAAAAACTGCCTTATGGGTAAAACTCGCTCCGGTTAGATATCCGCCTGTGCTGTGAAGAATACCTTTTGGTTTGCCTGTGGTGCCAGAGGTATAAAGAATGAAAAGCGGATGTTCGGCATCAAAGCCCAATGCCTCGTGCTCGGAATCAGCCGCGGAAAGCAAATCATCCCACCATAGATCGTTAGAGGACATTGATATAACCGAGTTTGTTCTTCTAATCACGATTGTTTTTTCAACCGTGGGGCAGGAGTTATCTGCAAGTGCTGCATCAACAGCAGATTTAAGTTCGTGAACTTTTCCTTTACGAAAGCCACCATCTGCGGTAATCACAATTTTCGCTCCAGCATCCAGAATTCGATTCCTTAACGCTTCGGCGCTAAACCCACCGAAAACGACGCTATGAATTGCCCCAATTCGAACCACGCCCAGCATGGCAATTATTGTCTCGGGAATCAACGGTGCGTAAATGGCAACCCGGTCACCGGCTTTGACACCCAGGGCCAATAGAGCATTGGCAGCTTTTTTGGTTTCTGCCAGCAGTTCCGAGTAGCTCAGGGTTCTGGTATCACCTGGTTCGCCCTCAAATAACAGTGCAGTTCGATCCCCAAGCCCAGCAAGCACGTGGCGGTCGAGGCAGTTATAGCTGGCATTTAGTTGCCCATCGGAGAACCATTTGGCAAACGGGGCGTCGCTAAAATCTAGGATTTGGCTGAAAGCTCTGTGCCAGTGCAGGCTTCTGGCTTGTTCTGCCCAAAAGGATAATCGGTCACGGTCGGCCGCTTGGTAGAAGTTTTCCATGTTTCAACCCTACGCCTAGAGAGAAGTGCTTTACTATCTGGCGAAAACCTTGTTATTATTTTTCTGTCAGCTTTGGCTGACCTGCGATATCTTGATTCCCCCAATCATTTATCGCCGGCCCCGGTCACTCCCCCCAGAGACCGGGGCCCCTTTTTTAAGCTCCTCCACAGCACCGTCAGAAACTATGTTTTCAACAAAGTAACGATGTCTCAGGCTGTTGCCCGAAGCTTTCTTGAGTATGTAGTTATGAACCCGATTGATCTGTTTCAAGATCCAACTGTGAGCGATGTGCTGATTGATTCGCATACAAAGATTCAGGTCATTAGAGAAGGCCGGCTAGAAACTGCCCCAGGAATTTACTCGGAAGACAGTTCACTAGAAGATTTTGCTAAGCAAACAATTAGAGCGGCTGGTGGCCGAATTGATTTGGCGAAACCTTTTGCCGAAGTAAATCTTTCAGGCGAGTTTGGTCAATTGCGTTTTCACGTAATCCTAGGTGGGCAGTGTTCAACAGGAACCCAGGTTTCGATTCGTCGCCATCCTGCAAAACATCTCGAATTGGAAGATTTGTTGCGGCTTAGAACTATAACTTCAGAGCAGCTGAGTTTGTTGAAAGAAATAGCTAACTCTCGAAAGAATTTTCTGATTACTGGTTCGACTGGAAGTGGTAAGACGACATTACTGAGAGCGCTTCTAACCAGTGTTTCTGATTGTCGGATCATAACGATTGAGGATTGTCCAGAGCTAAAGGTAACTAACGCCATAGAACTTTACACACGTGCCCAAAATTCTGAGGGCTTTGGCGAAATAAGTTTGGAAATGTTGGTAAGAGAGGCTTTGCGCATGCGGCCGGATCGATTAGCTATTGGCGAGGCAAGAGGTAAGGAATTAGCGATTTTGTTGCAGGCTATGAATACTGGACACAGCGGTGTCGGCTTTACGCTGCATGCCAATGGGATAAGACAGGCAATCACCAGGATGCAAGCGCTGCTAGCGTTATCTGGCATTGAAGCAAATATCGCCAACGCCGCTATTTCCTCATCGATTGATGTTGTGATTGAGCTTTCTGCCACGGATCGAAAGATACTGTCGATTGAAAAGCTCGTGATCTAGTTGAGCGCCACGATGAATTTGTTGAAGTTCTCAGGCCTGCTTCGCTCGGGGTTATCCATAGAGCAATCTCTGACAGTAATAGGCGGTATACCTAATAATCAGAACGTCAGGTATTTGATTGAGATAGCCATTGAAACCGGATCGGCAGCTGCTAAGGAACTTGAGGCGATAGCGGAGCAACTTTTTGAGCTGGATAAGTCCAGAGATCGAATACAGATTCTTCAGGCAGCACCGCGAGCTAGCGCAAGACTGATTATTTGGTTTCCAGCGGTGGTCTTGGCAGTAGTTCAGCTTTCAGGATTTGGGCTAATTGAAGCAATTCTCAAACAGCAGTTGCTGATGCTCAGTGTTGGTTTTGGATTTGGGTTACTGATACTGGCTAAGTTCCTCTCGGACAAGCTAGTAAGTTCAGCTCTGCCAGAGAGTAGCCCGACCGGCTTATTTCTTCTAGCCTTGGCCATGAATCTGAGTGCTGGCGGCGAACTTGAAAGAGCGAGGGAATTAGCGACTGTTACATTTCAGCGCGTTTATCTAAAAAAACCCGAAAACCAAGAAATCCTTGCTTTTCAGGAAGTTGCTGACCTAATCGACAAGAACGGCAATCCAGCTGGGGAGTTGCTTAGACGTCAGGCCGATATTTTGCAGCGAGCAGAACAACTAGAAATGAGCCAACGGATTGAAAAATTATCTGTCCGCCTGTTGTTACCGCTAGGCCTTCTAGTTTTACCAGCTTTTATTTTGATTGCACTCATACCACTTGGTTTTTCGATGCTGGGTTCTTAAATGAAAGGAAAAGATAATGCTGCAACGAATAGTAGTGGAGGACGGGGCATCAACGGCGGAGTATGTGATTATCATGCTAGCCGCAGTAGGTTTCGCTGGCCTGCTGTTAAGTATTTTGCGATCAGAAGAAGTCAAGGCGATGCTGCTGGAATTGATTCGAGGTGCCATCTCGTCAAATACCGGCGGCTAGTGTCGTGTGATGGGTCCATCACGGCTGAATTCGCTATGGTGCTACCGATTGCAGTCACAGTTTTAGCGTTTGGTATCTCCCTGATGGCTATCCAGGCCGCACGAATACAACTGATTGAATTTTCCGCATTAGCCTCTAGAGCTATTGCCCGAGGTGAGTCGGATTTTGAGGTAAAGCAGATGTTTTTAGACCAAAATCATTCAGCAAGCATGGATATAAAGTATGAAAACGATTTGGTTTGTGTCAGCATAAGAGATGAAAAAAAGATTTTTTGGCTTGGAACAATTACTATTGATGAGCGTCAATGTGCAAGAATTTCTGGACTTTGACCCTAAAGAATGACCTCGGATCGGCCACAATTATTGGATTTGCAATATTTTTTGTAATTCTGGGAATAATTAGCACGATTTTTATGAATACTAATGAAAGTGTTGAGTTAGCAAGGTTGCAAGCTCGAACAGACAATGCAGCTATTGCCGCTGTTGATGTTTTACGTGGACTAGCCACCGGCTATCCCTGTGAAACGGCTGAGGAGATAGTGCAAGGATTCGGCGGGACTATAGAAAGATGTCATATAGTCAGTTTTGACATCTATATAGAGGTATCTCGGAAAGTTTTGGGTATAGTTCATAAGGTTCAATCTCATGCAGGCGTGGGATCGTTGGAAATTAGGTAGGAGATTTAGTGGCTGAAGCTTCAAAGTTAGTCATCGTTGAGTCACCGGCGAAGGCTAAGACAATCGCCAAGTATTTAGGCTCGGAATTCAAGGTCCTTGCCTCGGTCGGGCACATCCGAGACCTGATTGATTTAAAGGAGCTTCCGCCTGAGCTGAAGAAAAAGGGCAGTATTGGCCGTTTTGCGATTGACGTGGATGACGACTTTAAGCCCTACTACGCAATTTCGCCAGGTAAGAACAAAACGGTGACAGAGCTCAAAGCTGCTCTAAAAGATGCCGATGAACTTTACCTAGCCACAGATGAGGATCGCGAGGGTGAGGCTATCGCCTGGCACCTGCTAGACGTACTGAAGCCAAAGATTCCAGTGCATCGCATGGTTTTTCATGAAATTACCAAAGAGGCCATTCAGGAAGCCGTCAAAAACACTCGAGCAATTGACGACAATTTGGTTGAGGCCCAGGAGACCAGAAGAGTTGTAGACCGGCTGTACGGATATGAAATTTCACCACTGCTTTGGCGCAAGGTAGCGAGGGGCCTAAGTGCCGGTCGCGTTCAATCGCCGGCCGTGCGCCTGATTGTAGAGCGTGAGCGTGAGCGAATGGCTTTCGTATCGGCAAGCTATTTTGATGTCAAAGCTCTATTCGATACTCAAGTTGATGGCGAACCTAAATTTGAGGCCAAGCTCTTTACCTACAATGGTCAACGAATAGCGTCCGGGGATTCCTTTAATGAAAAGGGTGAACTTGTTGCACAGGTGCTACTTCTGGATCAGGCTAAAGCCGATGCTTTGGCTGAGGCGGTAAAATTCACTGGCCCAAAGATTGAAGTAATCTCTGTTGAGGCCAAACCTTCAACCAGAAAACCGGCTGCTCCTTTTACCACCTCAACTTTGCAGCAGGAAGCCTCACGCAAGTTAAGGATGTCCGCGAAGCAGACCATGGATGTTGCACAGTCTCTATACCAAGAGGGTTACATCACATACATGCGAACAGACTCACCTACGCTTTCTACTCAAGCGATTAATGCTGCTCGCTCTCAAGCTAAAGAAATGTTTGGCGAGGATTATGTCTCGGCGGCCCCTCGGGTATACCAAGGCAAGAACAAGAATGCTCAAGAAGCGCACGAAGCAATCAGGCCTGCTGGTGAAATATTCCGTAAACCTTCGGAGGTGGCCGGAGAGCTAAGTGGCCGAGCATTTGAACTTTACGACTTGATCTGGAAGCGCACCGTGGCAAGCCAAATGCAAGATGCCAAGGTATCTACCACCACCGCAAAAATTGCGGTGCACCCGCTGGATAATGGTGATCGGGCTGAGTTCAGTGCTAGCGGAACCGTAGTTACCTTCCGCGGTTTCATGGCGGCATACGAGGAGAGTCAGGACGAGACCGAAAAGGATGATGAGGAAAGCGAGCAGAAGGAAAGTAAGCTACCGAATCTAGTCGTCGGCCAGAACCTAAAAGTTTCAGAGGTAACCGCAAAAGGACACCAGACCAGCCCGCCGGCTCGTTACACCGAGGCTAGCCTGGTCAAAGCGCTAGAGGAAGATGGCATCGGTAGGCCATCGACATACGCATCGATCATCTCCAACATTCAAAATAAGGGCTTTGTTACCAAGCGCGGGCAGGCCCTAGTCCCAGAATGGATAGCCTTTACAGTCATTCGCTTCCTTGAAGAAAACGTAGAACGGCTGGTTGATTACGCGTTCACCGCAGCCATGGAAGAAGATCTCGATGAGATTGCCGAAGGAACCATGAATCGCAGCGAGTGGCTAAAAGAGTTCTATTTCGGTTCGGAAAATAACCCAGGCCTTCATTCAATTGTCGATGGTATCGGTGAAATCGATGCTAAGGCCTTGAACTCAATCGACCTCGGTGATGGCATTACTCTGCGAACCGGTAAGTATGGCCCATACCTTGAGATATTTATTGAGCCCGGCGCAGAAGGCGCTGATGAAAACGGCAGAAGAATTATTAACATTCCTGAAGGTCTAGCCCCAGACGAGCTCACTTTGGAAAAAGCTCATGAGCTGATTGAAGCTCCGGTGGTTAAGGATCGAATTCTCGGTGTTGATCCCGAAACAGGATTCAACATCTTGTTCAAGGATGGTCGTTACGGCCCTTATGTGCTGCTGGATGATCCCGATGCTAAGAAACCTAGAACAGCTTCACTGTTTAAGACGATGTCGATAGAAGCGATGGATCTTGAAACAGCGCTGAAATTGTTATCGCTTCCTAGACTTATTGGTAAAGATCCTGAGTCTCAGTTAGATATCACAGCGCAAAACGGAAAGTTCGGCCCTTACCTTCTCAAGGGTAAAGAGTCTCGTAGCCTTCAATCCGAGGATCAGATTTTCGAGATTGATCTTGAAGGCGCTCTCGCACTCTTTGCGCAACCTAAGCTCCGCGGTCGAGTCACAGCGGCAACACCGCTGAAGGAGTTTGGCGAAGACCCCGCAGCAAAAACCAATGTGGTGGCCAAGAGCGGACAATTTGGGCTTTATGTTACCGACGGAGCAATTAATGCCACCGTTCCTAAAGATGAGCCCTTGGAAGAACTAACCGCTGAGCGAGCTTTTGAGTTGTTGGCGATTAGGCGCGAGAAGCTGGGGCTGGAACCCGGTCAAGCCGCACCTAAGGCATCTAAATCGCGTCGGTCAGTAGCTCCGGCTAGAACAGTTAAAAAAGGTTCCACGCGAAAGGCGAAGTGATTGAGCGGCTTGTTTATTTCTTTCGAAGGGATTGATGGTGTCGGAAAATCGACCCAGGCAGATCTTTTGGAGAAATACTTGGTTGGCCTAGGTAAAACCGTGGTTAGAACCCTAGAACCCGGCGGCACCGAGGTAGGGGTTGAGATAAGAAAGATACTCTTGCATCATCGCGGTGAATTAGCCCCTCGTGCTGAGGCGGCGCTATTTGCCGCGGACCGAGCCCATCACGTGGCAACCAAGATTAGACCGGCGCTAGAACGCGGCGAAATTGTAATCACCGACCGCTACTTTGACTCGTCGGTTGCCTATCAAGGTGCAGGCCGAGAGTTGTCCATGGAAGAGGTGCGCAATTTATCGCTCTGGGCGGTAGGCGGATTACTGCCTGATCTAACTGTTCTTCTTGATCTTCCAGCGGATATCGCAAGATCGAGAAGGAATAAGACGGGTACGGAGCCAGATCGCCTAGAAAGTGAAAAGATTGAGTTTTTTGAACGGGCCCGCAAGGCTTACCTGTCGCTAGCGGCAAATGAGCCAGATCGCTTCCTAGTCGTTGACGCAGCTAGTGATGTCGAACAAATGCAGGAGATTATTAGGACTCGCGTTTCGGGGCTAATCTAAATTTATGGTTGCTCCAAAAGTTTTTCGCGAGGTTATCTCACAGCCGGAAGCTGTCGCCGAGCTCTTGCGTGAAATGGGTAACGCCAATCAACTTCACCACGCCTGGCTTTTCACCGGTCCACCTGGTTCAGGTCGCAGCGAGTTAGCTTTCGCTTTTGCTGCAGCATTAGTCTGCCCCGATGGTGGTTGTGCTGAATGCAATGCCTGCCTGATGGTTAGAGTTGGCAATCATCCGGATGTTCAGATTCTTAATACCGAGCGGGTCCAAATCAGCATCGACGAGGTCAGCGAGTTTATTGAAAAGTCAGAGCAGATGCCAGCACTGGCTAATTACCGAATCATGATTGTTGAAGATGCTGATCGCATGGCGGAACGCACCAGTAACCTACTGCTGAAATCTCTAGAGGAACCACCTAAAGGAACCATCTGGATGCTCTGCGCTCCAAGCGAGGCAGACTTACTGCCAACCATTCGTTCTCGGGTTCGGCGAATCATGCTGAAAGTTCCAAGTGTCGAAGCCGTGGCGCAATTACTGGTGGAAAAATATTCAGTCCCCGAAAATCTAGCTCTTACCTCGGCTGCCCAAGCACAGAGCCATGTTGGCATGGCCAGGCGATTGGCAACCAATGCACAGGCGCGTGAACGACGAGCCAAGGTGCTTGAGGTTGTTCTTGCAATCACCGACTTGCCAACCGCCATCGCCGCTTCCGAGCTTTTGCTAAAGCTTGCAGAAAGTGACGGCCAGCAGCTAACCGGAGAGCTTGATGAACAGGAGCGCGCTGAGTTACTGCTTCGATTGGGCGTTAGTGAGGATTCCAAACTAACTCCAGCACTTCGCTCACAGATAAAAAAACTCGAGGAAGCCCAGAAAAAACGGGCGACCAGATCAAAGCGCGACGGGCTGGATAGAATCTTCGTTGATCTAATGGGCCTATACCGAGATGTGTTGGCAATTCAACTTGGTTCCGGCCAACAGTTAATCAACCCAGATTTGGACAGAGAAATCAGGTCACTGGCGAAAGATATCAGCCAGGCCCAAGCCATTCATGCAATTGAGAAAATTCAACAGGTGCGATATCGAATGGACAGAAATGTCAAAGATACGCTTCTGCTAGATTCACTGGCAGTTGCACTGCGAAGGAGAAAAGCATAGTGGCGCGCAAAAACACGGTAATTCTTAGTCTCAGCATCCTGGCTGGAGTGCTCTCCTTTGG
>CAYMYB010000017.1:0-20569 GCA_964394575.1 uncultured Rhodoluna sp. | reverse complement strand
CCATGCGTGCATGGTTATCGCTGCAGCAGCTGAGGCGTTTATCGACCTAGTAGAGCCAAACTGGGTGATCTCTAGAACCACATCGCTGGCCTTTATGGCTTCTTCACTGAGCCCAGGACCCTCCTGGCCAAATAGGAATACGCAGGCTTTTGGGAGTTTGTATTGCTCAATCTTCTGGCAACCAGGCACATTGTCGATTGCGATAATGGGAAGATTTGCTTCTTTAGCCCAGGCTATGAATTCTTCAACTGTGTTGTGGTGTCGGATGTGTTGGTAGCGGTCGGTCACCATGGCGCCACGTCTGTTCCAACGCTTATTGCCGATGATGTGAACTTCTTTAGCTAGAAAAGCATTAGCATTTCTGACAATCGACCCGATGTTTAGATCGTGCTGCCAGTTCTCTATCGCAACATGAAACTCATGTCTCTTGCTATCTAAGTCTTTGACTATCGCTTCCATCTTCCAATAGCGATACTTATCAACAACGTTTCTGCTGTCACCGTTAGCTAGTAGCTCTTCGTCATAAACGGAGTCAGTTAGATCCGGCCAATCGCCCTGCCACGGTCCAACACCCCAGGTGCTTAATTCATGGCTTGGATTGTTTTCTTGTTCTTTATCAGACATCACCTAAAGCCTAACTTTGTTGCAGGTAACATTGAGTTATGGCTGAAAAAAGAAAAATAGAGTGTTGGTTAACTGACATGGACGGAGTTCTGGTCCATGAAGGACAGGCTCTACCGGGAGCAGCCGATGTCATCAAATCTTGGCGAGACCAAGGCCTTAGATTCCTAGTGCTCACCAACAACTCGATGTATACGCCAAGAGATCTGGCAGCCAGACTAAAAGCAACCGGCCTAGATATTCCTTCAGATTCGATATGGACCTCGGCACTAGCTACCGCAGATTTCATTGCGTCGCAAAAGCCAAAAGGCTCAGCCTATGTTTTAGGTGAAGCTGGACTCACCACCGCGATGCATGAAATCGGATACATCATGACCGATGTTAATCCCGACTACGTGGTCTTAGGTGAAACCAGAAGCTTCAATTTTGATTCACTTACTAAGGCAATCAGGCTTATTAACAACGGTGCGAGATTTATTGCAACCAACCCTGACGCCACTGGTCCATCAGCTGAAGGGCCCCTTCCAGCCGCCGGGTCGGTAGCAGCTCTTATTACCAAGGCAACCGGTAAGGATCCGTATGTTGTCGGTAAGCCAAACCCGATGATGTTTAGATCGGCCATGAATAAAATCAATGCTCACTCCGAAACAACCGGAATGATTGGTGACCGCATGGATACCGATATTGTCGCCGGTATTGAAGCCGGTCTTCACACCGTCCTGGTGCTCACTGGTATTGCCGATGACGCCGAGATAAACAAGTATCCGTTCAGGCCAAACGAGATTCTAAACTCCATCGCTGACCTGCTCTAAAAGAAAAAGCCGGCTACTCTCGCAGCCGGCTAAATCTTTTAGCTATTTATCTAATTGTGAATGTCTTGGTTAGCGTCTTACCGTTGGCGGTAACAGTAACCTTCTTTACACCCTTAGTAACAGCGTAGGTAAGCACCTTCTTAGCAATGGTTGGCTTTAGGGTAACCTTTGACTTTCCGGTGATGCTTACTGTTGATGTCTTACCAACCGCATTATTGATTGTCACCGTGATCTTGCGACCAGAAGCGGTAATCGTAATCGAGGTTGGTGGAACTGGCTTGAAGTAGTGCAGCTCAAGCGCTGAACCAGTGCTTGGCTTACCAAGGACCTCTGCAAACACTCTTGCAAACTTTGCACCTTCGGTTGGAACCGGAGTGGTCTTAGTTGCTGGAGGGGCAGGGGCTAGAGTATCAAGATTACTAATCTGGAAAGTCACGATACCAAAAGCATCGGTTTTCCCAGTTAGCACTAGTTGATCTTCTGTGGTTTTCAACGGATCCGCTGAAGTTAATACTGTCGATGCGCCATTCGCGGTGTTGCCGACAATTCCAGCAGATACCTTAGCGTTCGCTCCTGAGTTAGCCAGGTTCACGCGAACCCTAACGTCAACATTTCTTGCCCAGCTACCATCTGGCTTGAATGCCTGGAAGGCAACAATCTGCTTTGTGGCAACAGGAACGTAAGCCTGAACAACACCATCACCAGCAATTGAATTTGTATCATCTAGCACCGGAGAAAGCAGTTTTATGTCTGCCTCATCGGTTCCATATGTCAGTGCTGAAGAATTGAAGTAGTGTAGCTCGACGAAATCTGCTGAGTCCGTCTTCTCTCCGTTGATTGACGGAAGTAACTGGCTGTAACAGTCAGTCATCGGGTTTGCGTTTCTGTCATTAGGAGTATCTGAGTCCAGACGAATCGGTGGAGCTGGCAGAACACCACCGTAAGCTTCACAGTCATCCGGAGAAGTTACGACGAAGGAAACCATTCCATTTAGGTCGGTGGTTCCGCTGACGAATCCGCCATCTGCTCCGTTTCCTCCGGCCGCTCTGATTCTGATCCCATTAACTCTGATGTTGGCATTTGAGTTTGAATAACCCTTGTTGGCACGAAGAGTGACTTTTTGGTTTACCAGCGGCGCACCAGCTGGAGATGTCGCCTGGAAAGTTAGAGTTGTGTTCAAACCAAAAGGAACATAAACCTGGTTAAAGCGCATACCCACTCCAAACCAGTCGCAATCCACAGTGAACTGTCCTTCGAAGTCGTAGCGTCGGACCGAATTGGAGTCAGTCAGAGTTGGGCCTACCAGACGAATGTTAGCCTTCGGATTGTCATTTGAAGTCGGATTTGTAACTGGGTATGGGCAGTCTGCAGCTCTTGCTGGAGAAGTAATCGCACCCACACCGACTAGCGAGAGAGCCAGGGTTGCTGCGAAAGCACCAATTTTCTTGGTATTTAGTTTCATCGAAAATTTCCTTCGTCTAATTTAGGAAGCGGCGTTCGAAGGACGAGATTTACGCTGGGTGCGCATTAACTTCACGTTCTAACGGAGCGCGCACACACTTCCTATTAGCAGACTAATTTAGGAAATAAACCTGTGAAAGCGGTTTCGCGGGTCTTTACCAATTTGTTATCTAAGCGCTAGCTCTTACCACGAGCTCGGTTGGCAGGATTACCGGTTCAACATCCTGGCCATTCAACTGGGCGATCATCAGTGTGCCGGCAGCCTCACCCAAGGCAACTACATCCTGACGAACTGTAGTTAGGGCTGGCCGAGCGGTCTGGGCAATTAGCGAATCATCAAAGCCAATCACTCTCACCTGGCCAGGAACCTCGATACCCATATCCTGCAATACACTCATCGCCCCCATTGCCATCAGGTCGTTGCTGGCAAAGATCCCATCGACATCTGGGTGGGCTGCTAAAAGTTTTCTGGCGTGCTGCTGACCGGATTCGAAAGAGTAATCCCCCTCGCAAATAAGGCCCTTAGCGGGGACATGTCCGCTCTCGCGATACACCTGCAAATAACCGTCAAGGCGCTGCTTGGCAGCGGTAGTGCCGATATCCCCAGTAATGATGGCAACTTTTTTAGCTCCCTGACTCATCAGGTGCTTGGTAGCTGCGTAGCCACCACCAAAGTTATCGGTATCGACGAAAGCGATATCGTTACTGGAGTGTGGGGTGCCGGTAATTACAAGCGGTAGGCCCTGTTTTTGTAATTTATTCACCAGCGCATCGCTGTGTAGGGCGAAGAATATTGCACCATCAACTTCACCTGATTTCAGATACTGTGCCACACCGCCATCTGCGGAACCTACTGGAGAGACCATCAATACGGTTTGTAGACCGTTTTCCATTAGTACTCGGCTAACTCCTGAGGTCACTGACCCCCAGAATGGGTCTGAAAATACCGAAAGATCGTCATCGATGACCACCGCAATCAAGCCGGTTCTTCCTGAGGCCAATGCTGAGGCAACTCGGTTTTTCTTATAGCCAAGCTTTTCCACCGCTTCGTGGACTCGTCTGGCCCGATCTGGATGGACGCTGTCATCACCGTTTAGAACGCGGGAAACTGTAGCTTCTGAGACGTTTGCGGTTCTTGCAATTACCGCGTATGTGGGTCTTGCGACGGGAGCCAACCAATTACCTCCTGGAAGTAAAGTTTTAGCTCTCCCTCACGCTTTCTAGGACAGAGCCATTTGTCGCAATAACTTTACTGTAAACGTTTGCTGAAAGTTTCGGAATTCGCTGTAATGTTTCAAAATTGACATAAACGATACCAAATCGTTTCACGTAACCCTCGGCCCACTCAAAGTTGTCCAGCAGCGACCAGTAGTAATAAGCCTTAACTGGAACGCCTCTATCGATAGCCCTGCTCACCGAATCCAGGTGGTTGACCAGATAGTCCACCCGTCGCTCGTCGTTCACCTGACCGTTTTCGTCCGGTCCGTCATCGTAGGCGGCACCGTTTTCGGTAATCGCGATGTCTTCGATCTCCGGCCAATCCTGGTGGATACGAACTAGCAGGTCTTCAAGGCCCTGCGGGGTAATTGGCCAACCCATGTCTGTGTATGGGGCTGGTGGGGTGCCGTCGGAATTAATTGGGAATAGGAATGAGCCAGCGTTTTTCTCCACCTGCTCTTTGGTTGGGGTGCCAATAAAAGAATCACTGTAGTAATTGATACCGAGGAATTCGCTGTCAATCTTGAGCTTTTCCATATCTCCCGGCATAACCACTTTGGCTAGCTTTTCCCCGTAAAACTCAACTAAGTTGGCTGGATATTCGCCCTTGATTTGAGCATCCAGGTACCAGCGGTTCAGGTTTGAATCTTGGTAGTCACGCAGTTTTAGCAGTTCTGCATTGTTCTCGTCATCCACTCGGTAGCTGGTCATATTCAATGAGATACCGCTACGAATCTCAGGATGAACCGCGCGTAGCGCTCGAGTAATTTCAGCGTGCGCCAAAGCAGTGTGATGGCTTGAAGCAATTGCCTGGTCTAAATCTTTGATACCAGGTGCGTGCACGCCGTGGAAGTATCCAAGCCAGGTAACACACCAGGGTTCATTAATAGTTACCCAGTTTGCAACTCGGTCACCAAATTCCTCGGCAGCAACCGTGGCATAGTCAGAGATCCAGCCAACGATGTCGCGATTGGCCCAACCACCCTTGTCTTGAAGTACCTGTGGTAGATCCCAGTGATATAAAGTAGCGGTCGGCTGAATACCGGCATCAAGAAGCGCATCAATCAGACGCGAGTAAAAATCAATACCGTGCTTGCCACGTACACCGGTGCCATTTGGAATGATGCGCGGCCAGGCTAATGAAAAGCGATAAGACTGAATGCCAAGATCTTTCATGATCTTGATGTCTTCCATATAGCGGTGATAGTGATCGCAGGCAACGTCTCCGGTGTGGCCTTGGAAAACTTTGCCAGGGGTATGGCTGAAAGTATCCCAGATGCTCATCGAACGGCCACCGTCTTGATAAGCGCCTTCGATTTGGTAGGAAGCTGTCGCTGAACCCCAGCTGAAATCTTCAGGAAAACTCATAATTATCCCTTAACCGCCCCGTCCATTACACCGCGGACTAGTCTGCGGCCAACAAAAACAAACAAGATTAATAGCGGAACAGTGGAGAGGAAAGCACCACCCATGTTCAAGGCGTAGTCAATTGCGTAACTGCTCTTCAGCTGGTTTACCGCCACCTGAGCGGTGAAGTTCTCCGGGGTGTTTAGCACCAGTAGTGGCCAGAGGAAGTCGTTCCAAACCGCTAGGAAGGAGAACAAACCGAGCACGAAGCTACTCTGGGCGATGATTGGCAAAACAATCGACCAGTAGGCGCGGAATACTCCGGCACCATCGATGCTGGCTGATTCCAGTAGCTCGTTCGGGACTTGAGCGTCAATAACCTGACGCATCCAGAACACACCGAACGCGGTAACCAAAGCCGGCACAATCAATGCACCGAGTGTGTCGATCAAACCAGCCCAGCCCATCAGCATGAACAGTGGAATAATTCCAAGTTGGCTTGGCAACATCATGGTTAGCACAACGAACAACACCATGAATTTTTGCCCGCGGAAATTTAATTTTGCAAAGGCGAAACCGGCGATTGCCGAAAAGAAAACCTGAGCCAGCGCAACAACGGTTCCAACGTAGAAGGTATTGATCAGTGCTTGGTTAAACTGCGGCAGCGCTTCATAGACATTGTTTACTACCGTAAAGAATCTTGGTCCAGGAAGAAGTGTCGGTGGAATCTTACTGATCTCTTCAGTTCCGTTGGAAGCAACGATGAACATCCAGTAGAAAGGGAAAATGGAAAGCACTGTTGTCAGCACTAGAGCAAGGTAACCCCAGACCGACATCTTTTGCCATTTAGGTCGCTTGTTTGGTTTAGCTAAAACTGTCATTTGTGAGCACCTGCTAAACGTCTAGTGATAAAGAAGTTGATGATGGAGACAACCGCAACAATCAGCGTGATCATGATTCCAATTGCCGCCGCATATCCCCACTTATAGGCAACGAATGCTTGCTCAAAAAGGAACAGCGTCAAAGTTGAGAACTGGCCCGAGTCACCACCGTTGAATGATCCACCAAGGATCAGCGGTTCGGCAAACACCTGAAGACCACCGATGGTTCCAACAATCAGCACGAAGGTAATTGTGTTTCTAAGTGAAGGAAGAGTTACGTAGATAAATTGCTTCCATTTTCCAGCGCCATCCAGCTGTGCTGATTCATAGAGCTCGTTTGGAATGGCTAGCATGGCAGCCAAGAAAATTAGTGCGTTGTATCCAGTCCAACGCCAAACAATCATCGAAGCAATAGCGATGTGGCTTGAAGTTGTTCCCTGGACGAAATCTACGTGTGGGAAACCTAGCGAACCAATAACAATATTCACCATTCCAAAATCACGCCCGAAGATCTGTCCGAAGACGATGGCGATGGCAAGAACCGAAGTGATGTTTGGAACTAGCAGGATTGTTCGCCAGAAGGTAGAACCTTTTAGGAACGGGTTATGCAGAATAGCTGCCAGACCGATGCTCATAATCAGCATCGGAATAGTTGAAAGCAGCCAAATGTCAAAGGTGTTGATCAGCGCATTCCAGAAACGTGCATCGGCAACCAACTCGGTGAAGTTAGCTAGCCCAATAAACTCCTGAGTGCCTAGTGCATCCCAGTTAAAGAAGGCGATGTAGATCGAGTAGATGATTGGCGCAAGACCAAAGATCAAAAACATCACAAAAAACGGAGCAGTGAAAAAGTACCCCCAGCGACCGTTGAGCGAAGGCACCGCACCGGGGTTGCTCACCTTACGGTTCGGGTTAGCGCTCTTCCAAGGCGATGGCGGCTTGTTATTCCGCTTAGCCACTGCTGCTTGTGACATTCAGTTATTCCCTATTTACACTTACCGGCGTCGGCTATTCCTTTGGCAAATGCCTTATTTGAGTCTTTCTCCTTGCCGTTGGCCACCAGTGAGATCGCTGATCCCATGGCCATATCGATACAGCGCTGGAGTTTACCTTCGAAGATCGGCTTTAGTTTCTTCACACCTTCAACATAAATCTTTCCAACTGGAGCGTTGTTGAAGAATGGGTCTTTGTAATTGACTAGATCTGGGTCGGTGTATAGCGAAGGAGTTGAAGGGAACAGACCGTAGGTGCGGAATGCCTTTAACTGCTGGTCTGGAGCTAGATACCAGGCAATAAAGTTCCAAGCCTCTTGCTTGTTCTTTGCGCCTTTAGGAATTGTTAGCTGGCTTCCACCCTGGTTTCCTCCACCACCAGGAATGTCTGCGATGTCCCACTTACCGCTGGTCTCTGGTGCTTGGCCTTTGATGTAATCCATCATCCAAGCTGGCGACAGCATTACGGCGAAGGTTCCCTTAGTCATACCGACGTTCCAGTCAGAAGAGAACTGACCGATACGGGTTCCAATACCGGCCTTGCTCGCAGCAATGGTGTAGTTGAAGGCTTTCTTCACTTGCGGGTTGGTCTTGTAGATCAAGACACCGGCAGCGGTTCCGTTGTTGCGGTAGTACTTCTCCGTACCTTGGTTCATAACTGCCGGATAAATTGTTCCGACGTTGTCCATGAAACCCTTGGTGTCAACGGTGGTCTTCTTAAAAGCTTTCTTATATGCAGCAATAAATGCTGGCGACTTGATTTTTGCTTGGAACTGCTTTCCAAAAGCAATGAACTTATCCCAGGTTGACCAAGCAGCGCTTACCTTATCTCTGGTGTATGGCAAACCGGCCAGTTTGAAAAGATCCCAGCGATATGCAACTTCAAGTCCACCGACGTCAGTTGGGATACCGATTACCGAACCGTTGAAGCCAACGCCGTTAGCCCAGCGCCAGGCTAGGTAGTCCTTCTTTAGTTCAGTTGCGCTCTTGTTACCAACTGTGGTGCGCAAAGTTCGAAGGTCGTGAAAACACTGAGGATACTGTCTCCAGAAACCGGAGTAGGTAATCTCCACTGCAGCAATGTCTGGGTTACCAGCACCACCAGCAGCACACTGTGTATATAGACCAGTTCCGTTTAGCGCATCTAGATCAGATTTCTTGATGCTCAGTTTGATATCTGGACGTAACCTCTTGTAGTCAGAAACCAGTGCTGGAAGAATCACGTCACCGAAGGTGTGAATTTGCAACACAGTACATTCGTCTGTGTTTACCGTTGCGTTTGTGCAGTCAACTACTGCCTTTGCTGGCGAAATAGCGCCTAAAAGTCCAACAGCTAGAGCTGTGGCTGAAATTACCGATACAGTCTTGAAGCTGAATCGAGAGCGTAGCATTTGATCTCCTATTACGAGGGTTTGCCTCCCCAGTTGCCGTTGTGCGACAGCATTTGGGGAGGCCTACTTCCTCACGAGTAAGGTTTGTAGTAAACTGCGAAAGCGGTTTCACAGTAAGATAAGTCAAGCGTGAAAGCGGTTTCTTAGCAATTCGAGAAGCCGAAATCAGGTCAACTGTTACCAAAAAGTAATCTTTGGTAACACATACTAGGAATTAGAGGTTGCTGTGAAAAAAGTTCTGCGATTCTTCCTACTTTTGGCCCTTCTAGGCCTAGTCAGTAGCTCCTTTAACAATGCGGCTCAGGCGGTTACCGTCCCTGCCGAAAAGACCCTCTGGACTCAGCACTTCAGCTCGAAGGCTGGCACCAGGGTAGACCCGAGATTTTGGTCATATGACCTAGGTAACGGCATGGGCTGGGGAAACCTAGAGCAGCAGTACTACACCAACAAAAACGCAAACATTTCCATGGACGGCAAGGGCCGTTTGGTTATCAACGCGATCAAATTGAACCCGGATGACCCTAAAGATCAGTACATCACCAACTGGTGCATCGACTGCAAGTACTCCAGCGCCAAAATTGTTACTCGCGGAAAGCTTGGCTTTAAATACGGAAGTATTTCTGCCAGAATCCAAACTCCTGCTGGAACTGGAATGTGGCCGGCCTTCTGGATGTTAGGTGTTCCTAGATCAACCTGTGATGGTTGGCCTTCCTGCGGCGAAATCGACATTGTCGAAGCCAGAGGCTCACAAGAGTATCACTCGGTGGCGAGTTTGCATGGGCCTGGCTATTCCGGTGGAAATGCATTGAGCAACTACTACTTCTCTGGCAATACTCCGCTGACTGCAGGTTTTCACATTTATCGAGTCGACTGGTTACAAAACAGCATCAAATTCTATGTCGATGGCAACCTAGTTGGATCACACACCAAAACTTCGATTGCTCCAAACAGCTGGGTCTTCAACGCAGAGTTTTATTTGATTTTGAATCTCGCTACCGGTGGAAACTTTGACGGTGGCGCACTCGATGAAACTATTCAGCGCGCTTCGCTAAAAGTCGACTGGATTAAATACACCACCCATAAGGGCAAGGGAACTTTAATTCGTTACTAACGCAAACCTAGATCATCTAGAGTTATCGCGGTTAGATACCTATAACCAGAAGCTTCAATAACTTTTTGCGCGCCGGTATCTCTATCGACAACTGTTGCTACCGCAACGATGATTGCTCCGGCTTCCTCTAACGCTTTACAAGCAGTTAGCGGGGATCCACCCGTTGTTGAGGTGTCTTCAACTACGACAACTTTCTTGCCCTGAACATCTGGTCCCTCAACCTGCCTACCCATACCGTGTGCTTTAGCCTGCTTTCTAACCACAAAAGCATCTATGTCTCTGCCACGTTTATTAGCTTGATGTAATACCGCGGTAGCAACTGGATCTGCTCCCATGGTTAGTCCACCGATTGCATCAAAATCAGTTACTGCGCTTTGGTCAAGTAAATCCAGCATTATTTGACCAATCAATGGCGCTGCTTCATGATGCAGAGTTGCTCTTCTGAGATCAACATAGTAATCGGCTTCAATCCCGCTAGATAATGTGACCTTGCCGTGAACCACAGCGAGCTCTTTGATCAATTCAATTAGGCGGGGCTTGGCGGGAGAAGTAAAGGTCATGCCTTAAGTTTAAGTTGTGCGCATAGCAACTCATAACGTTAACTCAATAAGAACCCGTGTCGGCCGTGTTGTCGATTGGTTGCAGAGAGCAGATATTGATGTTTTAGCTATGCAGGAGATCAAGTGCAAGCCGGAACAATTCCCACACAAGGCATTCGAGGACGCTGGCTACCATGTTGTGCTGCACGGCCTCAACCAGTGGAACGGGGTAGCCTTCGCCAGCAAAATGCAGCCGGACGAAGTTGAAATTGGCTTTGCCGGAATGCCCGGATTTGGGCCAGAACTTGCCCAAGAAGCCAGAGCCATCGGCGCGACCTTCAATGGCATAAGGCTCTGGTCACTCTACGTCCCTAACGGTAGAACCCTGGATGACCCGCACTACACCTACAAACTTGAATGGCTGGATCGCCTTGCGGCAGTAACCAGCGAATGGATAGAGAATCCTGAGCCATTAGCTTTGATGGGGGATTTCAACATTGCACCTTTAGATACCGATGTTTGGGACATGGATGCATTTATTGGTCAAACGCATGTATCTGAAGCGGAGCGAATGGCCTTTGAAGCCTTCGAACAAATCGGAATGCAGGATGTTGTTAGGCCGCTAGTTCCAGAGGGTTATACCTATTGGGATTACCAGCAATTGCGCTTTCCAAAAAATGAAGGAATGCGAATTGACTTTATTCTGGGTAATGAAAGCTTTGCCGAACGGGTAACCAGTGCTGAAATTCACCGCGATGAACGCAAAGGTGAAGGACCCTCGGATCACGTACCGGTGGTAGTTGAACTCGGCTAAATCGGGATGATTGTGCCAAGATTGCCTTAGAAGCTAAGGATGTCTAGATGCTAAAAAATATTAAATTTGTCCTCGTCGCAGCAGCACTTTTGCTAACACCTATTTCACCCGCAGCGGCAAACAACTGTTACAACCCGCAGCCTTCATCTAACCTGAGCGGTTGCGCCTTCGTTGGAATTGACCTGAGCGGATACGACCTTAGTTACGCCGACTTGAGTAATACGGATCTGACTAACACTAATTTGTCTGATGTTGATCTGACCGGAGTCAAATCTGGAGGTATAAAAGGTGTTCCAAGCCAGCTGCCTGAAAATTGGATGTTGATTAGTGGCTATCTATTTGGTCCAGGAGCAAACCTGCACGGAGCTTGGCTCAGCAATCTAAATCTCAGCAACGTCAACCTCACTGGCGCTCAACTGACTGCGACTAATTTATCCAACCTGAATCTGAATAACGCGAATCTAACCGAAGCAAATCTGGGACTTGCGCAAGTATCACAATCCAATCTAACCGGGGCGAATTTGACCAGAGCTACATTGGGTGGTGCAGGCATATCATTTAGCAACATCTCTGAAGCAATATTTAGGGATGCCATGATGGACAACCTATACACTTCAGGTAATAGCGGTGACCCCTCTGTACTTCCCACAGATTGGGTGGAAGCCGAGGGGTTCCTCATTGGACCCAAAGCAACCCTCACAGGTAATGATCTAATCAATTTAGATTTTCGAACGATGAACATAACGGGGGCCAGTCTTAGCTACGCCAATATCAGCGGGTCGAATTTTAATGGTGTTGATTTCTCTACTGTTTCGCTGAAATTTACAACAATGTCGCAGACCAGTCTTGAAGGAGCAGACTTGAGTCAGAATGACCTTGAGGGGCTGCGTGCATATGGAGTTATCGGCATACCATCCGCTTTGCCGCCGGAATGGAAGTTAAGAAGCGGCTTTTTGATTGGCCCAAAGGCAAATCTCTCCACGCTAAATCTCAGCAACGTTAATCTTTCCGGCACCAACCTAGCCGGCGCTTCCTTAGCCGCAGCTAATCTAACTAATGCAAACCTCGCTGGTGTTGATCTTCGGGAAACCGTCATTCAAGACGCTAATCTCACCGAGGCTAACATAGAGCAAACCAACCTGACCGGGGTTAGCCTAAGAGGTCTTATTGCACCAAGAGTTTCAGGAACGCCTATTGGACTAGATCCGCAGTGGCAGTATGTTTATGGTTACCTCATCGGTCCGGGAGCAAATTTAACGTCGGTCGATTTCTCAAATCTAGATCTCACCGGAGTGAATTTAGTCGGAGTCAATTTTGTGTTTGCAAATCTGAGCGGGGTCGATCTCACCGACGTTGACTTGACTGGCGTAAACCTAACCGGAGTAAACCTAACCGGTGCCATTCTTGAAGGCGCTAACCTAAACGGAGCTACGCTTTTTGAAGTTATCGGCCGGGACATAGTTGGGACACCAATCAACGTTCCGAACAATTGGCGGTTCCTGGAAGGTCTGCTGTTGGGGCCAAAAGCAAACCTAAACGGTGCTGACTTGCGCGGGCTTGATTTGAGGAATTTGGATCTCACCGGGGCTTTTATGGCTTCAGCTAATTTGACTGGCGCTGATCTACGAGGCACTAAGTTAACTGGTGCAAGTATGCCGGATGCTGATTTAACCGGAGCCAAATTGCTGAATGTGATAACTGGGAATATCACCGGAACACCTAAAGGTTTGCCTCAGAACTTTAGTTTCTCCGACGGCAGCATTAAGGGAACAATATTTCTTAGTCCAACCCCGAAAGCGGTCGGGCTAGCTAAAGTTGGCTCTAAATTGACAGCCATCGCTGGAAACTGGGATGTTGGTGTAACACTTAGCTACCAGTGGTATCGAAACGGATTCCCGATTACCGGCGCAACGGCAAGGACCTATAGCCTGGCTCCAGCAGATTACAAAAAAGGTGTCAGCGTGCGAGTTACCGGTACCGGTACCGGCGGGGTTTCAAAAACCAAAACATCGCTTCAAGCTCTAGTCGGCCTCGGCGCAATGACAACTAAAGCTCCGAAAATCACCGGTGTAGTTGCCAAAGGCAAAACCGTAACTGTTGCTTCAGTCGCCTGGGTGCCAGGTGCAAAGATTAGCTACTCCTGGCTACTAGATGGAAAACCAATCAAAGGCGCAACCAAGAACCAATACAAGATTCTGGCAACTCAAGTTGGTAAGAAACTAAGTGTTCTTGTCAAGCAGACTGCTCTCGGTTATACCGCGGCAAGTAAGGCGTCGGCGGCAGTCAAGGTGAAGTAAGAATTACGGGGTTATTGTAATTCCGGTTGCTTCGGATGCTTCTTCCAGTGAACCTAAATCGGTAACCTTGGTGAAACCAAGCTCGAGCATTCTCTGCTTGGCAATCGCAGAACGCCTGCCTGAACGGCAGTAAAGCTGATACTCACCTACTAAAGCCAACCCCGAAACTAGTTGCTCGAAATCTCCAGATTCGACATCAATGTTTATGGCACCTTCGAGATGGCCTTCGGCAAACTCCTCGGCTGTTCTAACATCAATGATGGTTTCTGCTGCCCGCTTTGCTGAGCTGTCAGGAGTGCAGGCAGTAACACCAGCGACCATAGCAAATGCAAAGATGGTGGCAAGTAGTAGTCGTATCGTCTTCATAGATTTAGTTTAGGAGGAAGAGCTATGTGCAGTCAGATCAGTTGCGAGTCTTGCGGGAAAATCACTTGGGAAGGTTGCGGCGAACATATCGAACAGGCCCTGGCTGGTGTTGCGGAAGCGGATTTGTGTGTCTGTGACAACTAGCGCGCCATAAATTTAGCTCTATCCTTAGCGCTGTGTTTTTCGATGGCGTAGCGCAACATAGTTCTGGGCATCCTCTTGCTGTATTTGTTCAGAAAATCGTTCAGCAGTTCGAGATCTCGCTTTCCAACCTCTCGAAGCATCCAACCCACAGCTTTATGAATCAAATCCTCTTTGTCATTAAGCAAATCTTTTGCGATAGCAATAGTAGGCCCAAATTTGTTCATTCTTATCAATGCAAAGGTAAGTAGTATTGCTGCTCTGCGCTCCCAGAGCACTTGGGATTTTGCCAAGCCGTGTAAAAACTTTGCTCCATAACCTAGGTGCAGGGAGAGTATTCTTCCCATCACCGGTGCGCTGGTGTCTATGAGATCCCAATTATTTAGTTTGTTTGACTTTAGAAGCTTTAGCCAAAATTCAAATAGTTCGATTCGCTGAGCGTCGGTTATCGCCTTCTCGTATCTGTGATTCAAAATAAAAAGAGCGCAGAGTCTCTCATCGTGAAATGTGGAATTAGCAAGTTTCCTCAGATCAGTAATTTTCAGTTCACGATTTTCTCTAGCGATTCTTCTAATCTCTGGCACTGGAACACCGCGATAGTAATCAATTGTTCCAGGTAGTTGCGCACCAGCGCTGAAGTAATGAACTGACTGCTCAGCTCGCTTTGGATTAGCTTGTGCCGCTAGTTCTTTTTGGATTGCAGTAAGCAACTACAGATTTCCAACCACAACCAAAGCATCGCCTTCGGCTGGAACAAACTCCATGGTCTTTGCTGGGTTGAGTAAGACTCCGGTGACTTCGTCGCCAACTGCACCCGAAGCACTGCGATAACCGATCGCTGATTCACCGAAGTTTCTTGCGGTGGCAGCAAGTTCCGCAAAGCTCACCGGCTTGCCGATTGAGGCATAATCGCTAATCTTGCGAACGTTCATAGTTGCGCCTTCAGCATCAAACAGGTCAGTAAAGACCGGGGCTAAGGCAGGGTTCTCGCTAATCTGGGCAATAACTAAAGCAGCTAGCGAATCACTAACTACCAGGTCGTCGACTGCGGCAACTCGGGCCAACTCTATCTTTCTTGAGTCAAGAATCTCCGCCACCAGTCTGGTTGGTTCAACACCGTTACCTTCCTGGTTGAAAAGCTGGTTCATCTGAAGCATGGTGAGCATGGTCTGAGCGTCGGCTTCGGATTCAGTAATGGCATTGCGGTAACCGAGCACGATGATCTCGTCGTAGCTCTTATCCTTGGCGGCAGCAATTAGGTCGTCAATATCACCGCTGACTGTTGCATAACTAACGGCAATGTCGCCGAATTTCAGGTCTGCGAGTTGCGCTGGATCGACAAATCTCTCCTGGGCAACAATGTGAACGTTTGACCCAGCTGGCAGGAACTCGGCTAATTCATTGAGCACGGTTCTACCCATTGATGACCAACCGATAATCAGTAGGCTTTCTGCCTTGTCAGGCTCTCTAACTGACTTGACTACTTGGCTCTTTGAAATATCTTCTCTAACGCCGGTATAGATAACCTTGTCATCATCTTCCGCCACAGCGATAATTTTGCTGTCTGCGCTAAGTACGGTATCCATGGCTGGATTCAACTTGGTAATTCCGTTTTGCTGGATACCGATCACTGCTGCTTCATTGAAAGCAAGAATCGCATCGGCATAGGTCTTTCCAGCTAGCGCTGGTACCTGAGCGAAATAAATCTCGTCGCCTGAGAAATCTAGTAGGTCCAAAATAACTGCCGCAAGTCCTGGCCGCCGGCTTGCTTGAGCTGTAACGCGAGCAATAATCTCGTGTGAGCGCACTGTTATCACTTGACCGTTAGTGGCAGTGGTAAGAGCGTCACCGGTGTTCGCATCGTCAATTTCGGCAATGATCCTGATGCTCGGATTTGGATTAACTGATTTGATAGCAAGAACGGTACTGACAACATTAGCGTCTCCCGCTTCATCACTATCTAGAACAATGATTGATTTAGCTCCAGCGATGTTGCTGCGTTTTAGATCTTCTGGATTTGTAACATCACCGGTTCTAGTTATAACTTTTAGTTTCCCTAGTTCGGTGGCTCTGGCTTCGATTTCATCTTCCATGAAATCTCTGCTGTGCTCAGCAAAGATAACCACTTTTGCTTTTCTAACATTCTGATTAGCAATAGCTAGCTCTTTCAAGATTGGGTAGATTCGGTTAGACCAGCCGAGAATCAAAGTGTGTCCGTTGTCAATGATTGGACTCTTGCCCTTGCGTAGGCGATCAAAAGTTCTGGTAATAACTCCAACGATGAAACCGGTAACGCTTCCGGCAAGAGCAACGGTGATTGCCCAAGTCAGGAAGTTGATGATGCGATCAACCCAGAAATCCTCGCCACCTTTACCAAAAATTGAGGCAAAGGACTTCCAGAAAGTGTTGAAGTCAAAGACGACCGCGCTTCCTTCAGGCGCGAAGCTCGGAATCAGAATCAGGATTGCTCGAAGCAGCACCAACAGGATTGAAAAGACAATCATCAGGATGAGCATCCAGGTGACGAACATTCCGCTCTTAGCTATCGAATTATCGAAGCTGTAGCGAAGTTTCGCCCTTAGCGTTGGTTTGACTGGTTTAGCTGGCTCTGGCTCACCTTGGGCACCCTGGCCGTAACTACGCTGGTTTTCGTTGGACATAGTTCTCAATTTTACCGAGCGGTTTTAGCCAGCGTGTCTAATTATTCGTTAGCGAGAACGCCAAAGCACGATGGCATTTGAGCGTCTTGGCCTCTTACCGGATGGCAGGATTACCGTTTCGGCATCACCAACGGCAAAGACCCTTGCTCCTGGTTGGCTAGCCATAAGTCGATCAACAACTATCTGCATTTCTTGTAATTCAGCCTTTAGATCTAAAACCCGATTTTCTAATTCCAGAATCCGCTTGATAGCCACCAGTGAGACACCCTCTTGGGATAACTTTGCCACCTCTACTAGCTGGGCAACGTTACGAAGAGTGTAGCGACGCGATTGTCCAGCTGTTCTAGAAGGCTTAACCAGGCCCATTCGGTCATACTGGCGCAGGGTTTGCGGGTGCATTCTGGCTAGATCGGCCGCTGCTGCAATGGTCAAAAATGGGAAGTCCGGATCGATGTTGTTCATTAGAGTAGTCCGGCTCTATTTAGTAAGTCTGCCCGAGGGTCTTCTTTAGGCAATAGTTCATCAAAATCCTGCAAAGCCTTGGCCGCTTTGTCCGAGAGATGGGTTGGCACCAGTACCTCGACTGTAGCCAGCAGATCGCCAGTTCCCTTACTAGAGTGCACGCCTTTGCCCTTTACCCTGAGTACACGACCGTTAGGAGTATTCGGTGCAACCTTAAGTTTCACTGGTTCACCGCCCAAGGTTGGAACGGTAATGGTTGCGCCGAGCACTGCCTCGGCGAAAGTGACCGGCACGGTCACGCGCAGATTGTTACCGTCTCTAGAAAATACCGGATGGGGTCTAACTGAAACAGTGATAATCAAATCTCCATTCGGTCCACCATTTGGTGAAGGTTGGCCTTTGCCGCGGAGTTTTATTTTTTGACCATCCAGCACACCGGCTGGGATTTTAGCGTTGATTGGAGCTAGACCCTCATAGGCAAGTTTGATTGTTGTTCCGTTGACCGAATCAATAAATGGAATAGTTGTTGTTGCAGTTAGGTCACTGCCAGGCATCGGACCGCCGAAGCCGCCGAAGCCTCTGCCACCACCAAAAAGATTCGCGAATACATCTTCAAAGCCCGCTGAAGATTGACCAGCTGAACCACCAGGAGCAGTGAATCTTGCGCCACCACCCATTGCTCTAAATGCATCGTATTCTTTACGCTGCTCTTTATCGGATAGCACTGAGTAAGCTTCGCTAATTTCTTTGAACTTTGCCTCTGCTTTTGCATCGCCTGGATTTGAATCCGGGTGATACTTCCTGGCTAGCTTTCGATAAACCTTTTTTAGTTCAGCATCCGTTACATCTTTAGCTACGCCAAGAACCTTATAGAAATCTTTTTCTAACCAATCCTGACTTGCCATCTAGATCACTTCTCTTCTGGAATGAAAACTGCAACCATCGCTGGACGGATAATTCGATCACCGAGCTTATACCCGAGTGAAATAACATCGGCGATAACAGTTTCAGTTACCTCTGCGTTAGGTGTCTGCACAAGTGCATTATGCAACGCTGGATCAAATTTTTCACCCTTAGCTCCATAAGAAACTAAATCAAATTTTTCTGCAGCATTACGAATCTTGGTCAGCACAGCGGCAAAAGGTGAACCCTCTAAATCTCCGTGCGATTCAGCTAGAGCTAAATCATCAAGTGCTGGAAGCAGCGAGCGAAAAACTTCAGCAATTGCAGCATTACGTGAAACATCTTTATCGCGCTCAACACGAGATTTGTAGTTTACGAATTCGGCTTGCAGTCGTTGCAAATCTGCCAGCAGCTCGGCCTCTTTACTTATCGGGCCAACCTGATCGACTAAATCGGCCAGCTCCTCATCCAGTGGATCCGGTACTGAATTCTCCGCACTATCCGGGGTGGAGTCGGCACCCTCAGATGCCGACTCAAACTCCTCGGACATTACTTAGCTTCCTCTTCCTCAACAACCTCAGCGTCAACCACGTCTTCACTGGACTCTGGCTGTGCTTCGGCCTCCTGGGAGGCGGCTGCGTAAATAGCTTCACCGAGCTTGGTTTGTGACTGGTTCAGCTTCTCGTAAGCACTCTTCACAGCCTCGATGTCATCGCCAGCAAGGGCTGTCTTGAGGGCATCTACATCGGCCTGAACCTCTGCCTTTACCTCTTCGGATAGCTTCTGGTCATTGTCCTTGATCAACTTCTCGATCTGGTAGACAAGTCCTTCGGCCTGGTTACGAGTGTCAGCTTCTTCACGACGCTTCTTATCTTCAGCAGCGTGCTCTTCAGCATCGCGAACCATTCTCTCGATATCTTCCTTAGACAGTGAAGAACCACCGGTGATGGTCATCGACTGCTCCTTGTTGGTTCCCTTATCCTTAGCAGACACGTGAACGATACCGTTGGCGTCTATATCAAATGTCACTTCGATTTGTGGGACACCTCGAGGTGCTGGTGCAATACCGGTGAGTTCAAAGTTTCCAAGCGATTTGTTATCGCGGGTGAATTCTCTTTCACCCTGGAATACCTGAATGCTTACTGCAGGTTGGTTATCATCAGCGGTTGTGAAGACCTCTGATCGCTTAGTTGGGATTGCAGTGTTGCGCTCAATCAACTTAGTCATGATGCCACCCTTGGTTTCAATACCAAGCGATAGTGGAGTGACGTCAATCAACAGAACGTCTTTACGCTCGCCCTTTAAGACACCTGCTTGTAGCGAAGCTCCAACAGCGACAACCTCATCCGGGTTAACGCTCTTGTTTGGCTCTTTACCACCGGTGAGTGTCTTCACTAAGTCGGCCACCTGTGGCATACGAGTTGATCCACCAACTAGAACTACGTGATCGATATCGGCAACTTTGATGCCTGCTTCTTTGATTACATCGTTGAAAGGCTTCTTGGTTCTTTCCAATAGATCTGCAGTCATCTGCTCGAACTGTGCTCTGGTGATTGTCTCATCCAAGTTAGCTGGGCCATTCTCGGTTAGAGAAAGATATGGTAGCTGAACTGAGGTTGACATCGACTGAGAAAGTTCTTTCTTAGCTTGCTCAGCTGCTTCTTTTAGACGCTGCAGAGCAATCTTGTCTTTCGAAACATCAACACCGGTTGTCTCCTTGAACTTCTTCGAGAGATGTTCAACAATTCTGGCATCCCAGTCATCGCCACCTAGACGGTTATCACCTGCGGTTGCTTTAACCTGAATAGTTGAGAAACCATCGTCCTTACCAACTTCAAGAAGTGATACGTCGAAGGTTCCACCACCAAGGTCAAAGACCAAAATCAGTTCGTCTTCTTTACCCTTGTCCAAACCATAGGCAAGTGCTGCTGCGGTTGGCTCGTTGATGATACGCAAAACGTTAAGACCAGCGATCTCACCGGCTTCCTTAGTAGCTTGACGCTCTGCGTCATTGAAGTATGCCGGTACGGTGATTACAGCGTCGGTTACTGGTTCACCCAGGTAGGTTTCTGCATCTCGCTTTAGCTTCTGCAAAATACGAGAAGAGATCTCCTGTGCGGTGTATTTTTTGCCATCTACGTCAAAGTTCCAGGTGGTACCCATGTGACGCTTGACGGATGAAATTGTTCTATCGACGTTGGTTACTGCCTGACGCTTTGCGGTCTCACCAACCAAGACTTGACCATCCTTAGTGAAAGCCACAATCGATGGGGTTGTTCTAAAGCCTTCTGCGTTGGCAATAACTGTTGGTTCGCCACCTTCCAAGACGCTTACCGCGCTGTTGGTGGTACCTAGGTCAATTCCTACTGCTCGTGCCATTTATTTGTTCTCCTTTATAGATTCGCCCGTTCTGGGCCGCAATCAAAGACTCAAACTTGAGCCTTGTTGACTCAAGTTTCACAAATACCACAACTCTTGTCAAGTAATCTTGAGCCTAGTCGGCTCAAGTTCGCTCAAGGCTAACTGGTAGTGAATTGTTGCCAAAATAGCCAC
>CAYMYB010000016.1:0-21050 GCA_964394575.1 uncultured Rhodoluna sp. | reverse complement strand
CCACCGACAACAACCAGGTGCTGGCACAAATACCAATGAAAATCCAGAAATTCAGTTCAATTGCGGACATCGTTCCCCTTTGCTTACACCGATTTTACCGACCAGCCATTTACTTAGCCCAGATTGGCTCGGCTGCCTTCTGCCCGGATTTCGTTTAGACTTGTATTAGGTGAGCTGGGAAGTCTGGTCGGCGCTTTGCTAACAGAACCCGAAAGGCTCAACCATGAACTTTTTTGTCGCACCGATCGCGCCTATACTCGCCGCACTGGCTGAACCCGCACCAAAAACAGGCTTTCAGGCTGCTGCCGCCGTCGTGATATTCCTAGTTTGTTACGTATTGATTGCTGCTGAGAAATTTAACAAAATCGGCATTGTTTTAGTCGGTGCCGCGGCTATGGCCTTACTCGGCATTACTACAAGCTCGGCAGCGTTTTTTAACCACGACACGGGAATTGACTGGAATGTCATCTTCCTATTGCTCGGCATGATGATTATCGTCGGGGTGCTGCACGCAACGGGAGTATTTGAAGCTTTAGCTCTCTGGGTAATCAAAATTGCCAAAGGTAAAGCTCGTAGAATTTTCATCTACATGTTGGCTTTCGTTGGATTTGCCAGTGCATTTCTGGATAACGTAACAGCCATTTTACTGGCAGTTCCAATGAGTATTCAGATCGCTAAGCGAATGAATACGTCGCCTATTCCACTAATAATCGGTCAGGTTATTTTAAGTAACATCGGTGGTGCTGCGACCTTGATTGGTGACCCGCCGAACATCATTATCGCTTCTCGCGCAAACCTATCTTTCAATGACTTCCTAATTCACATGGCGCCCGGAGCAATTATTGCGGCTTGGGTAGTAATCGGGCTTCTAGTCTGGATGGCTCGCAAAGAACTCAAAGGAACAATAAGCGCTGATGATTTGGCATCAATAACCCCATCGACTGCAATTAAAGACCGCCCGCTACTAGTCAAGAGCCTTTGGGTGCTGGGTTTAGTACTTACAGCATTCGTAGCGCACGCTTGGCTACCTTTAGAACCTTCAGTAGTGGCACTACTTGGTGCAGGTGTATTGATTCTGTTTGCCAAAGTTCCTGTAAAGCACTGGGCTAAGGACATTGAGTGGAAGACGTTAGTCTTTTTCGCCGGTTTGTTCATTATGGTAGGTGGCTTAGTCCAGGTCGGAGCAATTTCTGCAATTTCGAACTGGCTGCAGGAAACCTTTGGCGACAATCTAGCAAATCTTGCGCTGGTGGTTATGGTGGGATCAACCATCGTCTCTGGAATAGTAGACAACATTCCTTATGTTACAAGCATGTCTCCTGTCATCTCTGACTTGGTTAGTAATTCAAGCACCGATGCTTCTGGCCTCTGGTGGGCACTTGCCTTCGGTGCTGACTTTGGTGGAAACATGACAATTATCGGAGCAAGTGCAAACGTTGTCGCCATTGGCCTGGCTGCCGCAGCCGGCCACAAGATAGGTTTCTGGCAGTTCGCAAAGTATGGTATTCCAGCAACCGTATTATCCATGGCAGTTGCAATACCTTATGTGATGCTTCGCTACTTCAGCTAGAGAGACGTGGTCACTGCTCAGCCTTAAATTAGGGTGCGAATACGGCTTCCAAGCCTGATTCGGTAGGCTGGCATAGTGGCCAAAGAAGCGAAAAGTCGAAGCTGGGTCTTTAATTTCTTCGGCGCTGGAATCATCTGGGGTTCATCTTTCTATTTCATGATTTTTGCTAACCAGAGCCTTCCTCCTATTGGGGTTGCCTTTTGGCGTTGCTTTTTCGGTGCTCTAACTTTGTTCATAATCATCAAACTTAGAAAGATACCAATACGTTTTGATAAACGCTTGATTTTATTTACGTTTATTGTAGGTGCAATAAATAATGCAATTCCATTCACACTCTTTGCATACGCTGAGCATCATGTTTCTTCTGCCTTTGCAGGTATGACCAATGCCTTCACCCCGATTGCAACGGTTCTTGCCCTATTGACAATATTCCGTTCAGAGAAGGTGACCAGGAATCAAATTATTGGGTTGTTTGTTGGCAGCCTAGGAGTATTAGTGCTGGTTGGCGTCTGGGAAGGAATATCAAGCGATTCCATGCTTGCTGTAATAGCGGTGATACTTGCCCCAACCCTGTATGGTTTCGGTGGACCATTTATCAAGAGGTTCATTGAACCGATTAACCAACCACCAGAAGTTGCTGCCTTCTGGCAAATTCTCGGAGCCACAATTTTGATGATTCCTTTTTATCTAACCCAGCCTCTGCTAACTGGTCCGATAACCCTTGAATCCCTTGGTGCAACACTGATGCTGGGCGTCTTCGGAACCGCAATCGCATACATCCTCTACTACCCGTTGCTGAAACAGGTCGGATCTGCCGTTAGTTCGGCGGTGACATTTTTGATTCCACTGGTTGCCGTAACTCTAGGTGTGTTAGCTCTGGGTGAGCAATTGAAGTGGTACGAGCCAATAGGCGGGATTGCTATCCTGCTCGGCGCTGCAATCGCTCAGGGTCTTTTCAGACGACGCAATAAATTAGCCATGTAGTTATCGCAGAGATACTTTTAGCTCCGCGTATGCGCCTTTTGGCACAACAGGATTCACCGGGGTAACTGGATCAACAATCCTAAATTCCTCGCCTAACTCAGGGCGGCTATCCTCTTGGCCTTTATTGGGCCAGTGCGCACAAGCCCACTCTGCCTGAGCGGTAATGCTAAGCGAAGGGTTAACTCCTGGGTTGGCTGAAAGTGCAGCGCCGTCCATGATGTGAAGTCCCGGCTGGCCAAATACTCGGAGGTAACCATCAAGAACGCCTTCCTCAGGGCTTTGAGCAATGACTGCACCCCCTAGAAAGTGCGCGGTCATTGGAATGCCGAAAGGTTCTGTAATCACAGCTCCTGGCGTTCCATCAAACTGCTTGGCAAGAGTCTTGGCTAGTTCATGACCCTGGGGCACCCAGGCAGGGTTTGACTCTCCATGTCCTTGCCTTGAAGAAACCTTTCGGCCCAATAGGCCTCTCTTAAGGTATGTGATCAATGAGTTATCTCTAGCCTGCATCACCAAAAGAATTAGTGTTCGCTCAGGCCATGACCTTAGCGAATAAAGCGAAGGTAGCCTAAAGAAATTCTTCAGGGTCGCTACGACTAGCCAAAAAGGGTTCGGCGTTTGACCCTTAGGGCCTGAGGCCATAACAGATTCCATGACACCCATAAATCCCGAACCCCGGCCATATCTCACTGGTTCAACATGAGTGCGCTCATCTGGAAAAACTGATGAAGTAATAGCTGAACCAGAGGAGAAATCAATTTTCTTACCTCTAGCAACAACACCGAGTAGCGATTCACTATTCGTTCTAGACAGGTGACCTAACTTTGGACTTATTCCCCTTAGGTTGCCTTTAGCCCTAGTCCTATGCAATAACTTTGCGCTACCAAGCGCACCAGCTGCAACAATGACCTGTTCTGCGGTAAATGATTGATTTTTCCTCCAGCCAGAACTAGGTCTTGTGTGAATGGTATAGCCATCAGGACTATCAACGATGTCGGTCACGGTGGTTTGAGCAATGACTTCTGCTCCAGCTTGCTCAGCAAGGTAAAGATAGTTTTTCACCAGTGTGTTCTTTGCACCGTGGCGGCAGCCAGTCATGCATTCTCCGCAGTTTAGACAGCCGGTTCTTCTTGGACCCATGCCGCCAAAGTATGGATCCGCAACTTCTTTACCTGCTTGGCCAAAGTAGATGCCCAGCGGAGCCATCTGGAATGTATCGCCGTAACCTAACTTTGTTGCAGCTTTTTTCAATTCAACATCGCTCGGTGAAAGAAATGGATTTGTTTCAACTCCGAGCATCTTTTCAGCTTGGGTGAAGTAGGGTTCTAGGACTTTTTCCCAGTTACATAGTTTTGACCAAGAGCCGGTGTTATAGAAACTGCTTGGTGGACGATAAAGGGTATTGGCATAGACCAAAGAACCTCCGCCAACTCCGGCACCGCTCATAACCATGACGTTCTTGAGTAAATCAATTCTCTGAATACCGTTTAGCCCAAATCTTGGAAAAAACAAAAACTTAGAAGTTTTCCAAGAGTTCTTGGCAAACTGCTCATCGGCAAATCTCCTGCCAGCTTCAATAACCAACACCTTATAGTTCTTTTCAGTAAGGCGCAGCGCAGCAACCGATCCGCCGAAGCCGGAACCGATGATTACGACATCAAAATCCTTAGCGTTCATACTGAATCCAGGAGGTAACTAACTGGAATCCCATTTTTTCATAGAGTCTCAGTGCCCCAGACTGATTACCGGTATCAACATTCAACTCGGCAAATTCAAAACCGCGGCTTGCAAAGATAACCAATGCCTTGGCTAAAAGCCATTCTCCGTAACCCTTGCCTTGAAAGGCGTGAGCAACTCCTATGTTCTGGATGTAGCCGACAGATTCGTGGGCACCTTCATCAGTAACCCAGAGATAACCTACGGGAACCTCATTCTCAAACAGGACCACAACAACCGCTTTTGGAGTCATTGGGTCTCTGCGAATTGTTTCAACGAAAGAATTGTAAGACCTCGGCACAAAACCAAAGTGTTTACTAAACGCATCCATGCGTAGGTCATACCAGATCCTCATGTCATCATCCGAATTGATATCAATCTGGCGATGGGTGAGCTTTTCGGGTAGCTCCGGTTCAGCAACTTTGCCGATAGGTCTTCTAAGAGTATTGAAGTAGCGATTGATCTTAAAGCCTTCAGCTTCTAGGACCTCATTGAAGTACCCATCGTTTGAATTACAATCAAGCCAAAAATCCCAGCCAGTTGCAAACTCATCTGCCTTTTCTCTAAAGAAAGCGATAACTTCAGGAAGCTGTTTGTTGCCTGGTCTGATTGAAATGTCGACTTGAAACCTTTTAGCACTACTGACTGGGTTGAGGTTTCCCATAGCGAATGGAATTGCCTCTTCGTTTTCTGAAACTAACCAAGCGGTATAGGGTTCTGGATAACCTTGAATGAAATCTAAAGCCCAGTCTTCGCTGTTCGTGCCAGCCTCAGGCGCTACGCTCAACAGATGTGAATTTACTATCTCAAGGATTAGTCCGACATCAGCCTCGGTAGCTCGGCGAGCAAACACCTTACGGATGCCTCAGCGGACTAGCTGGTAATCTCTCCTGAGATACCCACTTCTCCTGGTAGCCAGTTGATGAGCTCATCAAATCGAGGAACGGCTTAGGGTCGAATTCCTCTGGCCCCATGACTCCAACACCCTGCCAGATTCCTTGAGAGATAAGTTCAAGGGCAATCACTGGATTGAATGCTGTTTGAGCAACAACTGCTTGTGCTTCAATTGCAGCCATTGTCTCCGCGTTGTCAGCCACGTGATAGATGTATGTTGCTCGAGGAGTGCCATCTTTGGATTTACCGGTAACCAATACACCAGCACAGGTTTTACCGGTCATTCGAGGGCCAATCGTTGCTGGGTCAGGTAATACCGATACAACCACATCACGTGGAGCTACCTCGACAGGGCCTTGAGCCGATCTAACTCTGACCGGCCTGGTTGCATCCAGCCCTAACCGGTGCAGAGTCTTCAGCACGTTAATAAAGTCCGTGCCGAGTCCGTATTTGAAGCTAACTCGACCGACATTCATGGTTCTTGGCAGCATGGTAATTTCTTCGTGCTCCACGTTTACGCACTCAACCGCACCAATACCTTCGGGGAATTCGAAAATCTCCGGCTCGCTAAACGGCTGTGTGGTAAACCAGCCCTTGCGCTTCTCATAGAGCGTTGGCGGGTTGAGGCATTCTTCAATGGTGGTCCAGATAGAAAAAGATGGTGCGAAAATGACCTCACCCTGCTCGTTTCTAACCTCTAGATTGCCACCGTCTTTGACTGAAACCTCATCAATCTCGCTGAACAGCTGATCGGCGGCGTATTTGGCAAAGATGTTACTCAAACCTGGCTCAACTCCGATACCAACCAGAGCAAGCTTTCCGGCTCGCTGCCACTGATCATTCAGCGCATACTGAGCATCGCCGAGTTTGATGCCGGTCTTGTGAAACGGGTCATGCTCATGGGCTTCGGAAAGACTGAGCGCCATATCCAGATAGTTTGCACCTGCGGTGTAACAGGCGGCAAAGATGGTTGGCACAAACTTTGGCTCTACCGCATTTATGACGTAATCGGCTTTACTTTCGGTGATCAGTGCAGCTATGTTAGCCGCATTGGATGCATCTATTTTTGCTGAGGAGAATTTTGCTGCTACCTCAGGGCCATACTTGGCCTCAATCCAGGCAATAGTCTTATCGGCTCTGCTCTGGTCATAATCACTAACAACAATGTGTTCATAAAATCCGCGTTTTGCGGCTATTTTTGCTACGGCGTCTCCAACGCCACCCGCGCCTATCAACAATATGCGCATAATTTTCACAACCCAAATTAACTTATTTTTACTACCGTCGTTGGTAGCAATCTAAGCCTACTAAATCTCCCCCGAACGCCTTCTAAGCCTTGTTAGAAACTCCTTGGTTCTGGCCTGTGTCGGGTTACTAAAGAACTCTCTGGCTGGCCCTTCCTCAATAATTACCCCGCCATCTAGAAAAACCACCCAGTCGGCAACATCCCTAGCAAAGGAAAGCTCATGGGTAGCCATCAAAATCGAGGTTCCGCCGGCCTTAAGATCTCTAATTAGTTCCAGCACCTCGCCAACTAATTCTGGGTCTAGAGCGCTGGTTACTTCATCCAATAGCAGCAATTCTGGTTCCATGGCAACCGCTCGCATGATCGCCGTACGTTGCTGCTGCCCACCGGATAACTTATCTGGATAATCATTAGCTTTTTCGGCTAAACCGATTCTCTCTAAAAGTTTTCTGGCTCGGCTGTCCGCCTCGTCTTTTTTGAAACCCTTAACATTTCTAAGTGCCAGGGTAATGTTTTCTAAAATCGTCAGGTGGGCAAACAGGTTGAAGGCTTGAAAGACTAAACCGATCTTTCTCCTGATCTGATCTTGATTTACTCGCGGATCAGAAATGTCCTCTCCGTTTAGAAAAATCTGCCCATCAGAGATTTCTTCAATCAAATTTATGCACCGAAGCAATGTCGACTTTCCTGAACCGGACGAACCAATAAGCGCGACGATTTGACCGCGATAAAGCTCTAGGTTGATGCCGTTTAGGACGGACTTGTCTTCGAAGTCTTTTTTGAGATTCTTCACATCCAAAATCAGTGGCCCCAGATTTGTCAAAGCACTCCTCCGGCCTGTTCACGCTTAGCCAACCGGGTAGTGATGTAGTCGGCTAGACGAACTGTCGGGATAGCCAAAAGTACGAAGAGCAGTCCAGCTAGAACGTATGGTGTGAAATTAGCAAATCTAGCCACCTCGATCTGGGCAGCTCGCACCGCATCGACGGCACCTAAAACTGAGATTAGGCCAACGTCTTTTTGCAGGGAAACAAAATCGTTCATCAAAGGCGGAGCAACCTTGCGAAAGGCCTGTGGCAGAACAACCAGTCTCATCGACTGGCTATAGCTGAGCCCGAGAGATCTGGCGGCTAGGCGCTGGGATGGGTGCACGGCTTCAATACCTGCTCTAAAGACCTCAGCGACGTAAGCGCTATAGGTCAGAATCAAAGCGATGGTTCCCAACACTTCGGCTGGGATACGGCCTAGGAATTCCAGCCTTAGTCCTGGAATACCAAAGCCAACCAAATACAAAACAATAATTAGCGGAAGGCCTCGGAACAGATCAACATAGCCTCTGACCAGTAATCGAATTGGGGTAAATATAGGCGCTCTAAGGGTACCGAGAAGTGCCAGCGTTAAACCGAAGACCAGCACACCGATCGCGGAAAAGAACAGCACCCGAAGATTAAGCAGCAGACCATCGAGAACTTTTGGCAGGGCTGCCTGCATAGTTTCTAAATCAAAGAAGCTCTGTTCAACTCGATCCCAACCAGGGGCGTTTACTATGGTGAACCAAGCGATTGCAGCAAAAACGATGGTGCTGATGAAAGCCACCAGGGTGGATTTCTGTTTCCGAGATTTACGAAAAGCCCGGCGCTCAAGCTCAATTTGACTTAGAGCTTGAGGCCGAGCTTTATCGTTAGACATTCCTAGTTCAGAACTGGGATACCCGCGTCAGCGGTTAGCCACTTCTCCTCTAGTGCAGCTAGAGTGCCGTCGGCACGAAGGTCATCAACTGCCTTTGTTACGGCTGCGGTAAGTTTTGAACCTTTATCCAAAACTAGACCGAACTGATCTCCCTTGTCCGCTGTTGGTAGCTGTCCGATTAGCTTTCCACTGTCTAGCTCACAGCAGGAAGCGTATAGCGCTGTTGGTAGATCCAAAACAATTGCATCAACCTGACCGCTGGTAAGAGCAGCCTTGGCATCATCGTTATTGTTGAAAGCTAACGCATCCTGCGTTGGCTTAATAACATTCACGATTGCATCGTAAGAGGTGGTACCGGTTGCAGCACCAATCAGGAAGTTCTTCAGATCAGCAATGCTGGTGGCACCGGCAGCTGGTGACGAAGCGGTTGTCACAACAACCTGCGCTGTTTCGTAGTATGCGGAAGAGAAATCAACATTAGCCTTACGCTCTTCGGTAATTGAATACTGCTGCAGGTTGAAATCGAAGTTCTTTGGTCCCGGAGCAATTGCTTCATCGAAGGTGGTTCTTACCCAGATGACATCCTCTTTAGCAAAACCAAGCTTCTCGGCAACCGCATAAGCAACAGCGGCTTCGAAGCCTTCGCCGGATGCAGGGTCATCGCCAACAACCCAAGGCTCATAGGCTGGGTTACCGGTACCGATGGTTAATTTTCCTGGAGTGATGGTGTCACCGGAAATATCAGTGGTGGAACAAGCGGCTAGGCTGGTTGCCAATACCGCGGTGGCTAGAGCAGCAACTGCCCGCCAAATTTTCTTTGATGCCATAAGAGATCTCCTTAGCGAAATAGGTGGGGTAGCAATCTCTATTTTCCCACCCTTTTCAAGCTGGCTTACCCTTTTTTACGCTCTATTACCGCCAGGCAGATACTGGCTGGGTATGTTGGTGGCCACCAGATAACTAGTGAAAATAAAGGTGTTTTCAAACAGAGCGTTTATCTTCTCGTAGTCGATTCTGGCCTTGGCTTTAGCGATGTCCTCTGGGGTATAGATATGTGCTGGAAAGTAGCCAGGCTTATAGAACATCAGGAAGTAGTGGCCCTTCGGGCTTACTAGGTCTAAGACCTTTTGATAGGAACTGCTCTCAAAATACGAAGGTGCGCCGTAAAGGCCCAAAACAGTGTCAAAACTCTGGGTATTAGTTTCAACCCATTGCTCAAAAGTAGCCTGCACAGTTGAGTAGCCAGGGAATTTTTCAGTCAGTTTAGAAAGCATCCCGGCGCTCGGGTCTATTCCCAAATAATTCTCTTTGGGTACTTCGTTGTAGTGCAGGGTGAGTCCAGTGCCGCAACCTAAATCAAGAACCCTACCTCTAATCCATGGCGAGGCTATTTTGAATAGCTCTTGATCTTCTTCTTGAAATTCCTTTGCCGAATAGTGTTCATCGTAAGTTTTAGCAAACTCGTCGTAGATTGCTTCAACTCTCTCCTGCTCTGAGCCAGACATGTATGCCTAGAGTTTCTCGAGAGCTTGTTTTAGATCAGCCAAGATATCGCTGATGTGCTCGACTCCAACAGAAAGTCGAACAATATCTTTAGCCACTTCAAGCGGCGATCCGTTAGCCGAAGCGTGAGTCATTTCGGCTGGATAGTTAACCAGCGACTCAACACCACCTAAGCTTTCAGCGAGAGTGAATAATTTGGTTGATTCGCAAAACTTCTTGGCTGCAGCTTCACCGCCAGAGAGCTTAAATGACAGCATTCCACCAAAACCACTCATCTGCTTTCTTGCCAAATCGTGCCCAGGGTGATTTTCTAAACCAGGGTAGTAAACAGCGGCTACCAGATCTTCTCTGCTTTCAAGATAATTAGCGACCAGCTGGGCATTGAAGCAGTGCTTCTCCATACGCAGTGCGAGGGTCTTTAGCGATCGGTGGGTAAGCCAAGCATCAAATGGCGAGGAAACCGCGCCAACAGCAAATTGAATAAATTCAATCTGCTTAGCTAATTCACCGTCATTTAGAACAAGCGCGCCACCTAAAACATCAGAGTGTCCCCCTAGATACTTAGTGGTTGAATGCATGACCACATCGGCACCCAGCTCCAACGGTCGCTGCAAATAAGGTGTGGCAAAGGTGTTATCGACTACGGCAATAGCGCCGTGGCGGTGGGCGATTTCAGATACTTTAGCGATGTCGAAAATAGTCATCATCGGATTAGATGGTGTTTCAATCCAGACCATTTTGGTCTTGCCAGCAATAAATGCTGCTTCGAGCTCTTCGGTGTTATTCAAATCAACAATGCTGAAATCTATTCCCCAGGCCTTATAAACTCTGGCAAATAGGCGATAGGAACCGCCATACATGTCATCAGCCAAGATAGCGTGATCACCTGGTCTTAGCACCGCCCTGATAACCGCATCTTCGGCGGCAAGCCCCGAGGAAAAACTCAGACCAAATCTGCCACCTTCTAAGGAAGCCAGCGCTTCCTGCAGGGCCGATCTGGTTGGGTTAGCCGCCCGATTGTATTCAAAGCCATCTCGTAAATTACCCACCCCATCCTGCTTGTGAGTTGAAGTCATGTGAATCGGCGGGATTACACTGCCGGTTTTTTCATCCGGATGTTGGCCAACGTGAATGGCTCTAGTTTCAAATTCAGACATTAGTTCTTCCTAACTGCTTCTAGCCTAACCAAGAGCGCTCTTGGTTAGTAGCCCCAGAACTTCACCCTCGCGAAGCACCAATGCACAATCGTTTTTAGCCAATAACTCTCTCGCTCTGGCGATGCTGTCGGTGTATCCCAAGAGCACCGGTTTAGGTTCTAGATGCTCTGCAACAAGATCAGTTGGGTTTAGCTCTAACAGCTTCTCTCTTCTGAGCATCCCCAACACTTCACCAACTCTTACTGGCGGCTGGTTATCAAAGACCAGTAGGTAATCTGCATTAGTGGCAAGCGCATCCGCAACAGTTTGATTCATCTTTACTCTGCTAGCGGCGGGTTCTTCTACCGTTGCACTTATTAGATCCTCAACGGCATCGTCAAGTCTTGGCATAAAGCCGTGAGTCCGCATCCAGGTATCATTGAAAACTTTGGCTAGATAGCCTCTTCCACCGTCAGGCAAAATAACTACCAGTACAGCCTCTTTGGGAAGATCCTTTGCAACCTTAAGAGCTGCAGATACTGCCATGCCACAACTTGGACCGACCAGTAAACCTTCTTCCTTGGCTAATCTTCGAGTCATCATAAAAGATTCAATGTCCGAAACCGGAACAATTTCATCAACCACTGAAGGATCAAATGCTCCAGGCACAAAATCATCGCCGCGACCAACTCCTTCAACTAGATATGGTCTTCCCGTGCCATTACTAAAAACCGAACCAGCCGGATCACAACCAATAACCTTTACTGCCCCGTTACTAATTTCCTTTAGGTATTTTGCTGTTCCAGAAACAGTTCCTCCAGTGCCAACCCCAATAACCACGTGGGTAACTTTACCTTCGGTATCCCGCCAGATTTCTGGCCCTGTGCTCTCGTAGTGCGAAAGTGGACCATTCAGGTTGCTGTATTGATCTGGTTTGAAAGCCCCAGGGATCTCTCGTGCTAGACGATCAGACACTGAGTAGTAGCTGCGAGGGTCCTCGTGTGAAACGGCTGATGGGCAGATAACCACCTCTGCTCCGTATGCCTTCAAAGTGTCAATCTTGTCCTGAGCCACCTTATCGGGCAATGTAAAAATGCACTTGTAGCCGCGCTGCTGGGCGATGAGGGCTATACCAATGCCGGTGTTTCCCGAGGTTGGCTCGACAATAGTGCCACCTGGTTTTAGCTTGCCGCTAGCCTCTGCGGCATCAATCAGTCTTTCAGCGATACGGTCTTTGATAGAGCCGCCTGGGTTGAAGTATTCAACTTTTGCTAAAACAGTGCAGGCAATACCCTCAGTTACCTTATTCAACTTAACCAAAGGAGTATTGCCGATGAGTTCACTGAGATTGTTGTAATACTTCATGCCTTAAGCCTAGCCAATAAAAGAAAACCCGTCCCAGCTAGCCAGGACGGGTAATTCTTATGCAGTGAAGCAGATTACTTCAAAGTAACCTTTGCACCAGCAGCTTCTAGAGCAGCCTTAGCCTTCTCTGCGGTCTCCTTGTTAGCACCCTCAAGTACGGTTGCTGGAGCGCCATCAACGACGGCCTTTGCTTCTCCTAGACCTAGGTTAGTTAGAGCACGAACCTCCTTGATAACCTGGATCTTCTGGTCGCCAGCAGCTTCAAGAACGACATCGAATGAGTCCTTCTCTTCTGCAGCTTCAGCAGCGCCACCACCGGCTGCAGGTGCAGCAGCGACAGCAACTGGAGCAGCGGCGGTAACTTCGAATACTTCTTCGAACTTCTTAACGAACTCTGAAAGCTCGATTAGTGATAGCTCCTTGAAGGCCTCGATTAGCTGGTCTGTAGTCAGCTTTGCCATTTGTTTCTCCTAATGTTTGTTTGTAAAGCGTGTTTTTGGTTATGCAGCTTCTTGCTTTTGACGCAGAGCGTCGACTGCGCGAGCAGCCTGAGCAAGAGGTGCCTGGAACATGTATGCTGCACCGAATAGCGAAGCCTTGAAAGCACTTGCGGCCTTGGCCAAAAGTACTTCTCTGGATTCGAGATCGGCAAGCTTTGTTACCTCTGCAGCGGTTAGTGCGGCTCCATCGAAGTAGCCCGCCTTAACGACCAACAGTGGGTTTGCCTTAGCAAAATCACGCATTGCCTTCGCAACGGAAACTACGTCTCCGGATACGAATGCCACTGCGCTAGGACCGGCAAAGTGACCCTCGAAAGCGTCAACTCCAGCGTTCTTAGCTGCAATGGATAGCAATGTGTTCTTGGCTACGGCGTAAGTTGCATCGGCACTGATTGAACGGCGCAGCTCTTTAAGCTGTGCCACAGTGAGTCCGCGGTACTCGGTGAGCAGAACAGCCTTAGAGGACTGGAATAGACCAGTTAACTCTGCGACTGAGGCTTGCTTGTCCGCCATGGCGCTCCTTATATCTGTGATGCCGGTAGCCCTAGGGTCGATAACAAAAAAGCTCTGGCGCAAATGACCAGAGCTAGAAAAATCTAATTCAGTTCACCTGCGCAGGATGCCGCTTGTTAGCGGACCTTAGTCAACACAGGCTAAAACCTTGATAAATCAGGGGATTTAGCCTCTGCCGAAACCGGCGGTCTTTGGCTAAGTAAGAGTCTAGCCTGAATCGATCCCTCCCTGCAAGCCCCCTGGCCAAAGCAGTGTCACCCCAACTAAATCTGAGAATTACCTGTTGGTTGTAGAAATATAGAGTATTTATGCTCTAGAGCATTTATACTCTAAACATGAGTCGGAGACCAAAGACAGAAGTAGCCAACGTAGAAAATCGTGTTGAAGAACTAAGAACAAAGCTCAACATATCTAGACAAGAGCTAGCTGATCTGGTCAACGTTCACTATCAAACGATGTCGTATATCGAGCGCGGTGAATACTCTCCGTCCCTCGGTCTTGCGCTTCAAATTGCAGATGCACTAAAAACACCAATTGACGAGATTTTCTGGCTTGTGAAGGAAAAATCATGAATGAACTAACGGTATTGCTATTTATTGTCGCGACCATCGCGATTTCTTACCTATACGTGTATCCGAAGTATGCCGGTAATAACGTGCGTTTGATGCAGTGGCTGGATGTGGCTATGAGCGCGATACCCATTGGTATCTCGGCCGCCTTGTTTTGGACAAGTGATCCGAGTTTTAGATTTATTTTCTTTGACACGAACTGGTTCTTTTTCACACTGCTAACACACTTTGTGCTGGAGCTTCCATTTTTTGCTCTTTATTTAAAGGCCAGAGGGCTATGGAAAGAGTACACGCGAGCCATGGGCCTAAATCCAGCCGATCCGAATTGGGGTACTGCAAATGCAGACTCAGTGGTCAAGCAACTCAAGGATTCAAAGTGGGACGGTCTCAGAACAACTGGAGCTAAGCGTTTACTTTTGGTGAGTTCCAATTTAGTTCTTCTCGGTGGCACTGCCATGCTTTGGTTCTTACAAGAAGACCTGTGGACCCCTCTAGTGCTTCTACACATTCTCTTTATCGGAATTTTTTATTTCCTGCTTCGCAAGTCAGTCAGATTGGTTGCAGACGCCCCTGAAGAAGCGCTGGATGAAAGATTGGTCCAGGTTCGAGATAGAAGTTACTTTGTTGCCTACAGATTCCTAGCTCTGATTGGTACTCTCCTTGCTAGTTGTTTGATGGGGTTTGCTGTGTTCCAAGACTTCAATGCAACCGAGAGCGTCTTCTTGTATGAATTGCAACTCACCTGGACTCAAATCTCAGCAGTGTTCTGGTTGGTCATAGGGTATGCGACCCTACTGCCTTCAATGAGCCTGATCGGACTTGACCTTAGACCTTCAAGTGTTAGTGGGGAAAAATGACTCTCGATACGAATGTTAGGGACAAGTTTCCCGACGCACTCAGAGGATTCGCTCTTCTTGGAATAGCAATTGTCAACCTGCCATTTCTAGCCATCGCCACTCTGCTAGGGCCAGAAGCAACTGATCTAAGCAAACTAGAAAACTCTGTGCCGTTTATCCTGATGATGGGGCTTTTCACTGCCAAGTTTTATCTGCTGTTTTCATTCCTCTTCGGTTACTCGGCCCAGTACATAATCCAAGGGGACAAAGCAAATCGGCGCAGATGGGTCTTTAGATGCTTTGGGCTAATCCTGCTTGGAGTTCTCCACTTCACCTTCCTATTCCACGGCGACATCCTCTTCCTCTACGGGCTCTTTGGGCTCTTGCTGTTGGCCTTCTATTTCCGTTCTGATAAGACGCTAAAAGTATGGTCCTGGGTGATCTACGGTCTAACCGTTTTCGCCTTCTTTGCAATCAGCGCGCTGACTTTACTAGGTGAGGCCTTCTTTGCCATGAAGGGTAAACCTCTACCCGAACTACCTGGATCATTAGATGAGTTCGGGTTGGATGCAGCTATAAGCACTGGAGGTTTTCTAGATGCCATCGTGCCAAGGCTAACCACTTGGTTGTTTGCGGCACCACAGGCACTGTTTCTTCAAGGCACCTTGGTCCTTGTTGGCTTCTTAGTTGGTGTTCTAGTCAGCCGCAAAAAAGGGTTAGCTGAGGTTAATCCTAAACTTATGAAGCGATACTTGAGATTAGGTTTGGGCCTAGGCCTGCCGCTGCAATTGCTTTCAGCTTTCATGCTGCTAAATAATGAACTTGGTTCAGGAAGCTTCGGGCTTTATCTAGGCGCGCTAGGCATGATTTTCCTAAGTGCTCCATTTCTCAGTGCCGCTTATGTCGCTTTTATTTGGTTCCTACTAAACAGCGGTAAAGAATTAAAACTTCTTAGATCAGCTGGAAAAATGTCTCTGACAATCTACCTGAGCCAGTCGCTAATCTTTTCAACCTTATTCTCTGCATGGGGATTTGGTTGGTTTGGAGAACTAAACCTGAGTCAAACGATGATTGTTTCGATTGCAGTTTGGTTGGCTCTTTCAACGCTAGCGATGATTTATCTAAAGTATCGAAACAAAGGCCCTATGGAAGCGTTGCTGACTAGCTTTTCAAAACTTTTTGTGCGAGCAAAATGAACCTAGAACAACTCGGACTTATTGGGGTGTTTCTAGCCGGGGCCATACCTTGGTTCGAGGCAATAGCTGTGATCCCGGCAGGAATCATATTCGGCCTAGACCCAATGTGGGTCGTTGTTTCAGGTGTGACTGGCAATGCAATAACTATTTTCCTATTTGCCTATTTCAGTTCTTCTATAAGAAATTGGTTTATTGAAAGAAGAAGGCGTAGTGGAAAGAGCGGGGAAAATCCAAAATTTGCTAAGGCTCAACGAGCCTTTGAAAAATATGGTGTTTACGGACTTGCCGTTATCGGCCCACTTGTGATTGGAACTCAGTTCGCCGCAGCAATCTCTGTTGCGGCAGGTGTGAAACCACTCAAGGCATCACTGGTAATAACTGTTGCCACGCTTTTCTGGGCTACTCTGATTGCAGTCGCAATGACGCTACTCGGGCTTCAATTAGACCTTCCTGGCACACCGTAAACAGACTCGGGCTTGTTTATCTTTTAGCTGAGGCTCGAAACCGGTAAAGGGAATGCCCGAGAGAACTAGGCTATTTTTATGAACTACCTTGAACTTGATGAAGCTGGCCAGATTGCTGAAGTTGCCAAATTAGTCCCAGGGCTACTGGCCCAGTATGGTTTTGAAACCAAGGAATTCAAGAATGTAAACCACGGATTTAATAGCACCTTTAAGGTGGAATCGGCTGAAAAGTCCTATGCGTTGCGGATCAACCTAGGCTCTAGTAAATCAGCCAATGAGATCCTCGCCGAGATGCAGTGGCTTGAAGCGCTCGATGGTGAGGTTTCAGCACCAGTGCCGGTAAGAACAACTTCAGGTGAGCTCTACACTTCCGTTTACTTTGCCCCACTAGAAGCGCAGTTCAACGCGGTGATGTTTGAGTGGCTAGAAGGTGAAGAAGTTGGCGATGAGCCGACAAACGAACAGCTCTTTGGTATTGGCCAAGCCATGGCCAAACTTCAGCTCTTTGCAAAAAACCTTAGTTTCACTGCTCCGGCAACTTTACCTAATATCAATAACTCACTACTTCAGGCAAAAGACCTGCTCAGACCTAATCAACCCAAAGAGATTGACGATGAGCTGTATGGGCTTTTGATGGATGCCCTCAAGATCTCAGATGACCTGCACGAAAGACTAAGTAAAGAAATTCCGCTACAAGCAATTCATGCCGATCTGCACGCAGGAAATATAATCCAAGGCCCAAATGGGTTATCAGTTATCGACTTTGATGACGCTGGTTTTGGTCTACCTATCCAAGATCTTTCTATAAATGCTCTGTATCTCAGAGAAGATAAGGAGCGAGAGAAGTATGTTGCAGAGGGTTATTCATCAATTGCCGAATTGCCCAAAATCTCTCCAGAAGACTTTGAGATTTTAGTTATGGCAAGAGCTCTTTGCCTAACCAACGCAATTCTTGAGATGAAGGCTGCCGAGATTATTGAATTCTTGCCAACCTACATGAAGCGAACAAAAAAGCGACTCCAGCATTTCTTTGCAACAGGCGAATTCATTCTGGTCAAGTCATAGTTAAAATCAAGCAAACATCTATGCAAAGTAAAACTTTGGTGTTATTCTTTTCTAAACGTTCCCCCTCGGTGATAAGAGACTCAGGGAGTCTCTCATTAGGTAGCTGAGGGGGTCAATTATTTAAGGTCGAAAATCCAAGTGTTTGAACGACCCGAGCCGTGCCGGTAATAAGCCATGCCACTTCCAGTTCCCGCGTTCTAGCCCCACGAAGATACTCCACGCTATGTAGTCAGCAATCTGAGCGTTCAAGTCCTTACTGACATTGTGGAAATGAATGAGATATTCAGAATCAAATCTAGAAAGTTGGGTTTTCAACGATGCCAAGAGAGCCTTTTCATCTCTAGCTGGAAGCGCTCTGTCAAAAATAAGTAATACTTTGCGATGTTGGATAAACTCCCCTAGGTGTGCCGCAAGTTCTAGCCCAAATCGATGGTAGATGTCGCCTGGCAATAAAAGTTTGTTTTCAGGTCTTGCTTTGTCCAACACCATCGAAAAAGCGCTGAGTGATCGTTCTTTTGAGATAGTCTTCAAAACGCTTACCCTGAGGGAATTTCTATCCTCACTAGCGTGAAATCCTGAGATGTTGAATCCAAGCGCGAGCCGTGAATATTTTAGCCGAAGCATCTTGCCTGCAGACCTGAGGGGTTTATGACACAGCACTGCGGATAGAACCAAATGATTTGTTCCTGTGTCGGAGAAGTCAAAATTCCCTGACTCGTCTACAAATACGAGCAATGCTTTTCTGGCCAACTCTGTTCTCTTTCTGAGTTAGTCCAGACTCAAAATATAAGATAAGGGGCACCGAAGACAAAAGAGGCTCGAAGTGTTCGTTTCTGGGTTAAGGCAAAACCGCCTACCCCTAAAGGTAAGCGGTTTTGGTAATTCCTAACTAACGATCTTTACTTGATCGATTTGATGTTTTCCCGGCAAACTTACCTGCTGGACGGCCCGATCTGGCTCCATCTCTAGAACCACCTCTTGGTTTCCCAGCAAATTTACTTGAACCGCCTCTAGATGAACCGCGATCTGAACGAGAACGACCACCATCTCTGGACCCACCTCTGCTGTCACCAAAATCAAGTAGCGAAACAGCAGGAGCTGGTGCAATCGGACCAGCAATCTGAGCGAGCAGTGGACTATCTGGCTTGACATCGGTAAAAATCGCATCACGTTCTGCTCTGCGAAGCAGATCCTCGACTTTACGTCTACGTGAACGGGGAACCAGGGTAATTACAGTTCCCTGCTTACCGGCGCGGCCGGTACGGCCTGAACGGTGCAGATAGGTCTTGTATTCCTCTGGTGGATCAACTTGAATCACAATTGCGATATCGTCAACGTGAATACCACGAGCTGCCACGTCGGTAGCAACAAGAACCCTAACCTCGCCACCCATAAAGCGCTGCAGGTTGCGGTTTCTCTGGTTTTGGTTCAAATCACCGTGCAATCTAGCGGCTGGAACACCAGCGCTAGTTAGGGATTCGGACAAACGCTCAGCGGTCATCTTGGTTCTAGTGAATATAAGTGTTTTACCCATACCTTGAACTAGACGAAGTAGCACCGCGCTTCTGTCATCAGGCTCGGTAAACATTACTCGATGAACAATATCGCTTGTCTCTTCAGTCTCATTTGGCACCTCATAGACATAAGGGTTTGGTAGGAACTGGCGTACCAGAGCATCAACTTCTTTATCCAAAGTTGCCGAGAACAGCATCTTCTGAGAATCGCCAGTAGCAGCGGTGATTCTCTTCACTGGCTCGATAAAGCCAAGATCACACATGTGATCTGCCTCATCAATAACTAGCGTTTCAACATCCCGAAGATCAACTATCTTCTGTGCCATGAGGTCTTCAAGGCGTCCAGGGGTTGCCACCAAAATGTCAACACCGCGCTGCATAGCAATTTCTTGACGACGCTGCGGCATACCACCGTAAATACAGGTGGTATAAAAACCAACTGACTTAGCTAGCTGTGAAAGTGTTCTATCAATCTGATCGGCTAGCTCTCTAGTTGGTGCAAGTACTAGAGCACGTGGGCGGTTAGGTTTACGCGGTTGTGAACCACCGGCAACTAGTTTGGTAATCAGCGGAATAGAAAAAGCAATGGTCTTTCCAGAGCCAGTTTTACCTCTACCCAAAACATCTCTACCGGAGATACCCGCTGGAATTGTTGCCTGCTGGATTGGGAATGGAGCTTCCGCACCCATCTTCTTCAGCGCTTCAACTAGACGAGGGTGTAGACCCATGTCTTCGAAACGGGTTTCGATTATTGCTTCTGACTGTTCAACTGATTGCAGTTTCTCTAAAACAACATCCTCAAAGAAAGCCTTTTTGTTTGGGGTTTTAGACCTAGCACCTTCAAAGCTGCGCTGACGGTTCTCATCTCTAGCCACACGATCTGATCTGCGCGGATCTCTAGAACCACGGTCATCACGGCGGGCCGGTTTCTCATCGGTCCATTCACGTCTTGGCGCACGTGAGTCACGACGGGCTGGCTTTTCTTCAGTCCACTCGCGTCTAGCTGGACGCTCATCACGTTTTGGCCTGGTCGAGGCACCGGCGGTTCTAGCCTGCTTACCAGCAAAAGATTCCTTTGACTTCACTGGCGTCCAGTCAGGTCTGCGGTCTTTACGCTGTGGCTTGTCGTCGGCTCTTCTTGCCCTGGTTGGTCTTTCGCCCGATCTAACCGGCTTTTCTTCGGTCCACTCACGTCTAGCTGGACGCTCATCACGCTTCGCCGATGAGTGTCTTGGCTTGCGAGTAACTTCAGCAACGGCCGCCTTGGCAGCGGTAGTGCCTTTACGATGTGGCTTTTTAGGGCCTGTTTTTAGTGTCGCTTTCTTAGGCGCACGGGAGCTAGTGCCGTTTTTCGGCATATTCTTTATTCCTTTATGTATGGGGGCTAGTCGAACTGCGCAAACCCACACATGAGAACCAACTGTTCTCTAGAAGGAAGACTGGCACATCTATAAATACTGTTCAGACTCAAGGTTCGAACATGTGCTGCAAACGACTACTATCAAGTGATCTTGATGGAATAAGTCTAGGCTCTAAACAGTTAAAAGGGAATAGGAGGAAATAATGACCTATTCAGTACCAGAAGGCTGGCATCACCTAGCCGATGAGATCAAACAAGCACTTCTTGAGGTGCAAACCGATGGAATGTGGATTATCGGTATCGAAAATCCACTGTATGAAGACCTTTATATACAAGGCCTTTGGGATGAGGAAGACGTTATTTGGCTAGAAATCGGCAATCCGGATAACCCGGATGCGATCTCAATAGTCAAAGATAAAGGCTGGTTAGAACCAGATGATGAAATTCCCAATTACAGCATCGAAAAAGGTTGGTCAGATCAGGAAGTTGATGATGTTATTAACTTCCTCATCGAGACGCTAATGCTAATTGGACTCAGCCCAGAGCTTATTACTTTGGAAATAAGCCTGGAAGATGAACGTTAGTAATAGCTATTTTGCCAACTGATTATTGCCCAGAGGAACACAAAAACTAGGAAAAGCGTTATGGCTGTAATGACATAGCCGATAAATAGACCAGCTTGGGCTAAGCCACGTTGTCTTGAACTCATTGTTCCTGCTCGCATCTGCGATAGGGCCATGTGGCCTAAAACAATTCCGATGACTGGAAAAACAAGAGCACCAATCAAAGCCAGCATGGGCATCGAGCTTTCTACCCCTTGGCTAGAACTGGTGGTGTTGACTGAACCCTCGATGGGCTGAGCCTCTGAAACTCGAGAGCTGAGCACTACCAGAGCGGTTGCAGCGGTTAAGCCAAGCGTCGCCGACTGAT
>CAYMYB010000015.1:0-22708 GCA_964394575.1 uncultured Rhodoluna sp. | reverse complement strand
ATTTCAGCAGAGATGCCATCTGTTTGTAAATCAATTTGGCTGCGTATACGGGATTTAGACGGCTAATCAGGTCCATGGTCTTAGCGTCCTTACCAATCACCAGTCTCGGCTTGTTCTTAATGATTGCCGCAACCATCAATTTTGCGGCAACATCTGCTTTTGTAGTCGGGAATTTTGCCGACTCTGAATCGGCTGTCATCGCCGCCATTCCTGAGTTAGCCGCGATGTTGGTTTCAATAGCCCCTGGAAAGACAATCGTCACTCCAACATTGGTCCCCATAAGTTCTGATCTGAGCCCTTCGGTGAAAAGCTTTATCGCGGCCTTCGATGCACCGTAGACACTTTGCCCTGGCACCGGGGCATAGGCACCCATAGAGGAAACATTCAAGATGTGAGCTTGCGGTCTAGAAAGTAGTTCTGGCAAAAAAGCTTTGGTGAGCATCAGCGGGCCATTGAAATTAACATTCATCACGTGCATGGCATCTTTCATGCTCAACTCATTGACTTTGACAAAAGGCTGAATGATGCCGGCGTTATTGATCAGTACATCGACTTCACCGAGAGCCTTCTTGACTGCGGCAGGCAACTTCGCCACCGCTTGGGCATCAGAAACATCTAGGACGTGACTGGAACAGGTGCCACCGAGTGCTTTGACCAGTTCCGCAGTTTCTTTGAGTGTGTTCTCCCGAAAATCTACCAAGGCAACAATAGCTTTTTCTCTGGTGAGTTCAAGGGCTAACTCTCTGCCCATTCCGCTTCCAGCACCTGTTACGAGAACAATCTTCCCCGATAGATTCATTTTGATTTCCTTTTGATTAGGTTGACTCTAAAAGACTAAACCTTAATCGGGTAGGCTGAAAAACATGGACCTAAATAACATCGAAATAACTGCCCTAAACGGTGAACTAACTACATTTGGCAAATTACAAAAGCCAGTGACGCTTGTGGTAAACGTGGCTTCAAGATGCGGCCTAAGCCCGCAGTATGAAATTTTGGAAGCTATGCAGAAAAAGTATGGAAACAAGGGTTTTACTGTAATTGGTGTTCCATCGAACCAGTTTTTTCAGGAACTCAAAGAAAGTTCCGATATTGCCCAGTACTGCTCAAGCACCTGGGGAGTTACCTTTCCTATGACCGAGAAGGCTAAACTCAACGGCAAAGGAGCGCACCCGCTATACCAAGAACTGACCAAGGTTAAGGATGCCACTGGCAAGGCCGGGAATGTGAAGTGGAACTTCGAAAAGTTTCTAATACTGCCAGATGGCTCTATTCATCGCTTTAGGCCAACCACACAACCTAATGACCCAGAGATCATCAAACTAATTGAGAGCAATTTAAAGTAACGAGTATGCTGCGAATCTCGGGAACTAAAGGCGAGTTTGACGAGAAGGAGCTTGCCGGTGAGTTTTCCAATTTTATTGAACTCAACGGTGTTGAGGTGCACTACGAATTTGCTAAAGGTAGCGCAAGTGACTGCTTAGTTGTCTTACTCCACGGTTTTGGTGCCAGCACATTTAGTTACAGAAAAATCATGAGTCGGCTCACTGAATTTGGTGATGTCATAAGTTATGACCGTCCCTGTTTTGGGCTTACGGTAAGGCCTAAATCCTGGGTCGGGCTAAACCCATACACCTTCCCAGCACAGGTAGGGCTTCTGGATGCGCTAATCAAGCATTTTGGCAAATCTAAAAAGGTGATTCTGATTGGGCACTCAGCTGGAGCCGGAATTGCTGCCGAATGGGCCTTGGATAATCAAGCTTTGGTTAGGGCCCTTGTCTTGGAAGAGCCGGCGATACTAAATGCACCACCAATAAATAAGGCGTTAGGTAAATTGCTAAAGACCAAACCCTTTGATTGGATCGGCCCTCGGCTGGTCGCTGGTTTCAAAAAAACCGGATTGAAAATCCTGTATGCATCTTGGTTTGATAAATCTGGAATCACTGACGAGGTTTTAGAAAACTACACTAGGCCGCTTAAAGTTAGGGGCTGGGAGGCAGCTTTTTGGGAGTTCAGCAGAAATGGAGTTCAGTCTAAGATCCAAAATAAACTAGCGGATCTGAAAGTGCCGACTTTAGTTTTTGTTGCTGACGGCGACAAGATAATTCCACCAGAGAGTTCAAAACGGGTTGCCACTTTAATCCCAGAAGCCAAACTAGTCGAGATAAATCAGTGTGGACATATTCCACATGAGGAGAAGCCGGACGAGTTTCTAGCTGCGGTGAAGGATTTTATTCGCCAGCAATAAAGGCCAGCTCCTGATTGGTCAACTCAACCTCTTGCAAAAGCTCTTCAAGCTGTTCCAAATTTCTAGCCGAGGCAAGTGGCACGCTGACACCAGGCTGTCGTCTCAGCCAGCTAAGTGCTACCGAGGTGTTGGACACCCGATACTCGTTAGCTACCTGTTCTAGTCTGGCCAGCAGTTCAAGATTTTCTTGGTTCAGGTAGTTATTCTTAACTCCCTCGGCCCGTTGTGAATCGACAGCAACACCAGCTCGGTATTTACCGCTTAGAAAGCCGCTACCAAGGGTTGAATAGGGAAGGCCGGAGATCTTGAATTCTTCAACCGATTTAGCTCCATCGGATTCATAGGGCTCTCTGGCCACCAGACTGTATCGGTTCTGCAAGGCAATATAAGAAGCCAAATTATTTTCCTTGGAGATTTTGAGTGCCTCAGCTAAACGATCAAAACTGTAATTTGATGCTGCGATATAGCGAACCTTGCCGGATCTAACTAAAGTGTCAAATCCCTCGAGTGTCTCAGTAAGCTCAGTCTCGGTGTCATCGCTGTGGGCGTAGTAAATGTCTATGTAATCAGTTTGCAATCTAGCCAAACTGTCATCGCAGGCTGCAATTATGTTGCTCTTAGATAATCCTTTGCGGGTCTCGAGCATGGCCACCTTGGTCGCTATGACTAATTGATCCCGATTACCTTTTAGTTTCAGGTAGTTCCCGATGATTCTTTCGCTCTCGCCACCTGAGTTACCGGGCTTCCAAGCCGAGTAAACATCGGCGGTATCGATGAAATTGCCACCGTTTTCAATAAAGTGATCCAGCAGTTTGAATGACTCTAATTGATCAGCGGTCCAGCCAAAAACATTTCCACCGAAGCAGATGTTGGAAACCTGAAGATCAGTTTTCCTAAGGTGCTGCACCTTACTTATTCCTGGTTGCGATAAGCGAGGCAATTGTCGCAATAGTGATTGTGGTCAGAATCACAGTTAGCGAAACATCAGTTGTTATCTCGGGAAGCGAGGTTACCTTTTGGCCGCCGTTGATAAACGGCAGTTCGTTCTTCTGCAGTGCGTGAATGGTTAGCTTTAGACCAATCCAGCCAAGAATCACCGATAGCCCAAGGCCCAGATACTTCAGTCTGGTTAAAAGGCCGGCAATCAGGAAGTAAAGGTGGCGAAGACCAAGAAGAGCAAAAGCATTTGCAGTAAAGACAATGTAAGGCTCTTTGGTAAGTCCATAAACAGCCGGAATACTGTCAAGGGCAAACAGGATGTCTGCGCTACCGATTGCGATCATCGCAAAAAGTAGCGGAGTGTAGTAACGCTTGCCATTTTTCTTGATCGAGATTTTGCTGCCGTGATACTCGTCGGTAACGTTCACTCTCTTTTTGATGAATTCAATGAACTTACCACCTGGCGGTTCGTCGGCATCGTGCTTCTTAAAGTGGTCGCGAACTAGGGTGTAGGCGGTGTAAATCAAGAAAGCACCGAAGATGTAGAACACCCATGAGAAAGCCGAAATGGCTACCGCACCGATAGCAATAAAGATAAAGCGCAGGATCAATGCGATCAAAATACCTATGGTCAGCGCTTGTCGTTTGGCTTTTTCTGGAACCGCTAACTTGGTGAAAATAATTAGGAAAACGAAGAGATTATCTACCGAAAGGCTGTATTCGGTTATAAAACCTGCAAGGTATTCATCACCGAATGGTTCACCCCACACCTGATTGATGACGAAAACAAAACCTAAGGAACAGGCCAAAAAGAAGCTGGTGAATATGGCTGATTCCTTGAAAGTGGGATCACCTTTACGCTTTAGCTGAAAAAGTAAATCAATGACAATTACAGCGGTAATTATGGTTGCAGTAACAAGCCAGACTTCAAGAGGGACATTCATGGTTGGGGTAGTCATAGCCCAATTCTAGCCGAGAGGATGGAGTTCGATGCTGAGAGGACCCTGAAGCCCTAAAGATTTTAGTTATTCAGCGAAAGATTCAATCGGCGGGCAGGAGCAGACCAGATTTCTATCACCGTAGACGTTGTCGATACGATTCACTATCGGCCAGTACTTGCTTCTGAACTGTCCAGCAGGGAAAACAGCGGTTTCTCGAGAATACTTTTTATTCCATTCCTGAACAATCGATTTTGCCGTGTGGGGTGCGTTACGAAGTGGGGACTCTTCGATTGTGTAATCGCCTTTGGCAACCGAGTCGATTTCGGCCCTAATATCAAGCATTGCAGCTATGAAACGCTCAATTTCTGGCATTGGTTCAGATTCGGTCGGTTCGATCATAAGTGTGCCGGCCACTGGGAAAGACATGGTCGGGGCGTGGAAACCGTAATCGATTAACCGCTTCGCAATGTCTTCTCCGGTTACTCCAGTGTCCTTAGTAATCCCCCTGATATCGATAATGCACTCGTGAGCAATTAGACCGTTTTTACCGGTATACAGAAGTGGATAGGCGTGCTCAAGTTTTTTGGCGATGAAGTTTGCCGAAAGCACTGCAACCGCGGTGGCATCTTTCAGCCCTGAATTACCCATCATGCGAATATAGGCCCAGGAGATTGGCAATATGCTTGCCGAACCAAACGGTGCAGCTGATACTGGGCCGTAGTTTGGCAGCATGGTTTGAGCTTGATTGTGGCCTGGCAGGAATTCAGCGAGATGTGCTCTAGCCGCTACTGGCCCGACACCAGGTCCGCCACCGCCGTGCGGAATGCAGAAAGTCTTGTGCAGGTTTAGATGCGAGACATCGCCACCGAATGAACCGAACTTGGCATAACCAACTACAGCATTGGTGTTAGCGCCATCGATGTAAACCTGTCCACCTGCTTGGTGAACACGATCACAAATTTCAGCAATTGCTTCCTCGTAGACACCGTGGGTTGACGGGTAGGTCACCATAAGTGCAGCCAGCTGATCGCCGGCTTCAGTTATTTTGGCGGTCAAATCCGTGACATCAACATTGCCCTGGTCATCACAGGCAACTACCACTACTTGCATACCGGCAAGAACCGCAGATGCGGCATTAGTTCCGTGCGCTGAGGATGGAATCAGGCAGATAGTTCTCTGCTTGTCTCCTCTGGAGAGGTGGTATCCGCGAATTGCCAGTAATCCCGCAAGCTCACCCTGACTTCCAGCATTCGGTTGCAGCGAGATATCGGAATAGCCGGTGACATCGGATAGCCATGATGTTAGCTGATCAATAAGTTCGAGATATCCCTGAACATCTTCCTTGGGAGCAAATGGGTGCAAACCGGCAAACTCTGGCCAAGTCACTGCTTCCATTTCAGTGGTCGAGTTTAACTTCATCGTGCAAGAACCAAGAGGAATCATGCCGCGATCGAGAGCAAAGTCATAATCGGCTAGACGTTTCAGGTAACGAAGCATCGCAGTTTCACTGTGATAGGAGTTGAAAACCTCGTGAACCAGATAGGAGCTAGTTCTTTGTAGTTTGATATTTGGCTGAGAAGCTGCAGCTAAATTTGCCACACCAAAGGATTCGAGGAGATCTATAAGAGTTTGCTCTGTGGTAGTTTCATCAACCGAGATGCTGATGCAGTTCTCGCTGATTAGATTTACCGTGATGTTTTTGGCCCGAGCTTTACTAAAGACAGCTTTGGCATCTATGCCGCAAACTTCGAAAGTGTCAAAAAATTCTTTGGTTGGAACATCCAAACCTGCATCGCTTAGCGATGTGGCCAGTCGGTGCGCTTTACTCCAGACATCCTCGGCAATTGCTTTTAGTCGTTTCGGTCCGTGATAGACCGCATACATTCCAGCCATGACCGCAAGCAGAACCTGGGCAGTGCAGATGTTCGAGGTGGCTCGTTCACGTCTAATGTGCTGCTCTCTGGTCTGCAGCGTCAATCGATAGGCTGGCGCACCTTCGGTGGTAATTGAAACTCCGACTAGTCGCCCAGGCATGCTTCGCTCCAGATCATTTCGAACCGCTAGGTAGCCGGCGTGCGGGCCGCCGAAACCCATTGGAACACCAAATCGCTGTGTTGACCCGACTACGACATCAGCGCCCATTTCACCTGGCGGAGTCAGTAGCGTCAGAGCCAGCAGGTCGGCAACCGCGATAGCGACTGCATTATTGCTTTGGGCGTAGGCAAAAAGCTTAGTGAGATCGTAAATCTCACCTGAGCCGGCTGGATACTGGGCCAGCACGCCAAAAAAGTCGCCGTTGAGAAGTTCTGGATTTTCGCTAGCACTGGCCAAATCAAAATACTTTACCTCGATGCCAACTGGTTCGGCTCGATGGTCAATCAAAGCTTTAGTCTGATTGAAAATATCGCTGGCAACATAAAACACGTTGCTTTCAACATTTGAGGTTCGCCTTGCAATTAGCATGGCCTCTACCGCTGCTGTTGCTTCGTCCAGCATCGAGGCATTTGCGGTCTTCATTCCGGTTAGGTCAGTAACCATAGTTTGGAAATTGATCAGCGCTTCGAGACGTCCCTGAGAAATTTCCGGCTGGTAAGGCGTATAGGCGGTGTACCAGGAAGGATTCTCTAGCACGTTTCGTTTGATGACCGATGGTGTGTGGGTGCCGTAGTAGCCCTGACCAATTAGTGAGGTGGTGATTCGGTTCTTGCTGGCAATTTTTCTCAGTTCCGCAATCGCCGCAGCCTCACTGATGGCTTCTGGAAGAGTTGAATCGCCAACAAACTTGATTGAGTCTGGTAAAGCGGCATCTAAAAGCTCAGCAAGAGATTTGTAACCTAGGAAATCGAGCATGTCCTGTTGCGCTTTGGCATCAGGCCCAATGTGTCGATACTTGAAATCTTCGTGGGCTAAAACCATTTAGTTCTTATCCCTCACCGGTTAGAGCATCGTATTCGCTAGCGGTCATAAGTTCCGGCAAAGAGGTAAAGCGCACCTTGATCAACCAGCCAGAACCAAACGGATCTGAGTTGACGGTTTCCGGTGCCTCAACCACGGTGCTGTTAACTTCAATTACTTCACCGTCAAGCGGAGCGTAAAGTTCACCTACCGATTTGGTTGATTCAATCTCGCCACAAATTTTCATGTAGGTCGTTGAAGAACCAACTTTTGGTAGGTCAACGAAAACAACGTCACCAAGTTTTTCGGCAGCGTAAGCGGTAATGCCGATGGTTGCAACATCGCCGTCGATGGCTACCCACTCGTGTTCCTTGGTGTAGTGCAGGTTAGTTGGATTGCTCATTCTTTATCCTTTTGGGTTATTTTGAACGCTTATAAAAAGGTAGCTTGACCACGGTCATGGCCAATCTGGTGCCTCTGATGTCAACTTCAACTTGGTCGCCAACCTCAGAAAAATCCTTGGAAACATATGCCATGGCAACAGGGTAGCCGAGGGTAGGCGAGAGCGCACCTGAGGTTACCTTACCGATGGCCGTGTCTCCAGAATAAATTTCGTAATCTGCCCTGGCAGCTCGCTTACCGCTACCAACTAAACCAACCAAAACCAAATCCTGTTCCTTTAGCGCTAATTGAGCCAAAGCGCTCTTGCCAACAAAATCCTCATCGCGATCGAGCTTTACTACTCTGCCAAGACCAGCCTGATAAGGATTTATTTCTAGATTGAGTTCATGGCCGTAAAGCGGCATGCCAGCTTCAAGCCTTAGGGTATCGCGGGATGCTAGGCCACAGGGAGTGATGCCTAGTCCTAGTAAGTCGTTGAAAATTTTCACCGATTCACCAGCTGGAATGAGCACTTCAAAACCGTCTTCACCGGTGTAACCGGTGCGACAGAGATAGGCGTCGACATCCGATACTTTTCCTCGGGCAATTGAATAGTAGGGAAGAGCGGCAAGATTGATGTCAACTAATTTCTGCAAAAGTTCGGTGGCGGTCGGACCTTGTAAAGCTAGAAGTGCGAAATCGTCACTTCTATCCTCAACGCCAACAAATCCCTGGAAGACTGCTCGCTCCTTGAGTGTCTCTACAACGGAATGCCTATTGCCAGCATTAGCGATTACTAGGAACTCAGATTCTGCCAAACGATAGACAATCAGATCATCGATGATGCCGCCTCGAGCATTACAAATAAGTGCGTATTTAGCTTTACCGACTGCAATTGCCGAAGATTGAATAACCAGTGCGTAATCCAAAAAGCTTGCCGCCTGCGGGCCAGAAACAAAAATTGCCGCCATGTGGCTGATATCAAATAGACCCGCGTTGCTCCGAACAGCCTCATGCTCAGCCAAATCGCTCGAGTAACGAACCGGCATATCCCAACCACCGAAATCAGTAAAGCTAGCGCCGAGGCGGGAATGCTCAGCATGCAGAGGGGTTTGGGGCATAAGGCTAATTTACGCCCTTAAGTAGGGCTTTATAAAATCCACGCCGTTACTGAGCTAAACGGCTGGTTGTTGCTGGGTAATGCAGTGGATTCCACCGCCACGGGCAAATATCGGCCTAGCGTCAATCAACCTGATTTCACGGCCTGGATAGGCATCGGTGAGAATCGCCTTGGCCTCGGCATCATTTTCATCGTCAAAGGCACACAGCAAGACAGCACCGTTGAGGATGTAGTGGTTGATGTAGGAGTAATCAACAAATCCATGTGAGTCTCTAAGAACCTTAGGGGCGGGAACTTTCACCAGCTGGAAACCACCTAACTCGGCGAGCCTGGCGGCAACTTCATGGCTTACCGAATAGTCCGGATGATTCTGATCCTGTTGGTCGTGCATCAGAATAGTTTGCTCATCAGCAAAGCAGGCAACTATATCGATATGACCCTTAGTGCCGTACGCTTCGTAGTCTCGAGTGAGCCCTCTTCTTATCCAAGCAATTTCTTCAACACCAAGTCTGTCTTTTAGCTCTTGTTCAACTTCAGATTTAGTCCAATCTGGGTTTCGCTCTTGTCCCAGCTGAACAGTTTCGGTAACCAGCAAAAGTCCCTTGCCATTGACATGGATACCGCCGCCCTCATTTACCATTTCACTTCGAATTATCTGCGCCTGTGCATGCTCCGCCATGAAACCGGCAACTAAATCATCTTTCTGGTAATTCTCAAAAGACAGTGACCCCCAAGCGTTAAAGCGCCAATCAATAGCACCTAGTTTTCCGTTATCCGAGTTGACTACGAAAGTTGCGCCGTTATCTCTTAGCCAGGAATCATCAAGTTCACAAATCAACGTTGTAATTGCATTGGAGAGATATTTTTTGGCAATTTGCTCTTGCGCTGGGTCAACTAGAACTGTTACCGGTTCATACTCGCTGGCTGCATTAGCTACCGCTGACCAGGCTAAGTAAGATTCCTCGGCTGGGGTGGCATATTCACTCGCCGGAAAGGACATCCAGGTGCGCTCATGCTTTTCCCACTCTGCCGGCATTTTCCAACTCAATTGGCAACTCCCGCAATTCCACCGTCGAGACCATCGCCGGATTCAGTTCTCGGATTTACTATCGGCTTAGTCAGTACCGCATAGGTATCTGGTCTTCTAGTTGCTAAGAAGGGGAAGAGATCTAGCCAATCCCGACGCTGATCCAGATCCAAATCGGCTACGAGCACTTCATCGCTATCTCTCGAAGCCTGGACTAGGACCCGGCCGTACGGATCGCTGATAAAAGATGTTCCATAGAAATTTAGTGCACCTTCAAAACCCCAGCGGTTTGGAACAACCATGAACGTTCCGCTGTTTATCCCGTTAGCCACTATAACTTTTTGCCAAAGTGCCGCAGTGTCAAAATTTGGATGGTCTGGTTCAGAACCGATTGCGGTTGGGTAAATTAATACTTCTGCGCCGGCTAGAGAGTATGCCCTAGCAACTTCTGGGAACCATTCATCCCAGCAGGTTGGCAAGCCGAGTTTTCCAACCGGGGTTTCATAGACGGGATAGGGGTCCGGATCGTTTGGGCCAGCCGCAAAGTATTTGTCCTCGTAATATCCAGCTGTTACTGGAATGTGTGTTTTTGGTGTGTAACCGATAAGTTCACCCTCTGGATTTACCAAGATGGCAACGTTATAGCCTCGGCCATCGGCTAAATCACTTTTTTCATAGAGTGAGGCGTGAACATGAATGCCGTATTTTTCAGCCATTTCTCTAGCAAAACTGAGAGTTGGTCCTTCCAATTCCTCGGCAATAGCGCTTGGCACACCGGTGGGCTTTTGATCAGCGGGGTAGCGGGACAGGGTCAGCTCCGGCAGGCAAACTAACTCCGCTCCAGCTTTACTTGCCAACTCGATCCCCCTAGTTAGATTTGCCAGGTGGCTGAGTTGATCTTCTTCCCAATGCATTTGCACCAGCGCTACTCTTACCGGCTCTCTTGTGGCGGGCTTCACTCTGGAAAGCGAATCTAGTTTTCCAACTTGGGTTAGTTTCATTTTTCACTCATTGAGTCGATGATTTTGGTTAGTAGTTTTAGATCGGTCCTTGGGTTCACAATGGCAAAACGAGCATTCGGTCTGCCCTGATGGGAACTTGGTGTAACAAAACCAAGATCCTCTCGCAAAATGCGCTGAGACCATTTCTCATAATCGGAGAGTTGCCAACCGAGTTTTTCAAAGACCACGATGGATAACTCAGGATCGCGGACTAGTTTTAGATCCTTTCTCGATCTGATTACATCGGCAATTTTGTGGGCCAGATCAATATTTTCTGCCACCGCGGCTCGATAAGCGCCGACTCCGTAGGTGGCTAGTGAGAACCACAGCGGCAGTCCTCTTGCCCTTCTGGTCAAGTGGTAGGCATAATCGCTTGGATTAAATTCACCGCTGTCGGTCAAAGTATCCAGATATTCTCCGTGCTGGGTGTGTGCGGCGGCAGCCAACTTAGGGTTGCGATAGACCAAGGCGCAGGAATCGAAGCTGGTGAATAGCCACTTATGTGGATCAACGATGAACGAATCAGCTTTTTCGACACCTTTGAAAAGTTTCCTTTGCCGAGGATCCAGAATTCCAGCTAGGCCATAAGCGCCATCGACGTGATACCAAACACCAAGTTGCTTGGCGGCTTTGGCTATCTCATCCAATTTGTCAACAATGCCAAAGTTTGTTGTTCCTGAGGTAGCTACAACGGCAAAAAGACCGTCTTTGATTTTTCTTGCCGAATCCAGCACTGCTTGCCCGGTAAGTCGACCGTCCTGATTTGCTTTGGCTAGAACGATGTCTATATCCATCACCCGAGCAGCGGCTTTTAGCGAAGAGTGTGATTCGGAAGAAGCAATAATCGACCATCGCTTTGGCAGCTTTTTACCATTTTTCTTCCGCTCGGTAATTGCCGCGTGTCTAGCAGTCACTAGGGCAGAAAGATTACCGAGTGATCCACCTTGAACAAAAGTTCCACCCGCAGATTTCGGTAAACCAACTTCCTTGGCTAGCCATGCCAGCACTTCATTTTCAGCAAATACAGCTCCCGAGCCTTCAAGCCAAGATCCACCATAAACGCTCGTGGCTGAGACCACTAGATCAAACAGAGTGGCAGCTTCGGTTGGTGCTACTGGAATAAAGGAAAGGTAGCCGGGGTGATCAGTTGAAATGCAGGCTGGAGCTAACACATCCTCGAATATTTTCAGCGCCTTGTGACCACCCAAACCTTTTTCATTGATGGTATTGCCCGCGTGCTTTTGCAGATAGCGAAGACTCTGCGGGCCATCCAGTGGGGCAGGGTCCATCGCCATGCGCTCTCTAGCATATGCCAGCACTTCCTCACGCAGTGCAATCGTTGCTGCATTTGAGGAATGCATCTTGGCGGCTTTACCAGTCATGACTAAAGCCTAAACCTTGTGAACCGTTCTGGAAGTTTCGGCTATCACGATGCCGGTTACCACTATGAAACCGCCGATGACTTCAATCGCGGTCATCGTTTCGTTGAGCCAAGCCCAGGCAAAGGCTGCGGCGAAGACTGTCTCTGCGGTGGCGATCACACCAACGGCGGTGGCAGATAAGTTGCCGAGGGCTATGTAATCGAGCCACATCGGAATAAAGGAACCCATAACTCCCAGCCAGATTAGTGCCAACCAAATCGGCCAATCAATCATGGCGAGATTTCCGGCCAGTGACATGCTCTGGTCGAGCGAAATCAACTCTCTCGGGTTTAGTAAATTCATGATCAGCCAGAAAACAGCTGCCACCAAGAAGGTGTAAAACAGGGTGGACATTGGATCTCGAGTTTTCTGAGTGTGTTCACCAACTAGGAAATAGATGCTTACGCAGATTGCAGCCATGAAAGCCCAACCGACACCCACTGGGTTTAGTTGCGAGTCCCAGATGTTGCTGACTATTGCTAAACCAGTTAGTACCAGTGCTATGCCTAACCAAAGCTTTTTGGATAATTTCTCTTTGAAAAGAAAATAAGACACCAGTGGAACAATCACGATAGCCGTGTATTCAATCAGAAGCGCAACGCTGATTGGTAACAGGCTTACCGCATTGGCATAGGACCACTGCATCAGGGCAATGCCGGTGATACCGTAGCCGAGCATTATCGGTATTTCCCTTTTCTCAAGCCGGAAAGCCTTGCGATTGGTTAGCAGTAGGACGATACCGGCCACAATTGCCGTGAAAGTGGTGCGAAAAAGAACAAGTTGTTCCGAGCTGATTCCGGTCTGAATGATCACTTTAACCGTGCTGGCATTAAGACCAAAAAGTAGTGCCGCACAGGAAACTGCTGCGGCACCTACGGCAGGTCGACGAACTCTCACCAGTTCAGCCTAGGCTAGATGCATGACTGAATTTGTATTAGCCGGTGGCTGTTTCTGGTGTTTGGACTCTTCTTATTCGCAATTTAGAGGAATCATCGATGTTGTCTGTGGTTACTCCGGTGGTCACACCGATAACCCAACTTACGAGCAGGTGTGTTCTGAGAAGACTGGGCATGCTGAAGTTGCCAAGGTGATATTTGATGAGTCGGTGATAAGTGCCGAAATCGTTTTGGATCTTTATTTCACTATGCACGATCCAAGGCAGCTAAACCGTCAGGGCAATGATATTGGTACCAGCTATCGCTCGGCGATGTTCTATCAGGGCGAAGAGCAAAAAGCGCTGTTTGAAAAGGCCTTGGAGCGGGCGGCAGAGATGTGGGACGGAGAAATAGTTACCACACTTCAGCCGCTTGAGAAATTCTGGGAAGCGGAGCAATACCACCAGGACTATTTCGTCAAGAACCCGAACAATGCATACTGCCAGAGTGTAGTAAGCGGCAAAATGGCCAAGACCAGATCAGCGTTTGCAAACTACCTAAAGTAGTTTGTGGATAACTTCGGCAGTAGTTTTCAGAATTTGTAATCCTTTCATTCATTCAAGAAGAAAGGTTTAGAAATAAACATGTCCGACACTTATTCCGTTTCAGGTTTAGTAGCTACCACGCCTAGGCACCTGGTTACCCAGGATGGCTTGCCAATCACTTCTTTTCGATTAGCCGAAAACAATAAAAAGTTTGACCGAGCATTAAATCGCTGGGTTGAGGCTGAAACCAACTGGTTTACCGTTACCTGCTTTAGGCAACTTGCGATAAACAGTGCAACCTCTATCTCAAAGGGAGATCGCGTAGTTGTGCTTGGAAAATTGCGCGTTCGGGACTGGGACAACGGTGAGCGAGCCGGCACCTCGGTTGAGTTGGAAGCTGAAAGCATAGGTCACGATCTGATTTGGGGAACTTCAACCTTTGTTCGCACAGTGATGACCCGCGAAGACGATGAACAGCCCGCTCCAGAGCCTGAAGTTAAACCAGCAAAAGATAAAGCACTGGCTTAGACCTGCCGCTTCGAGTTTCCCACTTGGCTCGAACCGGAGGTAAGCGACACCCACCCAATTCCTAGCAGTTCTATTCGATATACTTGTTAGGTCCGTAGCGGTGGGTGTCGCTTTTACTTTTTTAGGAACCAATGGCTGAATTTATTTATCAAATGATTAAGGCGCGTAAGGCGCACGGTGACAAAGTCATTCTTGATGATGTCACCCTCGCTTTTTATCCAGGCGCAAAAATCGGTGTCGTTGGCCCAAATGGAGCTGGAAAATCTTCCGTCCTAAAGATCATGGCTGGGCTAGATAATCCATCAAACGGTGAAGCCAGACTAAGCCCAGGTTATACCGTCGGAATTCTGCTGCAAGAGCCACCACTTAATGAAGAGAAGACGGTGCTTGGTAACGTCGAGGAGGCGGTTACCCACATCAAGGCAAAACTTGACCGTTTCAACGAAGTATCGGCTTTGATGGGCGAACCGGATGCCGACTATGACGCGCTTTTAGCTGAGATGGGAACTCTGCAGGAAGAAATTGATCACCTCGATGCCTGGGATTTAGATAACCAGCTGGAACAGGCGATGGATGCCCTTCGCTGCCCGCCGGGGGATACTCCGGTTAACTTTCTCTCTGGTGGAGAAAAGCGTCGTGTGGCGCTTTGCAAATTACTTTTAGAAAAGCCAGACCTGTTATTGCTGGATGAGCCAACCAACCACCTCGATGCTGAATCGGTGCTGTGGTTGGAGCAGCACCTGGCTAAATATCCTGGTGCTGTCCTTGCGGTCACCCACGATCGCTACTTCTTGGATAACGTCGCCGAATGGATTCTGGAACTGGACCGTGGCAGGGCTTACCCCTACGAGGGCAACTATTCGACTTATCTTGAAAAGAAAGCTGAACGGCTAGAGGTGCAGGGCAAGAAGGATGTTAAGTTAGCCAAACGGCTGGCGGATGAGCTTGAATGGGTCAGGTCTTCACCGAAGGCGAGACAAACTAAATCAAAGGCGCGTCTGGCCAGATATGAAGAAATGGCAGCCGAGGCTGACCGCACCAGGAAACTCGATTTTGAGGAAATTCAAATTCCGCCTGGACCGAGACTTGGCAATATCGTTTTAGAGGCAACCAATCTGCAAAAAGGCTTCGAGGGAAGATCACTAATCAACGGCCTGTCCTTTTCGCTGCCTAGAAACGGAATCGTTGGAGTTATCGGCCCAAACGGTGTTGGTAAGTCGACGCTGTTTAAGACCATTGTTGGGCTAGAACCTTTGGATGGCGGAGATCTAAAAATTGGTGAGACCGTGAAGATTTCTTACGTTGACCAATCTCGCGCTGGCATTGACCCAAATAAAACACTGTTTGAAGTGGTCTCTGACGGCCTTGATTTTCTCCAGGTTGGCAACGTAACGATGCCATCTAGAGCTTATGTTGCTGCCTTTGGTTTCAAGGGGCCGGATCAGCAAAAGCCAGCTGGAGTGTTATCCGGTGGTGAAAGAAACAGACTTAATCTGGCTCTGACTCTAAAACAGGGCGGCAATCTACTTCTACTGGATGAGCCAACCAACGATTTAGATGTTGAGACCCTGTCTTCGCTGGAAAACGCTCTGCTTGATTTCCCCGGTTGTGCTGTTGTGATCACCCACGATCGATGGTTCTTGGATCGCGTCGCAACACACATCTTGGCCTATGAGGGTAATGACGATAATCCCGACCAGTGGTATTGGTTTGAGGGTAACTTCCAGTCCTATGAGGAAAACAAGATTGAGCGTTTGGGTCCTGAAGCGGCGAAGCCACACCGTTCAAAATATCGAAGACTAACCAGAGATTAGTGCTGAGCTAATTCTTCGGCAGGAATTCTAACTAAGCCCTCCTGGGCAACCGTAGCAACAAGTTCGCCTTCCCGATTAAAGATTTTTCCCAAACCAAGTCCCCGACCCCCGCGGGCATTCGGTGAATCCTGAACATAGAGTAACCACTGGTCTGCTCTGGCTGGTCGATGAAACCACATTGCGTGATCAAGGCTGGCTACCATAAGGCCCGGGTGAGACCAAACCAGTCCGTGTCTGCGATAAATCGGTTCAAGCAATGAGTAGTCGCTGGCATAAGCCAGTGCAGCATTGTGTACAATCTGATCATCTGGCAGTGGTCCGATTGTCTTAAACCAAATCGCCTGGTGAGCTACGTGCTCACCCTCGACATAAAAGTAAATGGATTTTTCAATGTGTCGCATATCAAAGGGTCGACCCTTTGCCCAGTATTGCGCGGCTGGGTTATCCTTCATTACTTCCATTAGTTCTTTTAGTGGCGGAAGAGATTCTGGATCGGGAATGTTATCCGGCAGAGTGTCTTGGTGCTCTAAACCTTTTTCTTCAACTTGAAATGAATAGATGGAAGAGAATAATGGTTCACCATCCTGATAAGCCTGAACTCTTCTGGTGCTGAATGATTTGCCGTCGCGAATTCGGTCAACCGAATAGGTGATTGGTAGGTCTATTTTTCCGCCGCGCAGAAAATAGCCGTGCATCGAATGAATTTTCCGATCGGGTTCAACAGTTCGCGAGGCGGCCACTAAGGCTTGACCGATTTGTTGTCCGCCAAAAACTCGCCCAGTTGGCATGAAGTTGGAAGGACCGATAAAAATGTCTTCTCTGGTTCTGGCCGCTTGCTCCAGATTTAGGGTTTGCAGTAATTCGCCAAGCGGATCTTCGGCAATTGGCATACTTTCGGACAACCTGGCCCTCCACATCTTCGTCGATTGGCCCTCAACAGGTAGTTTAGTTAGGAGATGACTAACTGTTTTACATTCCCTGAAGACGCCGACGTGGCTGACCTGATCCGATACCTGGAAAGGGCCCAGAAACTGGACAGTGCCGGTGCGGTGCGCTTTCGGGCATACGGCGAAGTACTTACCGTCTATGTGGCGCCAATTGCCACCGAGCAGATGCTAGAGCACACCCCTTTGATTTTGGGGCTTCGAGCAATCCAGCTGGCTACACCCAGCGAGTTTGACGGCAGCTTTGCCATCAGTGCCTTACTCAGCGAACTAAAAGGTGAAGAAACCGAGGAGAATTTCAGTTTGGTTAAAAAGCTTCCAGAGCGAGGCAAGAGCCGACCGGCCAACCAAATCTGTCTTCCCGAGAACCAGGTTGAAGTGGCTTGGTCAACTGAGACTCCAACCAGAACAGGTTGGGAACAACGCGGTGAACTAAGCCAAGAAGAACTAACCGAAATCGCTCGAAAAGGTGTTGCTCAGATTACCGAAACTCTTCCTGCCTCAGTTGGTGGGCCGATTGCTGCTCGGGTGCGCGCTGAGATCTGGGGCAAGGCCTTCGATTATAAAAACCCTATTCCGATGGGTGCGGCCTTTGTGGCGGCTGGACTTGGTTTTCTAACTGAAGGGGAGCAGATTCCCTGGTACGTTTCAGGCGACTGGATTCGACTCAGCGCTAAACACGGTCACGTGTTGAGTAGATTTGCCATCGACTATGTTGCGATGAATAACTAATCTTCCATGGTGTTCAGCATCGCGGTAGCGGCACGATCAAGATAAGCCCACATCTGATTTTCCAATAGTGGCGGTAATTTTTGATCTTCAAGTGCTTTACGCATGTGCTTTAGCCAGGCTGCTCGAGCTGCCGGATTAATCTTGAACGGTGCGTGACGCAACCTTAACTGCGGGTGACCCCGAACCTCTTGATATGTTTTGGGGCCTCCCCAGTATTGTTCGAGGAAAAGCTGTAAACGCTCCGCAGCCGGTGCTAAATCTTCTTCCGGATACATCGGCCTTAGCAGTTGGTCATCTTTCACTCCGTCATAGAAGGCTTTGCAGAGACTCTCAAAAAATTTCTTGCCACCGACAAGTTCATAAATGTTACCCTCGGCATCTTCACCCTTGTTGGTTACCAGTCGAAGAGTTTCGACGCGTTCACGATCGGCAAACTGATCGTCTTTACCAGTTGCATCGTTCATCGGTTGGTTAGATTCAAGTAGATGGAGTTATTTCCCGAAGCTAGTTTGATTTTGCCTTTGTCTAAAGCAAGCTTCAGATTCTGTCTTAATTCCCGAGCCAATTCATCTTTGGTTTCCGGTTTGGTTTTCTGCACTAGCCGAATTACCACCTGATCCCCGCTGAGAGCGTGGATACCCCAAATCTCAGGTTCATCGATGACTAGCTTCGGCTTTGCCTTGGCCGTTTCGTTGGCAGCTTTTCGCATCAGATCTTGGGCTTTGGCTAAATCCGAGTTGTAATTCAAGGCAACATCGATTACCACCCTTGACCAGCCTTGACTTTGATTACCAACACGGAGGATTTCGCCGTTACGGACAAACCAGACCGTACCCTCGATATCCCTTACCGTGGTTACTCGCAGCCCGACACTTTCAACTACACCAGTGGCTTGACCGAGATCAACTGAGTCGCCAACTCCGAATTGGTCTTCAAAGACTATGAACAGTCCAGAGATAAGGTCTTTGATAAGTGACTGGGCACCAAATCCCAAGCCAGCTCCAAGGATTCCGGCACCAGCGACAATCGCTCCAGCTGAAACACCAATCTCGGTAAGGGCGATGGAAATAACCGTGAAGGTTAGCCCCCAGGTGGCTAGATTGCCAAGCACCGAACCAATAGTTTTGGTGCGTTGCAATAACCTGGCTTGGGCAAGTGGAGATTCAGCGCCATCCTTACGAACCTGTTTAGCAACTCCTTTGACAATTCTTCGAATCATGAATTGCAATACAGCGCGCAAGACAAGTGCAGCCAGAATTGCTAACAGAATGCGAAAGCCCGAACCCCACTCGGAGTAGAGATCGACAAGCCACTGCGGAACTAACGAACTATTCATGCTTAGTTATCTTTTGCCTGAACTTTCAATGCGCGATCAACCGGATCTAGATTTTCCACAATGAGTCTGCGAAGCGCAGGGATTGCAACTATCTCGGGGTTATCCAAGAATGCTCTGGTCTTTTCGGCTAATTCGGTTGAGGCTAAGCTCATCGGGTAGAGATTTACAATCGCATACTCGGCCATCTTAAATGTCTTGCTGTTCCAGATTTTCAATACGTCCTCGAAGTACTTCTCCACATACGGGCTTAGCAGTTCATCGGTTGCGCCTCTACCGAAACCAATTGTTGAATACTGCAAAATGGTGTTTGACCAGTCGTTGGTTTCAACAGCGGTGTACCAGACGGAGGCTTTAGCTTCTGCGGTTGGGATAGCACCTTTAGCCATGGCAGCAAGTTTTTGCCCGTTGGCGGTGTTATCGCTTTCCAACATTTTCTCAATCTCAGCAGCGTCTGCCTCGGCAAGAGTAACCAAACCGGTCAGTAGGTCCCAGCGTAAATCGGTGTCGATCTCTCGGCCGGATAGCTTCTCTTCACCGGTAAGCAGCGCTCTGAGTGTCTTACCGTGCTCTGGCGTTGAGGCAAAGCGGGGGAAGTATTTCAGGAACTGCAATTGCGCTTCACTGCCTGGCTGCGCTTCGCGAGCCATCTGAATAAGTGCATCGCCAATCTTGATCTTGAAGCTGGAACGGTTTTCTGGCTTCAAATACATCGACTGCGCGGTGACCAACTGGTTCAGCAGTGTCATCATCGCCGTTGCATTAGATTCGGTGGCTAGGTTTTTGAGCACCAGGTTAATAAAGTCTTTTGGATCGGCTTCGGCATCCCTGGTCGAATCCCAGGCAGCACCCCAGAGCAGCGCTCTGGCCAGCGAGTCTTGGATGTCAGCTAAGTGATCCAGAGTAGTCTGCCAAGACCTTTCATCAAGGCGAATCTTGGTGTAGGTCAAATCACCGTCATTTAGCAGAATCAGATCAGGACGCACGGTACCAACCAGTTCTGGAATTTCAGTTAGTTCACCGTCGATGTCAACTTCAACGCGGTGGGTTTTGACCAACTTGCCATTGGCTAGGTTGTAGTAGCCGATTCCTAGGCGATGCGGTCTCAGCGTCGGATAGTCCGGGTGATAGCTCTGTCGAACCGCGAAGGATGTGATCTTTCCGTCCTCATCGCTAAGTTCTGCACGAAGCGTGTTCACTCCTGAAGTTTCTAGCCAAAGCTTTGACCATTCACGAAGTTTTCTGCCCGAAGTTAGTTCCAACTCAGTCAACAGGTCAACTAGTTCTGCGTTATCCCACTGATATTTCTTGAAGTATGAAGCTAGGCCCTTCATGAAGTTTTCTTGGCCAACCCAGGCAACCAGCAAACGAAGCACCGAGCCACCCTTGGCATAGGTGATCGCATCAAAGTTCACCTGAACATCTTCTAGGTCTCTGATATTGGCAACTACTGGGTGAGTTGATGGCATCTGGTCTTCGCGGTAACCCCAGCTCTTCTCGTGAGAAGCAAAAGTTGTCCAAGCCTCTTTAAATTCAGTCGCTTCGGCGGTTGCCAAATAGGAGGCATACTCGGCGAATGATTCGTTTAGCCAAAGATCGTTCCACCAGCGCATAGTGACCAGATCGCCAAACCACATGTGAGCTAGTTCATGTAGCACGGTGATGATGCGACGTTCCTTGATAAAACCATTGACTGCACCGCGGAAAACGTAACTTTCGGTGATGGTCACTGCGCCGGCATTTTCCATCGCTCCGGCATTAAAATCTGGCACAAATAACTGGTCGTATTTATCAAAAGGGTAAGGGTAGTCAAATTGCTCTTCGAAGAACAAGAAGCCTTCTTTAGTTTTAGCAAACAGGTAATCCGCGTCGACGTATTGAGCTAGTGAAGATCTGCCATAGATGCCAAGCGGAATAGTTCTACCATCAGCGCTTACTAACTCATCACGCCATTCGCTGTATGGACCAGCAATTAGTGCGGTGATGTAGGAGGAGATTCTCGGGGTCGGAGCGAATACCCAAACCGAGCTACCATCGCCACGATCAACTGGGCTAGGTGTCGGTGAGTTAGAGATTACTTTCCATTTACTTGGAGCAGACACGGTGAACTGGAAGGTGGCCTTTAGATCTGGCTGCTCGAAAACGGCAAACATGCGTCTAGAGTCGGGAACTTCAAACTGGGTGTAAAGGTAAACCTCGTTATCCACTGGGTCAACAAAGCGGTGCAAGCCTTCTCCGGTGTGCATGTATGGGTTATCCGATACCACAACGAGTTCATTGTTGGCTTGCAGGTCATCAAGCTGGATGCGGACTCCGTCAGAAACCTTGGCGACATCTAGATCTTTGCCATTTAGGGTTACTCGATGAACAGTATTAGTGATGGCATCGATGAAGGTCGAAGCCCCAATCATGGAGCTTGAGAACTTTACGGTGGTGGTCGCTCCGAAGACTTCCTCACCTTTGAGTAGGTCTAGTTCGACGGTGTAAGACTGGACCTCAACTAGCTCGGCACGTTCTTGGGCTTCGAGGTGGGTTAGGTTTTCTCCTGGCATTTATAAACTCCCATGTTTTCTTTTGGACAACAGGAACTAGCCTAGTATTGTCCCAAAGGCTTCGATAAGAGGGAACGCGAATGCGCATTCACATCGCCACTGACCATGCTGGCTTGGACCTGAGCCACTATCTGATTGACCAATTGACCAAGGCCGGTCATGAAGTATTTGATCACGGGCCGAAAGAGTATGACCCGCTTGATGATTACCCTGGTTTTTGCATCAATGCTGCCATCGCAGTCAGAGCAGACGAGGAAGCAGGCGTTAGCGCTCTCGGTATTGTGCTGGGTGGTTCAGGCAACGGGGAGCAGATGGCCGCCAACAAAGTAAAGGGCATCAGAGCAGCTTTAGTTTGGAATATTGACACAGCAAAGTTGGCTAGGTCACATAACGATGCCAACGTGGTTGCTGTTGGGGCAAGACAGCACAGCAAAGAAGAGGTTTTGGAGTTGATCAATGCCTTTATTGCTGAACCGTTTTCCAATGATGAACGCCATGTTCGCCGAATTGGCAAAATCTCAAGCTATGAGCAAACCGGAGAAATTCTTTAGCAATGCCTGAAGGACATTCCGTTCAAAGAACGGCTAACTGGTTTAATAAACATCTCGCCGGCAGCAAAGTAAAGGTAGATTCTCCGCAGGGGAGATTTGCAGATAGCGCGAGACTGGTAAGCAATCGAAAATTGGTCAAAGCTCGAGCACTCGGGAAGCAGCTTTTTCTTGATTTTGATAACGATATGACTGTCCGAGTTCACTTAGGAATTTATGGTAAGTGGCGTTATTTTGATTCAAACAAAGTTGAAATCGTGGGACAGGTCAGAGCAAGGTTCTATAACACCGATTTTTTGGCCGATCTTAGAGGGCCAACAGTCTGCGAAGTGATTGAAACGCAACTAGTTGATCTGCACAAGAAACGTTTAGGGCCGGATCCGACCAATCCTGATCCGAGAAAAGCTAGCCAAGAGCGTTTTGTCAGTCGGGTCAGATCATCAAAATCGGCAATTGGTTTGTTATTGATGAATCAGAGCGTGATCAGCGGCGTTGGCAATGTGTACCGGGCAGAGTTGCTATTTCGTGCAAAGCTGAGTCCGCATCGGATTGGAACTAGCCTCAGTCAAAAGCAGGCAGTTGATATTTGGCAGGATGCCGTGCTGCTGATGAAAATTGGAGTCGCCAAGGGGTTTATGGTAACCAGGCAAGATCAGTTGAATTCTCGCAAAATCAGCGATGAGCGCAACTATGTATATAAGCGTGAAGGACTGGCCTGTTTGAGATGCAGGGGGACCGTGGTGCTTGAACTTATGGCAACCAGAAAGCTTTACTGGTGTCCTGGATGTCAGAAATAACGGGATAACTGGAGCGGATGACGGGAATCGAACCCGCACCATCAGTTTGGAAGACTGAGGCTCTACCATT
>CAYMYB010000014.1:0-25845 GCA_964394575.1 uncultured Rhodoluna sp. | reverse complement strand
GGATGACGGGAATCGAACCCGCACCATCAGTTTGGAAGACTGAGGCTCTACCATTGAGCTACATCCGCGTATTAGTGCTAATACATTCTATGGTCTAAGATTAGTCAGGTTGTTATGTTCTGGGTAAACTCAGGGCCGCTGACTCCGGGGTGTAGCGTAGTGGCTAGCGCGCCTGCTTTGGGAGCAGGATATCGCAGGTTCGAGTCCTGTCACCCCGACCATTTGCATTAAACCAACCGGCTGACCACCTGGTAAGCCCATGTTCAGGAGAAAACCGTTGAAAACCACTGTTGAGCGTCTAGCCCCGACCAGAGTCAAGTTGACCATTGAGGTTACTCCGGAAGAGTTTAAGCCAAGCCTCGATCATGCGTATGAGCACATTGCCGAGCAAGTCAACATCCCTGGTTTTCGTAAAGGCAAGATTCCACCAGCGATCCTAGATCAGCGCGTCGGTCGTCCCGCTATTTTGGCACACGCAATTAACGACGGTCTTGATTCGATTTATCGTTCGGCTATCGAGGCAGAAAAGCTTCGCCCACTCGGTGCGCCTAAGGCTGATGTAGTTCAAAGCCCAGATGAGAAATCATTCGATGGAAATTTGGTAGTTGCCATCGAGGTTGAGGTTAGACCAGAACTAAAGCTACCGGTAATTAGAGGTCTAAAAGTAACTGTTGATGCCATAAAGGTTGAAGAATCCGAGATTGACGAAGAAATTGATCGTCTGCGCAGTCGTTTCGGGAAGCTAAATACAGTAGATCGTCCGGCGGCAAAGGGTGATTTCACTTCTATTGATCTAGTGGCAACTCTTGACGGTGTTGAAATCGACCAAGCTCAGAACATCTCTTACGAAATCGGAAGCGATTCTTTGCTTGATGGTATTGATGAGGCACTGATTACCCTCACCGCTGGTGAAACAACAACTTTTAAGAGCAAACTTGTCGGTGGCGAAAAAGCTGGCGAAGAAGCTGAAATAACTGTTACTTTGAACGCTGTTAAAGAGCGCGAACTTCCAGCCATTGATGATGAGTGGGCTAAGTTGGCCAGCGAGTTTGACAGCGTTGCCGAACTCAGAACTGGGCTTGCCGATCAGATTAAGCGCAGCAAGTCATACACTCAGGGCCTACAGGCAAGAGAGCTACTAACCGAGCAGCTTCTAGATCTAATCGATGTTCCTGTTTCAGAAGAATTAGTAGAACAGGATGTATTGCGTCACCTTGAAGGTGAGAGCAAGACCATCGATGACCCGCACGCTGCAGAAGTGAGAGTTGAATCAACCAGGTCTTTCCAAGTGCAGATGCTGTTAGATGCCATTGCTGAGGCTGAAGAGATAAGAGTCAACGAAAATGAACTTTTGCAGTACTTAATCCAGGCCTCACAGTCATACGGTATGCAGCCAAACGAGTTCGTCAAGCTGGTCGATGAACAGGGTCAAATTCCTTCGTTCGTTGCCGAAGTGGCTAGACGTAAGGCGCTATCGATTGTTTTGGAGGCAGCCCAAATCAGCGACAGCGATGGCAACAAGGTTGATTTAGCCGAGTTTGCTCGCAGCGACGAGGCTGAGCAACCTGCCGCAGACGAGCAAAACGCTTAGTTTCGCCCTACTTTGCCTATGGCGAACATAGGAATGTATTGAGCTGTAACTCGGTTATCTTGATTAGGCAAAGCAATTTGCAGATAGAGGAGCAGTAGATGGTTGAAAATATGGCAATGAACAACGTCTTTGAGAGACTGTTGAAAGATCGCATCATTTGGCTAGGCGATGAAGTCAGAGATGATAATGCCAACGAGATCTGCGCCAAGATGCTGCTGCTTGCTGCCGAAGATTCAACCAAGGACATTTTCCTCTACATCAACTCACCTGGTGGGTCTATCACAGCCGGTATGGCAATCTACGACACCATGCAGTATGTTCCTAACGATGTAGTCACCGTTGGTATCGGAATGTGTGCTTCGATGGGGCAATTCCTCTTGACTGCAGGAACCAAGGGCAAGCGCTTTCTAACTCCGAACACGAGAGTTTTGCTGCACCAGCCGCTTGGTGGTTTCGGGGGAACAGCCGCGGACATCCAAACCCAGGCTTTTTTGATTAACGACATGAAAAAGCAACTTGCTGCAATCACCGCTAAGCAAACTGGAAAGACTGTTGAGCAGGTTATGGCAGATGGAGATCGCGACCGCTGGTTTAACGCCCAAGAAGCTCTCGAGTATGGATTTGTCGATCACATTCAAGAATTTGCAGCAGTGTCAACCGGTGTAGGTAAGAAGTAGGAGAGAGAAAGATGACTAAGAAAAACATGCCAGAATCTCGCTACATTCTTCCTTCCTTCGAGGAGAGAACCCCCTACGGTTATCGCCATCTTGACCCATACACAAAACTCTTCGAAGACCGAATTGTCTTTTTAGGTGCTCAGGTTGATGACGTAACCGCTGACGATATCATGGCCCAGCTTCTGGTGCTAGAAAGCCAAGATCCGGACCGAGACATCACGATGTATATCAACTCACCCGGTGGTTCCTTTACAGCTTTGACTGCGATTTATGACACCATGCAATACATCAAGCCACAGGTCCAGACTGTTTGTTTGGGTCAAGCAGCCTCTGCTGCAGCTGTGCTTCTCGCCGGCGGTGCGCCAGGCAAGCGCTTAGCGCTACCTAACTCGACTATTCTGATTCACCAACCGGCATCTGGTGGTGGTGGTCGCGGCCAGGCATCAGATATTGAGATTCAGGCAGCGGAGATCATGCGCATGCGAGTTTGGTTAGAGCACACTCTGGCTAATCACTCGAAGAAGACTGCAGAAGAAGTGAGTAAAGACATTGAGCGTGACAAGATTCTTACCGCTGAAGCTGCGCTCGAATACGGCCTGATTGATCAGGTTCTGACCTCAAGAAAGGCATAGCTTTAGATAACAATTGACTAACCCGCCTAAAAGAGAGCTTTTTTAGGCGGGTTTTTTGTTAGATTTGGCTAAAGCGTTTTGTGCGAAACGGTTTAGAAATTATTAGGCCGCTTTGCCAATGCTGGACTCCGGTTCCTTTCAACGCACCTGCTAATTTCCTGAAGCAGGCGAAGTGTTTGCTCACCAATGAAAGGAATATCTTGAGAAAAATTATTGAACGTCTAGTTTTAGCCATTGGTGCTATTTCACTCGCCTTTTCACTGCTATCTGGTTCTCCCACTCAGGCGGCCGGATACAACCCGCCAGTCAACGGAACAACCGTTATGCGACTTGTTTCACCGGCTCCTAGCTCCGCCAATAGCGTTTCGATGAACGCTGATGCGAAGGGAAGTTGGGACCAGTACTACGGTAAGGGCCTTAACGCCTTCATCATGTATGCCGATGTGAAAAGCACAGTCTCGCTTACCTACAGATATACCAATGCGGCTGGATCTCCGTTGGCTAACCAAACGGTTTACCTAATTGTGAACAAGAAGTATTCGTGTAGCAAGACCACATTCTCAACTCCGTTGAACACCAACTATCCAGGCGGTAACCGTAACGGTGACACCCATGCCATCGTTCGCGACTGGTGTGGTGACCAACCGCAAATGGGTGCTGGACAAACTGCCGTCATTGCGACCACCAACGCTCAAGGCTTGGCCACCTTCCCGCTAAAAAACTACAACTTCTCCGGCGAGATGTTCCCTAGTGCATTGAACAAGATGAATCTTTATTCCAAGGGAATTTCCTGTGCCGATGACAACATGTGTATGTCAACCACGATTGCGCCTTCACTGATTGCTCACCCAACTGAGGCTCAAGAGCGAAACGAAGACAAAGATCTTTTGTTCCTACACTTTGTAAACCCTAAGGTTTCAGCGACAATTCCATCACAGAAAGTTAAATCTGGCGGAAGCAAGGTAGTTTCTTTCAAGCTAACCAATCTCGACAAGGAAGCTGTCGCAGGAACGACGGTAACCTTTGAGTCGTTCGGAGAAGGTAACTCGCTGCTTACCTGGTCTGAGGTTTCAGATGAGAATGGAATTGTTCGGGTAACCGTGTCGGCTCCTTCTGGAACCGCCGGGCTTCAGGTTGTTCGGGCCTACGTCTACGGAGCTCCTAAGGGAACTGACGCCAAGATTTATTGGACTAAGTAAACAAAGCAAAGAGCCAACGGAGTTTTGCTCTTAGGCTGAAGCGCTTTAGCAGTATCAATAGGTAGGCTTAAGCCATGACTCGACTTAGCGACCCAGGAGATATGCTCAAGTGCAACTTCTGCTCGAAAACGCAGAAGCAGGTGCTTAAGCTAATCGCCGGCCCTGGTGTTTACATATGTAACGAGTGTATTGAGCTTTGCAACGAGATCATCGAAGAGCAACTCGGGAAAGATCCAAAGCCAATTGAGGATTTTGACCTACCGAAGCCTAAAGAGATCTATGCGTTTTTAGATGAGTATGTCATTGGACAGAATCAAGCTAAGAAAGCCCTATCGGTTGCCGTTTACAACCACTACAAGCGGATTCGATCTAGAGGAACGCTTACCGCTAGTGGTAAATCGCATGATGCCATTGAAATTTCTAAATCAAACATCCTGCTAGTCGGCCCTACCGGTTGCGGAAAAACCTATCTTGCCCAGACTCTAGCAAAGCGACTAAATGTTCCCTTTGCAGTTGCCGATGCAACTAGCCTTACCGAGGCGGGCTACGTGGGTGAGGATGTTGAAAATATTCTGTTAAAGCTTTATCAAGCTGCCGATGGCGATATCCGACGTGCCGAACAGGGAATTATTTACATCGACGAGATTGACAAGATCTCTCGTAAAGCTGAAAACCCTTCAATTACCAGAGACGTCTCCGGTGAGGGAGTGCAGCAGGCGCTTTTGAAGATCCTTGAAGGCACCATTGCTTCGATTCCGCCGCAGGGAGGTAGAAAGCATCCGCAGCAGGAGTTCATCCAGATGGACACCACTAACATCCTGTTTATCGTTGCTGGCGCTTTCGCCGGTTTGGAAAACATCGTCCAAGCCAGAATCGGCAAGAAGGGAATCGGTTTTGGTGCTGAGATTCGTGATCGTGCCGAAGAAGCAGATATCTTCACCCAAGTGCAACCTGAGGATCTGCGTAAATTTGGTTTAATTCCAGAATTTATCGGTCGACTACCAGTTATCGCGGCAGTGACTCCGCTGGATCGCGATGCGCTAATCCAAATTCTGGTTGAGCCTAAAAATGCGTTAGTCAAGCAGTATCAGCGGATGTTCGAGCTCGATGGCTTTGAATTGGAATTTGACGTTCCAGCGCTGGAGGCGATAGCTGACGAAGCTATCAAGCGCGAGACCGGAGCTCGAGGTCTGCGCTCAATCCTTGAAGAAATTCTTGGGCCTGTAATGTTTGAGATTCCAGGTAGCCCAGCAACAGGGCTGGTTAAGATAACGAAGCCCGTTGTTTTAGGAATCGAACAGCCTTCGATAGTTCCAATCAAGCGCCAAGAAAAATCTGCCTAGTTAGGTTCAAGTGAGAGAAAAAATTGGGCTTCGCGCACCAATTATTGCCGGCTTGGTGGCATCGATTACAGGAACCGCCGCCACCCTCGGTATTTTCCTCAGCGCTTATCTAAATCTCGGAGCAACCAAAGAGCAATCGATTGCGATGGTCTCGATTATGTTGGTGGCCTACGGGCTTCTCTCGATTCTGCTCAGCTGGAAATACAAGATGCCTCTTTCAATCGTCTGGTGCACACCAGGCGCTGCGCTTATCGCAGGCAGTTCGGTTTCTGGTATCGGTTTTAGCAATGCCATGGGCGGGATACTAGTTGCAGGATTATTCTTAGCAATCACTGGATTATGGCCTGCGCTTGGCGCGTTGGTAGGCAGAATTCCAAAATCGGTGGCCAGTGCGATGTTAGCTGGAGTTATCTTCAGTTTCTGTGTCGCACCCTTTGCCGCCAGCGCTTCTTACCCACAGCTGGTCTTACCGGTAATAGCGGTTTGGTTGATTCTATTTTGGCTTTACCCGGTCTGGGCATCGCCTGCGGCAATTGTTTTGGCCTTCACTCTAATTGGTTTGGATCGGGGCTTAAAGGTAAGTGCCGCCGATTGGCTAATCACACCAAGCATCACCATCCCTACTTTTAGCATCGCCAGTATTCTGAGTATCGCCTTACCGCTTTATCTGGTGGCGATGGCCTCACAAAACATTCCTGGTATCGCCATTATGAAAACCTATGGTTACGAAGTTCCTTTCAGGGCTAGTTTGACTACCACCGGAATCGGCACCGCAGTTGTTTCATTCTTCGGCGGCTTCGTGATGAATCTGGCGGCCATTACCGCAGCCCTAAACGCTAATGAGCAGGCACACAAAAATCCAGCCAAGCGCTATTTAGCTTCCGTTTCTGGTGGTCTTGTCTATATTCTTTTTGCTCTAGTCGCCGGAGTGGCCGTTGCTTTTGTTTATCAAACTCCGCAGCAACTGCTTTTAGCCGCTAGCGGTTTAGCACTACTGCCAACAATTGTTAACGCGTTTAGCACCATGGTTGAAATCCCGAGTGAACGAATTGCCGCAGTTAGTGCATTCCTGGTCGCCTCAAGCGGAGTTGTCTTTTTCTCGATTGGCGCTGCGTTCTGGGCAATTCTTACCGGACTAATAGTGATGCAACTGCTAAAACTAAAGCGACCCTTTGGTTAGATAAGTCCACGCCTAGTTAGTAGCGGCTGGATAGTCGCATCCTGTCCACGGAAATTACGGAACATTTGCATCGAGTTCAGCGATCCACCTCTAGCCAGAAGTGTGTTTCTGAAGTGATCACCGTTTGCTCTGGTTAGCCCACCGTTTGCCTTGAACCAGTCAACCGTATCGGCATCCAAAACTTCTGACCAGATGTATCCGTAGTAACCAGCCGAGTAGCCACCGGCGAAAATGTGGGAGAAGTAGGTTGAACGATATCTGGTTGGTACCGCGTGATAGTCCAGACCGTAGTCGGCAATCGCTTTAGCCTCGAATTGCTCAACATCGCTAATCTCGGCATCGCTGGTCAGCGAGTGCCAGGCTAGGTCAAGAATGGCAGCTGCCATGTAAGAGGTTGTGGCGTGACCTTCGTTGAAGGTAGCTGCGGCCTTTAGATTCTCAATCCACTCCTTAGGAAGTTTCTCACCGGTCTCGTAGTGAATTGCGTAGTTATCCATGACTTCCGGCCAGGTAATCCACATTTCATTTACCTGAGAAGGGAATTCAACAAAGTCGCGCTCTACGCTGGTTCCAGAAAAACGAGGATAGGTAACATCGGAGAGCATTCCGTGCAGGGCGTGGCCGAATTCGTGGAACAGGGTAGTGGTCTCATCGTAGGTCAAAAGTGCTGGCTGACCGGCTGGCGGCTTTGGAATGTTTAGGTTATTGACCACCACCGGTAATTGGCCGAGCAGGAAGTTCTGATCAACAAGGTTATTCATCCAGGCTCCACCGCGTTTGGAATCACGAGTAAAGAAATCCCCGATGAATAGCGCTAGTGGTGAACCGTCTTCATTGAACACCTCGAAAGCTCTTGCTTCCGGGTGGTAGGTCTTGATGTCTTTGCGCTCTTTGAAACTAAGCCCAAATAGTTTGTTGGCTGCGAAAAATACGCCATCGTGCAGCACGCGCTCTAATTCGAAGTAAGGCTTCATAGCAGCGGTATCTAAGTTGTATTTGGCGAGACGAACCTTTTCGGTGTAGAAATCCCAGTCCCAAGACTCCAGTTGGAATGACTCACCGCTAGCTTCAATGGCCTTCTGCAATTCAGCACCTTCGGCACGGGCATTTCTAACCGCCGCCGGAGCAATCTGTTTCATCATTGCGTGAACATTGGCAGGGTTCTGTGCGTTGCGATCTTGCAGAACATATTCCGCATGAGTTTTTACGCCGAAGAGTTCGGCGCGCTTGGCGCGAAGTTTTACCATCTGGAGCAGAACTTGACGGTTATCGTTTTCGTTAGCCTGTCCACCTTTAAGAAGTGAGTTCTTCATAATCCGCTCACGCAGGCCTCGGTGAGTCAGTCTTGCCAGTAGCGGATGTCCGGTGAAATTGACCATGCCAACTAGATACTTATCAGTTAGCCCTCTGGATTCCGCCGCAGCTTTGCAGGCGGCGATTTCATTCTCGGTTAAACCATCAAGCTCGCTAACATCATCAACCTCAACAGCCAGGGCGTTGGTGTCATTGAGTAGGTTCTTACCGAACTGCGTTTCTAGTTTGGACAGTTCTTCGTTTAGTTTCTTAAGTTCTTCGCGTTGCTGATCCGTTAGATGAGCACCAGCATGGCTGAAATCACGGTGATACCGCTCAAGCAACCAGGCATCTTCACTTGAAAGATTTAGCGAATCACGATTTTCATAAAGATGCTTGATCCTGCCCCATAGTTTTTGGTTTAGCCGGATCTCGTCCATGTGGGCGGCAAGCTTTGGTGCGATTTCTTCTTCGATTTCATCTAAACGATCAGAGGTGTCGCTGGATGACTTGTTATAAAAGACCATCATCATGCGCATTAGAGTTTGACCAGATTTTTCCATGGCTACGATGGTGTTCTCAAAGGTGACCTCAGCCTGATTGATGATTTCGTGTACCTCGCCGAGTTGTTGTTCACAACCGGCATAGAAGGCTGGTAGGTAGCTGTCCTCGTTGATGCGGTTGAAATCAGGCATCTCGTATTCAAGGGTTGATCGGAGGGCAAATGGGTTTTCGGTTTCAAATGTCATGCTCAAAAGCCTAGCCCGAAGCCATGACTGGTTTGGCTATCCGATAGCGAAAAGTTATTCAGCGCTGGGAGCGAGTAAAACATCCCTTATTTCAAGAGCTTCGCCTGCAACGAGATTCAATTCAGCAATATGTCCAGCAGCCTTTAGATCGGCCGCCAGTAAATCTAGCTGAGTAAGCCAGGCACTCGGGCCGACCAGTGTCGCGGAGATAACCTCAGCTCGCATTGAAGCCTTCGCATCGCTTTTAGCTTTGCGGATGCCAAACAGCGCCTGCTCGGCCAGTGGCAGAAGCTCTACCAGCCCGGCATCAAGATTTTCACCAAGTTCCGAAGCAGTTGGCCAACTGGCTCGGTGGATTGAACCCGCTTGCCACCAGGACCAAACCTCATCGGTTGCAAAAGGTAAGAATGGTGCGAATAGCCTTAGCAAACTAAGCAGAGCTTTGCGAAGCGCGATGATTGCCGATGCTTGCTCGGTTTGACTAAAGCCACCTTGACCATAGGCACGTTCCTTAACCAGCTCAAGGTAGTTATCGGTAAAGTTCCAGAAGAATTTTTCGGTTACTTCCAAGGCTTTGGTGTGATCGTAGCTTTCAAATGCCTTGGTGGCTTCAGTGACAACCTCGGCTAGGTTCAGCAAAAGGCTCTGATCAATTGGAGTTGTTACATTTTCCGAGTCTGGAGGAAGTTCAAAACTTAATACGAACTTTGCAGCATTAAGAATCTTGATCGCCAGTCTTCTACCGATTTTCATTTGCCCGGTGTCAAAAGCCGCGTCGGTGCCTAGCCTTGCCGATGCTGCCCAATAGCGAACGGCATCTGATGAGTGTTCGACTAGAAGATCATTCGGAGTTACCACGTTGCCCTTGGACTTCGACATTTTCTTGCGATCTGGATCTAGAATCCAGCCGGAAATCGCCGCATCAGACCAAGGCAGTTTGCCGTGCTCTTGCTGCGAGCGAAGCACCGTTGAAAAAAGCCAGGTGCGAATAATGTCCTGCCCCTGCGGTCTGAGATCGTAAGGGAAAACTTTGCCATAGAGTTCTGGGTCATCCAGCCAACCACCGGCCAGCTGAGGGGTAAGCGAAGAAGTCGCCCAAGTATCCATGATGTCGACCTCACCGATAAATCCGTTAGCGCTGCCGCGCTGTGCCTCGGTATAGCCGTTCGGAACATCAGTTGACGGATCAATTGGCAATTGCGCTGAGTCGGGAACCAAAATCTTCTCGAAATCCGGATTACCCGCGGCATCAAGTTGATACCAGACCGGGATTGGAACACCGAAGAAGCGCTGTCTTGAAATAAGCCAATCTCCAGTAAGGCCATTAACCCAGTTTTCGTATCTAACTCGCATGAAATCTGGGTGAAACTTGAGTTCTTTGCCCAGTTCTAGCAAGCGCTCACGCAGCTCGATATCACGGCCACCGTTACGGATGTACCATTGCCGAGTTGAAACAATCTCTAGCGGTTTATCGCCTTTTTCAAAAAACTTGACCGGGTGTGTGATCGGTTTGGCTTCACCGACCATGTCACCTGATTCCTGCAGCAGTTCGACAATTCTTGTTTTCGCTGAAAAAACAGTTTTGCCGGCTAACTCAGCGAAATATTTCAGTCCTTGCTCTGAGCTAATTCCTTCTGGTGCATTTTCTTGGATTCGACCGTCAAAACCGATAATGGCCCGGTTTGGAAGATCTAATTCACGCCACCAAATCACATCGGTCACATCGCCGAAAGTACAAATCATGGCGATTCCGCTACCTTTATCAATTTGTGCTAAACGATGCGAAACAACCGGTACCTCAACGTCAAATAGTGGGGTTCGAACAGTCTTACCAAAAAGCGGCTGGTATCTCTCATCATCTGGATGAGCAACCAGAGCGACACAGGCGGGAATAAGTTCAGGTCTTGTGGTTTCGATGAAAACTTTTCCATTAGGCCCGTTGAATCCGATTCGGTGATAAGCGCCAGGCTGCTCACGGTCTTCAAGTTCTGCTTGGGCAACAGCAGTGCGGAAGGTAACATCCCACAGTGTTGGTGCCATCGATTGGTAAGCCTCGCCTCGGGAAAGGTTATTCAAAAATGCCTGCTGTGAAACCTTTTGTGCAGACTTGCTGATGGTTTGGTAGGTCTGATCCCAGTCAACTGAAAGCCCCAGTTGGCGCCACAGCGCTTCAAACTGCAGTTCGTCCTCAGCAGTTAGCTTCTCGCAAAGTTCAATAAAGTTTCGTCTAGAAATAGGCACCTGGTCGGCTGCCTTAGAGGATTTGTTATCGCCACCCTCATAGGGCGGTGTGAAATTAGGGACATAGGGAAGACTTGGATCGCAGCGAACCCCAAAGTAGTTCTGCACACGGCGCTCAGTTGGCAAACCATTATCATCCCAGCCCATCGGGTAGTAAACCTCTTTGCCCTGCATTCTTTTGTAACGGGCAACCACGTCGGTGTGGGTATAGCTAAAGACGTGACCAACGTGCAGTGATCCGGAAACAGTCGGCGGCGGCGTGTCAATTGAATAGATCTCGGCCTGGCTGTCCCGACGGAAACGGTAGGTGCCCTGCTCGGTCCACCGAACTGACCACTTTTCCTCTAGGCCTTCAACGCCTACCTTGTCAGGGGTGGTCGCGGTTGCTTTGAAATTAGGGCTCGGCAAGGGTGGTCTCCAAAAACTTTAACGTTGTTTAAGATTAACATTGACTAAGTATCTTTATTACCTAATAGCTGGAGCCAATACATGTATCCCAAGAACGACGGAGCTTCGTTTGGCATTCCGGCTAGCCCGTCTTTTCCGGCCATTGAACAGGCAATCCTTGATTTCTGGGCTAAGGACAGGACTTTTCAAGCCTCAATAGATCAACGTAAGGACGAAGGGGCAGAGGAGTTCGTTTTTTATGACGGCCCGCCTTTCGCCAACGGGTTACCGCACTACGGACATTTGCTTACCGGTTATGCCAAGGACACGGTTCCAAGGTTTAAGACCATGCAGGGCTTTCGGGTGGAAAGACGCTTCGGCTGGGATACCCATGGCCTACCGGCTGAGGTGGAGGCAGAGCGTCAGCTAAAGATTTCCGGCCGACCTGAGATCGAAAAATACGGTATCGATAAATTCAACGATTACTGCCGTAGTTCGGTTTTGAAATACACCAAAGAGTGGGAAGCCTATGTAACTCGTCAGGCCCGCTGGGTGGATTTTGAAAATGATTACAAAACTCTAGATGCGCCATACACCGAGAGCGTGCTCTGGGCCTTCAAGCAGTTGTACGACAAAGGTTTAATCTATGAAGGTTTCAAAGTTCTGGCATATTGCTACCGATGTGAGACGCCTCTGTCGAACCATGAATTGCGCATGGATGAGGATGTTTATCAAAACCGACAGGATCAAACCGTCACTGTCACCTTCCCAATTCTGGAGGGCAAGTATGCGGGAGTCAAAATATTGGCTTGGACGACTACTCCTTGGACCCTGCCAACAAATTTCGCACTGGCGGTTGGGCCAGAAATTGAATACGCAATTGTTGCAACCGAGTCCGGGAAGTATCTTTTAGCAAAATCGCTGATTAACAATCACCTAAAAGATTTTGGATTTGAAACAATCGAGGCCGCTGAAGCTGCTATTGAAGAAACTCTCAAGGGAAGTCAGCTAGCTGGTATTAGATACGAGAGACTCTTTGATTACTATGCCGATGAGAGCAAATTTGATGTCAAGAATGCTTGGCAGGTCATTGTTGGTGATTATGTTGCCGATAACGAAGGTACCGGTATTGTTCATCAAGCCCCGGCCTACGGTGAGGATGACCAGAAACTTTGTGAAGCGGCAGGAATCCCGGTTTATGTTTCGGTGAACGAACGAGGCGAATACGTATCGGTGATTACCGATTTTGTTGGCATGCATGTATTCGAAGCGAATAAGCCGATTACGCAGAAACTAAAAGAAAATGGTCGTTTACTAAAGCAAGCAAGTTACGACCACCCGTATCCGCACTGCTACCGCTGTAAGAACCCGCTGATCTATAAAGCCGTTTCTTCTTGGTTTGTTGAAACCACCAAACTCAAGAACCGTATGTTGGAACTGAATCAGCAAATCAATTGGGTTCCAGAGCACACCAAAGATGGTTCATTCGGGAAATGGTTGGAGAACGTTAGAGATTGGGCTATCTCGCGCAATCGTTTCTGGGGTGCGCCGATTCCGGTCTGGAAATCCAATGACCCGAACTACCCGAGATTAGATGTCTACGGTTCATTAGATGAGTTAGAGCGCGATTTCGGGGTTAGGGTTACTGACTTCCATCGGCCAACCATTGACCAGCTAACCAGAGCTAACCCTGACGATCCAACTGGTAAGTCAATGATGGTCAGGGTTCCGGAAGTTCTAGACTGCTGGTTCGAATCTGGTTCCATGCCATTTGCCCAGGTTCATTACCCGTTTGAAAACAGCGACTGGTTTGAAACCCATAGCCCAGGTGACTACATTGTTGAATACTCAGGTCAAACCAGAGGCTGGTTCTATACCCTGCATGTGCTCTCAACCGCACTATTTGATCGACCCGCTTTCAAAACAGCCATCTCGCACGGAATTGTTTTAGGTAGCGACGGACAGAAAATGTCCAAGTCGCTGCGGAACTATCCAGATGTTAATGAAGTTTTTGACCGCGATGGTTCAGATGCGATGCGCTGGTTCTTACTCTCTTCACCGATTCTTCGCGGTGGCACCATGAGCGTAACCGAGCAGGGTATCCGTGAAGGCGTCAGGCAAGTCTTACTTCCACTTTGGAATACCTATTACTTCTTTACTCTCTATGCGAACGCATCAAACTATGAGGCGAAGTTTGATTTATCCAGCGAGGATGTTCTTGACCGTTACCTAGTTGCAAAAACGAGAGAAATGGTCGCTGGTGTTGGTGCAGATCTGAATGCTTTTGATACTTTCGGTGCTGCGGCAAGGCTTCGTGATTTCGCTGACGTGCTAACCAACTGGTATGTCAGAAGGTCTAGAGCTAGATTCTGGGATGGCGATAAGGCTGCTTTTGATACTTTGTTCTCCGTTTTAGAAATCAGCACGAGAGTTGCCGCTCCACTGCTTCCACTAATCAGCGAAGAGATTTTCCGGGGGCTTACCGGAATGCGCTCTGTCCATCTAACCGATTGGCCAGATCACGAAGGCTTGACTCGGGATGACGATTTAGTATCCGCAATGGATCAGGTTCGCGCAGTTTCCTCTGTCGCATTATCACTTCGTAAGGGCTCAGGTTTGCGGGTGCGCTTGCCGCTGTCGAAGTTGACTGTGGTAACCACCGGTTCAGCAAAGCTTGCCGAATTTGTTTCCATAATTGCTGATGAGTTAAACGTGAAAGAAGTGAAACTAGTCGAACTCTCGCTTGATTCAACAACGGAGTTTGGTGTTATCAAGCGGCTGACGGTGAACTCTAGGGCCCTAGGTCCAAGAGTTGGTAAGCAGGTGCAGAATATAATTGCTGCAGCTAAATCAGGTGCTTGGAGCCAAAACGGTGAGGCTGTGCTTTGTGGCGGGGTCGAACTTCTCGAGGGTGAATACGAAATCGATTTGGTTGCGGATTTGACTAATTCGGAACAGAGTTCGAACCTAATCGGAATCCTGCCTGGCGGCGGCTTTGTTTTGCTTGATTCCACAGTCACTGACGAACTTGAAGCCGAAGGTATTGCCAGAGATGTGATTCGGGCTGTCCAGCAGGCCAGAAAAGATGCCGATCTTGATGTTAGTGATCGGATTAGTTTGTTGCTTACCTCCCAGCAAGCTGTTTTGGATGCTGTCTACAGCCACCAAGAGCTGGTCAAATCGGAAACTCTGACACTGGAGCTAAATTGCCAGATCGGCGATGTTGCTGGTGAAGGGGTAACTGTTGGGGATGAATTGCCTATTGGCATAGTGGTGAAAAAGCTTTGAGCGGACTGACCGAATTAGAGATGGTTCGAGAAATCGAGGCATCGCTGATGGCCAGGGTTCCAGAGCATAAGCTGCGACCTAGGCTTGAACCAACCAGAAGAGCAGTAGAACTTTTAGGCGATCCACAATCCTCTTACAAAATCGTTCATGTCACCGGCACAAACGGAAAGACCACGACGACCAGAATTATCGAACGTATTTTGCGAGAATTTGGTCTTCGCACCGGAAGATTCACCTCACCGCACCTTATCGAACTGAATGAGCGGATTGCAATCGATGGTGAGCCGATTGACATCCAGAGAATGTATTCGGTATTTAAAGACATCGAACCACTGCTTGAAATAGTTGATCAGGAACTAATCGGCCAGGGTGAGTCAAGGCTAACTTTCTTTGAAGCGCTAGCTGTATTGGGTTTTGCCTGCTTTGCCGATGAGCAGGTGCACGTCTTAGTTTTAGAAGTTGGCATGGGTGGGGAATGGGATTCCACCAATGTGGCCGACGGTGATGTTGCGGTGTTTACCCCAATTGATTTAGATCACATGGAACGTCTCGGTGAAAGTATTGCCGAAATTGCAAAAACCAAGTCTGGAATTATTAAGCCGATTTCAGCAATTGTTTCCTCTGCCCAGAAAGAACAAGCTCTAACTGTGCTGCAAGAGAAGGCTGCCTCGGTCGGACAAGTTGTTGATAGTTACGGCGATAAATTCAAAATCACTTCGCTAACTGAAGATGCCAGTGGAATTACTTTTAGCCTGAAATCCCTTGCCGGTGAGTATCAAGACCTATTTATTCCGCTGCACGGAAAATACCAAGCCGAGAATGCAGCTGTGGCCATAGCTGCCGTTGAACAATTCATGGGCTCAGCTGAAACGGCTCTGCCGGATGGAATCCTTCGAGCCGCACTCGCCGATGTCAGCTCACCAGGTCGTTTGCAGGTGATTGCCAAAAATCCAACCATCCTGCTCGATGCTGCGCATAACCCGCACGGAGCAAGATCGCTCGCTGATGCTTTGGTCAATTCATTTGGTTCACCTAAAGCCATCGGAGTTATCAGTATCCTCGGTGACAAGGATGCTCGGGGAGTGCTTCTCGCACTGGAACCAGTCTTCGAAAAAATCATCCTCACCCGTAGCTCCAGCACCCGAGCTACCGCTGTTGATGAATTAGTACCACTGGCTGAAGAGATTTTTGGTAAAGAGCGCGTCTTGCAGGCAGAAGGTGCCCTCGCCGCTATAAATCAGGCAAAAAAGATTCTTTCACCCGGCGGTATCGTTGTAGTGAGCGGGTCAATTACCCTAATCGGCGATGCTTTGAAGCTTCGGCAACTGGAGGAAATCTAATGGCACAAAAATCTGTCAAACGACAGCTAGGTTCCATGATTCTGGCTTTTGAGGCTTTCGTGGTTTTCTTTGGAACTCTGGTAGCTTTTGGACTCAAGATCGCTGAACCGCAGCTGGTCTGGGGATTTGGTTTGGCCTTCTCGGTAGTTTTGATTATGACCCCGGGCTATCTGGGTCGCCGAGGCAGTTACATCTTCGCCTGGGCACTGCAGATTCTGCTTCTAGTGGTCTCCTTCTTTATCCCATGGATGTTACTGATTGCCATAATTTTTGTTGGTCTGTTCGGCTGGGCCATGATTGCGGGAGCGACGATCGATTTGGCTCGTAAAGCTAAAGCAAATGTTGATACCTTTGAAATATCTGTTGAAACAAAGGATAAGTAATGACTGAGCAAACCTTGGTGCTAATCAAGCCAGATGGCGTGAAGCGCAACCTAATTGGTGAGATTATTCGTCGAATTGAAACTAAAGGCTACGTAATTCTTGAAATCAAAAAACTTACTCCATCCAGAGAATTACTGGCGCAACACTACGCCGAGCATGAGGGTAAGCCTTTCTACGAGCCACTAGTCGAGTTCATGCTTTCCGGTGATGTGGTTGCGATGAAAGTTGAAGGTAATCGGGTTATTGAGGGCTTCAGAGTGCTGGCCGGAGCTACTGATCCAACACTCGCACTTCCAGGAACTATCCGCGGTGATCTAGGCCGCGACTGGGGCTTAAAGGTTCAGCAAAATCTTGTCCACGGCTCGGATTCAGTTGAATCAGCCAAACGCGAGTTATCGCTCTGGTTTTAAAAACCAAACTGCTGCAGCATCGCTGGCCAACGCGACCAGAAACGGATGATAATCGCGGCGATGATAATCAGATAGGTCGCCAAAATCCAAAGCCAAGCTAGCCGATAAGCGCCATCCCAAAACGGTGCGGTTCTTACCGGCATCGGCAAAATATCTTCCCTGAAGGCAAACAGCGTAACCACCCAGAACACTGGGATCATGCCAGTCCATGCAACCATGCAGTATGGGCAGAGGACGTTTATCACCAAAAGGCTCTGGGAGAAAAGCCAGATCACGAAACCAAAACCGAATAGAGTTCCAAGCCAGAACAAACGCCAGAACCACTTGGCAAATCTAGCTCCAGCTAAAATCGCGAAGCCAAGAATAATTGGCGCCATGAATGCGGCAATACCGATCAGAGAGTTGGGAAAACCTAGCAGCTTAGCTTGCCAGGTAAGCATTACCGACTTGCATGAAATAAAAACATTGATATCGCAACTTAGCGAATCGCCTGGATTTTCAGCCACGTGAAAGCGTTCCAAAGTCAGAGCAAAAGCACCGATCCAACCGATGATTCCGAAGATAATCATGGTGATTGCCAGTGATTTAGGCGCGATTAGGCCTTTTTCAGCCATTTTTACTTCACTCATACCCTTAAGTATGGCCTAAATGCTACTGACTTTTCGGGGTTAAAGTGCCATACTTTAGGTAGTGCATCTCGCCACACCGAGATAAACAAAGGTTTTGTTGGAAGTTGTTAGCTTCTCAACCGTAAGGCCCATCGGGCAGGTTCGAGAAAATCTGGATCTTTACTTTCAACACTATGAAAAAGGTTTTCGTTACCCGAAGCGGTAACCAGATTTATAGGTTTTTACGATGGGGTGTGGACCGGGTTAGAAACCGGACATGGAGCACCAGAAATGGTGAAAAAGAAAGAAACGGAACAGCCTGAGCTTGTTCAAGAGCAGGTTGAAAAACCTAAGCCGAAAAAAACTACCAAGCCAAAAGCTGAAGCTAAAGAACCGGCCAAGCGCACCAAAAAGGTCGCCGAGCCTAAAGCTGAAGAAACTACTGCCGCTGAAAAGGCTCCGGTCGGTATCTCGCTGATATTTAAGGCTCCAGATCTACCTACCCCAGCGGTTGAACCGAAACGCGGTAAGCGCCAAGCTGCTCAGCCGGCCGAGCCAGATGGAACACATCGTCGGGTGCGCTCGAGACGCCGCCCAGGTGAAGTTGTTGAGGGGGAGCTGCCACCGAATGTGGTGGTGAAAGTTAGAACCCCGAGAGAACCTAAACCGGTTTCTAACGAACCAGCCAGGGTTAAAGGCTCGACCAGATTAGAGGCAAAAAAGCAACGCCGTCGTGAGGGACGCGACTCTGGAAGACGGTCCTCACGTATTACTGAAAGCGAGTTCTTAGCTCGCCGTGAAGCGGTCGATCGCATCATGGTGGTTAGAAGCAAAGACGACAAGATTCAAATTGGCGTTTTGGAAGATAACATCTTGGTCGAGCACTATGTTGCCAAGGCGCAGGACAGTTCGCTTATTGGAAATGTTTACCTAGGTAAAGTGCAAAACGTTTTGCCCTCCATGGAGGCTGCCTTCGTTGATATTGGTCGCGGTAGAAATGCCGTTTTGTATTCAGGTGAAGTTGACTGGGAATTGGCCGAGGTAGGCAATCAGCCGAGAAAGATTGAGCTTGCGCTGAAATCCGGCGATAAGGTCTTGGTTCAGGTAACCAAGGACCCAGTTGGTCAAAAAGGTGCTCGGTTAACTTCACAGATTTCTTTGCCAGGAAGATATCTGGTTTATGTTCCAAATGGATCGGTAAATGGTATTTCTAGAAAGCTTCCGGAATCGGAGCGAGTAAGACTAAAGAAAATTCTCAAAGAAATTCTTCCAGCCGAAGCCGGCGTAATTGTTAGAACTGCAGCAGAAGGCGCTACCGAAGAGCAATTAGCTGAAGATGTTCAGAGATTGCAGATTCAGTGGGAGGAGATTAGCCGTAAGGCAGAAATTTCTAATCCACCGTCACTACTTTCTTCTGAACCAGATCTGCTAATCAAAATTGTTCGCGATGTCTTCAATGAAGATTTCCAGAAGATGATTATCGATGGCGATGTTCCTTTTAGAACCATCGAAGGCTATCTAAAAGATGTTGCACCTGATCTGTTAGAGCGAGTGGAACGGTTCGAAGGCTCTAATGATGCCTTTGATCACTTCCGCATCAACGAGCAGATTATTAAAGCGCTCGATCGAAAGGTCTACCTACCTTCCGGTGGTTCGCTGGTAATCGACCGCACTGAAGCTATGACCGTGGTGGATGTGAACACCGGTAAGTTCATTGGTTCCGGTGGAAACCTTGAGGAAACCGTTACTAAGAACAACCTGGAGGCTGCCGAAGAGATCGTGCGCCAACTTAGACTTCGCGATATCGGTGGAATCATCGTGGTCGACTTTATCGATATGGTCTTGGAGTCCAACCGCGAGTTGGTGCTGAGAAGGCTAATCGAGTGTCTTTCTAGGGATCGAACTAAGCATCAGGTAGCAGAAGTGACCTCGCTCGGCTTAGTGCAGATGACTCGTAAAAAGATAGGCATTGGCCTACTTGAGGCATTTAGCGAACCATGTGAGGTTTGTGCCGGTCGCGGACTTATCGTCCATCACCACCCGGTGCTGAAGAATAAGCACATCTCAGACGATGACCGGCCAGCAAAGCAAAAAACTGGCAAGAACAAGGGTAAATCGGCCAAGAGTCAGGATGAAAAGACCGAGGAGAAGCCAGCCAAGGTAAAGGTTGAACCTGCCAAGGTGGTAACTGCCGAGAAGGCAGCCGAGGCCAAGGATCTAATGTCCAAGATTGCCGCCAGCAGCAAGGTAGCCCCAGAAAAGACCTTAGATAGTGTCCTAGAGGCACTGCCAAAGGCGGATTCAACCCCGAAAAGACCAAAGTCTAGACGGGTTAGCTCTGGCGGGGAAATAACCCCTGGGCAGTCGGAAAGTACAGAAAACTAGGGGCAAAAGGTTTGATATTCAAAGCCCTAAAAGGCTAAGATAGGAACTTGTTGCCCGCCTTTAGCGGGATCAAATCCAAGAATTTACGAACAAAGGGTATAACTGTGGTTTACGCAGTAGTAAAGGCCGGAGGCCGCCAAGAGAAGGTGTCAGTTGGCACCATCGTCACGCTTGACCGTATTAAGGCTAACGCTGGCGAAAAGATCGAACTTCCAGCTTTGTTGCTAGTTGACGGTGACAAGGTCACTCACGAGGCAGCAGCGCTATCTAACGTAAAGGTAACCGCAACCGTGTTGGGTAATCTTCGTGGTCCAAAGATTGTGATTCAGAAATACAAGAACAAGACCGGTTATAAGAAGCGTCAGGGTTTCCGAGCAGATCTAACCCGTGTTCAAGTAACAGAGATTAAGTAAGGGTTAAAGGAGTAAAGCAAAATGGCATCCAAAAAAGGTGTTTCCTCAACCAGAAACGGTCGCGACTCCAATGCTCAGCGTCTAGGTGTCAAGCGTCACTCAGGTCAGGTTGTCAACGCAGGTGAGATTTTAGTTCGTCAGCGCGGCACACACTTCCACCCGGGTAACAACGTTGGCCGTGGCAAAGACGACACTCTGTTTGCGCTCGCCGCAGGAGCTGTTCAGTTTAGCGAAAAGGGTGGCCGCCGCGTAGTAAACGTGGTTGAAGCAGCCTAAGGCTAAAAAATTTATCGGCAGGCGAGCAAATGTTGCTCGCCTGTTCGGCTTTTGAGCGAAGGAGAATCATGGTTAGTTTTGTTGACCAAGTGACTCTCCAGCTGCGCGCCGGAAACGGTGGTGACGGTTGTGTTTCGGTAAAAAGGGAAAAGTTTAAACCACTGGCTGGCCCCGATGGCGCCGATGGTGGCGATGGCGGTTCAATCACACTAGTGGCCGATCCGAATGTCACTACTCTTTTGGATTATCACTTCAACCCGCACCGCTCAGGTGGCGATGGTGGCGATGGCGCCGGAGATTTTCGTAACGGGGCTAAAGGTAAAGATGTAGTACTTCCAGTTCCAGTTGGCACGGTTGTCAAAGATAAACGCGGCAAATTTATTGCCGATCTTGATGAAGCTGGCATGGAACTTGTCGTTGCCGAAGGTGGTCAAGGCGGATTGGGTAATGCTGCTTTGGCTTCAAGTAAGCGTAAAGCGCCGGGCTTTGCACTTTTAGGCGTGCCTGGTTGGAAGGGCGAGGTTATCCTCGAACTGAAATCGGTTGCCGATGTTGCTCTGGTTGGCTATCCGTCGGCAGGTAAGTCTTCATTGATCGCGGCTATTTCTTCGGCCAAACCAAAGATCGCCGATTACCCTTTCACCACCTTGCATCCAAACCTTGGAGTGGTGCAGGCTGGGGAGACTAAGTTTACGGTTGCCGATGTGCCGGGGCTGATTGAAGGGGCCAGCGAAGGTAAAGGGCTAGGCCTACAGTTTTTACGCCACGTGGAAAGATGCGCTGCACTACTGCACGTGTTGGACTGCGCAACGCTTGAGCCAAACCGCGATCCAATCAGCGATCTTGATTTAATTTTGAAAGAACTAGCCAAGTATGAGGTTCCTCAAGGTGAGAAAGCACTAGTTGAAAGACCCCAGCTGATAGCGCTAAACAAGATTGATGTTCCAGAGGCTAGAGAGTTAGCTGAATTTGTCAAAGGTGATCTTGAAGCTCGCGGCTATAAAGTGTTCCTGATTTCTGCGGTTAGCCATGAAGGCTTGCGTGAGTTGAATTTTGCCCTAGCCGAGTTAGTCAACCAGGATCGAGCCACCAAGGCGGCCATCCCGATAAGACCAAGAATCCAACTGATGAACGTTCGAAAAGAAGACTCGAAGTTTACGGTCACCAAAGAACAGTTTGATGGCGAAGAGATATTTAGAGTGCTCGGTGCAAAACCGGAACGCTGGGTAGCACAAACCATGTTCTCCAACGAAGAGGCAGTGGGTTATTTAGGCGATCGACTAGCCAAACTTGGTGTTGAAGAAGCACTATTGAAAGCAGGAGCGGTTGCCGGTTCCACCGTGGTAATCGGTGAAGGCGACGGTGTGGTCTTCGACTGGGAGCCAACTATCGCTTCGGCCGGAGAGCTCATCGCTGGACCTCGCGGTTACGATGCCAGATTAGATACCAATGATCGAAGAACAAACATCGAGCGTCGACGCGAATACAAAGAGATGATGGATGCCAGAGCAGCACTTCGTGCTGAAATGGAAAAGGAAGGAAATCCAACAATCATCGAAGACGAGGAGGACAAGTGAGTCTTTCCGATCACCGGGATATTCCAAAAGCCAAGAGAATTGTTGTCAAAGTTGGCTCTTCTTCAATAACTGGAACCAATCAGGCTAATCTCGGCAAACTGGTCGAAGCCATAGCTAAAAACATGGCAGCTGGCCAGGAAATTGTGCTGGTTACCTCCGGTGCGATTGCTACCGGTTTACCGTTATTGAAACTAAATGCCAAGCCGGAAGATCTCGCCACCAGTCAAGCCTTGGCGGCGGTTGGCCAAAGCCGACTGATGCTTAGATATCAGGTAGAACTTGATAAATTCCAATTACTTGCCGGGCAAGTGCTACTTTCAGCAAATGATTTAGAGAATGAAGAGAGCTCTGCCAACGCTCGAGAAGCTCTCGGGAAGCTCTTTGAACTCGGCGTGCTGCCGATAGTCAACGAAAACGACACTGTAGCGACCGCGGAAATTCGCTTTGGCGATAATGATCGTTTAGCAGCCCTGGTAGCCATCCTGGTTGATGCCGATGCGCTTATTCTGCTCAGTGATGTTGATGCGCTATATGATCGTCCACCACTTGATGAAGGTGCCAACAAAATCGAGTGGGTTGAACCTCTCGATGATTTATCCAGCATCAAGATCGGTAGCAGTTCTTCAACAGTTGGCACTGGAGGAGCGGTAACCAAGCTGCAGGCCGCTAGAACTGCAACCGATGAAGGCATTACCGTGCTGCTAACTTCGATCGACAATGTTTCTGCTGTGCTATCCGGCGAACGGGTAGGAACCTGGTTTAGGGCTAAACAGGACTAGCCATGTCAGCACTTGATCTTATGCGCTCAGCCAAACTTGCCAGCAAAGAGCTGGCTTTGGCAAGCACTGAGCTAAGAAACGAAGCTCTGAAAAGCCTCTCCCAACTTTTGGAAACCAACTGTCAGGAAATTCTTTTTGCTAACCAAAAAGATGTTGCGGCAAACCAAGACCTCCCAGCAGGCTTGCTTGACCGGCTAACCCTAAACGAGGCAAGAGTTGAATCACTGCGCGTGCAGCTAGCTGAATTGATCGCTATTGCTGATCCAATCGGTGAGATTGTTCAGGATATTCATCGGCCAAATGGTTTGAATCTGAAGCAGGTCAGAGTTCCCTTTGGTCTAATCGGTGCAATATACGAAGCCAGGCCAAACGTTACGGTTGATATTGCCGCTATGGCCATAAAGACCGGTAATGCAATTGTTCTGCGTGGTGGCTCAGCCGCTGAGAATACCAACAGAGTACTGGTTGCTTTAATTCAGGAAGCGCTAAGTCAAAATGGCCTACCCACCGAAGCGGTGCAGACCGTCGATGAGTATGGACGTGAAGGTGCCACAGCGATGATGGAAGCCCGTGGACTTATCGATGTGCTAATTCCTAGAGGATCAGCGGAATTGATTCGTACCGTAGTTGAAAGTTCCAAGGTTCCGGTAATTGAAACCGGTGATGGCATAGTGCACATCTTCCTTGATGCCACGGCAAAGCTCGACTACGCAGTCGAACTGGTAAAGAATTCAAAAACTCAAAGACCAAGTGTCTGTAATGCTTTGGAAACTCTGCTTATCCATCAAGATGCGGTTGAACGATTACTGATTCCAGTTCTGGATGGGCTAACTGAAGCCGGTGTGGTTATCCACGGTGATGCACAGGTGCAGAAACTCTATCCTAAAGCTGTTGCCGCAACCGAGTCGGACTGGTCAACCGAGTATCTCTCACTTGATCTCTCGGTAAAGATAGTTAGTGATCTTGACGATGCGCTGGCTCATATTCAGAAATACTCTTCAGCACACACCGAATCAATCATTACTGAGAATCAAGCTAACGCCGAACGGTTTTTGGCGGAAGTTGATTCGGCCGTTGTTATGGTCAATGCGTCAACCAGATTCACTGATGGCTTTGAGTTCGGCTTTGGTGCCGAGGTCGGCATTTCCACCCAGAAACTACATGCCAGAGGACCGATGGGCTTAACCGAATTGACTAGCACCAAGTGGTTGGTCCGTGGTTCTGGACAGTCCAGGGCTTAAAAGCCTTTGGCTAGGGTAGATTTGAGTAAGAAGAGTAATTAGGAGTATCCATTGAGAATTCTTGCAGCGCTGACTAGCGTAACTGAGCCTGGCCATGTTGAATTGCCTATCCCAGCCCCACTTTTTGGCGCAATTGCCTTCGGGGTATTCCTGTTACTAGCAGCAATAACCTGGTCTTACCGTGACGTGGCCAATCGCCACGAGCACAAGGATAAAGACTCTAAGGCTTCGCACTAAGGATTTAGCCTTTGACCGCAAATTTAAGAATCGGAGTCATGGGTGGCACCTTTGACCCTATTCACAACGGTCACTTGGTGGCGGCCAGTGAAGTTGCCAGCGCCTTCAAACTAGATGAAGTTGTTTTCGTACCTACCGGATCTCCGTATCAAAAAGATAATGTCACTCCAGCTGAACATCGCTATTTGATGACTGTTATTGCAACTGCATCAAATCCGAGGTTTAAGGTAAGCCGAATTGACATTGATCGCGGGGGAGATACCTATACCGTTGACACCCTTACCGAAATGCAGGAACTTTACCCGGGTGCCGAGCTGATATTTATTTCTGGCGCTGATGCGATTGCGCAGATTTTGACTTGGAAAGAAGTTGAGAAACTTTGGTCGCTTGCCCACTTTGTGGCTGTGAGCCGACCAGGCCATAAACTAACTATTCCAGAAAGCCCCGAAGGGTCTATTTCTTCGCTTGAGATTCCAGCACTGGCAATATCTTCCACCGATGTTAGAGCCAGAGTTAGAGCAGGTTACCCGGTCTGGTATTTAGTTCCAGATGGCGTGGTTCAATACATCGCTAAAAATGAGCTTTACGGAAACCATGTCTGATAGCAATTACCAACCGTTGACTAGAAAAGCCATGCGCGAGCAAGCCGAGGCTATTGCAAGACAGCAAGCCGAGCAAGCTAATGCGAGTGTTGAGCAAACCAATGAAGAAGCTGAGCAGATAGTCAAAGAGGTTGAGCTTGATGAAGAGGGGAACCCCATTTTTAGAGTTTCCAGCGCCTTGACCGGAGAACTCACCACCACCAACATTGTTATTGAGCCCCCTACCGACATAACTGCCGGCGGTTCTGTGATCTCGGATGCTGGTGAGATTGTTGTCACTGGAAGTATCGATGTGACAAATCTTGTTCCGCAGACCGGTGAGATTGATCCGGTTATGGTCTCCGATGATGCTGATAACGATCTCGATAAAGACGCCAAGGCAAACTACATACCGGGTATTCCACCAATACGAGTTTCTGGCGTCATTGCCAAGACAACCAGCCAACCGGTAATGCCTGGTGGAGCGCACCGAGGGTTAAACCCGTATTTGATCTTTGGTCTTATTTGCTTGGCAGCAGTATTAATTGGTGCCGGTGTCGGCGTTGCCTTTTTCCTCGGTGGATTCTAAGAAAGAGAACGATTGACTGCATCCGATAACGCCTTGGCTATGACCAAAGTTGCCAATCTGGCAGCTGAAGAGAAACTCGGGGAAAACATAGTGGCGCTGGATGTGTCAAAACCCTTTGTCCTAACCGATGTATTTCTGTTTGTATCTGGAAGAAACGAGCGTCAGGTAGCATCAATTGCCGATGCCATTGAAGAGAAAATGCACGAACAGAGATTCAAGCTAATTCGCAAAGAGGGTAAAGAACTAGGCCGCTGGATTTTGATGGATTACGGGGATCTAATTGTTCACGTTATGCACGAGCAGGAGCGCATGTTCTATGACATAGAGCGTCTTTGGAAGGATGCCCCGGTAGTCAAACTGTAGTAATCTATTAGATACACAAGGGCCTATGGCGCAGCTGGTAGCGCACCTGCATGGCATGCAGGGGGTCAGGGGTTCAAATCCCC
>CAYMYB010000013.1:3010-26954 GCA_964394575.1 uncultured Rhodoluna sp. | reverse complement strand
CTTCTAACTTCATGTTGTTTCCACTGTTCGACTTCACTAAGTAGTGGTGGTCTAGGTCCAACTAAGCTCATGTCTCCTTTTAGGACGTTTAGAAACTGTGGTAGCTCGTCTATCGAGTACTTCCGGATGATTCTTCCGACTTTAGTAACCCTAGGGTCTCTAGGGTCTTTGAACATGTTGCTGTTTACAGATTCCTTGCTGGCCTGCAGCTCAGCATGTTGGAGCTCTGCTCCAACTTTCATGCTGCGGAGCTTATATATAGTGAATTGCTTACCGTTTAGGCCTACCCTGGTCTGGGTGAAAAAGGCGGGGCCTTTGTCTTCGAGTTTCACAAACAGTGCCGCAATCAGAATGATTGGTAGTGAAACGAGGAAAGCGATTAGCCCAAGGCTCAGATCCATGGCAGTTTTCATGACATACTGCGGGCCAGTGAACTTGGTTGAGGTAATCTCAATCAACGGCGAACCAGAGATAACCCTGGTGGTTAGTTTGCTGCTAGATACGCCAGTAATTGCAGGTGAAACCACAAAACTGATATCCCAGCCATCTAGTGCCCAGTAGAGCTTCTTATGCATTTGGGCTGCGCTTGGCCCAGTACCGACAACTTTAAGAATCTCAATTCCGTCTTGGCTCAGAACTTCGGGGAGTTCTTCTAAAGACACTGCCCTGGTTTTAGAACCATCAACATACTTGAGAACTAGGTCTTTACTGTCCTCGATAGTTAGTACGGGTTCAAACTCGGCATCTGGTTTTGATTCATACTTTTTCAGAACCAGATCAAGTTCAGACTTAGGTCCATAGACAGCCATGCGTCTTCGCATGTTTCCAAGTCGGCGTTGTTTTCTAAGCCAGGTTCTACCGAGTCTTCTAGAAACCAGTAGCACTGAAAGACCAATAGCAATTACCTCTGTTACATATACTCTCGATACGTCTACCTTGAAAAACAATGCCAGGAAGGCAAGGATTCCTAAAACTGTTAGAGAGGCATTAAATACTCTGCGGTATTCAGAAAAGTCAGAGCCAACTATTTTCACGTCTCTGGTCTTGAAGATGACCAACATTAATAACCAGCCAAGGTATAAACCTAAACCGATGAATTGCGGAGAAATTTCAACTCTTAAAACACCATCGGAGTTGATATTGTCAACGTTTTGGAATGAACCGTAGTTGATTAGATAGGTAAGCAAGGACACCACTAGGAGCAGGATGGTATCCACCACCAGGACTCCCCTGGCGTAGCTTCGCATCGTTAGTCGCTTAGTCATCGTGAGAAGAACTCCACTACTACTTTTAGCATTTCATCTATCTGCTCGGCAACCTGGGTATAAATCTCTAGGCTCTCGCCATAAGGGTCGATGACATCTCTGGGTTCTTCGCCGGTGGGGACCATGCCTCTGAGCAGGGTTGTCTCTTTGATGGCCCTGGCTAAATACTGTGCTCTGGTTTCTTTAGGCTTTTTCTTGAACTCTTCCGAGTACTGCGGATCGTTCATCAGAAATGATGCCAGCCTGGCAAACTCATCCAAGGTAAAGGAGTATCTGCTGGCTTTAGGTAGCATCCTGGCTATATCGGATCTGTGATCCAAAGTCATAGTGATTACTAAATCTGATGCGCTAAGAAGTTGCGGAGTTAGATCCCTAGCTTTGTGTGGGCCTGGTTTATAACCGCGCTGTGCCATTGATTCAGCAGATTCTCTGGTCATCGGCTCACCAGTCATGGCGGCTACCCCGGCCGATGAAACACTTAGCGGCAGGTTGTGCTTTTTAGCTAGTTGTTCAAGGATTTGATCTGCCATGGGTGAGCGACAGATATTGCCCGTGCAGACAAACAAGACGTTCAGGTTCGTCTTGGCGCTAGACATGTTTAGGCCTTTTTAGGTGTTTTACGCGGCGTCTTTGTCGCTGGTTTTGCCTCGGTCTTATCGGCATCTTCGCCATAAGACTCTGTGTAGGAGCCGTAGGCTCCATATTTGCCGTAGCCATACTTGCCATAGGCTCCATATGCTCCGTACGAACCGTACTTATAGCTGTAGCGGTAGCGGTAGGCATCAACACCCTTGGTTGGGATCTTGTTCATCACAAAGCCAAGGATTCTTCCACCGATGGCATCGATGTGACCGAGTGCTGCCGATAGCTGTGGCTTAGTGGTCTTACCAACTGCGATTACCACTGCAACACCACCGGTAATTTTAGACAGAATTGCTGCATCGGTAACCGGTAGTAGTGGAGCTGAATCCATTAGGACTACGTCGTAGTCTTTTTCAGCTTTAGCTAGGAACTTCTTCATAGCATCGCTACCGAGCAGCTCTGATGGGTTAGGCGGAACCTGACCGGCCGGGAGAAGGTCAAGGTGCTTTCGGCCCCAGCGCTGAATAACATCTGCGGGCTTCACCTGACCGATCAGGAGATTAGTTAGACCAACTGCACCTTCAACTGAGAAATATTTGTGCATCTTTGGTTTACGAAGGTCACAGTCAACTAGCAATACTTTGGCACCGGTATCGGCCATAGCGATAGCTAGGTTAGCAATCGTTGATGACTTACCTTCCGAAGGAATGGAGGAGGTAACAACGATTGATTTTCTACCTTCAGCAACTTCAACGAATTGAATGTTAGTTCTCAGTTGCCTAAAAGCTTCCGCTCTGGTGCTCTTTGGACTGGTGTGAACAATAAGCGGGTTTGAATCAGCGGTTGGGTCAAAGGTAATTCCACCTAGAACGCTGACATCGCCTTCTTCTTTTTCAGGAATATCTTCAACACTTCTGATTCGAAGGTCTAGGCTTTCGCGCAGAAGTGATGCTCCAAAACCAAGCGCCAAACCGATTAGTGCACCAAGGGCTAGATTTAGTAGTGGCCTAGGAGAAGCTGGTGCCTTTGCTGCTTGACCTGGTTGAATAACGCTTAGCTTGACCGGTGATGCCAAGGTTGGATCAACGGTTTCAAGGTTGGTAACCACTGCCTCTAGAGAGTTAGCTACGGAGTTCGCAATGCTAGCTGCCTTGTATGGGGAAGGGTCTGAAACAGTGATTTCAAGTATTACTGTGTTTAGCGGCACGCTGGTGGCGATGCGATCGGCAAGCTTATCGGCTTCATCCTGCAGGCTTAGCTCAGCAACCACTGAATCCAAAACAGCTGGGCTGGTGACGATATCGGCGTAGGATTTGACTCTTTGCTGGGTAAATGAGTTACCGGTCAAAAGATCAGCTGCCGACTCGTTGCTGCTGGTGGATACGAACAGCCGGGTGGTGGATTCGTAGGTTGGGGTGGTTAGTGAGGTAACCGCAAAAGCAGCCATGATGGCGGCTATAAATATGGTTATAAATAGGACAAATCGCTTGCGGACGACAAGCAGGTACTCACTGAGCCTCAAAAGCTACCCCTAAATAATGGTTAGGTTTCTAAACTAGCCGAAAATGGGCCTTTCTGGGCAATAAATATTCGCTAAAACCCCTAATTTACAGCCCTGTAACAATAGATAAACTTTCTGTATATCCCTGCCAAATACCCAGATTCCTGCTATAAACTAACAAAATCCATTGGATTTACACGAGGAAACATGAAAACAAAACTTATAGCTCTTTCGGCAGTTGCTCTTCTAGCAACCTCGGCCGCTGTCCCTGCTCTTGGTTACCCGGCAGGTCAGGCTCCAGTTCTTGGCCTATCCTCTGCCAGCCGCATCATTCCTGGAGATAACATCACCGTTCAGGTTTCTCGTGTCAAGGCTGGTTGCTCTGTAACAGTCTTCTGGGTTGGCGAAGGAATCTCATCCGGTGCTAAGACCATCAAGGCAAACGGTAAGACTGGTGCATTCAGCATCGCTACTCCAGGAACTGCCGGCACCTACACTCTTTCTACAAACTCGATCAACAGCACTTGCTCCGGTGGCGATGCAGTTACTCTTACCAAGTCTGTTGTAGTTGGAAGACTAGCCAGCATCGTAACTAAGGTTTCGTCAACAAGCGGTTTTGCTTCGAAGAACCCAACCTTCTCTGCTTCAGGAACCATTAAGTCAGGTTCAGTAGCAGTTGCAAGCCAGACTGTTACTCTTTCGCTAAGAAAAGATGGCACTGAAGTTAAATCAACTACCGCAACCACAAATGGTTCAGGCCAATTCAGCAAGTCATTCACCGGCACCACATACACCGCTGGTGACTACACAGTTGTTGTATCACTTGAAGCTGGTGCTGTTTACGGCGCTGCAACTAAGACTTCAGCGAAGCTCAAACTGCGCTAAAGGTTGGATTTGCAACTAGCAAAAAATAAACGAAATGCCATCGCTATTGCAGTGATGGCATTAGTTTTAACAATCCTTTATCTCATAATTCGGATTGTCCTGATGGTGGTTTCCCTGCAGAGCACAGTCAATGAGGTAAATCAATTACAAAAAATTGCGTCAACTAAAGATCTTGCTCAAATCAGTGCCGGCTTGGGTAAAGCAGCCGATGCCATTGCAATGGCAGATTCATCAGCTAAAGATCCACTGGTGCAGTTAGCTGGTTACTTGCCGGTTATCGGAGCGGATATCAAAGCAGCCAGCATCGTCGCCTCCGATGGACGTTTAGTTTTGCAGGGTGCTCAGGATGTTAGCAACATCGCTAATCAGCTGATCAAAGCCGGTATCGGTAAAAAGCCACTTAGTGATAGCACGCTGGTTTCATCGATGCGCGAGAGCATGAGTGCGATGAATGAAGCAGTGCAAAAACTAAATCGTGATTTAGCCGGAGTGGATGCCGGGTCACTGCATTTTGGTTTAGATCAGCGCATCGGTTCGGCTAAGCAAATAGTTAGCTCGCTAGCTAATGCCAGTGCCAGGATTACCCCGATTGTTCAAGTTGGCACAGTGGTGCTGGAGCAACCGGATACCAAGCGCTGGTTCGTCGCTATTCAGAACCTTTCTGAGCTTCGCGGCACCGGTGGCATCACCGGAGCCTATGCAATTCTCACTGCCAAAAACGGCAAGGTGAAACTTGACGAGTATGGCTCTGATAAAACTCTGCTAAAAATGGGTGCCATCAACTACAAGAACTACCCGGAGGAGCTAAGAGATATCTGGGGAGTAGATCTTGGCGACTGGCGAGATATCAACGCTTCTGCCCACGCGCCTTATGCGGCAAGGCTGATGGCCGATGGTTGGCAGCAAAAGCGCGGTCAGAAAATTGACGGTGTGCTCTTTGTTGGCCAGGGTGTAGTCAGTGAGCTATCCGGTGCGGTCGGGCCAATAACCGTTCGCGGGGTAACCGTTGAACCTAGCAACGTAATTGATTTTCTTTCTAAAGACATCTACGCCAAGTTCACCAATGTTGCGGTCAAAGACGCTGTGGTAGGTGAACTTGCCAAAGAAATGTTTAGCCGTCTGGTCTCCGGCAAAGTCAGTGCTAGCGGCTTTCTAAAATCCGCTGCCGAAGACACAACCGGCGATCGGATGATGGCCTGGGCTGAGGATAAAAACATTCAAAAGCTTTTCTCTAACTATCGAGTAAGCGGTGAGGTCAGCCAAAAGTTTGGTCCAAATGTTTTGGTAACCATAAATAATGCTGGCGGCAACAAACTTGATGCATACACCTTCGTCAAGCTGGACTATGTGCTTGGTATCTGTAATGTTGATACCTTTACCGGTTATCAGGGTAGAAAATCTCGGGTCACAGTTGAAATTGAAAATAAAGCACCGAAAAGTGGCTTACCGGCCTACGTTGATTTGCGACTAGATGACCAGTTTGGTGAGGCTAGACCTAAGGGTTCAAACCGTGACCTGGTTACCATCTACGGTCCAGTTGGCTCGGAATCTGAAACCATTACCGTAAACGGTGAAGATGAGTTTGTTTCAATCGGCACCGATCGAAACAGGCCAATCTGGGTATTTGAAGTTACCCTGCTAGCCGGTGAGAAAAAGACTCTGGTGATTGACATGGTGGAACCAATCAACGATGACAACCAGGAGCTAATCACCGGATCGCCAAGTGTGACCCCGCCGGTGATGCTAAACGCACCTAGCGTTTCGGTCTCCTCAATCGGCGAATGCCGCTTGCAATAAGCACTCCGAGTGCTCCGCCGATGGCGTTGTTGATCACATCATCTAGAGTTGAGTAGCGCGCCGGCAAGAGAAAGCGCTGAATACTCTCGGCTATTACAGATACCAAGACCGGGGTTATCACTGCCAGCCAGAACGGAAGTTTTGGAAAAAACTTGACGATAAATACCCCAAGCGGCAAATAGAGCAGCATGTTGGCTATGGCTTCCAGCTGGTTATAGCGAAGCCAATTGAGCCAGTCGATAGTTTGACAGAATTTTAGAATCTCCGAGGTGATCCACCAGATAAAGCCACCACCGTCAACCGGGGTCGGCCAGAGTGATGCATAAAGCAGCAGGGCGATATAGCCAACTAGCCCGATGCGGAAAATGATATTGATCACTGGCGAAATACCCCTGGTTTCAACTTGACTAGAGTTAGCCAATCACCTAAAGTTTAGGACATGATTAACTTTGCGCCAGCAAGAACGATGACTGAGGCCATGCACTCAGCCATGCTGATGCGCCATGTGATGCATATGCGAATGTGCCGCTAAGACTAAAACCCTCTAGCTCGACACATTAACCCCGAAGCCAAATCGCTTCAATCCCCCATAAATCGCATAATCACATAAAGGACCTATCTAAAATGACCATCACCAATAACCCGTTTGTAAGAGAAACCACCGAAGCCAGAGGCTTCGCCCTATACGTCGGTATCGACGAGCAGACCGCAAAAGGGCTCGGCCTGACTTTGGCTGAGATAGTAACCCAACTGCGTTCTACCCTTGATCAAATCGCCCCTGGGCTGGCCTCGGAGTCTTTTGCCGCTGTGGCGCTGGCTAAGCCCGGCTGCGGCGGAAAGAACGTCGATGTCGTTCGAGCAGCGCTAGCCGATCCCAGAGCGCTTGCCAAGCTTTCTGAGAAAGACCAGGCTGCCAGAGGTGTGGTAATCGATTTAGCCAGAAGAAAGATATTCATCGACGGGGTAAATGCCTGCCTCACCGAAAAAGAGTTTTCGCTAATTGAGTATCTGGTTGATAACTCGGCTGAGAACATATCGCGCGATGAACTAGTCGATGCCCTTTGGGAGCCAAGTGATGAAATAGCCGGTCGAACTGTTGATGTTCACGTTCGTAGGCTTCGAGCCAAGCTTGGTAAATACCAAGACATCATTAGAACCATCAGAGGCGATGGATATCGCTTCGACAAGCACCCAGATGTGCTAATCGAGGGCATATAAACCCTAGGCTTAGAGCATGTCGCCTAAGGTAAGAATTCGGCAGGTGGTACTGCCGCTACTGGTTAGTTATGCAGCGGGGCTTAGCCTTCTAGCGCTAGTTGCCTGGTTTGGCTTCAACCGCGGTGAGAGCTTCAAAGTGCGGCCGCCCAGTGGCGAGGGTTGGATGAACATCAAATTCACCGACTTTGTCGGCTTGGGTATCTATGTGGTGGTGGCAGCTTTTATTGTTAGCTGCATTTCGCTGGTGGTAAATAAAATAGCTCTCTATGCCGTGATGGCTTGTGGGCTTGGCATGATGATTCTTTTTTATCTGAACCTAGGGCCTTCGGTAGCCTTACTGCTTTTGGCTTACATCATCGGAAACATTGGCCTTTTTAGAGGAAGATCGAGGCTCTACGTTCTCTCACTTGGCTACTTCGCCTTCTTCTACCAGTTCTACAGCATTCTTGCTCGCACTGATCAAAACTCACCCGCCACTGCGGGCTGGCTGATTGCCATCAACTGTTTCTTTGCAGCCCCTATTTTCTATGCAATCTATAAATACATTCCAAAACAAAATCAGCTAAAAGTTGAAAAGTAATCTAAGTTACGATCAGCTACTAAGCGAGATCGCTGATCAGGTTTTAGCTGCAAGCCAAAATACTCCAATTGTCCTAATTGACGGCAGGGCCGGTTCTGGTAAATCTACCTTCGCCGAGAAATTACAAAACCTACTATTCCGTGAGGGTGATTCCCTGCCGCGGATTATTCACATGGATGATCTTTATCCCGGTTGGGATGGTTTAGCTCAAGGAGCTGAGTATCTGCAGCGGGTTATCCTAACCCCACTACTTCGTTCTGGTTCAGCAAGTTGGCAGGAGTACAACTGGGATTTAGCTAAACGTGATTCTTGGCGCGAATTTTCTGGTGGTACCCCGCTAATTATTGAAGGTTGCGGGGCACTAAATAACTACACTGCAACTGTTGCACTTACCAGCGTCTGGCTTGATGCAGAAGAATCGGTTCGCAAGAGTCGTTGGCTAGAACGCGATGGTGATGTTTTTAGCGAATACTTTGATATGTGGAGTGCACAGGAACTTGATTTTATTGCTCGGGAGAAATCCCCGGAGCTAGCAAGCTACCTACTTGACACGACGGTTACGTAGCCAAACCCTGATGCCGGCAATCAAGCTGGCAACGATAAAGAAACCAGCGATTGCGTAGGATGCGTTTTTCACTGCAGGTATAGAAGCCGAGTAGTAACCGGCAAGGGTTAGTCCGGTTCCCCAGGCAATTGCACCGACCAGATTAGCGCTAAAGAATTTGTAGTAGTTCATTTTGGATATGCCAGCTATCGCTGGCACGAAGACTCGAGCCCAAGGGATAAAGCGAGCAATTACAATTGCCCACCAGCCCCAAGCCTGAAATAGCTTCTCGCTTTTTTCAATACCGGTTCTAATCCAACTACCCTTACGTTTATCTAAGTAGGGTCTGCCGTAGTGCCGACCGAGTGTATAACCGACCTGATCGCCCAACCAGGCAGCAACACCAACGCCGGTGGCCATGATCCAAATATTCACTTCGGAGCTAGCGGCAACAAGTCCAGCGGCAAAGACCAGCGAGTCACCGGTAATAAAAGGTATAAAAGCGCCGATGAATAAGCCGGTACCGGCAAAAACCAAGCCCCAAACAACTAGGTAGAACAGCACTGCCCCCAACGAGGGGAACCAACCGGCTATCTGATCACTAAGCGATGCCTGAAGAATCATTTACGGTTTACCGTAAATCATGATTTCATCTAGATCTAGGCGCACCCTAGGTGCAATTTCACGCTCGTAGGCAGGGCCTTCAAGCTGCTCGGCAGGCGCAATTTTGCCTACGGCAATAAGAACCAGCAATTCTAGATTCTCATCCAGATTCAGAATCTGCTGAATCTCCTCGCGGACGATACCGGCTAGGTGGTGGGTGTGTAAACCGAGTTCCTGAGCCTGGACCACCATAAGTGAAGCAGCTAAACCTGCGTCATACATGGCCTTAGGTAACTCTTTGCCATCGGCGGTTTTCTTTAGAACCGAAACGGCGATTAGTGCTGAGGCATCAGGTGCCCAAGCCTGGTTGAAGCCGGTAAGGCCGCGCTTACAAATCTCATCGTGCAACTTATCGTCGCGGCTGATGTAGGCAAAGCGCCACGGTTGCAGGTTATTAGCCGATGGTGCCCAGCGTCCTGCCTCAAGGATTGAAAGAGCTTGATCTTGGGTTAGCAGATATTCGCGATCAAAAGATCTTGGGCTCCAGCGTTCGGCTAGTACCGGTGCGATAGGCGCGGCAGTAACGGCGATTTTGTTTGGTTGCATGCTACTAGTTTAACGCCAAACGCAGGGCAGCAAGCAGCCCTTCGACATCTTCTTCCCTAGTATCCCAAGCACACATCCAGCGCACCTGACCGGTGCGGTAATCCCAGACATAAAAGCGATACTGCTGCTGTAATTTCTCAATCAGATCAAAAGGCAAAATAGGGAAAACCGCGTTTGCCTGGGTTGGGTTAGGAACACTAACCCTACCGTTTGAGGAAGCAGCTAATTCTCTAACCCCTTCATCTAGACGCTTTGCCATGGCATTGGCATGTTTAGCGTTATTGATTGCCAAATCGTCTTTTAGAAGTGCAATCAATTGAGCGCTAACAAAGCGCATCTTGCTAGGTAATTGCATTGAGGTCTTCCGAAGGAAAGGAATGCTTTCGGAAAGTAATTTGTTATTTAGCACAACCACCGCTTCAGCGGCCAGTGCACCAATCTTGGTGCCACCAAAGCTAACTAGGTCAACTCCAACATCGGTGGTGAAAGCTCTGAAAGGCAGATCTAGAGCGGCAGCAGCATTGGAGAGCCTTGCGCCATCAACGTGCAGATACAAATTATTCTGGTGAGCAAAATCGGCTAGTGCCTTGATCTCAGCTGCGGTATAGACAGTTCCCAGCTCAGTGGTTTGGGTGATGCTGATTACTGAAATCTGTGCGCGATGCACACTGCCGATGTCAAAAAGGTAGGGCTTAATAAGTTCCGGGGTTAGCTTGCCGTCGGTGGTTGGAATGGTCCAAAGCTTGATGCCAGCCATCTTCTCCGGTGCGCCACCCTCATCGGCATTGATGTGAGCGGTCTCAGCACAGATAACCGCTTCCCAGCGCCTAATCACCGATGAGAGAGCAATAACGTTTGAACCGGTGCCGTTAAACACTGGGAAAACTTCGGCCTGATCGCCGAAGGTTTGCTTGAAAATAACGCTTAGCTCTGCAGTGACGGTGTCATCACCGTAGGCCACCTCGTGGCCGTCGTTGACCTGCTGCATAAGTTCAAATAGCTTCGGGTGCACGCCGGCATAGTTATCGCTAGCAAAGCCGCGCCAAACTTTTCTATTCTCTAGGGACATCTTTGACTCCGATGGTTAATTACCTGCTACTAATCTACTTGACTAACTTGAGGGTTCAGAAAGACGAACATATGCCTTGGGGGATGAAAAGTCTTGGTAAGAATGTAATAGGTGGATCATTTCAGGGAGTTAGGCAGCATGTATAAGAGGACAGTACTGGTGGTGGAGGACGAGCCCTTCATCAAGGGATTGGTTGCCGACAAGCTCAAAAGTGATGGCTTTGAGGTTGAATTAGCCTCCAGCGCCGCCGAGGCTAGGAAAATAACCGCAAATAAGGACATTGACATAGTTGTCCTGGACATTGACCTGGGTTCGGGCCCATCCGGGTTGGACCTAGGTTTGGCTCTCAACAAGATGCACCCGGAGATAGCGCTGGTCTTTCTCACCCACGTTCCAGAGCCTAGGATCTTCGGCGTCGACGGCAAGGCTATGCCCAAGAACGTAGCTTATTTACTAAAGCAGCGACTGGCTGACCCTAATCTGTTGAAGGATGCCATTGAGGCTGCACTCAGAGAAAACGTCGGTCTTGAATTCCGCGATGATCTAAAGCCTAACCATCCGCTAGTCAATGTTTCAAAAACTCAACTGGATGTTTTGCGCATGATTGCCAAGGGCTATTCCAATCAGCAAATTGCCGAAGCACGCGGCACCACCTTGCGAGCGGTTGAAAATCTAGTCAATCGCGCCATTGCAGCTGCCGGAATCGATGTCAAATCTAAAACCAGCGCCAGAGTTATTGCGGTGCGGGAATTTATCCGGGTAGCTGGTTTACCAGAATAGTGAATCCGGATCTTCCCCGGCTTCTTTGAGTTTTTCATAATCGAGTATCAAGCATTCAATGCCACGGTCTTCGGCAAGAGTTCTGGCTTGCGGCTTAATCTCTTGGGCGGCAAAGATACCCCGTACCGGTGAAAGCGCCGGATCGCGATTTAGTAGTTCTAGATATCTGGTTAGTTGCTCTACCCCATCGATTTCACCGCGACGCTTAATCTCGATAGCGACGCTTTGGCCATTTTGGTCTTTGGCCAATATATCCACCGGGCCAATCGCCGTTTGATATTCTCTTCTGACCAGTTTGCTACCTCGACCAATTAGTTCAATCTGGGCCGCCAATAACTCTTGCAGGTGAGCTTCAACACCGTCTTTGATTAGCCCTGGGTCTTTACCAAGTTCATGATCTATCTCTTCATGTATTTGATAAATCTGTATCCAGAGGATGTCGGCTGTTTTTAGTTGGCTTACCCGCCAAATTTCTTTGACGCCTTTGGCTAACTGCTCTTCATCGGGTTCATGTTTAGAAAAATTGCACGGTGGGTTCATCCAGTTCAACGGCTTATAGGAGCCGGTTTCGCTGTGAATCAGGATGCTGCCATCACCTTTTAGCATGAGTAATCTTTTAGCCAACGGCAGGTGGGCAGAGAGCCGACCAGCGTAATCGACCGAACAATCGGCTATAACCAGACGCATTATTTCTTCGGTTTTTTAGCTTCTAGCGCACTCAAGCGCTCTGCTATGTCTTGCAGTATTTGGTCTTGATGTTCTAGGTGCTTTTGGATCTGATTAGCCTCTTCCAGCACAGCAGCGGAGTCTTCGTAGGTGAGAATCGCTCTACGCTCAGAGTTTGCAGCCTGAATGTTTTGCCCGACGATAATGATTGGCAGTAAGACTAGTTGCAGGCAGGTCTGCGCTATCCAAGAAACTATCAATATCGGATCTCCCTGCAGAATTACCGCAGGCAGACTAATCAGCGATAGCAGGAAGAACAGGTAGGCAGCCCACATTGTTCCAACGCCCTTGGTGATTAGGTAACCAATTTTCTGATTAAACCCTCTTGGCCCGGCTTCCTTTAATACCGCATCGGCATTTTTCGGTCTCAGTCCTTTACGCGCGGCAACGTGCGGGTGCTGGACGTATTTGAACTTCGAGGGCACGTTAGGACTCAATCTCAAGTTTCATCGAAGCCGGGGCACTACTGACCGAGCGAACCTTAATCTTTTTCACTTCGTGCCCGAGTTGTTGCTCAACCCTAGTTTTTAGTGCTGCAGGTTCTAGCTCGATGTAATCCGTGGTTAGAGCAAACTGTTGGCTGGTCCGGCTGGGTAAAACTTTGGGGTGATCCACCACGTAAACTGCGGCGACCAAGAGCACCGCGTAGATGCTTTGCACCACAAGATCATATGCAGGTATACCGAGGCTAAGACCCATGGCTAGCGCTACCAGCAAATACACAATTTCCACCCAGCCTAGGGTCACCGAACGCAATCGGAATATCGAAATCACGCTAAATAGGGCAAAGCCGACACCGATGGAGATGGTGAAGGTTCCTAGCGCACCACCAAGGACGAACAGGGTGATGTTGATCAAACATATTGCAACAAAGACATCACGGCGCTGGTGTCGACGGTAGAAAAATACGTAGGCTAAAAGGTATAACAGAAAAAGATCGATAGCCAGGGTGGCTAACAAGATTGGGTAATCAATAGGAGTCACAAGGTTAGACTAGTCCAAATGAACAAATTTGCTCGAATACTTCAGCTGCTGGTCGGCTTAGGCATAGTCGGCGCTTTGCTAGCACCAGGTCTTTCCCCTGCCCAAGCTGCCAGTCCACTGACCATCGGGGATCTGTATAACCCGCTAAAAATAGTTCGATCGGATTTATCAATACCGGCCGAGTCGATTACCGCTTTGCGCAGAGACCCAAAAACCTATGTTCCAGCCTCAATCAGCATGTCGCTGGATGGCCGAGTTAGTGGCGATATAGCGATTTTGGTAAGGCTCAAAGGCACCACCTCGCTGCAGTATGACGGTGGCGATATCGATGGCACCCCTTCATTCAAAATCAAATTCCCGAAGGCAACTACGCCTTACGGCTATCTTGGCCTTCGCCGGATGACCTTCAACGCCATGATCCAGGACAACAGCAAGATTCACGAATATGGCGCTTACGCCTTATTCAACGCCATGGGCGTGCCGGCTTCGAAGACCGGTTGGCAAAGAATCTACATGAACGGTAAAGACATGGGCCTCTACATAAACGTAGAGACCCCCGATTCGGTTTTCATGCAGAAGCGATTCAAAGACATTACCCAGCACATCTATGAAGGTCGAGCTAATAAGGATTGGGAAATCGGTAATTCCGATGGCACCGCCGATACCGGATCCTTCCTAGTTGACTACGGCTGGAAAGTAACACCAAATAAGGATGATCTTTCCACCCTGTTTGACTACATGAGTGACTTTATTCCTGCGGACTGGTACAAAGGTATGGCCACGGCAACAAATCGAACACTACTTATTCGTGCCTTTGCCGTGGAGAATTTTCTAAGCCACTGGGATTCCTATTCTGGCCCACTAAAGAATAACTACTTCCTCAGAAGCAATACCAAGGGCCAATTCACCTATATCCCTTGGGGTACTGACCAAACTTTCGGTGAAAACCGTAAAACGGAAGTACTCGGTGACACCTTTACTGTTCCACTTCTGGCAACAACCAGTTCACATCCTTATGACTCAAGGAAGTCTTACCGTGGTAAGGCCTTCGTGATGTGTATTCAATATTCGGTTTGCAAAAAGGCCTACCTGCTTGAACTCAAGGCAGTGTCTGCAAAAGCTACCAGCATGAAACTTGCAACACAGATGAGAGCGGTGGCCAATGTTATTAATCCGGTGTTAGCCATCCAGTTCAAAAACTCGCCTAGCAAAATGACGCTTGCTCGTAACGAGCAAACCAGATCAATCAACTATATCGCCAAGCGCCAAAGTGAAATTGCCGCAGTGCTAAAAAGCAACGGGATTAAATAACCCCGGCTAACTGGGCAGTAAAGACCAACATCGCTATGCCGCCTAGGCGGTAGACATAGCGCCAGCGCGGTGTCTTTAGCGGTCGCTCTTCACCGTCTTTTCCTTCACGGCCAAATAGGCCGATCACACCAACTAGGAACATCGGGATTGGTAAGAGCAGGAATGACCATTGGGCGAAATCCGGTAGGTCACCCAGCCATTGACTGAGAAACAGTGAGCTGTAGCTAGCGACCAAAAGGCTAAAGGCCAGCCCTGGTAAGCCAGTCGGAATAATCTTCCAAAGCAGTGGGCTATTGGGCAACCTATCCTCAAACCAACTAAAAACATTGGGCAAGATGAACAAAATCGAGCCGAGCCAAACCTGCCAGGTGTTACCCATAAAGGCAGCGGTAACAAAAATGAATACTCCTAGCCGAAGCAGCGTTGAAAGAACTTTCTGCAGTTGGCTGGTTTCTAAAACTTCGGTTGGGTTTATCCTGTCTAAGCGCTGGGCAAAACTTCTGGTAGCCAGTTCCTCTAGCAGGATTCTAAAGACAACGGCTATCGATAAGAAGAAGGCGAAGTCGGCAACGTGGTTGGCAGCTGAGAGTGTTCTACCAGCTAACGCTGGCAAGGTGGAAACCATAGCTGCTGCCGTCCAACCGGTGAAGAACAGCAGGACAGCAATATCGACCAGGCGATCCCAAAAATAACTGAAGCCGGTTTCAAAGTGTTTTCGAATTTGCCTGAAAGCTACCGAAATTAGTGCTGGACCAAAGCCCATTACGATAACACCGAGCATCATCCGGATATCTGAAACCGAGCTGATACCAAAAGTAGAAATCATCCCGACAACAAATATCGTGGTTGCCAGCAATCCGCTAAAGGCATCAAACAGGCCCAAGACAGCAATAGCAATAAACAGTTGCCAGCTTGGTGGTGCTAGTTCGGTTGCCGGTTGAGCCAAGGCCATGCTGGCTAAGGCTACGCCGCCGATTGGGAAGGCTAACCAGAGTGAACCTAGTTGTGCGCGAAGATAAGCACCATCGTTGACAATCTTTGAGATTACCGGTGAGAACTTAGAGATTCGTACGGTAAGGTCGTGGCTGAATTTATCCAGGAAGGTAAAAATACCTAACCTGAAGATCGGTATTCGATCGCCCCAGCCAGTGTGACTGGAGGTAAAAGTCTCCACCTCGGCATCGATGTTAGCAATTTCACCATCCTCTTCAGAAACGCTCTGTTCCGAGCTAGACGGTGCGTTAGAAGATGATGCTGAACTAGCAGCAGAACCTGCTCCAGCAGCTGCACTGGCCGCTCCTGCCGCCGCTGCCGCCGCAGCGGCCACGGAAGAGACCACAGCAACCGTGGTGGCGGTCGTCTTGACTACCTGAGCAACTGTTTCTGGGGTGCCCAGTGGGTCAAATGGCACGCTTGGAGCAAGGTCGTCACCGGTAGCGCCAATGGCTGGATTGGCCACCGGTTGGCCGACATTCAGTGTTGGTAGATTCAGCTCTAACAGGCCAGCAGCTGGATCGGCTACCGGCGGTGCATCAGGAGTTAGTTCTGAGACAACCTCGGGCAAGCCTTGGGCAGGTGCCACAGCATTGATGCTGAGATTTATCTGCTGTCCACCCAGGTTGGTTTCGGCATCGGTTACTGCCCGCGAGATTCGCACCGGAGCGTTCTGACCGAAGCCTCGCGGTAGCGACATGTTAGTGACCACGTCTTTGGCGATTACCACCAGTCGGATCTTGTATTGGCCTTCCTTAGCAACGCCAAAGGCATCACCTGAGGCCAGGCCAGCGCTAAATGATGTTCTACCTAAGTACTGCCAGAGATCGCCTGTTTGGACAAAGGCAACAAGGTCAGAGCTAGCTGCAAGTTCTGGAGAAACCCTCACGTTCAAATCGACTGAGGTACCCACTTCAATCTGCTGACTGCTTTCGTAACTGAAAACATCCGCAGGCTGACTGGCGGTGAGATCGGTGACTAAATTAGCCGTCGGTGCTCCAGGCATCGGAGCGTAGATACCAATCTCTTCCAGAGCTTTCTGGGTATTTGTATCAAGCTGAGCGAAGACCGCTTGCACAGGGTTTTGCAAAAATTCTTTTGGAATCTCCCCAGCACTTACCTGAACAGAAACTGCGGGTGAGTTCTTTTCATAAAGCTCTGAATTTACTTCGTTAAGTGGCCCTAAATTTCCAATTTTGTCGCGAATTGAATTAGCCAGTAATTTAACCCCGAAAGTTCCATCACCACAGTTAGTTAATGAAAGCTGGTAGTTGATGTTGCTTCCGACTAAGTAGCCAATTTCACAACTCTTCGCGGTTCCGGTAGTCGCGAAGTTGCTCTGGCTAATGGCTTGCACAGGTTTAGAAAGTTTTACGTCGTAGATTTTTACATCGGATCGAACTGTGGCAGGTTGAATTGAGATTTCGGCATCGGGGGCAATTTGGTCAATCGTTACTTCTTTTGCTTGCACACCACGAACAGTTGCCAGTAGTGTTCCTGCAACTGGTTTTGCATCAAGCTGTTTGATGTTGAATACATAAACAGTTTCAAGGCGAGATACTTGCTTGGAAAGCTCAGTCACAGCAAACTTACTTTGCGTAATAGCTGAACCGGAGAGAATCACTTCCTTTGCATCTAATGTTTGCCCAGCAGCTATTCGAGCCTCTAGCCTTATGTTTTTTGAATTAGTGGCAGTTAAGTTCTGGAATTGAACAGCGGTTGGCGCAAGAGCAACAGTGTATCTCAGCGTGATTTGACCCGAACCCTGGGCATCGATATAACCGCTAGCGACAACGTTGCCAGAAATCGGACTGTTAGAGCCAGCGCTTCCACCAAAACCAGCTGCCTCCTGCGCGCCATTTGGTGCTTGATAGAGCTCTCCTCCAGCGCCGCCGACAAGACCGCCGCCGCCACCGCCACCGCCGCCACCATCGCAGAAGAAATCACAGGATGAATCCGCGCCTACTCCACCTTGACTTCCTTTGTTGTAGTAGAGAAAACCGCTGACACGCTTGGAAACACCGACACAGGAATCTCCCCAGTTTTCGTTATTAGCGGTAATGGTGATTTTGTTTTTACCAAGTACATCTGGAGTGATCGTCTTTCCGCATTGCGGGTTAGTTCTTGACTCCCAGCGCAATTTACTTCCAACAAAACTGGCCCCAGCAGGTGCATCGTAGGTGGCACTGGTGAACTCGGGCACGTTCACTGCCAAAGCAACAGTGCTAATACGCCCATCGGTATTTCCTGAGGTTGAGCCATTAGTGGAGTTGGCCGAACCACCGCCACCGCCAGCACCGGCTGCGACAAATTCTTGATTGTTAATCAAGACCACGGTTGCGGCACCGCCGCCGCCACCAGCACCTGAAGACCCTGTAGGCCCAGCATTTCCGCCCCTACCGCCGTCAAAGAGACTTTTATAGGTGGAGTTTCCACCCGCGCCACCGCCATTAGCGCTGGCTCCGCTAGCGCCATTTTGTCCTGCTTGGCCAGGGAAAAGCTTGATTGGGGTGTTGGATAAATCTGTGAAGCGCAGCAGCAGCCGACCCACCTGGCCTGATTCGGCTACGGTACAACCTCTGCCACAGTCAATTCCACCGGCTCCACCGGCAGCACCAATAAGTTCAATTTCAATCGGGCCCAAATCTTTTGGAACCACAAAAGTCTTGCTTCCAAGTTCATAACTGAATCTAGCTTCACAGCGGCCATCGACAAGTACGAAGTCTTTAGCACATGCTTGCTCGAGCTGAGCAGGAGTCGCCAAGATCACATCGGAGGCAGCAATGGTGAAAAAACTTGCCAACGAGAGGGCTAAAAGGGAGTTTCTAGTTTTAACCCATAAATTACTCATGGCACTCCAAAAATTGGCTTATTCGGCTTTAGCACAATTCTAGGTTGAGTGGATAATTCCAAACAGGTTTGAATTCGCATTTACGAACACCTATTCGCTGCTTTCAGCCTGTCCAGTCTCTGGACCAAATTCGGAACAAATCTGACCTACTCGTTCTTTAGCGAGGGCAACGTTTGCCTCCAATTGAGCCAAGGAACCTGAGTCAGCATCGCTATTTAGCGCAGCAAAGTACTGCCTAGAAATCATTGAGAATGTTACAAAAGAATCCTGGGTGAGTTTTGTGCCTGCCGACTGACCATAGAGCATGAGGTCAGATAGAAAGGTTGGAACATCATCATCTAGCTGGGGTAATTCGCGAACAGAGTAGCTTTGGCAGGAAGCTCGATCCAAGGCACGTAGCGAAGAGTTGTAGAGATTTGCTGCGGTAAAAATACCGGAGAATAAAATTACAACTGCCGTGTAGATCAGATAGCGATAGACGAGCTTACTCGGCACTTTAGGGGCATAACTTGCCTTACGAACCATAAAAGCGGCTAATAAGTTTAAGGCTGTTGCGATAAAGATGCAGGCCAGGGCTAAAGCGAAGGTATCTGCCTTAGTAAATCGAATCAGCCTAAACATGGCTTGAAAAACTTCAAAGTAGTTTCGATCAGAGAACTTAATGGCTAGCGGAATAGCCGCGACAAATGGGGTTAAGCACAAAACAGCCGCTGGAGCAATAGCCAGCCAAAATTTCATAGTCGAACTAAGCGGTAGCACAAAAAGCACCGCGACCAGGAGATTCACGGCACAAAAAGACAGGTAAATTGCCACAAAAGTCTTTAGTAGCACCTCGTATTCGGCTACGGCATCGCTGGAAAGGAAAACTAAATAGTCATTGATAGGAAACCAGAAGCTGACTATCCAAAAAACGACGCTGGCACTTGCCAACAAGAGGAAGGCAGCGCGAAAATGGCGCAGACGACTGTGCATTAATTTCTCCTAAATTACCTAAACTAAGCCTAATCTTGCAGGGCTAATCAGTGGCAGAATTAGAGCAATGGATAACTATCAAGGTAAAACCGCCCTGATTACTGGCGCAAGCTCCGGATTAGGTGAAGCCTATGCCCTAGCCCTAGCCGATATGGGTGTCAAAGTGATTTTGGTTGCCCGTCGGGCGGACCGACTGCGCGATTTAGCCGATCGAATCAGTGCCAAGCACGGCATACTGGCGGCGACTGTGTTGCCGTTGGATCTGAGCCGGAAGGATGCCGCTAGCACCCTATCGAAAATACTCAAGGGTCGTAATTACCAAATTGACATTCTGATCAACAATGCCGGTTTCGGCCATGCCGTTCACTTCATCGATGAGGATCCACAGTCAGTCATTGACGAATTAACCGTCAATGTCAGCACGCTAGTTGAACTAACTCACGCTTTCTTGCCGGCTATGGTCGAGCGCAAGGATGGCATAGTCATCAACATCGCCTCCACGGCTGCCTTCCAGTCTCTGCCTTTTATGGCCGTATACGGGGCTACCAAAGCCTTTGTGCTCTCCTTCACCGAATCGCTCTGGGGTGAATACCGCAAGAGCGGTGTGAAGATTCTGGCGGTTTGTCCTGGGCCAACAGCAACAGAGTTTTTTGATGCAAACGGAAACTCCCCGGCACTTGGCCGATTCATTCGCAAAAGCGATGACGTAATAGCCAGTACTTTCAGAGAGCTCGCTAAGACCAACCCTAAGCCAAGCATCGTTGACGGAGGACTCAACAAGGTAACAGCTTTATCTAGCCGTTTCTTCACTAGACGTTTCGCCGTCAAACTATCGGCTGTTGTGATGAACCCGAATAAGAAAAACTAATACTTACTCTTTATTGCAAAGGCGTTTGCCAGGGAACGGTACCAGGCCTCATCCGGCAAATCAAAACGCTGCCAACCATCCTCCGGGTGTTTGATTTCCATGGTGGTTGACCCACCACCGTCTAGAAGCACCGCGTCGGTAGCGCCGAGCTGTTTCAACCACAGGCCAATTTGATCGGTAGCTGAACCACCCATGCGCATACCGTTGTCGTTCGCGTTTTCGCCACGGCTTGAGGTAATCAGCCAAACCTGACCATCCTGATTCCAACCAATAGCGCTTCTGGGTCGATAATCATTAGCGTGATTACTACACACCCAGATGAATTTTCCATTCTGCAAAATCCTAGGTCCACGACCAGCCGCATTGATAAATTGTGATTTGGCAGCTGAGCGGTAACTTCTAGCAATTGTTACAACATCGCCGGCTCTAAATTTAAGAGCGGTGCTTGCCAGCGTGGAGCTGACTTGGATAATGTATTCACCCGAATTTACTTTGGTGTAGTAACCCTGCCGATAGACATTTTTCACTACTAGTCGGCCAAGCTCATCCGGTTGAATACGAATGGTTACTCGACCAGATTTAGTGGTCGATTCATAATTTTGATCAAATAGCGTCGCGCCATAGGGCGAAAGGTAACCGTAGTTAATGGAATCAAAATTTAGAGTCGTACTAGCACTAGAAATGCTTCCAATTGCTCTAACAGAATCGGCAGCCATGCGGGTCTCAGTGGCCGGTGTCGGTCCAAGATTTAGCTGGGCAAAGGAATTTGGCACTAGCGATTTAACCCAAGCAGCTTGAAAGCCGCGCAGTTGAATCACGGTACCAAGTTTTTTGGAAACTGCGGCCCCTTTAGGGTAAAAGCGATACAGTTTACCTCCGCGCAGTACGATGGTTGCCTCCCCCTTCGGCGGCACATCGTTGACGAAGTTGGTTTTGTAGACCACTACCGAAGAAGCACCAGGATTTAGCTGGTTGACACCGGTGATCCTAAAGTTTCGTTTTCCAACTTTGACTGTTCCGGTGGCCCGATAACCCTTAGTCGGGTCTACCTTGACGCTAACCATGCCCACCACGCCACTATCTCCAGGTGGGGCATAGAACATCGAGGAGTCTTCAATCATGGCACTCCACGGCCCATTGTTATCCATGTAGTCGCCATTTATTGAAGCCAAGGTGGCGTAGTCACTGAAATTGAGCATCCTGAGATCCTGCGAGTTAGGTATACCCCAGTGCAGTATGCCAAAGTCGATGTTTCGTAAGTTACCCGAAACCACCGAAACTTTGGTGCCTTGATAAGGAAGTTGGGCTCTTGTTGCATCAGATCCGGGATACCAGCGCCAAGCTGAAGCCAATACCCCGTTTTGCAAAGCAATAGATTCGGTGCGGCGGGAGCTGGTTAGTTCTGGTGCTGTAATGCACTCCGGATCGAGAGCGGATGCTGGTGAAAGGCCTGATAGTAAAAAGGTAGCAATAAGGGCTGAAGCGCCAAATCGCGAACTCTTTTTTGCCAAGGCTAAATACTTCACCTATTTAGCCTATAAGAGCCAAAAGGTAGGCTCTAGGTATGAGGTTAAAAAGGTTTTTTCGGCAGCTGGTATTAGCCAACGTCTTGCTTTTTACGCTCAGCCTTATTAGCCCTAGTCAAGCCTCAGCAACTTTAAACCTAAAAGAGGGCTCTGATCCGGCCGCAGTACTGTTTGACCCGCTAGCGGTGAGTAGCATTTCGCTTCGAATGTCCGCTGAAGATTTTGAATCGCTCAAATTTCCCAACGTTGACTGGGGAAATGAGGGTGATTGGCGCAGAACAAAAATGAGCATCGTGGTGGCTGGAAAAACGTATGGCCCATACACCGTAGGTGTCCACCTGAAAGGCGCTTGGGGGTCATGGCGCGATGTCACCGGTAAGGCGGCCTTCAAGGTAAAAATGAATGCCTTTGTAAAGGGACAAACCCTATTTGGGCAGACCAAGCTAACTTTGAACAACATGGTTCAGGATGGCAGCTATATTCATGAATTTATGACATACAAGCTCATGCGTGCCGCAGGTTTACCCGCACCTAGAACCGGCTATGCGAACGTTAGCTTGAATGGCAACAACTACGGCTTGCACTTAAATGTTGAGACTGTAGACAAGCGGATGCTCGCTCGCTGGGGTATTGGCTCAGAGCGAATCTATAAGGGTAGCTTGCCGAACTTCCCAGACTTTTACCCAGGCAACGAATGGGCATACAGCGTGGAGTCGGGAACTGACAGCGGTCGGGAAGATTTAGCCGAATTCCTAGCCATCAATGATCTATCCGGTGACCAGTGGTGGGATGCGATTAGCCAAGCCACGGACATGGAGTTAGTCACAAAACAGTGGGCGGTAGAGCTGTACGCAAGCCATTGGGATGGCTATATCCTCAATAAAAATAATTACTTTATAAACTTTGATGAAAATGGCATGGCGCTGTTGCTCTCCTGGGGGGTAGATCAAACCTGGGGTGGTGCTCCAGAATACTTCAGCTTCCCAACCCTGCTGCCAAATAAGTGCATGGAAACCTACGCCTGCAAAGAGATGTATTTGCAGTCCCTCGCCAAGATCTCAGCTGTAGCGCAACAGATTAATCTCGGATACAGCGCTCAGGCCGTGGCGAATGCGATTTCCAACGACATCGCCCGCGACCCGTGGCGTTTCGGTGACCCGTGGGAAGCTCAGCAGGCAGCAATAAATCTGGAGAACTGGCGGCGCACAGAACTAGCCCAATTAGTAGTCCCTTTTGACACCACATACAGGCTCATTATGGTGAATAACCTTAGGTTCTCACCGAAAGAACTGGTCTACTTGAGCCCTGGCACCAAGAAGGCGGCGATTAGCTTAGTGCCGAGACAGAAAGACGCTCAGAGTGAAAAGGTAAGCACAACTCTGCAATCAGGTTCCAATTTGATTCCCCTGACACTTACCTCAGCCGATGGTTTGCATCTAGCCGAGTATGACATTGAATTTTACGTGCTGACTGCAAGAACAAGTAGAGTAGCAGTGAAATTTAACACTGGCAGTGACTATCCGAGTGCCGTCGGTAATTCGATTTTTGGAGCATTGCTCAACAAACTCGAAACAGCGAAAAATATAGAGCTGAGCATAACCAGACCAAGCTCAGTTTCCGCAAGCACAGCAGCTAAACGAATTGCCAAAATAAAGTCGAGTTTGGCTGCCCGCGGGATTAGCGGATATAAGTTAACCGTTGAGAAAGCCAGCCAGAACAGCAATCAATATCTGATTAGCGCTAAGTATCAAAACTAGGTTAAAAACTAAACCTCCTGCCTAAGCAGGAGGTTTAGTTGGTAAACCATTACCAGTAGAAGATTGTTACTGTGGTACCTTTTTGGGTCTTTGCACCAGGTAGCAACTGATATTTAGCGGTCTTCACACCGTTTACTTTGGCAGCCTGCAAGAATTTCTGAACTGCCGTTGCACGGGCCGGACCGGCTGTTGCCTTATCCTTAGCAATCAAGTAGTTGTTGGTAATCTGAACCGAAACTACGTTAGCTTTCAAGGTGGTTCCGAGCTTCTTGACCAGGTTGGCTAGCACCGTGTTACCTGCTTTGTTGGTCTTAGCATCAACCGTTACGACACCAACCTTAGGGAAGGTAACTACTGCAACTTCCTTACCCTTAGGCACCACTGCGGTGATCTTGTACTCCGCGGTGTTACCTTTCTCGGCGGTAACCGTGATTGTCAACGTGTTTAGACCTGGCAGAAGCTCATCTCCACCTGAAACTTCGTAGGTGGCGAACTCGCTGTTTGGAACACCGTCAACTTCAACCGA
>CAYMYB010000013.1:0-2910 GCA_964394575.1 uncultured Rhodoluna sp. | reverse complement strand
GTCTTCAAAGTCGCGTCAGCACCGCCAACATAGACTTTCAAAACATAGGTCTTGGCAAATTCTTCACCTGCCTGAGGAAGAACTTTGATTGAGATCAGGTTGACGCCCTTTTCCACGCTAAAGCTTCTAGCCACACCAGGAAGAACAGTCTTGGTGTTTACAAACACATCCGAGGTGTAATCCTCAGCTTGAGCAGAGATGCTAATGGTCGTCGTGCTCAATGGAAGGTTGAAATAACCTTCAGAATCGAGCAGTTCGATGTCTACTGGCTCATCGTTGATTACAAGCGCGTTTTCCTCAGCTAGGTTAGCGTTTTTACTTAGCTCAAGCACAGTGAGTGTAATGGTGTACTCGGTGCTATCGCCATTGGCGGCGGTAACTGTGATTACAAGATCCTGATCACCCTCAACAAGTGGAGTCACCTTACCGTCTCCGCTAATACTGAATGATGCCTGTGGGTCAGTGGTTTCAACTTTGACATTAACCACTTTGGTGCCGCTAGGTAGGTTCAGCTGAGCACCGTCTTCAACGTCCGCTCCATTGATCTGAAGCAAAGACAAGCTTGAGTCATCGGATAGCTCTGGAATCGTCACGGTAACGGTGTAATCCTCAGTTGCTTCCCCATCGGCAGCAGTAACCGTAATGGTTACGGTGTTGTCCCCTGGGGCCAACTCAGTGTTTCCCTCAACCGAGTAGGTTGCAAATGGGTCAGTGGTCACTGCGCTAACGACTACGGCTCTGGTTCCCAGTGGAACAGTAATCGTGTCTCCGGCAGCAGCTTCCTGACCGGATACCGTGAGGCTCTCTAGACCTGTCTCATTGCTTCTCGCCACGTTGAAGATCAAGCGGTAGGTGCGAACCGACTCATCCTGTGCCGTTACATTGATGCGGACTAGGTTGCGACCAGAGATTAATGCATCGGCACCGACAATCTCAACAGTTGAGGTTGCGGCAGTTGCTTCAGCCGTGATTTCGACTGATTCAGTACCGAATTCAAGGTCAAACGAGTCACCATCCTCAACATCGCTGCCGTCATACTGGAACAGTGCGAGGCTGGTGTCATCGTTTTTGAGCACCCGAAGAGTGACTGCGTAAGTGGTTGATGTGCCATCTTCAGCAGTTACTAGAACACTCAAATCGTTATCGCCAACAACTAGATCTGCGCTACCGGTAACTACAACGGAAGCAGATGGATCTGCGGGAATAGCAGTTACGGCTACGGCCTCGGTACCCGAAGGTACGAGCACGGTACTTCCATCAACAACTCTGGCACCAGAAACTTTGAATACAACAAGGCTGCTGATGCTTGATGGTGCCTGAACAATCAGTTTCACCGAGTAAGTGGCGCTGGTACCGGACAAGCTGGTGACAGTCACGTTCAGGGTGTTCTCGCCTGCAGTCAAGCCGGTTGCTCCGGTAACTTGCACAGATGAGGCTGGATCAGCCGGCGTTGCGGCTACTGTCACGGCATTTGTGCCAGGCTCTAGGAATACTCGACCGCCGTTTCTAACCGCTTGCCCGTTTACGGTAAAGCTCTCAAGCGAAACGTTGCTAGACAGCGCTGGTACTAGAACTCTAAATGTGTAGGTCCTCGTTGTGACACCGTCTTCCGCGGTGATGGTCACTGTTACGGTGTTCAAACCAGTTACCAGGCCAAGTGCACCAGTTACCACGCTGGTAGCAGCAACGTCATTGGTCGTAACACCGACAGTAACAGCAGTGGTCAAGGCAGCAACATCAACTACATCGCCTGGGTTTATGGTTGAACCGTTTACAGTAAGGCTACCTAGCGTCGCATCTGTAGAGAAACCTGCAGGACGATCGGTGACATAGACGTTTACCGTGTAGGTCTGTGTAGTTGTTCCATCCGATCCGGTTACCACGACGACTACATCGTTGTCGAAGGTAACGAGCGGGTTAGGCACGTCGATTTCAACGGTGGCATTTGAATCGGTAGGGACAGCAACTACAGCTACGGTTGTTGTACCAGCAGGGGCAATGAAGATGTCGCCATCTTCAACATCAGTACCTTCGATGGTGAATGTGGCGAGCGAGGTGTCCACTGTGGCACCATTAGCGTTTGCCGCACTCAGTCCATTGAGCGGTAACACGGCCAGAAGTAGCGCGGTGAATACCGTTAGCAACTTTTTGGTTGTCATTTTCATTGTTCCCTTATTGTTCTCTGGGTTCCTCATTATGCCTTCACCCTCACCGTGTACGTAGCAACAGTGCCGTCAGCTGCCGTGACCGTTATGACCACGAAGTTGACGCCGGCCTTGATGTCACGTCCAGCAATCGAAACAGATGCTCCAGCGGAGTTAGCTTGGGCAGTAATACGAAGCTTGGTAGTTCCTGCCGGTACCGAAAGCCTGGTCTTGTTCAACATGTTGAAGCCCTCGATTGATAGGACCTTCAACGTGGTGTCGTTAGACAGGCTAGGAACCACTAGAACTACGTCGTAACTTGCAGTAGCTCCATTAGCAGCAGTAACTGTTACCGTTGCCGTGTTGTTGCCGGCCGCAAGGTTCTTGGTGCCGGTGTAGCTGATGGTTGCCGAAGCATCCTCAGCCACTGCAACTACTTCAGCGAACTTAGCTCCAGCGACCAAGGTCACCGATCCACCTGGCAACACTCCAACACCGTTTACCTTGATAGTAGAGATGTTGGTGTTACTTGAGAGCTCAAGAACGTTAACCTTGACCAGGTACTCGCGAGTGGTCTTACCGTCAGTCGCGGTAACCTTCACAGTCACTGTGTTCTCTCCAGCAACGAGGTTGCTGTTTCCGGTGACTCGGATTGAAGCGGCTTCCTCTTCAGCTGTTGGGATAACGGCCACGCTCTTGGTACCAGCAGGTACTGTGATTGTTGGCTCCTCAGCACTTAGGTTGATGGTGTTACCAGCAACGATCA
>CAYMYB010000012.1:31042-32227 GCA_964394575.1 uncultured Rhodoluna sp. | reverse complement strand
AGGGGTATCTATAGTGGTGCACTTGGCTTTATTGGCTCTAATGGTTCTTGTGAATTAGGCATGACCATCAGAACCATTGTTTTTGAAAGGGGCAGGGCAACTATCGGTACCGGTGGGGGAATCACCATAGATTCTGTTGCTAGTGAAGAATTAGCCGAGACAAAGTTGAAGGCTAAGGCTCTCTTATCTGCCCTAGGTGTTTTGGTAGCCTAGTATTTCAAGACTTTAGGTGAACTAATAAAAGATGAACGATAAGCCTCAGGAAGCTACTGGCCCGGACATATTTGCCATACAAGAAAAATGGCTACCGGTCTGGGATGAGCTACGCCCATTTGCTTCAGGTAATCCTGAAGACAACAGGCCTAAGAAGTATGTCTTGGACATGTTCCCTTACCCTTCAGGTGACCTACACATGGGACACGCCGAGGCTTATGCACTTGGCGATGTAATAGCCAGATATTGGATTCAAAAGGGCTATAACGTCATGCACCCAATCGGTTGGGATGCTTTTGGTCTACCTGCAGAAAATGCAGCTATCAAGAGAAAGCTTGACCCCAGAGGTTGGACCTACGACAACATCGAGATTCACAAGGCTTCAATGCGCAGATATGCCTGCTCTTTTGACTGGGACAGGATTATTAGAACCTGTGATCCGATTTACTATCGCTGGAACCAGTGGTTCTTTTTAGAGTTCTATAAAAGAGGTTTGGCCTATCGCAAAAACTCGATGGTCAACTGGTGCCCATCCTGTCAGACAGTACTAGCTAACGAACAGGTTGTTGCTGGTGCTTGTGAGCGCTGCGATTCAGTTGTTACCAAGAAAGCGCTGACCCAGTGGTTCTTTAAGGTAACCGAGTATGCCGATCGGTTGCTTGATGATCTAGATACTCTGGAGGGCAACTGGCCGGCCAAGGTGCTAACCATGCAACGTAACTGGATTGGTAGAAGCTACGGTGCTGAAGTTGATTTCCAAGTAGTTGGTAGAACTGAACCAATCACCGTATACACAACTAGACCAGACACGATTTACGGGGCAACCTTTATGGTTGTCGCTGCCGATAGTGATTTGGCTGCAGAGTTAGTCTCTGGTAGTACTCCTGAAGTGAGAATGGCTTTCCAGGCTTACTTAGATGAAGTGAAGAAGTCTAACGATATTGAAAGACTTGCCACCGATAGGGATAAGAC
>CAYMYB010000012.1:21855-30942 GCA_964394575.1 uncultured Rhodoluna sp. | reverse complement strand
CGCTTTTTCACTAAAGTGCTAAAGGACATGGGCTATGTCGACTTCGATGAACCATTCACCAGGCTGCTAAACCAGGGCATGGTGCTGATGAATGGTTCGGCAATGAGTAAATCAAGAGGAAATCTAGTCAAACTAGGTGACCAACTGAACGAACACGGCGCTGATGCGGTTCGTATCACCATGGCTTTCGCCGGTCCACCAGAGGACGATATTGACTGGGCAGATGTTTCGCCAAGCGGTTCAGGTAAGTTTTTGGCTAGGTGTTGGCGAGCAGCTAAAGATGTTTCATCACCAGTTGGGGTTGATTTCAGCATTGGAAATCTTGAGCTTCGCAGAGCGACTCATGCCTTCTTGAGAGATTTCTCCACAAACATTGAAAACTTCAAATTCAATGTTGGTGTTGCCAAGTTGATGGAATTAATCAACGCTGTGAGAAAAGCCATTGATGGTCAAGTTGGTGGATCTGACCCTGCGGTTAGGGAAGCGGTCGAAATCGCAGCTAAAGCTCTTTCACTGTTTTCACCATTTATGGCAGAAGAGATGTGGGAAATTTTGGGACACAAGCCCTGTGTTGCCCTAGCTGGATTACCAGAACCAGATCCAGCGCTGTTAGTTGAAAACACCATCACCGCTATTGCTCAGGTAGATGGGAAGCTGAAAGACACCTTTGAGATGTCAGTTGATGCTAAAGATTCTGATCTTCAAGCTGCAGCGGATGCCTCTGCTACCGTCCAGAAGGCACTTGCCGGCCGAGAGGTAGTCAAGGTAATTATCCGTGCACCAAAACTTATCAACATCGTCACAAAGGGCTAGTTCTTTTCACAGCGCGACGCTAATTTCGTTGAACTCTAAGTTCAAGGAAATAGGTTGTCGTTTATGTTGCAGTGGCTCAAAGAAATCTACGCGGAATTCACCCCCAGAACTCTAAAAGCACTGATTACTGTAGTGGCAGTAATTGGATTTGGTGCCTTTGTCTGGATAAGTTCAAAGCCCGAGCAGGTAGCTCTGGGTGAAGAAGTACAGGGTAACTCAGAACAAATCTCTGTGAATCAAGCCAAGATTTTTGTTCATATTGCAGGCAACGTAAAAAACCCTGGAATCTACCAGTTGGATTCAGGGGCCAGGGTTTTCGATGTTGTTTTGCTAGCAGGAGGATTTACCAAAAAGGCTAATCAGTCAAGTGTGAATTTAGCTAGAGCGGTAACTGATGGCGAACAAATCCTGATCGGTTCAGGGAACCCGAGCCAACAAGCAGCAAGCCAAAGTTTTATCTCACTAAACCAATCCTCGTCGAGCACGTTAGAGGATCTACCCGGTGTTGGCCCTGCTCTTGCTGGCCGGATAGTGGATTGGCGGGAAGCAAATGGGGGCTTCAAAACCAAAGAGGATTTACTAAACGTCGCTGGGATTGGAGAAAAACTATTCTCCTCAATCAAAGAACTTGTTACCTTGTGAAACTAAGGTTTTTGGCGGGCCTTAGTTGGCTATTAGGGCTGCTATTTGTCTGGTTCGTTTCGCCAGCCCTAGAGTCTTTTGAATTCAAGAGCCTAGTCGAGGGTAATCAATCTAGCCGCGTAACATTCCAGGTACTCTCAGAGCCGATTGAATTTCAGAACTTTGCTGGTATCACCGACCGCCAGTTAGAAATTCGCGTCCAGTCACCAGAGTTTCTCCGAGGTAAAACTGGGCTAGTAACCATTGGAGCGATAAATCTCTCTAAAGGTCAGAACGTTGAAGGGATCCTAACGTTTCGGAAGAGTAATCGAAATGACTTCCAGTTCAAAGCAAGGCTTAAGCACCTAATCCGTTCACATGACTCTCAATCGCCTGATTTGATCAAGTCGATGCGGAAATCATTTAGTCAGAACCTTCGCGGGATTACTAGTGACTCAGCAGCTTTGGTAGCTGGCTTGGCAATCGGTGATGATTCGAAATTATCGAAGGGAACCAAAGAATCGTTCAGAGCAGTGTCCCTCACTCACTTGACTGCAGTTAGCGGCGCTAATTGCGCGATAGTACTTGCTGTTCTAGCTCTATTGATCAATCGGTTGCCGCTTAGAAGGTGGATGCGCATTGGAATGAGCCTTCTTGCAGTTGGCGGATATCTGGCTCTAGTCGGCCCAGAGCCCAGCGTTCTTCGGGCCAGCGTGATGGTGTCAATTGTCCTGGTTGGGCTAAATCTGGGTCGTAAGGTCAATCCGGTAGACGCTCTGGCTTTGAGCGTGGTCCTGCTCTTAGTTTCAGACCCAAAACTCTCTCTCGATTATGGGTTTGCTCTGTCTGTACTAGCAACACTTGGAATTTTGGTTTTGGCACCAAAATTGGTCGTTATTTTAGAAAAGCGTTTGCCTAAATGGCTTTCGATTGGACTTGCAGTTACCATAGCCGCCCAAATAGCTTGCCTGCCGATTCTTCTAGTGTTACAGCCCGAAATACCCGTCTATGCGGTAATCGCAAACCTTTTAGTCGAACCTTTGGTTATTCCAATCACAATTCTGGGATTGTTATCTTGCTTATTGGCTCTGGTTTTCCCTCCGCTTACCGCAGCTCTGTCATTTATCGCTTCAATACCAGCAAGTTGGGTTATCGCGATTGCTAGTTATTTAGCCAGCGCTCCATACTCGAATCTTCCCTGGTATTCCGGTGTCCTCGGAGTATTTCTTGCAGTGCTCCTATCACTAGCTGTATTTGTTTGGTTTACCGTAAAACAAAAACTAATCAGAGTAACTGCTGCAGTTACCGCAATAGTGATAGCCGCGGGTTTTATAGCACAGAATTCGGCGTCAGCTATTTCGCTTGGTTCGTTTTACTCCCAAGACCACACAATTGTAAATTGCGATGTCGGGCAAGGGGATGCTCTGGTAATCAGATCTAAAGGCAAAGTTGCGCTTATTGATGTTGGTAGAGAAAACCCAGCGATAGATAAGTGCCTTGGCGGTTTAGGAATAAGCAGAATCGATTTACTGATACTCACACATTTTGACATGGATCATGTCGGAGGCATTCTAGGCGCCGTGACAGGAAGAAGCATCGGTGTTGCCTTAGTTAGCCCATTTCCAGATGAGCGACCAGGGGCTGACTTCGCTGAGAAAATAATTAGCGCAAAAGGTGTGGAGATAGTTCAAGCTGAAGTTGGTATGCATGGGTTACTGGGAGATTTCAAGTGGAAGGTGTTATCGCCTCATCGAGGGGCAACCGAGGCTGAGGACAGCAATGATGCTTCTATCGGAATGCTTTGGGAATCGAAGCAGCTTGCGCTTTTCACTCTGGCTGATCTCGGGGAAGACGGTCAACTTCGAATTGGTAATGAACAAAAGGACATGCTGAACTCTGGCTTTCCCGGAAAGACCGTGATTGTGAAAGTAGCCCATCATGGCTCTGCTGATCAGGCCGCCGAGCTCTATGAGGCGATCAGGCCCGACGTCGCGTTAATTTCGGTTGGACGAGATAACTCTTATGGCCATCCAACCAAGCGAACCATGGATTTGCTTCGCAGATTAGGCAGCAAGGTTCTAAGAACTGATGAGCATGGAGCGCTTGGCTTAGCCGAGACGGATTCAGGCTTGACTGCAAGTATCTCTGGTAGAAGTTAGGCTTTACGGGTGGCTCAAGCAAAACAGGTACCGTGGCGAGCAGTAACACCTGCTCCAGTGGTGCTGCTATTTGGCCCGCAACAGTTTTTTGCCGATCGAGCAGTAAAGCTAATTCGTGAAAAACTTGGTGGCTCAGAATCCTTTGAAATCGTAGAGGTGGAAGCCGCAGATTACAGTTCGGGTAGTATTTTCGATCTGGCTAGCAGCGGTCTTTTTGGTGAGCGCAAACTGGTGATTTTCAATGAGGTCCAACGTTGCAGTGACGCCTTAATTATCGATGGCGTTGAATACTTGAATAATCCCTCCAGCGATTCCGTGGTTATTTTCCGGCATGACGGTAAGTCTGTAAGAGGAAAGAGACTGCTTGAGGCAATTAGAGCAAAGGAGAACTTTATAGAGGGTGCCTGTCTTGATCTGAGTAGAGAAGCCGAGAAGATTGCCTTCATAGAAGCTGAATTTCAGGCAAAGGACCGCAAGATTCAAAGGCAGGCTGCAGTTGCACTTTCCCAGATCTTTGGAAAGGATTTCGAGGAAATAGCTGCTGCTTGCTCGCAGTTACAGTTGGATGACGCGGGGGAGATCACGCCTGAGATAGTTGAAAAGTATTTCGGTGGCCGATTAGAGACCACAGTATTTGTGATTGCAGATGCGGCTATAGCCGGGCAAGTTTCTGAAGCACTACTTCGACTGCGTTACGGTTTAGCCCAGGGGCTTGAACCGGTGATGCTGATTGGAGCCATTGCTAGGAAAATAAATCAGTTCGTGAAAGTTCGGGGAAACCCAAATATTTCCGCACAAGCGCTCGGGGTGGCGGAATGGGTCGTCGGCAAGATTAAGCAGGAGGCGGCTGGCTGGTCCGAGGAAGCTTTGACGTATCTGATCCATGAGCTTGCCGAAACTGACTTTGCTATAAAAGGTGGCCAGAAGGATCCTCACTACGCTCTGGAAAGACTAATCAGACTGATTGCCAACAAAGGACGTCCGCTTGGCTAGAAAGCACGCGGCACTTTTTGCATTACTCGCGCTTACCTTTACCTCTCTCGTACTTAGACCACCGGTTGCTGCCATTGGGCCCCTAATCCCAGAGTTTATCGCCGTCGAAAAATTAAGCCTTATAGAGGTTGGACTGCTGACCTCCATTTCGGTTGTCTGTTTCGGTTTAGGAGCATTCACTGGTCCTTGGTTAGTTAAACGTTTCGGTCTGAATAAGGCAATGCTTTTGGTTTTAGTTGCCTTGAGTATCGCTATGGCTCTGCGCCTGCTCGGTGGTGTGCTAGCTATTCTGTCAACCACCGTAATCATCGGGTTGGCTATCGCTATTGGTAACGTGCTGATTCCCACTGTGGTTCGTGAGCAATTTCCAAAAAAGATAGAACTAATTACCGGTATTTATGTGACCCTATTGGCAATCTCGGCTAGCCTCGCGGCAACAATTGCTGTGCCAACCTCGCAACTGCTCGGCTCATGGCGTGAAGCACTAGCAATCTGGATTGTCCCAGCGGTGTTGGCGGTTATTTTCTGGCTCCCGATAGCTAGTTTCAAGGCTAGCTCCGATGTCGTAAGTGCTAAAACTCATGCCGCTGAAAAGCGTGCGGTTTATCGTTCTCCGTTAACCTGGTCAATAGTTGCTTTTTTCGGACTACAGTCCACTGGTTTTTATGCAACTTTGAATTGGCTTCCATCGCTTCTAGTTGATCGAGGCTTTACTGAAGTCGACGCCGGCGCACTACTTGGATTGACAACATTTGTTGGAGTTCCCACCGGATTCGCAATATCCATTTTTATTCGCAAATTCAATTCACTCTCGGCTATCTCGATTTCAGTTACTACGTTCACCCTGGTTGGGCTACTTGTGATCTGGCTAGATAACAATCTGGTTTTAGTTGGCTGTCTCCTGCTCGGCTTTGGATTTGCAGCTACCTTTCCGCTTTCACTGATTTTGGTTGGCTCTCGAGCAAGCACCAGCACGCAAACCACTCAGCTTTCTGCTCTAGCCCAGGGGATTGGCTATTTGATTGCAGCTAGCGGAACATTCCTTTTCGGCGAACTTCGAAGACTAACCGGCAGCTGGGATGCTAGTTTGTTGATGATTGTTGTGCTGACCGGTCTGCAATTAGCCGCCGGTTTCTATGCTGGACGTAATCGGGTAATTCCGGCTAAATAAATAGACCCACAGATTCTGCGGGTCTAGATACGAATCGAAATATTTTTACTTCAGCCCTGAAACCTTTTTAGCGATTGCGGACTTGCGGTTGGCGGCCTGGTTCTTGTGGATGACACCCTTCGAAACTGCCTTGTCCAACTTCTTTGTGGCAACTTTGAGAGCCTCGGTTGCCTTGGTCTTGTCTCCTGCAGCTGCAGCAGCACGAACAGCCTTTACCGCAGTCTTAACTTCGCTGCGAACAGCCTTGTTACGCTCGGTGGCCTTAGCGTTAGTGCCAATACGCTTGATTTGCGACTTGATATTTGCCATGTTTCACTTTCTTGATTAGTTCAGCATGCTGAACTTGGGAAAAACTTAGGATTTTATCCGGTTGGAGACACTCAACTGAACTAGAACAGAATACCAGCGATTTAGGGGCTGGGGCAAGCCTAAACACCCTGCCTTTATGCGAGAATAGAGGCAAGGCAATCGCCTTAATCCCCGAATTTAGCCAAGAGGTCTTTATTGTCGCCAAGAGCCAAAACCGCGCTTGAACCGGCTAAGACCAACCCGGAATTCATTCGAAATTTCTGCATAATTGCCCACATTGACCACGGCAAGTCAACTTTGGCTGACCGGATGCTGCAGCTAACTGGAGTGGTCGACGACCGCTCAATGCGGGCCCAATATCTAGATCGAATGGATATCGAGCGCGAGCGCGGAATCACCATCAAATCTCAGGCAGTTCGGATGCCCTGGGAGCTGGATGGTCAGGCTTACGCCCTAAACATGATTGATACTCCTGGACACGTTGACTTTACCTATGAGGTTTCTAGATCCCTTGCCGCCTGCGAAGGTGCAGTACTTCTAGTTGATGCTGCTCAAGGAATTGAAGCGCAGACGCTGGCCAATTTGTATTTAGCACTTGAAAATGACCTACACATAATTCCGGTGTTGAACAAGATTGACCTACCAGCGGCGCAACCAGAGAAGTATGCCGAGGAGTTAGCCAACCTGATTGGGGTAAAGCCTGAGGACTGTTTACGGGTCTCCGGTAAGACTGGTGTTGGTGTTGATCAGCTGCTTGATGTAATTGTCCGTACAGTGCCGCATCCGGTGGGCGATGCAAACGCTCCTGCAAGGGCTATGATTTTCGACTCGGTCTACGATACCTACAGAGGTGTTGTCACCTATGTTCGGATGATTGATGGTTCGCTATCGGCCAGAGAAAAAATCACCATGATGAGCACCAAAGCAAATCACGAACTTTTGGAAATCGGAGTTTCCTCACCAGAACCAGAACCGACCAAAGGTTTAGCTGTCGGTGAAGTTGGATATCTGATCACTGGTGTGAAAGATGTTCGACAGTCAAAAGTAGGGGACACGGTAACTACTCAGGCAAAGCCGGCTACCAACGCGCTCAAAGGATATTCAGAACCAAAGCCGATGGTTTTCTCAGGGATATATCCAATTGATGGTTCGGATTATCCGAATCTTCGCGAAGCGCTGGATAAATTAAAGCTCTCTGATGCTTCGCTGGTTTACGAGCCAGAGACTTCCGTTGCCTTGGGCTTTGGTTTCCGCTGTGGTTTTTTGGGTTTGCTGCACCTTGAAATCATCACTGAGCGTTTGGAACGTGAGTTTGGTTTAGACCTGATTGCAACCGCACCTTCGGTAATCTACCAGGTAACCATGGAAGACAAAAAAGAGATCACCGTTACTAACCCATCAGAATTTCCAACCGGTAAAGTATCAAAGGTTTTAGAGCCGATTGTTAGGGCAACCATCCTGACACCGCGGGATTACGTTGGCACCATCATGGAACTTTGTCAGGGTAGAAGAGGTGTGATGTTGGACATGCAGTATTTTGGTACCGACCGCGTGCAGCTTCGCTACGATATGCCGTTGGCTGAAATTGTCTTTGATTTCTTCGATAACTTGAAATCCAGAACCCAAGGGTATGCCTCGCTTGACTACGAAGACAATGGTTTAGCCGAGGGGGATCTGGTTAAAGTGGACATTTTGCTTCAGGGCGATCAGGTGGACGCATTCAGTGCAATAGTGCATCGTGAAAAGGCATACAGCTACGGTGTGATGATGACCGGCAAGCTCCGTGAGTTGATTCCACGGCAGCAATTTGAGGTTCCAATCCAGGCTGCCGTGGGTTCAAGGATTATTGCCCGTGAAACCATTCGGGCGATGAGAAAAGATGTTTTGGCCAAGTGCTACGGAGGAGATATCACCCGTAAGCGCAAACTCTTGGAAAAGCAAAAAGAGGGTAAGAAGCGAATGAAGATGGTGGGTCGGGTCGAAGTCCCACAGGAAGCCTTTATTGCCGCCTTGTCATCTGATACCGAGAAAAAAGGCGAGAAGAAGGGCAAGTAATGGCCCAATTGCCTAAAGGCGAACCAGCCCCTGCTAACGGCAGGATAACTCCGCTGTTTGATAGTTCTAGCGCCACCTTCCATGCCTACATACACATTCCCTATTGCCTGACTCGCTGTGGCTATTGTGATTTCAATACCTATACCGCAACTGAACTTGGGAATCACCGCAGGGATGAGTACTTCGAGCTGGTCCTCAAAGAGATTGAATTCTCTAAACGAGTCTTAGCGGAATCCGGACTGCCTGAACGAGCGCTCAGCACAGTATTTTTCGGTGGCGGAACACCAACTCTTCTGGATTCAGGTGATTTAGTTCAGATCCTGAATATCCTTCGAGAAACATTTGGATTTGTTGAACAAATAGAGATAACCAGCGAGGCAAATCCTGACTCGGTTGATGAAAAGTATCTCGGTGAAATATTTGAAGCTGGATTCAATCGGCTATCTTTCGGAATGCAGTCAGCCGTTCCAGAAGTACTCAAGGTTCTAGAGAGAACTCACAATCCCGAGAATGTTGCCAAAAACGTTTCGATTGCAAAGGACATTGGTTTTGCCACCAGCGTTGATCTAATCTATGGAACACCAGGGGAGAGCATCGACGATTGGAAAAAGAGCGTTTTAGCTGCGCTTGAACTTGAAACGGATCACATCAGCGCTTATTCGCTAATCGTTGAGCCTGGTACCAAACTGCACAGACAAATTTCAAGCGGTGAAATAGCAGCTCCTGATGAAGACCTGCATGCCGAGATGTATGAATTAGCGGAGCAGTTACTAACCAGTGCAGGGTTTAGTAACTACGAGGTAAGCAACTGGGCTAAAAATGTGGCTAGCCGATCCAAGCACAATACCGCTTATTGGCAATCTAAAGACTGGTGGGGTTACGGACCAGGAGCTCATTCACACATTTCTGGGAACAGATTCTGGAATGTTAAGCATCCGGCTGCCTACGCTGAGCGGATTAATCAGA
>CAYMYB010000012.1:0-21755 GCA_964394575.1 uncultured Rhodoluna sp. | reverse complement strand
ACCAATGAACCGGTAAGTTCCAAGGCAATTGTTGAAAAATACAGTTTCGGTGTTTCCAGTGCAACTATTCGTAACGACATGGCGCAGCTGGAAGAAGAGGGCTACATCGCCGCTCCACACACCTCATCAGGAAGAATCCCAACCGATAAGGGATACCGAGTTTTCGTAGATCAACTATTACAGGCCGAGGCAGTGGCGGCTGAAATAAAGAAGAATTTAGCTGAACTGAATCGAATCTTCTCAAAGACTTTAGATCAACTTACTGATCTGGACGAGAAACTGCAGACTTCAGCGCAGTTACTAGCCAAAGCGACCGGTGAAGCTGCAGTGGTGCAGTACCCGAATCTAAAATCGGTCTCAGTATCTGCAATAGAACTGGTTCAGATTTCCGAGAACCGAGTTTTGATTCTGCTTATTACCGATGCAGAAAGAATCCAACAGCATGTGGTTGTGCTTAAGAAGGAACTAATCGCACAGCAGTTGAGCTTAATAAAGCAGAAAATCAGCAAAGAACTAGCTGGCCAACCAGTGGAGAGCTTGGTTGAGAAACTTGCCAGCTTGGTTAAGTCAGCAGAGCCCGAGCTAAGAGAGAACATTGCTGTCATTGTCTCTGGCATCGCCTTGCTGTTAGATGCCAATAAGCAAGACAAAATTGCTTTTGCCGGCGCAGCGAACCTTTTGCGCAATGAAGAGCAATTCGCTGGAAGCCTGGCCAGTCTGTTAAAGACATTTGATGAGCAAAGTGAGATTTGGCAGGTACTGAACTCATGGCAACTTGAAGAAGCCAAGCCAAGAGCGATTATTGGTTCTGAACATTCTATTTTTGAGCTTTCCAACAGTTCGCTCTTATTCTCCGGTTACTCCAACCAAGGCACTGAGGTGGCAAAGGTAGCGGTGGTTGGACCAACCAGAATGAACTATCCGCGAAACTTCGCAGCGGTGTTAGCGCTGTCCAAACTGCTATCCAAAGAATCCGAGGACTAAGTGCAAGATCACTATCAAGTTCTCGGGGTTAGCCGTGATGCAAGCCAAGAAGAAATCAAAAAGGCCTATCGTAAATTAGCCCGCAAACTGCACCCAGACATGAATCCAACTGAAGAGGAGCAGGAGCTTTTTAAGCAGGTAACGCATGCCTACGAGGTACTCAGCGACCCAAATCAACGGGCGCAGTACGATAACGGCGGCTCGATGTTTGAAGGCATGGGCGGGTTTGGTTTTGGTGACATCTTTGAGAACTTTTTTGGTGGCGGTCAACGCGGTCCAAGAACCATGGCCGAGCGCGGTCAAGATGCCCTTATCCGGGTTGAATTGACGCTAGCTGAAGTTGTTTTCGGTACCGAAAAGAAATTAGACATAGATACCGCTGTGGTTTGTGCCACATGTCTGGGCACCACCTGTCGACCTGGAACAACTGCTAAGGTCTGCGATATCTGTTCAGGAACTGGCAGTATCTCAAGGCAAGTGCGATCACTGCTAGGAAATGTGATTACCAGTGCGCCTTGCAATGCTTGCCGTGGCTACGGACAGACTGTTCCAGAGCCGTGTCTAGATTGTCGCGGCCAGGGTAGGACCAGGGCCAAAAGAACTCTAGATCTCAATATTCCGGGCGGTGTTGAGCACGGCCTGCGGCTGCAGCTATCCGGTCAAGGTGAAGTTGGTTTTGCCGGTGGCCCACAGGGAGACATTTTTGTGGAAGTCTCAGTGCTAGCCGATGAAAACTATGAGCGTGACGGGGATGATCTAGTTGCCGTCTTGGAAGTTCCACTGCAAGATGCAGTTCTGGGCACCTCGGTAAAGATTCCAACTTTTGACGGTGATCAGGAAATTGAAATTAAGCCAGGCGCTCAATCTGGGGATGTTATCACTTTGAAAGCTAAGGGAATAAAGCACCTTAGACACAACGGTCGAGGCGATTTACACATTCAGGTTAAGGTTCTTACTCCAACCAGAGTTGATTCCAAGGAGAAAGAACTTTTTAGGAAGCTAGCGGATCTTAGAAAATCTGAGAAACCTGGCTTGGCTAAGCGCAGTCAATCAAGTTTTGGTCGAGGTCGACGTCGTTAATGGTTGAACCGGTTTTCGTTGATTTGGATTTGCAACCAGCAGATCGTATTTATCTAACCGGAGCAGAAGCAAAACATGCCATCGCTGTCAGACGCATGCGGGTCGGCGAAGCGATTTCCGTAATCAACGGCAAAGGGCTTCGTCTGCGCGGCGAGGTGCTTTCGGTCGACAAGGAACGTTTAGAAATACAAGTCAATCAGCGACTAAACGAGAAACAGCCGCCGATTACTTTTACCCTGGTTCAGGCACTGGCAAAAGGGGATCGCGACGAACTTGCCATCCAGACTGCTACGGAATTGGGTGCCAGCAAAATTGTTCCTTGGTCAGCGGATAGGAGTGTTAGCCGCTGGGAGGGTAAAAAGCGAGAAACTGGAAGAGAACGTTGGCAGCAGATTGTGTTGGAGGCTGCCAAACAGTCATTGCGAAGTTTCATACCTGAGGTTTTGCCTGTTGTAAATAGTACTGAGTTGGCAAAGCAGCTGACCGAGTTTGATCTGGTACTGGTTTTAGATCCAGCGGGGACAAAAAGCCTTGCTGCGTTAGAACTACCTGCAGCTGGCCAGGTAGCCATAGTTGTCGGTCCTGAAGGGGGTATTTCTACCGAGGAACTTGCCCTATTTAGCAGTTTTTCGACAGTCAGCCTGGGTAACAACATCCTTCGAACCTCTACCGCTGGCCCAGCGGTGATAGCCGCTCTTACGCTGGGACGAAAGCAAGCCTAAACTTGAGATAAAGACTAAGGAGTTTCTTTGGATTGCATTTTCTGCAAGATCACCTCAGGGGTAATCCCAACCGATTTTGTCGCTGAATCAGAACAGGTAGTGGCTTTTAGGGATATTTCTCCAAGACAACCGGTGCACATTTTGGTTGTGCCAAAAAAGCACTACAGCGATGTAGCTGAACTAACTGAACGTGATGATCAACTACTACTTGAAGTCATGAAGCTGGCTAGAACGGTTGCCGCGGAGAAAACCGACGGCTCATTTCGGCTCACCTTTAACACCGGAGTGTCGGCAGGCCAAAGCGTATTTCACGTGCACGCTCACGTCACTGCAAAAACGGCGAGGGTTTAGTGGCCGATAAAAACATAAGTGATACCAAGCTCGAATTTGCTATTGAGGGTGTCGAACTAATTTCGCTATTTGGGGCCGAAGACAAACTGCTCAAGAGCATTGAAAAAGCTCATCCTGAGGTTTCAGTCTTAGTTCGTGGCAACACTGTTTCTCTTACCGGTTCCGAGGCTGACTGTTTTGCCGCGAAGCGACTTATTGACGAGGCCATAACCATGCTGCGGGCAGGGCATGAAATCGCAGCGGTAGATATTGCGGTTAGTGCAAAAATGATTAAGCAGGATCTTTCCCCAGCCGAACTGCTTAGTCAAAGTATTCTCTCCTCCAGGGGCAAGAGCATCAGACCAAAGACGGTCAACCAGAAAAACTACGTTGATGCAATCGATCAAAACACCATTGTTTTTGGTATTGGCCCTGCCGGTACCGGAAAAACTTACCTAGCCATGGCCAAAGCCGTTCAAGCCTTACAGCGCAAAGAAGTTTCTCGCATCATCTTGACTAGACCCGCAGTTGAGGCTGGAGAGAGATTAGGTTTTCTTCCTGGAACGCTTACTGACAAGATTGACCCGTATTTACGTCCGTTATTTGATGCCCTGCATGAAATGCTAGACCCCGAAGCAGTGCCGAAGTTGATGAGCACAGGAGTAATCGAGGTGGCCCCGCTTGCATACATGCGCGGTAGAACGCTTAATGATTCGTTTATCATTTTGGATGAAGCGCAAAACACCACACCAGAGCAGATGAAGATGTTCCTAACCAGATTGGGTTTTAATTCCAAGATGGTGGTAACCGGCGATGTCACCCAGGTTGATTTACCGACAGGTAAATCTGGGCTCAAAGTTGCTAGCCAAATTCTGCCTAAAGTTGATGACTTGAAATTCTGCTACCTAGATTCATCCGATGTGGTGCGTCATGCGCTGGTGGCCAGAATCGTTGATGCCTACAGCAAGTTCGAGCAAAAGCTAGCTGCCAAGGCAAAGCCGAGGACTCGATGAGCGTCGAAATAGAAAACGAGTCAGGGATTTCCGCACCGCTGGAAGAAATACTGATGTTAGCGGATTTCGCATTAGCCAAGATGCATATCGATCCGCGAGCTGACCTTGAGATTCTTTTGGTGAATGAGTTGGTCATGGAGCAGTATCACCTCGACTGGCTGCAGGAAAGCGGGCCAACCGATGTGCTGAGCCAGCCAATAGACGGTCTTCGACCAGGTAAACCGAATGCCGTCACTGCTCCAGGGCACCTGGGGTTGATCGTGCTTTGTCCGCAGGTGGCTGCCAAACAAGCCAAAGAACGTGGCTCTACTGAATTACGAGAAGTACTTATTTTGATTTCTCATTCGATTCTTCACTTACTTGGATTTGATCACGCAGATAAAGAAGAAGAGCGAGAAATGTTTGCTCTGCAAGAGGAAATAGTTGAGCACTACCTAGAAAGTAAGGCCAGCCGATGATCTATCTAGGGCTGTTCTTTACCCTGTTGCTGGCAAGCTTTGCTGTTCTGCTGGCTCTGGCCGAAGCGGTAATCGAGCTAAATGATGAAGACGAACGACCAACCGAAGGCATTGCTTTCACAAAGTTGGTAGTGGTTTCTATTTATGCAGTCGTTTTGAGTCTGATTTTTGTTGCCTGGGGGCTAAATATTTGGTTAGTAGTCTTTATCAGCCTGTTGTTGGTTATTGGTTTGAGTCTATTGATGCAGTTATTGGCTCGGAAAGCTGGTAAAGCAGTCTGGGCAAGCAAGTTGGTGCGGCTTGTTTCGCCTTTGCTGAAATCGATAAATCTTTTTTTTACACCGCTATCGCTACCGACCGAATCCGCCGAGCAGTATGAGCAGGAACTGATTGAGTCAGTAGAAGAGCTCGGTCAGACTAATGCTCGCGAAATCATGTTGCCGAGAATTGACATGGTGGTGATTCCTGCCGAGGAAACCCTTGATTCAAGCATGACGGTTTTCTTCCGCTACGGCTTTTCTAGATTGCCCGTAATTGGTAAGAACTTAGATGACATCAAAGGCGTGCTATACATCAAGGACGTAGCGCGTCTAATCCATGAGAATCCAGATCGGGCAGCGAACATCAGAGCCATCGACATCGCTCGGGAAGCGGTATTTATTCCGGAGAGCTTGCCGGTTGATGACCTGTTGCAGAAGATGCAGCAATCGGCAATCCAGATCGTCATGATTGTTGACGAGTATGGTGGCGTTGCCGGAATGGTCACTATGGAGGATGTCATCGAGGAGATTGTCGGTAACATCTCCGACGAGCACGATAATGACTTACCTGAGATAACCGAACTTGAAGACGGTTGGATTCGAGTAAGCACACGACTATCGCTATTTGATCTTGGTGAACATTTTGAAATAGAGCTGGAAGACGAAGACGTTGACAGTGTTGGTGGTTTATTAGCCAAGCAGCTGGGCAGACTACCGGCTAGAAATGATCAGGTCGAATTCTCTGGACTGATCATTAGGGTTGATCGAGTTGAAGGTAGAAGAAAACGCGTCGTAACAGCCTTGGTGAGAATGAGCGATGAACTCATTGATGCAAGAAAAGCCCTTGAGGTTGAGCCAGAGTGAGTGAATTTCACGCTGGATTCGTAACCTTCGTCGGTAGGCCAAACGTCGGTAAATCGACTCTCACCAATGCGCTTGTCGGTGAGAAAATTGCGATTACCAGCAGTAAACCGCAGACCACCCGCAAGGCAATACGCGGCATTGTGAATATGGATAACGCCCAATTGATAATTGTTGACACTCCAGGTTTGCATCGTCCGAGGACTCTGCTGGGTGAGCGACTAAATGATGTTGTTGAGAACACTCTTTCTGAAGTTGATGTAATTGGTTTTTGTGTTCCAGCTGATGAAAAAATAGGTCCAGGCGATCAATTCATTAATACTTCTCTAGATCGTTACCCAAGAGCAAAACTTGTCGCCTTGGTAACCAAGGCTGAGAAGGTAACTCGAGATCAGCTGGCCAGTCAGCTTCTTGCCATCTCAGAGCTTAGAGACTGGGCAGCAATAGTCCCGGTAAGTGCACTATCTGGTGAGCAACTGGAGGAGCTGAAGGTAGTTTTAGCTGGCCTAGTCCCCGAATCGCCAGCCTTGTATCCGGCAAATCAAAAAACCGAAGAGTCGCTCGAATCGCGTATTTGCGAGTTGATCAGAGAGGCAGCGTTGGAGAAATCCCGCGAAGAATTACCGCACTCGCTTGCAGTAACTATCGATGAGCACGGCAAGCGTGAGGGAGTAGAGATTTACGACATCCATGCCAATCTATGGGTAGAGCGGGATAGCCAAAAGCCAATCATCATCGGTAAAGGTGGCTCCAGGCTGAAAGAAATTGGTAGTGATGCCCGTAGAGAAATAGAAGCCCTGATTGGTAGCAAGGTGATGTTGAAAATTCAGGTCAAGGTTGCACCATCCTGGCAGTCCGATCCTAAACTTCTAGGTCGCCTAGGCCTCTAGCCCTGTGCTAATGTGAAGCCATGTTCTTCTTGCTCCTGCTTAGTAGCCGCGACGGGATTTAGTCTTTCCCTCGTCGCGGAGAATTCCCCCTTTTCACTAAGCCAGCAAACTAAATAGATTTCAAGGAAATTCCAATGAAGAACAATCAGAAACCATCGGCTATGCCGATACATAAATACCGACCTTTTTATGAACAAATTCCGGTTTCACTGCCAGATCGTACCTGGCCAAATAAGCAAATAACTAAAGCTCCGCTCTGGTGCGCGGTTGACCTACGCGATGGTAATCAAGCTCTGATTGACCCGATGAGCCCGGAACGAAAAATGAAGATGTTCCAGCTTCTGGTCAAAATGGGCTACAAAGAGATAGAAGTGGGTTTTCCCTCGGCTTCACAAACTGATTTTGACTTCGTCCGTGAGCTTATTGAAGGCAATCACATTCCAGAGGATGTAAAAATCCAGGTACTAACCCAAGCTAGGGATCACCTCATCGAACGCACCTACGAGTCTGTACGTGGAGCAAAAAGTGTCATCATGCACTTTTACAACTCAACTTCGGTGCTCCAGCGCAGAGTGGTGTTCAATACCGACAAGCAGGGCGTAATTGACATCGCTCTAGCGGCGGCAAGAAAATGCCTCGAGCTTGAAAAGCAAGCTCCGGAAACCGCTTTTTTCTACGAGTATTCACCGGAGTCTTATACCGGGACGGAACTTGAATTTGCCAGGGATGTTTGCAACGCCATCATCGGCGAGATAAAGCCAACGCCTGAGCGCAAAATGATAATCAATCTACCTGCGACAGTTGAGATGGCTACTCCTAACATTTACGCCGATTCGATTGAGTGGATGTCTCGGAATCTAGTAAATCGGGAATCCGTGATTCTTAGCTTGCACCCGCATAACGACCGTGGAACTGCTGTTGCCGCCGCCGAGCTAGGCTACATGGCCGGTGCCGATCGGATTGAAGGTTGCCTTTTCGGTAATGGCGAGCGCACCGGAAATGTCGATTTAGTAACGCTTGGGCTAAACCTTTTTAGCCAAGGCATTGATCCTGAGATTGATTTTTCGAATCTGGATGAAATTAGGAGAACGGTTGAATACTGTAATCAGCTTCGTGTTCCAGAACGCACTCCTTATGGTGGCGACTTGGTATACACGGCGTTCTCCGGCTCGCATCAGGATGCCATCAAAAAAGGTTTTGAGCGGATGGAACAAGATGCCCGAGAGCAAAATACCGACGTCAATCAACTTATTTGGGCTGTGCCATATCTACCAATCGATCCGATGGACGTTGGCCGCAGCTACGAGGCAGTGATTAGGGTTAACTCGCAATCAGGTAAGGGTGGCGTGGCCTACCTCCTAAAAACAGACCACAATCTAGATCTGCCACGAAGGCTGCAGATTGAATTTAGTCGAGTTGTTCAAAACCGCACCGATAGTGAAGGCGGTGAAGTTACCTCAGCCCAGCTTTGGGAAATTTTCCAGGACGAATATCTGCCAAGTAAAGATGCTGCTAAGAAGTGGGGTCGCTTTGAACTAAAGCAAATGCAGACCAATTCAGAACTCGACGGCGTAGTTGAGCTCAAGGCAACGCTCCGGGATAACGATAGGGAGCTCAAGGTAGTCGGTTCCGGAAATGGACCAATTTCAGCATTTCTGGAGGTATTGAGTCAGCAGGGGATTAGTGTTTCACTACTTGACTACACCGAACACACCCTTAGTGCATCCGGTGATGCCCTAGCCGCCGCCTATGTTGAACTATCCGTTTCCGGTAAGACCCTTTGGGGTGTTGGAATTGATGGAGATATTTCAACCGCATCGCTAAAGGCTGTCATTTCAGCGGTTAACCGCTCGCAGCGGTAATACTTGATAGGTGCCTACCTATCGAGACGAAGCTGTTGTGCTTCGAACCCACAAACTGGGTGAAGCCGATCGCATCGTAACCCTGCTCAGCCGTAATCGCGGGCAAATCAGGGCTGTTGCTAAAGGGGTAAGAAGAACTGCTTCTAAACTTGGCGCTCGCCTTGAACCATTCATGGTGGTGGATCTGCAATGCTTCGAGGGAAAAAATCTAGACACAGTAACTCAGGTTGAAATAATTGGCCCCTACGGTGCTGTAATCAGCGATCAATATGATGCCTACACAGTTGCCAATGTGATTTGCGAAACGGCTTTGAAACTTACCGATGAGCAGCCGGCAAGCAATCAGTATTTGCTTTTGGTTGGTGCGCTCAGATCCTTAGCCAACAAAGAACATCAACCGCAGATGATTCTAAATTCATATTTGCTGCGAGCTCTTTCTATCGCCGGCTGGGCGCCGAATTTTGCCGAATGCACAACCTGTGCTGAAATCGGGCCGCATCCCGCTTTCTACGTCCAGACTGGTGGTGTGGTTTGTGAGGGATGCCTGACTCCAGCAGCGGCCATTATCGGCAAGGATGCCACAACTCTACTTGCAGCCCTGTTAGCTGGCGACTGGGATTTAGTCGAAAAGGCCAGCGATGCCGTTAAACTTTCAGCATCGGGAATAGTCAGTGCTTACACGCAGTGGCACATCGATAAAGGTTTGAAATCCATTAATCACCTGGAGCGCTCATGAAAAAGCCTAAATTTCAAGGCAATGTCCCCACGCATGTCGCAATAGTGATGGATGGAAACGGTCGTTGGGCAAATGCTAAAGGCCTCACCCGAGTAGAGGGGCACCGAGCTGGCGAAGCGGCACTGATGGATGTAATCGAGGGAGCGATTGCGGCCGGGGTTAAGTATCTGACTGTTTTTGCATTTTCCACTGAAAACTGGAAGCGATCACCAGATGAGGTGAAGTTTCTGATGAACTATAACCGCGAGGTCTTGCTTCGACGTCGCGATCAGCTTAACGACTGGAACGTAAAAATCCGCTGGGTTGGGACAAGACCTAGGTTGTGGCCGAGTGTAATCGATCAGCTGATAGCCGCGGAAAAACTTACCAAAAACAACAGTGGCTTAGTTTTTACCATGTGTGTAAATTATGGCGGTCGCGGCGAAATAATCGAAGCGATCAATCAGATGCTCGCGGATGGTGAACTCGGGAAGCTACCAGCCAAAATCACTGACAAAACTGTGCAGAAGTATTTATTGACCAGTGATCTTCCAGATGTTGACCTGTTTATACGCTCCAGCGGCGAACAGCGAATCAGTAACTTCCTGCTCTGGCAATCGGCTTACGCCGAGTTCGTATTCTTAGATGTGCTTTGGCCTGATTTCAACCGAGAGCATCTCTGGAGCGCTATCGCTGAATATTCCAAGCGCAATCGACGCTTTGGGAAGGCCGAGGATAAGCCTAAGGGCCGCTAAACTATAGGTTCGAGACATCGTAGCCAACGGTGCCTGACCAAGGGAGCAAAATGGCAGCCCCAACACGCCTAGATTCAGTTATTTCTCTAGCAAAGCGCCGAGGCTTTGTATTTCCAGCCGGTGAAATTTATGGTGGAACCCGTTCGGCCTGGGACTACGGGCCACTTGGAGTCGAACTTAAAGAGAACATCAAACGCCAGTGGTGGCAATCAATAGTCAACAGTCGAGAAGACATCGTTGGCCTAGACTCTTCGGTCATCCTGCCCAAAAAGGTCTGGGAATCCTCGGGACACGTAAGGGAGTTCGTGGACCCGCTAATTGAGTGCACATCCTGTCATAAGCGTTTCAGAGCTGATCACCTAGAGGAAGCCTTTGCCGAGAAAAAGGGCAGAGAAGCCGCCAGCCTTGCCGAGATTCCGTGTCCGAACTGCGGCAGCAAGGACATCTGGACTGAGCCAAAACTATTTAATGGGTTACTAAAGACCTACCTTGGCCCGATAGAAGATGAATCTGGCCTTCACTACCTTCGTCCAGAAACTGCTCAGGGTATCTTTGTGAATTTTGCCAACGTACTCGGTGCCTCAAGAATGAAGCCTCCCTTTGGTATCGGACAGATTGGTAAATCTTTCCGAAATGAAATAACGCCAGGAAACTTCATTTTTAGAACTCGTGAGTTTGAGCAAATGGAAATGGAGTTCTTTGTTGAACCCGGAACTGATGAGAGCTGGCATGAATACTGGATTCAGGAACGTTATAACTGGTATGTCAATCTTGGAATCAATCCGGATAATCTAAGGCTTTTTGAACACCCCAAGGAAAAACTTTCGCATTATTCAAAACGAACTGTTGATATTGAGTATCGCTTTGGCTTCCAAGGAAGTGAGTTTGGTGAACTTGAAGGTATTGCTAACCGAACCGATTTTGACCTGACAATACACTCTAAAGAATCTGGCGTTGATTTGAGTTATTTTGATCAGGCTAAAGGTGAGCGTTGGACTCCATTTGTGATTGAACCTGCAGCTGGACTTACTCGATCGTTGATGGCATTTCTTGTCGATGCATATGCTGAAGATGAAGCGCCTAACACCAAAGGTGGAGTTGATATTCGAACTGTGTTGCGACTGGACTATCGCCTGGCACCGGTAAAGATCGCAGTTTTACCGCTGTCGCGAAACGAGGATCTATCGCCAGTGGCTAAGAATCTTGCTCAGGATCTTCGTAAGAACTGGAACGTTGACTTTGATGACTCCGGTGCCATCGGTCGTCGCTACCGCCGACAGGATGAGATCGGTACGCCGTTCTGCGTAACTATCGATTTCGAGTCATTAGAAGATCAAGCCGTCACTGTTCGAGATCGTGACAGCATGGCACAGGAGCGAGTTGGCCTCGATCAGCTCAAGTCATACCTTGCTGGCAAGCTAATTTCCTAGTGGGTTGTTATTTTGCTTAAATACGGTGCCATTTCGATAACCACGCCAGTAGTGCTTGCACCGATGGCGGGAATCACTAACACCGCTTTTCGGCGGCTTTGTCGTGAATACGGCGGCGGGTTATACGTAAGCGAAATGGTTACTTCCAGGGCTTTGGTTGAGCGCACCGAAGAGTCGATGCGATTGATTGGTCACCACGAAACTGAAAACATCCGATCTGTTCAGTTATACGGTGTTGACCCAAAGACCATCTCTGAAGCCGTCACCATGTTGGTTGCGGAAAACCGTGCAGATCACATCGATTTGAACTTTGGTTGCCCTGTTCCGAAGGTAACCAGAAAAGGTGGCGGAGCTGCATTGCCTTATAAGCAGGATTTGTTTCGGGCAATTGTGCAGAGCGCTGTTCGGGCCGCTGGTGAGATACCGGTGACCGTGAAAATGCGTAAAGGTATCGACAGCAATCACCTTACTTTCTTGGAATCGGGTAGAGCCGCAGCCGACGCTGGCGCAGCCGCGGTAGCGCTGCACGGTAGAACTGCAGCCGAGTACTATTCCGGTAATGCTGACTGGAATGCTATTTACGAACTGAAAGATTCGCTTAGAGACGTTCAAGTACTAGGTAATGGGGATATTTGGTCGGCGGCCGACGCGATCAGGATGATGCGACAAACCGGTGTTGATGGAGTTGTAGTCGGGCGTGGCTGTCTTGGCAGACCTTGGTTGTTTGCTGATTTGCAAAAGGCTTTTGAGGAGTACGCCAGAGATCCGCAATCTGATTTAGCCATTGATCCGGTGCAACCGACGCTTGGTGAAGTTGCACAGGCGTTCAAGCAGCATGCCATTTTGTTGGTTGAATTCTTCGAGTCCGAGGAACGGGCCTGTCGCGATATCAGAAAGCACGTTGCTTGGTATTTCAAAGGATATCCGGTTGGTGGGGAATTTAGGGCTGCTCTTGCACAGGTTGAATCACTTTCCCAGATGGATGACCTGCTGGGCGGTTTAGACTGGTCGCTACCGTATCCTGGCGAGTTGGCTGAGGGGCCACGCGGAAGACTCGGTGGTGCGAAGACCTGCGCTCTGCCAGAGAACTGGTTAAATTCAAGAGAACTTGAAGGTGATCAAAGAATGATGCTGAGTGAGGCTGAGTTAGGAGTTTCTGGCGGATGACACAGAACTACTCAGATCAAGATAGGGAACGCCTGCTACAAGAAAGCGGCACCGGACGTTCAGCTCGAACTGAATTTGCTCGTGATCGAGCTCGAATAGTTCACTCCTCAGCGCTTAGGCGACTCGGGGCCAAGACCCAAGTTTTAAGGCCGGGTCTAAACGATTTTGCAAGAACTCGGCTTACCCACTCCCTTGAAGTTGCTCAGGTGGGTCGTGAGATGGCGGTTGAATTTGGTGTCGATCCCGACGTGGTTGACTCTGCCTGTTTAGCCCACGATCTAGGCCACCCACCCTTTGGACACAATGGTGAGAAAGCTCTAAATGATTGGGCTCTGGATTTTGGTGGTTTTGAGGGTAACGCGCAAACCTTGAGGATACTTACCAGAATTGAACAGAAGGTTTACTCGGACCAGGGGATCGCCTTTGGCCTAAATCTAACCAGGGCAACACTAGATGCCTGCTGTAAGTATCCGTGGACCGCGGCCAATGCCGTTCCCGATTTCGGAGCGGATCGTTCGCTGAAGTTTGGGGTTTACCAAGATGATGTTCCAGTCTTTGACTGGATTAGAGCCGGTGCTCCGGACAAGTTGAAGTGTTTTGAAGCCCAAATAATGGATTTCAGCGACGATGTTGCTTATTCCGTCCATGATTTCGAAGACGCAATCGTCGAAGGCTCGGTAGTTCTTGAGCAACTAAACAGTGAAGAAGATGCATTGGTTAGTGAGATTGAGCGCTGGAACGGCTCACGGATTCCGCGCTTTGAACTAGCTGAAGCATTCAACCGTTTGCAACAAAATCCAAACTGGTTGACTACGTGGAGCGCCACACCGATGCAGGCGGCGAAACTCAAAAACCTAACCTCATCGGTAATCGGTAGTTTTGTTTCGCGGACTACCGAAGCTACTTTCCGGGCAAACCCAGGAAACACCTTTTCTCGATATTCAGCCGATGTCGTGGTACCAAATGACGTTGCCGCTGAAATCGCTATCTTCAAAGGAATTGTTTCCTTCTTCTTAATGTCCGCCGATAAAAACCAAATCCACTACAAGTGGCAGCGAGCACTGCTTACCGAGTTGGCTGATGCTTTACTTGCCGCAAATGGGCAGCACTTGGACCCGTATTTCAAGCTGCAGTGGGATAAGGCTAGCGATGACCATGAGCAGCATCGCGTAGTAGTCGATCAAATTGCAGTGCTAACCGACGCTTCTGCCTTGCTCCTTCACCACAAACTTATTGGCGATAAGGAGGATGCTCAGTAAATGGCAGGCCGCATCCCACAGCGCGACATTGAGCAAATAAAGCAGCGCATCAGCATCGCCGAAATCGTCGGTGAATATGTTCAGCTCAAATCAGCTGGTGTTGGTTCACTGAAGGGACTATGTCCTTTCCACGACGAGAAATCACCGTCTTTCAATGTGCGCGGTGACCAAGGTTTTTACCACTGCTTTGGTTGTGGCGAAGGCGGAGATGTTTATAAGTTTCTGCAGAAAGTCGAAAACATCACTTTCTACGAAGCCGTAGAAAAATGTGCGACCAAAATCTCCTACCAAATTCAATATGAGTCCGGTTCAAGAGATGATGGAATAAACCGAGCGAGATTATTAGCCGCTAATGAAGCCGCAGCGAAATACTTCGCGGATCAACTAAACTCCACGGAAGCTCAAGAGGCTAGGAATTTTCTTAGCTCCAGAAACTTTGATAAATCTGCCGCTGAGCTCTTCGGGGTCGGCTACGCACCGAAATCCTGGACCGCGCTCAGTGACTACCTCAAGGCCCAAGGTTTCACCGAGGAGGAGCTAATCAAAGTTGATTTGCTTGTGGCCAAGGAAGGTAAGCGCTACGACAAGTTCCGCGGCCGATTAGTCTGGCCGATCCGTGATGCCACTAACGCCGTGGTTGGCTTTGGGGCAAGAAAGATTTACGAAGACGATCCGCTGGCAAAGTACATAAACACTTCGGAGACCCCGGTTTATCACAAATCACAGGTGCTCTATGGACTGGATCTGGCAAAAAAGGAAATAGTGCAAAACCGGCAGGTGGTAGTCGTTGAGGGCTATACCGATGTAATGGCCTGTCACTTAGCCGGGATCAAGACAGCTGTTGCCACCTGCGGAACTGCATTTGGCGATGATCATATCCGGCGGATAAACCAACTATTTGGTTCATCTGATCAAGCGGCTGCAGTTATATTCACCTTCGATCCGGATGCTGCTGGGCAGAAAGCAGCCATGAGAGCTTTTGAGTCATCATCTAAATTCATTGCCACAACTTTTGTTGCAATCGGTCCTGAAGGTCTTGACCCTTGCGACTTGAGGATAAAGCATGGTGATCTGGCAATTGCCAAAATGGTTGAGAACCGAAGACCTATCTATGAGTTTGCGTTAGACCAAAAAATTTCGGGACATGATCTAACTTCCTATCCAGGCAGGCTTGCGGCTGCCACGGCTGCAGTTCCGGTACTAGCTAAGTTAAATGATTTAGGCGCTAGAGAGCAGTATGTTCGCATGCTGGCAGCAAAGGTTCAACTATCAGCCGATGAAATTAATCGCCTTTTGGCTCAGGAGCTGACTCGGATGCGAGCTCAAGCGGTGCAGCCTAGCAGGCGCGGTGATTATGAACCCACCGAACCAACACAAGAGGATGAGCAACCGGAGTTTCCAGCTCCAAATTTCAACGATCCAAATACTAGGTTCGAACAAGAAGTGCTTGCGGTGCTATTGCAACTACCAAGCGCTTGGACGAAAGAGCAAGCAAACCAAATTTGCGCCGAACTTTTTGCAACTTTGACTTTCAACGTTATCGCTCAGGCAATAAAGTCGGTGACCGACCAGCTGGCAGAAGCCAATTGGCTTGACCGGGTACTTATCAACACACCAGAGCCGCTGCATAATCAGGTTCGAGCCCTTGCCGCCAAAGCGCTTCCGGTTACCAATGCGGATCAAGCAAAAGACTATGCCCAAGGCGTGATCACCTCGGCAATTAAGAAAATTTTGGTTCGTGATCGCGCGGCAATGATTAGTGCACTAGCTCTGATTGATAAGGAAACAAATTCTGAACAGCACAATAAAGTGCAGCGAGATTTGGTTGCTTTGGAAGAAAAGATTAGGAATCTGTCTTGAAGATAGACAAATCAAGGGTAAGTATTCTCCCGAAGAGCTTTCCAGATTATGAAAAGGCAATCGTCGATTCTGGATGTCAGGTTAGTGAGTTAGATGGCTCTGTCGGCGCACTTATCTGGACCGCATATGCAGATCCAGCAGGTCTTGCCAAAACCATATCGGATAATCCACAACTAGAGTTCGTGCAGTTGCCGTTCGCTGGAGTTGATGCCTTTAAAGAAGTAATCAATTTGCCTGTTCGTTTTGCCTGTGCAAAGGGTTCATACCGTGAACCAGTTGCAGAGCATGCCCTGCTGCTATGCATGGCTCTGGGCAGAGTGCTGCCGGAACGTATCAGAGCAAAAAGTTGGGGGAGAAAGCACGCCGACTCTCTCTATGACTCGAATGTTTTGATAGTCGGTGGCGGCGGAATCACAGAAGAGCTGATTAAATTGCTCAGTCCCTTTCGAGCAAAAATAACAGTGGTTAGAAATAGAGATATTCCACTGCCAGGTGCCGAGGTGGTATGCGGGCTAGAGCATTTGGATGAGCAGTTACCCAAGGCTGATTGGGTTATTTTGGCTTGCTCGCTTACCGAGAAGACTGAGGGGCTTTTCGACCGAAAACGCCTAGCCGGGATGAAGCCGAGTGCATACCTGGTGAATATCGCTCGAGGAGCTGTCGTAGTAACCGCTGACCTAGTCAGTGCCCTCAATGAGGGGCAAATCGCTGGTGCTGGGGTTGATGTAACCGATCCGGAGCCTTTGCCGGATGGACACCCGCTCTGGGATGCCAGGAACGTGATAATTACCCCACACACGGCTGATACCAATGCTCAAGTAATCCAGATGTTTTCAATCAGAATCAGGGAAAACCTGGCCGCCTATCAAGGTAAAGGGGACTGGGTGGGGTTAGTTGACCCAGAGCTTGGTTACTAAGCCACTAAAATTTGGTAAAGTATTCAAGTTGCCCTAAACGGCACATTCCTCGGTAGCTCAATTGGCAGAGCAATCGGCTGTTAACCGATAGGTTCTTGGTTCGAGTCCAAGCCGGGGAGCCAAATAAATAGGCCCTTTTGGAGACCAAATGTTTCTTTGGATTCGTGACCAGAAGTGGCTCCCCGCCACACTAATTGCCGTTGTCTGTTTTCTCATACTGGGTGGTTTTGACCTGATCTTGCAAGGCGAGCAAACCCTGATCGCATCATTGGTTCTTGCGGCCTCAGTTGCCGTGGCCAGAGCGATACCTTGGTTAGCCATCGCGTTATTTTCGATCGGACTAATCGGCCCAGTAATTTATGGTTTGGAACCACAGCTATCCCAGTTAAATGCTTGTGTTGCAATATTTCTTTTGGCAACTTTTGCGGAGAAAGTCGTCAGAATAGTTGGATTTGCGCTGAATATTTTGGTTGGTTCCGCAGTCTATTTCTGGTTTGTCTTCACCTTGCCAGCGGAGTCATCACTTTACGGTGTTGAGTTACCAACAGGTGATGCAAAGCTCGCCATCGCATTGGCAGGTTTTGTTGCGGTATTAGCTATTAACGCAAATGCTTGGTTCATGGGGCGACTTTTATACGCCCAACTCTTCCACGTGGGTACCGAGGTTGACGTTGCATTGATGGAAACCAGGTTGGCAAGTGCTCAATTGGCTTTAGCTGAACAAGAGCGGCGCTTTGGCATTGCCAAGGATGTAACGGAACTTCTTCTTGAGCAAACCAGTGCCAATCTAATTGCCGCAGAATCCGGTTCATATGCTTTGAAGGCCGACCCAGACGCAGCGCCAAGAATTCTGGATACCCTCGGCAATGGGATTAGAAAATCATTTAGTGAAATACGACGACTGTCAGATTTGCTTGCCCTTCAAGATCGAAAAGCATTAGCCCTACCCGGTATTAGAGATCTAAACTCACTATTTGTTAGTTACCGAGAGTTCGGCTACGGTGTTACTTTTCGCGAGACCGGCTCAGCTCTTGAACTAAATGACGGAATGTCGCTTGTGATTTATCGCGTTGTATTTGACTGCCTAGAAAACATCAAGAAGCACGCTCCCATAAATACCGGTGTTGATGTTGATTTCATATGGAAAGATACGGCCTTACAGATTTTGGTCAAGGATAACGGTGAAGAGGTGCGCCGAGAATTGGCTTCCGAGCCAACCGGATACACCGTGGCTGAGGATCAAAAGGCACTGGTTGAGCATCTGAGCGGTCCGGGTCTTACCTCGATGGCCGAGCGGGTGGCCTTGTTTGAAGGCAACATTGAGTTTGCCCGAGTTCCAGGTGTCGGATTTACCGTATCTGCGGCTTTTCCGAATGTTGCTAAATATTCAAAGGGCAAATAGTTTTGCCGAAACTGATTAGGGTGGCTCTTGTCGGCGGATCCGAAATGCTCCGGTCAGCAAGGCGCTTCGCCCTCGAAGACACTGGCAGTTTGAAGATAGTTCTTGACTCCGATGGGTTTGGCTTGACTCCCTCGGAGACGCTGTCATACAACTTTGACGTTGCCATATTGGATCAACGTCTACCAAATTTTTCAGCTTTCGATTATGTCAAGGCGATGCAGGCGATGGCTAAGGTAGATAATCTCGAGATTGGGCGAGTGCTAATCTCCGCAACGTTTGAAGATTTGGAATTGAGAATTCAGGCAATTGAAGCCGGGGCAGTTGACTGCGTCTTTGTCGATGAGGGCATTGAGAGCTTGGTAGCCAAAGTCAAACTGTGCCAAGAAGTTGAGACTGATTACGCCATTCGGGAGTTACTTCCGGTTTTGACGGAAGGAGGAATTGACCAAGAGGATTATGCTAAAGCATCAGTTGCAATAGACGCGCTTGATAATAAAGAGCGTTTAATTTTGGAAAATTTCTGCCTACTAAAAACCGATTCTCAAATTGCCCAGATTGTCCAGGTGCCAAAACTCAAGGTGAAACAAACCATCGCAAAAGTGCAGAGTCTCCTATTACTGAATACCAGAAGCCAACTGCTACTGAAACTTTATCGACTAGGCGAACTAACCCTCTAGCTTGTCTTTTCCGGGCAACCAGGTTAATCCTGGCTTTCCCCAACCGTGTTCCTCGATAAGCCTTTCGCTGTCTAATTTGTGGGGTTCAACCAGACGATCTACATAGAGAACGCCATTCAGGTGGTCAAGTTCATGCTGGAATATTCTGGCAAACCAGCCGGTTGCCGATATTTCAATCGGTTGCTGATCTAGATCTACTCCTCTAAGCGTTACCTGTTCGGAACGTTTAATAGGAAATCTTTCGCCTGGGACGCTAAGGCAACCTTCTGATTCGCTTTCCCAGTCTGGTTCACCTAAAGGGACCGCTGATGTTTCCAGAATCGGGTTGATTACAACGCCACGCTGAGCCGTGCCATCCTCGGCATCCCAGTCGTACACGAAGACCCTCAGAGCGATGCCGATTTGGGGGGCGGCCAGCCCAACGCCAGGTGCCGCGTCCATAGTCTCAAACATGTCCTGCACTAGCTCGCGAAGTTCCTGATTGAACTCGGTGACTTCCTGTGCTCTGGTATGAAGAACCGGCTCGCCGGTTATGCAAATAGGCCTTATCACCGTCTAAATTTAGCGTAAATCTCGCTCTGATACCTCGCTAGGCTTAAGCCAAATAGTCTGGTGGGTGAATTTTGAAGCTTCTAGCAATCAGCCTCGCGGTGTTATCTGCCGTGGCACTTGCGGTTGGATCCCAATTGCAAAATGGTGCAGTGGGCATTCAGAAGAAAGCCGCATTATCTGGTCGCTCACACTTCACGTTCAAACAACTGCTAGATCTTATTCGCCACCCGCAGTGGGTCACCGGACTATTCATTTCAATAATTGCATTGGTGCTGCAATTTACAGCACTGTTACTTGCACCACTGATACTGGTGCAACCAATCGGTGCAATAGCTTTAGTAATTACCTCTGTGCTTAACTCTCGTATTACTAAAACACCGCTCAATGCGGCATCAATTTATGCCATTTTGCTATGCACTCTCGGTTTAGGAGCTTTCGTGGTTATGGCTCACGAAGTTGCAGTGGAACCGGCGATTGATGACCAGGCGCTAATTTACATTCTTAGTTTGGTAACAAGCTTGATTGCCATTGGTTTGGTGGTTCAGTTCAGGGGAGCGAATAACTTCAAGCCGCTAACTTTCATTATCGGCGCTGGAGTGCTCTTTGGTTTTGTGGCAACCCTGACCAAGGTGTTGCTCAAAAGACTTTTTAGCCAGGGCGGTTTTGAGCGAATCATCGGTTTTAAATTTGAGCCAATTACAGACGGGCTCACTCTGGCTGCTCTGGTTTGTTTGATAGCTGCTGGATTGCTCGGTGGCTGGTTTGTACAAAACGCTTACACTTCCGGCCCTCCTGATTTAGTCGTCGCTGGGCTTACCGTGATTGATCCGCTGGTGGCAGTAAGCATCGGAGTAGTGCTACTAAACGAGGCGATGAACGCCTCCGTGCCCATTATGTTTGGCTTTATAGCCAGTGGCCTAGTAGCGGTAATCGGGGTTTATTTGCTGTCTAAAGTCCATCCACAGGTAACTAGGCCTAACTAAGGTAAACTTAGCCGTAGGGCAAAAGCCCATTTCCCCAAAATCCACAGGTAGGTTCTTGTATTGGCATTGTCGACTAGACACCCAGGTCAGCCTCTTCGAGTGCTTATCGCCTCGGACACCTTCCCGCCAGATATCAACGGGGCTGCTCGTTTCACCGAACGCTTGGCTGGTGGGTTAGTCAGAAACGGTAATCAAGTCCACGTTCTTGCGCCTGCTTATAGCGATAAGTGGGGAACATTCACCGAGACTCATGACGGTGTTGAGATGACCGTGCATCGGCTCAGAAGCCACCGGCTAATCATCCACAAGACACTCAGATTTGTCTGGCCGCTTACGCTTAAGAAGCACGTTGACAAGATTCTCGATGAGATTGAACCCGATGCCATCCATTCACAATCTCACATGGTGCTCGGTCGAGTTTTAGTAAAAAGTGGCAAAGAGCGCGGAATTCGATTGATTGCCACTAACCATCTGATGCCAGAGAATCTGTTGAAGTATCTGCACCTACCTCAGTTCTTGGAGCGCAGGGTAAAAGCCAAGCTATGGAAAGACACCGGTAAAGTTCTAGCCAAATTTGATCACGTCACAACTCCTACTCGGCGAGCTGCCGAGCTTTTGGAAAAGGCGGCCGGCATCGAAAACGTCTTGTCAATTTCCTGCGGGATTGATGCAACGAAATTTGCTAATCCAACTAGAACTAGCAACAAGCCCTTCAGAGTTCTGTTTCTGGGTCGATTGGACTGGGAAAAGCACATTCATAATCTAATTCGGGCGGTCGCAAAACTTCCGAAAGATATCGATTTCCAAGTTGAGATAGCAGGGGACGGCTCACAGCGAAAGTACTTAGCTGATTTAGCTCAGGAGCTTGGAGTGGCAGATCGAGTAAGTTTTCTGGGCCACATTAGTGAACAAGAACTACCGCTAGCCTACGAACGGGCAACAGTATTTGCCATGCCGTCAATTGCTGAATTGCAATCAATTGCGACGATGGAGGCGATGGCCTCGGGAAGACCGGTAATCGCCGCAAACGCCATGGCTTTACCGCACCTGGTTCACAATGGGGATAACGGCTACCTTTTTGAACCTGATAATGTTGATGATTTTTCAGCTTGTTTGCTAAAGGTTGCAAAGGCAGACCAGAAAGAGTTAGATCGACTTTCAGAGAACTCTATTCACCTAATCCAGAGCCACGACATCAAAAGAACGCTAGCCATTTTTGAGGGACTCTATCGTGGCGACCAAGACGCCAGACAACAAAGCGATGACAACCTAGAAGAATATTCAAGACCAATCGGACGTCTAAGTCTTGCGGTGCGACGGGCAGAGCAACGGATGCGAAGACAAACCCTGATAGCTCTAGGCCGTATTTCTGGCGAAATCAAGGAAGGTATTGACGAGATCAAGACCGATGTTGCCAAGCGAGCCAGACAGGTGGATCGCCAGGTTCGTAAAGGGATGAAGAAAACTGTCAGCAAGGCGAAGAAAACAATAAAGCGTCGAGAGCAGTAATCTAGAAAGGGCTGGGGGCGTTAGCTCAGCCGGTTAGAGCAGCGGACTCATAATCCGTCGGTCGCGGGT
>CAYMYB010000011.1:0-35299 GCA_964394575.1 uncultured Rhodoluna sp. | reverse complement strand
ATCCTGCCGAAATTGCAATAAAAAGGGCGAGAAAGCGCTTCCAAAATATCTTCATCTCCCTAGCCTAAGGTGAGAAGCTCCAACTTTATAAGAATTTTGGCTAGTTCAGGGGATTCCCAGAAAAGGTTCGATTGCGACCCCTTGTGACTTTAGCCAAAGTAGTTGATCTAGGAATTGGTGTTGACTACAGCCCTGATTTGGATTGAGGAAACTGAGACGGAGATTGTCGGGGTGACAACCTTCTTGGCATCAATCTCAAAGGCATACCAAGAACCGGCTGTGAGATTGAGGGAAACAGTTCCTGATCCCGCAACTGTGGTTGAGCTTCCCGAAGCACAGGTGTTTGTAGCTGAAAAAAGCACGTTCTGCCCACAGTGCAAAAAACTCTTCTTAGCTGTGGTGGAACTGTAGCTGATGGTTATGGTCACACTCACAATCTCTAAGGTTCCTGTATTCCTGATGTAAAAGTATTGCGGGAGGCTGGTATTAGCCAGCGTTAGAGCCGTACCGTTAGGGTTTGCCCCAGTCGTAGAAGTTGTCGGGTAGGCAATTATCGTTCCCGATGAGATGCTGGTTGATCCGCTAGCCGTAGTAGCAGAAGGCAGAGCATTTGCAGCGCTAATTGAACCTGCAACAACAAAACAGAAAGCAAAAATGAAGGGAGTGTTAATCTTAAACATCGACACTCCCCTCATTTGGCTTTAGCTATTCGTGTTTGTGTTGGTTCGAAGGGTTTCGGTGAAAGTCCAGGTAAGAGCTGTACTCAAACCCTGGATGGTTCCGACCGGTAGCGCACCGTTAACGGTAACCTCGCTACCTACAGGAAGCGTAATCACAAATTGCAGGTGATTAACTGTTCCTGCTAACACCGAAGATAACGTTAGGCTCTGGGCTGAAGCCATGTTCAGTAGCGATGTCTGCGCCAGCACCGATGTTGCTCCCGGTGCGCAAACCCCAGCATTAGTCCACGGTACGCTGCATTCGCTGATGGTTACTTGTAATCCAGCGGTGCCATTGGTAGTTAGTGCATTAGAAACCGATGCGGCGGTTTGCAAACTCACAGTGGCTGCATCCAGCGTTCCGGTATTTGATAGGTCGATGTATCTTCTCACCGTATCGCCAGGAGCTAGATCAGTAATCGCGGTGGCAAAACCGCCAGTGATTCCAACCACGCTAGATGGTGCCTGAGTTAGCTTCAATGTTCCACTGCTGATGGCACCACCAGAGGTGTTTGAAGCGGTGGCGGTGAGTGAAGCATAAACCGAGGAAGAAATCAAACCTACTGCCCCCAGTGCTGCCGCCGAAATAGCCAAGGCTTTTGTAGCCTGAGCCAGTATTACTTTTGATCTAATCATTTGTTCTCCTTTGTTTTTGTCTCAATCGATTCAGCGTTGAAAACTAAAATCCGCTTCGAACGCTTTTCGGTTTCGACTTTTTATCAGTTCAATGAACTGAAATTTTCTAGGCTTGATCACTTTTCGAACCATCAGCTTTCTTTCTCTTCTGGAAGAAATAGGCAATCATGCCAAAATTGGCAATTGCTAATAATGAAATGCTTGCGGCTCTCCCCTGATCCGAGTTGATAAAGACCAGCGGAGCTCCAATCCACTTCACCTTTAGCACCTCCTTGTGCACCGTGTCATCGGGGGCGACAATAAAAGGGTCTAATTCGGCTGTCGGGTTGGCATCTCCCTTGGTGATTAGCCGGAGGTATTCCCCCTGTTCTCTAACCTCAATAATTCGGTGAGCATAATAGCTACCTGTATCCGTGTTGTGTAGAGAGATCACATCACCGATGTTCAGTGTCGATGCTTTTGTTGGCAGGCTAATCAGCAAATCGCCAGGCTGAGCGTAAGGAGCCATGCTGGAGGTCAGAATTGGTGAGAGCGACAAGCCGATTAAGAAGTGCAGGGCCAAAGGACCACTAATTATCAAAAGCGATACGGTGGCAGATGTTATAGCCCAGATACGTCGAGCTTTAGGTGCTGGTGGATTTGGCTTCGCTGCACGCTTTCCCATATAGGAAAGTTACCTAAATTGGCAAAGCCATTTAAGACAATGACAGGACTTATCTGGACAGAGTTTATTCGCTGTCTAGGAGATCTCCAGCGGCTTTTCTGTTCTTTACGCCAAGCTTGATAAACATTGAGACCGCATCTTGTCTAATGGTTGACTCGCTATATCCAAGTTCGTCGGCAATCTCTAGGTTTGTTTTTCCAGATTTCATCAATTTCTGAACCAAAAGCTCACGATTGGTTAGCGCTTCGTCTCGCAGCGGGTGCCGATGATCTTGCTGGTGAGCCTGTGGAAGATTTGAGTTCACATTCAGTTTCAGCGCAATCAACCCAGCTACTATCTCAAGAAATAGGCGACATTCGTCATTGACTGCAAACTCGGATCCAAAAACCGCAAAAGCGCCAACTGTAGATCCGAGACTTCGAATCGGGACCACAATTACCGCCGACTGGCTTACAGAATTATGCTGCGCGTAATGCTCTGGATAACGCTGCTGCATATCCTCAGAAGATGAAACGAAAACAACTTCACTTGTACGCATCGCTTCAACTACAGGTGAGTTAACTGAGATACAGCCGGTTTCCCAGTTTGCCTGGGCTCTTTCCGGAATCCCAAAGGTAGCCTTCAGGACATACTCGCCTGCTGGCCTAAGCTCAAAAAGTCCTATCCCGCAGGCTGGGCTATCGGGAAAAAGTTTCAACGAAACAATCAGGCAAATCTCGCGTTCGGCTAAAGTCTGACCTTGAAAAAGTGTGGTCAAAGCATTCGCACGCTCGAGATACTCAGTTCCAGTCTTGTTCATGCCTATCTATCCCCCTAGGCGGTAAGAGTCCATCTGCTAAGCATAGGGGTAAGGCTAAGTTCTGTTAGCAACACGGCTAACAAATAAAATCTTTGATGCAAGATTTAATTTTAAAAACCTGTGTTCCCATAGAGAATCACGGGAAAGTTGGACTACTTCACTCCGAGCAGATCGATTACAAAAACCAGTGTGCGACCAGAAAGCTGGTGTCCACCTCCGGCAGGTCCGTAGGCAAACTCCGGTGGGCAAATCAACATTCTTCTGCCGCCAACTCTCATACCTGGGATACCCTCTTGCCAGCCTTTGATTAGCCGATTCAGTGGGAATTCAATTGATTCGCCTCGGCTCCAGGAAGAATCAAATTCCTCACCGGTCTCATAGTCGACCCCAAGGTAGTGAACTGAAACGGTTGAATTAGCTGGTGCTTCTGCTCCAGTTCCGACAATCATTTCTTTGATAGTTAGCACAGTTGGTGCTGGATCGAGCATTGGTTCGATTTCTGGGCGTTCTAAATTACTCATTGTGTAAGCATACCCGAGCACTTGGCGTTGATTTAGGCACCCTAGACTTCTAGTTATGAAAGAAAGACAACTCCTAGAACTGTGGGCAAAACTCAGAAATCAACTGATCATCGCCCAACTAGCACCAACCTTCCTCTTGATTACCACTGTTGGCCTAATTCCAGAAATCAAGGCCGCTGGTGGTTACGCCGTTTACGCAACTATAGGAATCCTCCTTGCCTCTGGAATCTTAGGAGCCCTGGTCGAGTATTCCGCTGCTCACGAGGCCCAGGCTGTGGCCAGAGATCTAGCCAAACTAGAAAAGCAATCGCGGCTGAGCAAAAACATCGTCAAGAATTCGGTTTGGTTATATCTTGCGAAATACCTAACTCCGGCTATCTTTGTAGTTATTTTTGTTTTTCTGGTTCTGGCACTTATCTAACCAAGTTCTAAGGTCGCTAATTGAATTCGGTTGCAAAATCCAACGTAATCTCCATGTCGCTTGGGGTTGGTCTAGCCACTGGTCTGTATGGCATTTCTTTTGGAGCGTTATCATCCGCGGCAGGTTTGAGTCTTTGGCAAACCCAGGTTTTATCGCTAGTGATGTTTAGCGGAGGTTCGCAGTTTGCGCTAATTGGAGTTTTAGCTGGCAGCGGCGTCGCTGGAACAGTCCCAGCCATAATATCCGCTTGGCTACTTGGAATTAGAAATGGCTTTTACGCGCTTAGGCTAAACGGAGTACTTTCGGTTCCAATCACGCTTAGAGCAGTGGCTGCTCAACTAACTATCGATGAATCTAATGCGGTTTCGGCAGCTCAGGCTAGTTCGAAAGATTCAAAAATAGGCTTCTGGCTTACCGGCGCAGCAGTATTTATATTCTGGAACCTCTTTACTTTCGTTGGCGCACTGCTCGGATCAATTGCTGGGGATCCAGCTCAATGGGGGCTGGATGCGGCAGCTGCAGCAGCGTTTCTCGGATTGTTGTGGCCAAGTTTGAAAAATCTTAACTCAAATTTGGTGGCGCTTTTCGCGGTTATTTTCACCTTGACTCTGGTGCCATTTGTCCCGAACGGGATTCCGGTTATTGTTGCAGCACCCCTAGCGGTAATGTTGCTCTACGTTTTGGTGCGAAGCAAACTGCTAACCAAGGAGATAACCGATGAATGAATTTTGGTTAGCAGTGATTGTTGGTTCTCTTGCGGTTTATTCTTGGAAGCTGATTGGCTATCTATTCCCGCGTAAGATTGCCGAAAACAAGTCGGTTGCCCGATTTGCCGGCTACCTAACAATTGGCCTTCTCGCCTCACTGGCAGCCTTACAAACACTCACCAGCAATAGCAGCATCGAGGCGGATTCAAGGATTCTGGCGGTAAGCGTTGCTGCAGTGATGTTTTGGCGCAAATTACCATTCCTCTTAGTAATTACAACGGCCGCAGCTATAGCGGCAGCAGCCAGATACTTTCTGGGTTGGGCTTAGACGAGAAGGTATACCCGTTAGATAACTAAACTCGAAGACAAGACCATTCTCTTGATGCAGTCAGCTTGGGGTAAAACCGATGAACGGTAACATCGCGCCAGTAAGCGAGAGATCGCAGGGCTTCAGGGCGGACATCCAAGGCCTACGAGCGATAGCAATAATCCTGGTTATTGCCTTACATCTGCAACTAAACGGCTTTGAGGCTGGATATATCGGGGTTGACATATTTCTCGTAGTTAGCGGCTATGTAATCACGTTGTCTTTGCTGAAAAAACCAAGTAATCGCTTTTTCAGTAATTTAGCTGATTTTTGGAGTTCGAGGTTTACCCGAATTTTCCCGGCAGCTGCACTTGTGATTTGTGTAACGGTGATTGCAAGTTATTTCCTCTCGGGAAAGGCTTTTAATCCAGATTTACTTACCGATGCCAAGTGGGCCACCCTGTATGGAACTAACTTCAGGCTCATTAATACCGGCTCTAACTATTTCATTGCTGGGTTAGATCAGTCTCTGCTTACCCACTACTGGTCGCTGGCTGTTGAGCAGCAATTCTATTTGATCTATCCTCTTATGATTTTTTTGGTTGGTCGATTTAGCTCTGAAAAAGTTAGATTGTCCGTGCTTAGAATTTTGCTACTAATTTGCATTATTGCCTCTTGCTACTGGAGTGTTACTCAAACGCTAGTTGACCCAGTTGCCTCTTACTTCTCACCATTGACTAGATTCTGGGAGTTGGCCTCTGGCGGATTAGCTGCAACCTTTACCTTCAGTAAACGCAATCGGTATTTAGGTTTTCTGGGCCTTGCGCTACTGCTTGCCTCATTTTTTATTCTCAACTCGCAGAGCAGTTATCCTGGCTATCTAGCTTGGTTGCCAGTTATCGGAACCTTGCTTTTATTGGTAGCACCGGTCAAGCTGCTGGGTCTAAAGCCACTTAGATACATCGGAGATATCTCCTACTCGCTTTATCTGTGGCATTTCCTCTGGCTTGTCTTACCCAGACAAATTGAACAACCCATTAACAATCCAAACCTGATTTGGCTGTTCTTGCTCGGTGCGGTTATCTGCAGTGTGCTTAGCTACCACTTCTTTGAGAAACCTATTCACCGCGCGCTAGCTCTGAAAACAGATCGCTATGCCGCGCTAACGGTTGCGCTGATTTGTCTGGCCAGCACCTGGCTGATAATTGGCTTAGTTGAGAATCTCTGGTTACGCGCTACTTTGTAATGTAACGGGGGTTATGCGGCGATAACTTCACATGGAAGCTACGGTTGATGTTGTTGATCACATAAGTAGCAAGAACCTGCTGGCCAAGGGCCGTGAAATGAATGCCGTCCTCACCGCGTATCTGCGAATACTTTCCGTTGACCATTGCCCAGCCTCGATAGGCTCCGGATGCATCTGCGGTATAAGCCCTGGTCCCTAGATAAATTGCTCCGGGAACTTTGGGAACAGTCATAGCAAATTGCTCGTCTATAAGGGTAATCCCCTTGGCGTAGTTATAGGGCTTCATGATTGGCATGCCCACCCACAGCACGTAGGCACCAGATTTTGTAGCGGCGGTTGCCAGCTTAGTTATATTTGCTCGATAGGTTTTCTTCCAAGTCTCAGTGCCAAAGACTTGCCTGACTCCATTGATTACGTAATCCTGTCGATCATTTGCTCCGAGAAAGACTATGACTAGGTTTGGTTGGTAAGTTTTGAGGAACGTGGCAAGGTTAGTGTGCCAGTTATAAAACCAAGGATTTGATAATCCGGTTGAGGCCTTAGCCTGTCGAATAAGAGTTAAAGTGGGTTGTTCACTCAGTTGAGGAATCATGCCGTAGGCCAGATTATTTCCCAAAGAGTCCCCTACTACCAGAAATTTACAGCTTCCCAGAACCAACTTAGTGGTGACCAAATCTGCATTTAGATTGCAACCGTCTCTGGCAAGTTTGTCTTTAATAATTTGAATTTCACTGGTTGGCTCTTCGACATCTGGAATCGGATCTGGCTGTTCTGGAATGGGATCCGGTTTTGGCTCGGCGTTCTTATGTGCAATTGCGGCGGCTAAATTGGCATTATCGATTTCAACTACTGCTATTCCAGCAAATAGTGATAGCACTAGGCTGCTAAGTAAAATTCTCCTAATTATCGGAGATTGCATCTAATTCACCACCTAAGCCAAGGCTATGTAGATTTCTTAGATTGCGCAAACCTTATTGAGTAATAGATAAGCGGTATTTGAAGCGGCAGCCTGAGCCAAGCAGCAGCGATTAGTCCGGCGTTGCCCGAATCAAGAACACTGAAGGCGTACCAAATGTTAGCGGGCCATACTCCAAGTAAAACTAATGCGGTAAGCCAACCAGCCCAGCGCTGTTTGAAAAGCAAACCAGCAGCACAAACCAACTCGAAGACACCGCTGAGGTAGATCAGGGAAATTGGTTCAGGTAACCAAGGAGGCATTAGCCAAAGAAATGAATCTGGGTTTATCAGATGCAAGACACCGCTTGCGGTAAAGGCCACCACAATAAACCAAATCGCTATCTTCAACTTCACTCCTAAACGATTACTGCCAAGTGTATTGAGCATTCGCTCAGAAACTGAGCTTCTGGCCCTAAGAGTGCTCAGGGAGCGGGAGAAGTAGAATTAATGGAGTGTCCAGCATCTAGCTTTAGAAGATTCAGCTAAGGAAATCAATGAAATACCCGACTTTCGTCTATAAATTGGTCAAAAAATACGACAATTTACCAGGCATTTCGCAGTTACTAGAGCTCCGTGCGGCTAGAAACACCATGTATTTCCAGAATCTGACTATCGAGAAACTCAAGGGTCAGGTCTATAACGCGCCTGTGGTTCGAGCCATGTCTGAGGGCAAGGGTTTTGAGCAGGCAGTTGTTGAATATGCCAGAGATGTCGATAAGGACAGCCGGCTACTCGCCCGATCCTTTGTTCAGGTGCTTACCGAAGATCCACAGACCAAAGATGCCGGTTGTATTGGATTTGCGGTAATCCTTTGGAAAATGGAACTTTACGAATCTGCCTATCACTACTTCCGTGAGGTTGATTCTAAGAAAGCTCAGGAACTAGCTCCGTTTGAATACTTTGACAGCCTGTTCTTTGTAGATATGCAATCTGGCCTAACTGAGCTAACTGAGTATCTAAATTCGCACCGAGAGATCATCTCAGCCGATACAAAACTAAGCCTGATGAAAGTTCTTGCCAAATTCCGTGCACTGGATTTACTTAGAGCCGAAGTTAAATCCTTGCTGGCCAGCGAGAAAGATTTGGCAAACTTGAGCGTCGAAGACCGGGACCTCGTGGATTGGTTCAATCGACACCTGCATCACCAGGAACCAGATGCCAAGAACATTCCTGGGACAATAAATATCGCCGTGATGGATTACAAGCTCTTGGATAAATCAAGAACCTCACGTAACCGAGGCGACTACGTTCAGACCCTGGCAGCGCTGTCTAATTTGCTCAGATTCCAAAACGTTGAGTATGTGGGTGAATCTAAGTTGGCAAACTACCTCAACAAACTGAAATCAGAGATCAAACCAGAACGTCGAATTTCAGGGCCATCGGTAAAGGTGCAACCGATAGCCATCGACCGCGATTTTTCTAGCGGGCGTGAATATCCTGAGAATACCTGGCTGATTAGCAACGGTTGGTTCATGCATCGAAATTTCAAAGGACCGGTTGATTTCCCTTACCCGAAAAACGTAAAACCGCTCATGGTCTCCTTCCACATCCAAGATCCGGATGTGCTTACCGACGAAGTGGTGCAGGAGCTAAAGCGGATTGAACCAATCGGCTGTCGAGACTGGACAACGTTGTATCGGCTAAGAGATTTTGGAATCAAGGCATTTTTCTCCGGTTGTGTAACAACAACAGTTGGCCAAGTGCTTCCTTCGGCTACTGGAACCCAAGCGAAAAAGGTGGCTTGGGTGGAAGGAAAGCTGGACAAGACTGTCTATGGTGGCTGGCAGATAGATAACTTCATTCAGGTTGGGGAACAGGTTAGGGATTTCGACCTGGTTGAGGGTATTGAGGACGCTAGAGCCATGCTCGCGGAGTATGCCGACTACCAGGCCGTTTCCACCTCCCGCCTGCACTGCTACCTGCCGGCAAGATCAATGGGGCTGAAAGTTGACTTCCACCCGAAAAATCTCTCTGATGTGAGATTTGAAGGGCTAATTAACCTTGACGATGCCGCCTTCAACAAGATTCGTCACGGTATTGAAAACAAACTGGAGATAACCCTGCGCGCCATTCTTGAAGGTAAAAGCGAGCATGAAGTCAGAGAACTTTGGGCGGAAATTTGTCAGCCTGAGGTTGAATACGCCGAAAAGTACGCAACCAATTACTCTAAGTCAACCGAATCAAAAATTGATGTTCCGGCAGCAGTTGCTGTTTTAGAGAAATCCAAAACAACAGTCGGAGCCAACCCGCGAGGCAAAGATGCTGTGGATGTAGCTTTAGCGCTTGATCAAAACCTAGAGGATATGTTTCCTGTGGTGATTCAATCACTGGTAGATAACACGAAACGGGAAGTCAATGCCCACGTGCTAACTCGCGGTCTCGGTAAAGCTTTCCAGGACCGGATGGGTGGATTATTTCCCGAAATTAACTTCAGCTTCTACGCTTTTGATGAAGTAGATTATGGCGATGCTATTTCACTTTTAGCTCATATATCAGTATCGACTATGGATAGATTGTTCCTTCCGGAATTGCTAAAAGACTTAGATAAAGTTGTCTATCTGGATATTGATATTCTCATCCAGGGAGATGTTGGTTACCTTTACGACCTGGATTTGGGCGATAACGTTTTTGCCGGTAAAAGAACAAAACTTAAATCATGGGCCAGCATGATTAAGCCAATTACTAGAGCGACTCTTTATTTCGAGCCAGCTAAAGCATGGGATATCCGACGCAGGCTGCATGACCAGGCAGATTTGACGGCAAGAACATTCAATGCTGGAATTTTGAGTTTGAATCTCAAACTAATGAGAAAAGAGAATTTCACAAAGGAGCACCTCTACCTGGTAGAGCAGTGTCGAATGAACGATCAGGATGTGTTCAATATTTATTCCAAAGATCGAGTACTTGAGATTTCTCCAGAGTGGAATCACGTTCCATCTCAGGATTTCAACGACGACCCGAGAATAATCCACTGGGCTGGCCCCGCTAAGCCCTGGAAGAAGGAATACGTGCTTCTAAAGCCTAGATTTGAAGCGGTCAAGGCCAAGGTTGAGGCTAGGCTGAACGGCTAAAAGCCCAGTTTTTTAGTGATACTGAAACCGCTTACAAGACCCTGAGAATTCGGTGAATTTAGTCCAGAGCAGGTATTGCCGAACTTTCCGCGAGCATAGACTTTTCGGGAAGAATAAAATCGGGAGTCAAATTCATGAAAAAACCATTGGGTCTTATTCTGGCTATCGCATTCGCAATTACGCCGCTTAGCTCGGTAAATCCAGCCAATGCCGATCAGCTTGCCTGCACGATTAGCGGAAGCGCTAAAGCAGATCGGATTAATGGCACCGCTGGTAGCGATGTTATCTGTGGCCTAGGGGGTAATGATCTAATCAACGGCCTGGGCGGTAACGACGTAATCTACGGAGGTTCCGGTAATGACACCCTCTACGGGCAAACCGGTAACGATGAAATCTTCGGCGAAGTAGGCAATGACCGTATTTATGGTGAGGCCGGTACCGACGAGCTTTTTGGCGATCAGGGCAATGACCTACTGGACGGCGGAGCTGATGCAGACTGGCTCGAAGGCGATTTAGGTAATGACAATCTAAATGGTGGGGCTGCAGACGATGTCCTCAAAGGCGAGGACGGAAGCGATTCCATAACCGGAAGCACCGGTGACGACAAGATTGATGGCGGAACCAGCAGGGATAACATTCGCTCGGGGGTAGGTAATGATAACTGCAGCAAAGATAAGCAGGATTTTCACTTTGATCCATGCAAGCTAGATGATCAGGGACCTCAACTTGGAATGACAACTGCGGTTATGCGTGAATTCGAGGCGGGCAGCACGGTTACCTTCAGCTGGCAACTCTTCGATGAGACAGGTACTGACAAAAGCTGGGGATACATCGGCGGACAACCGGGCTGGATAACTTCTTGGTGCGGTTTTGGCATAGAGGCAGAGTTACTTAGCGGAACGGCAAAAAACGGTAGCTTCGGATTTAAGTGCACAATTCCAGAAGATGCTGTGAATGAATCATATACTCTGTTCGTATCAGCTGTTGATGTTCTCGGTAACTCAAGTTACGGGTCGCAGTTCTCTTTCACTGTTTCAGGTGGCCAGCAGGATAACAAACATCCAGAATTGGTTGACTACAGCATGCCGGAAACTGCCAAAGCAGGTGACACCATTCCGGTCACGGTGAAGCTCAGCGATGAGTCAGGCGTGAAGAGTGTTTGGACTTGGCTGGCCTATGGTGGTTACTCGTTCAGTAACGGAAGCGTTTCCTACTCTACGCAAAATAGTGCGCCAGTTTTAGTTAGTGGCGATGCCCTAAACGGCAAGTATCTGCAGGAACACAAACTCTGGGAGTTAGCTCCCAAAGGTGAATACACCCTGTGGGTCTCGGTAATGGATATCTATGGCAACCGGTCCTTCGAGCAGACCAGCCAGGTTATAACCGTAACTGACTAACGATCCAGTTTGCTTCTAAACGCCCTAATTGCAAGGGTTGCAAACAGTGTGGTGAGAACCACCACTCCCAGAGTGATTTCCTTGATTCCCTCGAAAGCCACCTGGGTTACCACTGTGCTGGCGATAATCATGGAGAACTCTCCCCTTGCAGTTAGAAAAGCCGAGACTCTCTTCCAGCTCATTGGATCAGTCATGTCTTTAGCAATCCACCAACCGACGAAGAATTTTCCTGCGATACCGACTGCGGCGAATAAAAGGGCAATCGGTAGATATTTCAATACATCGGCGAAGGAAATACTTAGTCCGAAAAAGAGGAAGAATAATGAGGAAAATATTTCACGCAACGGTGCAAAACGATTACGCAGTGACTCGGCGACCTCACCGGTAAATAGCAAACCGACTAGAAATGCTGCAATTGCTCCAGAAAAGCCGGCGGCTGATGCCAAGCCAGCGGCAGCTAGCGCGAGACCAAACACCAATAAAAGTAAAGTTCCTGGACCACGATGAACAAGCGATCTCAATCCGGGAATCTCCCTACCTAGTCCAAATAAGAAAACCGCGAGCGTTACTAAAAGTGCGATACCAACCGATATGAAGCCTGCTGCAACACCTGCCCCGAGGCTAATGGCAACTAATAGGGGCAAATATGGTGCCAGCATAATATCTTCAAAGACTAGGACGCTGGTGGTGCGCTTGGCCACATTTGATCGGGACCAGCCTGTTTCGCGAATTAGTTGGCTAGCGATACCAGAAGAAGACACAAACATAATTCCTGCAAAAGCTAGCGCTCCCAGTGGCCCAAAGCCGAGAATTAGGGCTATAGCCGCGGCTGGCAATGTGTTGACGAATAAATCTAAAATTCCGACTAGCCAACGTTTTCTCATCGAATCGACCAGCTCACGCGCCGAGTACTCAAAGCCAAGTACTAATAGCAGAAGAATGGCTCCGATTTCTGCGCCAACACTGAGAAATTGCTCGCTAACATTTAGCGGGAATAAACCGCCTTGGCCAAGTGATAGGCCAGCAGCGAGGAAAAGCGGAACGCTGGAAATCTTTAGCTTTAACGCCAGCCAAGAGAGTATGCCTAGGAAAAGGATGACTAAACCTAACTCGGCGATAGTTATGCTCACCTCGAATGAGGTGGCAGCTTGCCAGATTAGGGGCGTCATAGGCCAAGTCTAACTTTTATGCGGCTCTGCCATTCCAGTGATTTGCTAGAACTAGGAAAGCGGTTTCTAGAAGCGTAGGCTGAATAGGTGAAACGGTTACTGGCACTAGCACTGACCTGCCTGAGCATGGTTGGCGGGGGAATTTCCGCTCAGGCAGTAACAATTCCGATGACTGTCATCTCTTTTCCCTCCCCCAGCAAGGCCATATTCGGCGATCCGGATAAAGAGGTGTTCCTTACCCAAAACGCCGGGATAACAATACTGACCAGTCAATCCCCAACTGTCTGTTCAATCGTGGGGCCAAGACAGGTCAGGATTCTAGCTGCTGGTACCTGCAAGTTAATTGCCACAAATTCAGGAGCCACGGGATTCAAGCCAGCTCGGTCGGTAGTTCGATCATTCATAATTGCAAAGGCCACAAATGAAATCTCGGTGACTAATTTCAGCTTCCTATCCGTGGCTAATCCGGAAGAGCAACTGGCCACAACCGAAAGTGGCGGAACCACTATCCTAAGTTCGCTAACCAAAACCGTCTGCGTTGTTCAAGGGAAAACTGTCTATGCAATCAAGGTCGGTAAATGCAGTATCAGAGCTTCAAATAGTGGCAGTGGCAACTACCTCGCTGCGAAATCAATTACTAAGACCTACCTAATTCCGGCAAAATCTGACATCTCACCGCCTGAGCCTTACTCCGCACCGTGGACGATTCGACTACAGAATTTTAACGACACTAACTCGGTGTCTGATGGCCAGTCTGCCAACACTTGGATAGCTAATGGTTGGTATAAGCCAGGGCTGAGCTTTAGAATTGCCCAAGTTCAGGTATTAGCTACGACAAAGCTTCGCTATCTAGTTACTGATGGTAAAGGCAGAGCCACGCCGAACAAGCTAGTTAGTTTCAGTGTTGGAAAACGCTACGGGGGGTCAAACGCCAAAGTTAGAGTTGGCACCCAGAGTACTACTGGCATAGATAAGTCACCTGAAGATCAATTACTGGTCACTGGAACTACCGATGCAAATGGAATCGTTAGCTTTGATGTGACCGGTTTGGATGCAATCGCTAGATCCGGTTTATACGTTCAAGTAGCAGCCTGGATTACCGGCCTGTCTCAAGACGTAATCGATATCACAAACCTGGAATACAGCCTTAGTGCTTCCGGCGGAAACACGCAAGATCCAACGTTGGTTAATCCTTCTGGCGTCATTGACAGCCTGTTTTATCAAGCCTGCACCGGAGTTACACTTTACGGCCAAATTGCAAACATCGATGTCGACCCTGTCAATCAGGACGACACGGTGCTGGCTGTGTCTAGAGGGCGAAGTGATAGACCCGCTGGGATTTGGGATTATTCAGTGCTGGCTACCCTACCTAAAGGTAGTTTTATTTCCTCTGGAAACAAGCTGGTAACCGTTGATGTTTTCTCTCCGGTGGCAGGGATGAATGTCTTACTGCGTTTCCAAAATGGCCGGTCAAGCTACACCAAACATGTTCAGGCGCTAACAAGCACCACCAAGGTAAATCAGTGGGAAAGCCTCACTTTCAACTTCAACAACCTTTCCGCGGGATCCCAGAGCTTAGATCTTTCCGTAAATTACTCAACGATGGCACTGCTTGTTGATCCAGGTAACGCATCAACCGGCATCAAGTTATACTTCAAAAACTTCCGAGTTCCAGGTGCGCTAATTCCAAGTAATTCGCTCAGTGCGACATCTACGCAACCGATTCTTTCCGCTCAGGCTGGTCCTGCTAACGGTTACCTATGGGCAGAGGAATTTAATGGACCAGCAAAATCTAGACCACACTCGGCTTCATGGAAATATGCTCTGGATTGGAATAACTTCATCCAGGGCACTCAACCTGATCTGGTTGAGCTAGACGGTAACGGCAATCTTGCGATTGGGATGCAGAAATGCGCCGATGGTACTTGGAATGGCGGCATCATTCACACACTCGGCAAAACAGCCTTCCTCTATGGAAAATTTGAAGCCAGAATTAAATTAGCTGCTGATCCGGGCTGGTTTAGTGCCTTCTACATGTTTGGTGAGGATGTCGCCCACTGGCCAACCTGCGGTGAAATTGATGTTCAAGAAGCTGGTCCATGGAATGACTTTTCTTCGAGCGGAACAATTCACGGTAATAATCCGGGCAGTACAACCTCTTCGTGGAATAACGGCAGTGGACTATCCACCAAAGTTCCATACAGTAGAGCGCAGTTGGCAACCGAATATCACACCTATGGAGTGCTTTGGACTCCGAACAGTATTACCTTCACCCTTGATGGAGTTGCCTATCGGCACTTCACCAAAGAACAGGTTCTTAAAGATGTCGGAACTTGGCCCTTTGATGTTCCAGAGTTTATTGTTTACAGCATCTATCCATACGCGGCCAGCCTTCCGGCAAGCACTCCTGCCGGAACAGTTCTGCGTGGTCAGGTGTTAGTTGACTGGATTCGCTATTCGAGTTATCAGGGCTACGGCCAGGTTTTTGATCGCTAATTAGTGAGGCAAAAACGGAATAATCAGATAGATTCCGTAAGCAAGAGCTGAAACACAAATACCAAATGCCAGGTAAGCGCCAACCATACTCAGGGACTCCTTTTGCTGAGCCCTGGCGTTACCTTTTCTAGCCTTGGCTGATACATTTTGGGCATCGGTGAGAAGTCTCACCCCGAGCGAAAAGCAGGCCACAATTAGAGCGGTAAAGCCAAGCGAGGCCACAAACACTAGAAGGAAAGAGTTCCAATTTACGTTAATCAGCATTATTTCTTCTTACCTTTCTTGGCTTTTCTCTTCGCCTTAGCCTCCGCTTTACGCTCCGCCTTAGCCTGAGCGCGTAGCTGTCTAGCCGAGAGAACAATTTCGCTGGCATTTTCAACTTCACTCAAAACATTTGTTGAGTTGATTTTGTTTCTTCTTGAAATGGTAAATATTGCAATTGCCACTGCTGCAGTTAGTACGCCGTCAATGATCAAGCCCCAGTCACCCTGCATAGTCAAAAGCGCAGAGAGCGCTCCGACCGCGGCGGCGGCTGGTAGGGTAAGCAGCCAGCCGATAAAAATGTGTCCAGCCTTATTCCAGCGCACCACACCACCCTTGCGGCCTAGGCCAACACCGATTACCGATCCAGATGCTACTTGCGTGGTTGACAGTGCAAATCCAAACTTGCTTGAAGCTAAAATTGTCACTCCGGTGGAAACTTCAGCTGCAAAACCCTGCGGAGGCCTAATCTCAGACAGGCCGGTGCCGAGCGTCTTGATGATGCGCCAACCTCCTGCGTAGGTGCCCAAGGCTATAGCAACTGCAGCCGAGACTACTACCCAAAGTTGCACATAATCCCCGGAGTCCTGAAGTTGAGCTGACACCAACACCAGCGTGATCACACCCATGGTCTTTTGCGCATCATTAGTTCCATGCGAAAGCGCGACCAGCGATGAAGAGAAAATCTGGCCGATCTTAAATCGATTTCTTCCAGTAGAAATACCTTTTTCTTTTCGCTCCGCTTGGGATCGTGCGGTGATCATATATGCAACCTTGGTAGCAATAAATGCCACCAGACCGGCTACCAGTGGTGCAAACAGAGCGGGGATGAAAACTTTCTCAATCATCTTCGTGAAGTTCACGCCAGCTGCACCAAAATAAGCCATGGTTGATCCAATTAGTCCACCAAAAAGTGCATGCGATGAGGAAGATGGCAGGCCAAGAAACCAGGTTGTCAGATTCCACAAAATGGCACCGGTTAAGCCAGCAAAAACCAGTTGCGCAGTTATGTTGATGCCGGGGTTAATCATGTCAACAGAAATTGTCTTAGCCACAGTTGTAGATAAAAAGGCACCTATCAGATTCATTAGAGCCGCAACTCCAACCGCAATCTTGGGCTTCATCGCGCCAGTGGCGATTGGGGTTGCCATGGCATTAGCGGTGTCGTGGAAGCCGTTAGTGAAATCAAAAAACAGGGCAATTGCTACTACTAGGGCAACTATCAGAAGTGGGTCCATGAGGAACTTTCTATTTGTTTACTGGCTTAACGAGCCGTTAAACAGGTTACAGGCACCTTAACGATTAGAAACGCTGATTGCTTTGTTTGTTACCAAGGCTGGCGGCTAGGCCCGAAACTAGACTTTATAGCGTTCAAGAAAGTTGGTGCCATGAAGCAGGACGACAAGGTCTATGACCGGCTCTGGGCTCGAATAGGCCTGTTTGAGGTCTGGGATAGGCCTATGCTGGCCTTTTCGGTCTGCGTAACAGCCCTGCTCAGCTACGCCTTTGATGCCGTGCGTCTTGGTAACTACTCACTGGGCTGGATCCCCGTAAACGCAATTGCCCTTGCAGTTGCCGTCGCCCTGGTCTTAGTTACAGTAAAAATTGCCCGAAGCCGAGACCTAGCACCACAGGATAGGTCGGTTTTGAATCTTGTTTTAGCTGCGGTGGCAATGGGCACCAAGAATGTTGTCACGCTAGCTTTATGTCCAGTCTTTGGTATCGACGATAGCGGTTCCTGGCTTTTTAGATTCGTCGGCGGAGCAACTATCGGCGTAAGCATTCTGCTCATTTACAGCAACCTACGTGGGGCTAAGATAGAGCGCTTGCTGATTCAAAACGAACTGCTAGCCAAAGAGCAAGCGCTTCGAGGTTTCCGCGAAAACATCACGGACATATTTGCTAAAGAACAGCAGGAGCTAACCGATCGCACCACGGCGGAAATTCTTCCTCGGCTTATCCAATTACAGGAAAAAGTTCAGCTAGGCCAAACCAGCACTACTCTTACCAAAGAATTTGAGCGCGTGCTTACTGATGAGGTAAGGCCACTGAGCGCTGCACTAGCAAAAGAAGCAGCGACTTTGAAACTTACTATCCCCACCTCGGCGAATATTAAACCGAGCAAACTAAATGTTCGAATCAATCTCTCCCAGAGCATTCGACCTTTTTCAACCGGATTGTTGGTCTTTTTTGCCTGGTGGATGTTGGCACAGATTGTTATTCCAGCGGCAACGTTTATGGATGTGCTCATCGCAACCGTTATTTTTCAACTGGTGCTACTAGGGATAAAACTTCTAGTAATAAAAATTAAAAAGGCAACAGTTAATCAGGCCCTAGCTTTTGCAGCTATACCGGGTACCGTTGCATCCATTCCAAGCTACTATCTGTTCTATCAAATTCCACATGAGGTAAGCCAGCAAAACCTATTACCTACTTTCCTAGTTACCGGAGCCTGGGCATGCCTGTCTTTCTCGCTGGCCTATATCTTGGATCGCGGAAGAGCTGAGGCCGAATATCGACTGACCGAACTGGTCAACCAGTTCACCAAAGAAAACAAGCTCTTCGAACAAAAGCTCTGGGTTGCCCAGCACGTCTGGTACACACTGCTGCACGGCAGTGTTCAGTCGGCCCTCACCGCAGCAGCCATTCGAACCGCCAGCAAGGCGGAGCTTAGTGAGAAAGATCAGGAAGCGATTCTGCAGGATCTCAATCGGGCAATCAGTGCTCTAAAAAATCCGGCTATCGCCGACGTTGATCTAGAAAAGAGCCGGCAGGAGTTGCAGCAGACTTGGGCGGGAATCTGTGAAATCGATGTGGAAGTCCAAGCTGAAGCTTCTAAGGTCTTAGAAGCGCAGCCTGATGCCCGTTTAGTGACCAATGAGGTGCTAAAAGAGGCAATCAGTAATGCGGTAAAGCATGCCCAGGCCAGCGAGGCTGCCATTAATCTGTCGCTGAATCCGGATGGGGATATCTCAATCACGGTAATTAGCAACGGACAGGAGCCAAAGGCTAACTCCGGCAGCGGCATCGGCACCAAGATATTTGAATCGGTTTGCCTAAGTTACAGGCTTAGCCGAGATGAGAAATCAGCTCAAACAATTTTCCAGGCTGTTGTCCCTGTGGCTTAAAGCATTCGGCCCACCCCGAAGGATGGGCCGAACACTTAGTTAGGAACTAGTTAGTAACAACTAGGTTGTTAGTTGATGTTACCGTTCCACCGCCAGTAGTCACCGTGATCTTTCCAGTAACTGCACTGGAAGGAACGATGAACTTGAATGAGGTGGAGTTAGCGCCAGCAGCTAGCGTTACCTGTACTGAACCTAGGGTCACTGTTGCACCGGTTAGGTTAGTTCCACGAACAGTTACAAGGGTTACACCCTTCTTAGCCGTGGTTGGGGTAAACGAAGTTACTGTCGGTGCCGGTGGGGTCACTGTGAAGGACTCGGTAAATACCGCGCCTGCTCCAGTAGTGATCTTGATTGCACCTGAAAGCGCTCCGGTCGGAACAGTAACAGTCAGGGAAGTTGCGCTACTTGAGACAATCTTTCCTGTCTTGTTACCAGCGAAGATAACGCTTGTTGCCTTCAGGTTCTTACCGGTGAAGGTAACGCTCTGGCCGACTCTAGCAGCAGTGGTGAAGCTGTTTACTACAGCAGCTTGATAAACAAACTTAGATGTAGTTACGGTTCCACCGAGGTTAGTTGCGCTAATAGTTGATCCAGAGGTAACACCCTCAGGGACTGTTACAACTACGCTGCTAGCGGTCAAGATAGTGAACGGAGCACTAACTCCACCGATAGCGATGTTTGAAGCGGAAGCCAAGTTGGATCCGTTCAAGGTGAAGGTCGAGCCAACTTCCTTGACCAGCGAGCTGGTTAGGGTGATGCTCGGCTTCAGCGTATTTGATGTACTTGCCGTAAATGTCTTACTTGCAGTACCAGTGCCACCAGTGTTAGTTACCTTGAAGTAACCCTTCTGCGAGATGGTAGGAGATACAACTGTCAATCTGGTTCCAGTTTCGTTAACCGATAGTACGGTCACTGGAGTGTTGATAGCTGCAGTCCTAGTAGTTGCAGGGGTGTGTAGGGTAACGGTGGAACCAAGGGCGTCACCTAGGTTGGTACCTACGATGTCGATTGCCTGGCCCTTCTTACCGGTGGTGCTCGAAATAGCCGTAATTACTGGAGCTGCTTCAAGCGGCTTGGTTGCAATGATGTTTACCCAGTCTTGCTGAGTAATAGCGTTGCCCTCAACCTTTACCTTAACCTGCATGAACAGCGGGTTTAGGGTGTCTGGGTTGGCCCTTGGGCTTCCAGGGTTGGTGGTTGCATCAATTGCAGGGTCAAGTGCCGTTACTGGGACGGTGATGAATCCGTTGCTGACAACAGCAGTGGTTGAAGCTTGGTCAAGCTGACCGCTGCCGCCCCACTTAGTTATGCCATCAACGTTTACACCGTTCACGGTGAACTTGGCGTTTGATCCAGACCATGCGCTACCCAGTTGCAACGTCACCACGGTGCCGTTAGGAGCCAAAGCTCCGGTCTCGGCGTTGGTTACCTTGTAACGAAGGTTGAAGGTTGATCCAGCAGCAACATACTTAGCGAAGTAGCCAGTGTTTGCAGGGAACCAGCTACCAATTCCGCCGTCGCCCCAAACGCGGGTTCCGTCGAATGAGTTGCTAGCGTTCCAGTCAGCCAGTCTTACGTTGTAAGTCACGGCTGGTCCGGCATCCTGTGGCTGGTAGTAGTTCAGGTCAATAATGTCCAGAACGTCCTGGTTACCCTTTTCACCGACAACAGCAATCTGCACGAATAGGTGCTTGCCACCATCAGGGTGCTTTAGGTTGCTTGCCTGGTATGGATCTGCATCGGCGTTGAAGTTGCTGTTCACAACATCAAAGCTCAACAAACCATTAGCATCGGTAGTCAGGTTAATGACCTTCTCGTCACCTGAACCTGGGAATGCAGTTCCATTGACGCTTACCTTTGCATTTGAACCTGAGTAGGTCTTACCTAGCAACAGCTTCACGCTCTTGTTTGCGTATGGAGCACCGTCAGTATCAGTGATGGTCCAGTTCAATGTTGTAGTAGAACCAACCTGAACACCGCGCTCGAAGTAACGAAGACCAGCAGCGTAGTACTGGCACCAGCCTTCACAAGAACCAACATAAGCATTGGTCTCATCGATTCCGGTTACGCGAGTGACGATGGTCTTGACTACAGGAGCATCTTGTGGCTTGAAGTAAACCAAGTCAACAATGTCAATTGAGTCTTGGTTCTGGTTTGAAACCCAAGCAGTTACCTGGCTAAATAGGTGCTTACCAGAGTAGTTGGTACCTAGACCACCGGTTGGGTAGTCAGCTGCATCGGCAGCAACGTCGGTGTTTGCAAGACTGAAAGTAACAGTACCGTCTGCAGCAGTTACGCCTTCAACGACCTTCTCATTTCCAGTAGATGCGTCATTTCCAACATTTACCTTGGCAGTTGAACCAGAGTATTGCTTGCCGAAGATGAACTTAACCTTGACGTTAGCCAATGGAGATCCGTTCGCAGCGTCAGAAACAACCCAGGTAAGGTTCTGCGTAGAAGCAACTGGAACCTGCTTGGTCATCACTCTTAGTCCACCGCGGTACCAACCCTGGCTTACGAAGAAGTCAGCGTCAGCTTGACGGTTGAAGGTGTTAGTTGAATCTGCGCCAACTAGACGAATCACAGCGTTTCCAGTGAATGGGGTTGGCTCATTGCCGCCACCGCCACCAGAACCGGCTAGTGCTGCACCGACGGCACCAAGGAATGCGATGTCGTCAACGTACCAATCACCGGCAGCTTTAGCTCCGCCGCCACAGGTAAAGTCAACAAAGATCGAGGCCTTGTTGTACTTCTGTGCCGAGTTGAACGTTGTGAAGTCCCAGGTGTAGGTGTTCCAGCCCTGAACGCTTGTTGCGTCAAGTTCTCTGAAAATGTCGCCGTTACTAGAATCCTCAAGCTTTAGCCTGATGACCTTGCCAGCGGCAGGAGAGTAGACGTTGGCCTTTACAGTGGTCTTTCCAGTTGCCAACAGCGAAGCTGTTGAGCTTAGGAATGTAGTACCTGACCAGCAATCAGCACCATTGGTGATCTTCAAGGCAGAGGTTGAGCCAACCGAGCCACCAGTAGGAGCTGATGAGTCAGTAGCCGAAACGTTTCCACCGAATGAAATTAGGCTGTAGCCAGAAGAGTCGTTGCTCTCAAAATTCACAAGAACTGGAGTCACAGCAGCCTCTAGGTTTGCACCTACTGCGCCATTGAATACAACATCGTCAACGTACCAGGCATCGCTTGTCTTGCTTCCCGCACCACAGGTGAAGTTAACAAATAGGTTAGCCATGTTGTAATCAACGTTGGCATCGAGCCCGGTGAAGTCCCAGCTGTAGGTCTTCCAACCTGCAACGCTTACAACATCCAATTCCTTGAAAGCACCGTTAGCGCTGTTCTCAAGCTTTAGCCTGATTGCTTTACCGGATGCGGGTGAGTAAATGTTTGCTTTCACAATTGGATTTGCTGCAGAAATCAAAGACTCTTTAGCACCACGCTTTAGGAATGTAGTTCCACCCCAACAGTCAATACCTTCAGTGATCTTGAATGCCTTGGTTGAACCGACTGAACCGCCTGCAGGAGCTGAAGCATCAACCGAACCTGAGCTTCCACCGAAACCGATGAATGCATAACCGGATGTGTCGGTTGATTCAAAGTTGACTAGAACCTGAGGTGTAGTTCTTGGAACTACAACATCCGGAGCAGTTGCACCAGGGAAGGAAACATTGTCAATGAATGTTTCAGCTGGGTGAACGCTTGATGTTCCACAAGCGAAACCAACGAAGATGCTTGCTTTGATGTAGTTACCTGGAGCGAATGCTGCACCAGTTGACAGATCCCAAGTTAGACGCTCCCAACCAGTTCCGCCGTGAGCAACATCAAGTTCGCGAGAAGGATCAGAAGCTCCACCCTCAACTTTCATCTTCACATTAGAAATTGCAACTGTTGAGTAAACATCTGCACTAATGGTCTTCGAGACATCTGAGATCAGCTGCCAGCCAGAAGACTTAATCAGGAATGTGGTACCTGACCAACAATCAGCACCGTTTACGATTTTGCCAACCTTGGAAGTGTTTGTGCCAACAGTTGAGTCAACAACACTAGATGTGTTGCCTCCGAAGTCTGCCGAGCCACCCAAGGAAGCGCCTGAAGTGTCATCGCTTTCAAAAGTTACGGTGATCGGTGAAGAAGCAGCTGTTGCTGCGCCAACTCCTAGACCAACAATTGAAGAACCGATGACCGCGAGTGATGTTAGAAAACCCATCAACCCTGATTTTTTGAGGTTCATCCTTTAATTACCTTTCAGTATTTATAGACCGTTACCAGCACCTGCTCTGGCCTACGGGAAATCCCGCCATTTGAATGGCTTGGTTAGAGATTATGCCTGAAACCGCTTTCCAGAAACCGCTTTCATAGAGTCTTTACAGATTTGTTATCTAATTTATGTAAGCGTTTCCCTTTATTTCTAAGGGGTTTAGGGCTTGCGGAAGAGACCGGCCAGTCCCCTGAAGGTGCTAGCTCGCCAGGCATCGTTAGGACGATAAATCAAGCGCCAAAGTCCGCCATGAACAGCCAGATCCAGATAACTGGCCATCGGGCTGAGCCTTTTTGGCTCATTTAATACGCATATAAGCAGTGCAGCGGAGAGGTCAACCGCATCCTTGACCTCAAAGGGAATCAGGCCAAATTTCGGAGATCCAGCGTAGGTGGCCCGAAGAATCCTCACACCCAGAACCGACTGGGTTTTAGCTGGCGGGGAAACCAGATAGGCAACATTGCGGTCAGCATAAACCTGCTGGTAGGCCAGCCAACGCTGAACTCTCTTGGCCAGGGCATAAGAAGGTCCCTGCAGCGATGAGGTGGAGTCGATGATTGCTAGGGACCGACCGGTTTCATCCTTGAAAAGCTCAGGCTGATGTTTTTTCACCATATACATTGCATCGCGTAACTTGGTGCCCAGCGAACGTTTAGCAAACCTTAGATTAATGTCGGAGGAAAACTCCCCCGGTACTACGTAGGAATCAGTTGGGGTGGCTAGCCAGGTTAGGACCACTCTGGATTTTGGTAGTGCTTCCGTCATAGCTCTGGCTAAAGCGTGTTGAACAGCTTGAACTTCAATGTGTTTGGAGCCGGGTGCGTAAGCGTATGAGCCTAAAACTAATCGCCTGTTTTCTGTTCTTGCCAACATTGATAACCAGCCAGCTATGGCTTCATAATCTTGAGTTAAATCCAAGCCAGCAATTTTTGCTAACTCAGAGTCGCTGAGCTGTTGAATATCAAGACCGGCAACTTTCGATTTCAATACAGGAACATACAGTGTTCCAGCAGTTGACCTGGCTAAAGAAATAAGTTCTTGCCATAGATCTTCTCTAGCTCGAGCCACTACGGCTACGCTCCCACCCCACTCAAGCCAGGTCCTGGCCGGAGAATATTCAGCACCACCAGCTAATGCAATTAGTAAATTTTCACCAATTGAATCCAGCTTAAAGTTTTTCAACGCATCAATGACACCGGGTTCGGCTAAATGCTGAGCAACATATTTTTCAGCATTGATTTTCGGTTTTATTGCTGAACCTGATCCTGTAACCACAACTAGAGCAACCGCATCTTTGCTATTGCGCCAAGCATCCCGGACCGCTTCAACTAACACTTTGCCGTCATCGGTCAAAACGGAACGCTCAAATTCGGCTAAACCTCTGCTTGCAATATCAAGTGCGCTGTGAGAGTTGATTAGTTCAAGTTTGGCTAGATTACGAAAGAACGTAAGGTAGTCCTTACGCCAGTTCTTCGTGCCAACGATGCGGGCGGTTATTTCATTTTGGTTAGCCGCTGCAGCCAATATCTGGCGACCGAGAGCAGTCGAGCCGATAGCTTTTCCATCGGCATCAATAAATCTCATTTGGTTTTCTTTCGAAGCCAGTACCAGCTGTGCCAGATGACTAGCATCGGATAGAGTCCTTGCACCGCCACCCCGATTCGTTCACCTAAGCCGGTGATTGTGGAAGCATCATCTGCCCAGAGTGATAAGAACCAGATACTAACCATGCCCAAAAAGAGCGTGCCGAGTACAGCGGCCACTGGCCGAAGTAGCGGCGGCGCATCGGGACCACGTCGAATGGCGAAAAGCGGCCAGATTGAGAAAATGATGAAACTGATGATGGCGAAAACCCTATGCGGGATTGAGTAGCTGTCTTGGCTAGGGGTTGCAAACACTGTCAAACCGATGGTTGCAATTCCAGCAAGGAAGATTGCGATACGCGCCGGCTTTGGAAAAGCCTTGGCGTAAATGGCCACGACAAAATCACAAAGTGCGCCAAAAATAAATACTGAGGACATCATAAATTGCACCGGTGAATCATTAGCAGCAAGATCACTGATGGTCTTGACCATTCCGTCATAGCCTGGCCAGGCATAAGCTCCGTAGGTGTAGCCGAGGAATGTGACTATGGGCCCTAAGGTAGTTGCCCAGAGAGCTGGCGCTAAAATCCTGTTGTCAGTTTTCATGAATCACTTTCAGTTTGGCGGTTGCTCAGGAACCAGATTCTCAATCGGATTTTGAAGAATGAATCTAGTTAGAGACTTGGATCTGGAATCATCACATACTTAGTCTCAAGATACTCGTGAATGCCTTCAAGACCGCCTTCGCGACCCAAACCAGATTGCTTCACGCCACCAAAAGGTGCAGCAGCATTTGAAACTAAACCGGTGTTCAAACCTGTCATGCCGGTCTCTAGTTCTTCAACCAACCTAAGTCCGCGCTTCAAATCCTGAGTGTAGGCGTAGGAAACCAAACCGTAAACTGTGTCGTTGGCTAAATCAATAGCTTCCTTTTCAGTCTTAAATCTAACTATTGGTGCAATTGGACCAAAGATTTCTTCGCCGAGAATAGTCGAGCCAGGCTTTACATCCATCAATACAGTTGGTTCAAAGAAGTAACCTTCGCCTTCAGTTGATTTACCACCGGTTATCGCAGCAGCGCCTTCACTAAGTGTTGTCTTAACCAAGCGCTCTAGGTTTTCTCTCGCTTTTTGGTTAATCACCGGCCCAATCTTGGTATCCGGGTCTAGTCCGCGGCCAATCTTCAGTTGACTCATCTGCTGCGCCATACGGTTGGCAAATTCATCGGCAACCGATTCGTGAACTATGAACCGATTTGCTGCGGTGCAGGCCTGCCCGATGTTTCTAAGTTTGGCTAACATCGCGCCTGCTACAGCTTGATCCATATCGGCGTCCTCAAACACCAAGAATGGTGCGTTGCCACCTAGTTCCATCGAGCTGCGCAGCACCTGCTTAGCGGACTGTTCTAGTAGGCGAACGCCAACCTCGGTTGAACCTGTGAAAGTTATCTTCCGCAGTCTCGGATCAGCAATAATCGGGGCGCTGGTTGCCGATGAGGTGCTGGTGGTTATCACGTTTACCACCCCAGCCGGTAATCCAGCCTCTTCCAAAGTTGCGACGAGTAACAAAGTGGTCAGTGGAGTTAGCTCAGCAGGCTTGACCACCATGGTGCAGCCGGCCGCCACAGCTGGACCGATTTTTCTGGTCGCCATGGCTAGTGGAAAATTCCAAGGGGTGATGGCAAATGCTGGACCAACCGGCCTCTGAGTAACCAGCATTCGACCGGTGCCTTCGGGGGATGACCCGTAACGCCCAGTTATTCGAACCGCTTCTTCAGAAAACCAACGCAGGAACTCGTTGCCGTAGGCAACCTCGCCTCTAGCCTCCGCTATCGGCTTACCCATTTCCATGCTGATGAGCATGGCAAACTCTTCGCTTCTGGCGCGCACCAGTTCGAAAGTTCTTCTTAGGATTTCCGCTCGCTCACGCGGTGGAGTCTTTGCCCAGTTCTCTTGAGCGTCACTAGCCGCGGTCAGCGCAGCCAAGCCATCCTCTGCGCTGGCATTAGCAATCTCCATCAGGATTTTGCCGGTGGCCGGATCTTCAACGGCAATTGGCTTCTCGCCGTGGCCAGTAACCCAGTTACCTCCGATATAAAGCTTGTTTGGAACTTTAGCTAACAGTTCGTTTTCAGTAAGCGTCATTGCTACTTTCCTTATTCTGTTGGAGGCTTTGTTTCAGTCGAAAGTTTGTTACCGCAACGGAAAAAACCGGTAGCTAGGTTGTCAATGGCTACCTTGGTGGTTTGGTTTACCTCGCCTACCGAAGCGATACTAAATACCAAATCGGTGCCGTCTTTAGCCTTGATGATTCCCGCTAAAGAATACTCGCGTTTAGTCCAACCGGTTTTAGCAAAAATCTTGCCGGCGGCATCGATGTTATCTCCTTTGAAACGGTTAGCCAAAGAACCACTTTCTGCAGCAATTGGCAAAGCCTGCTTGATTACCTCAAGATCTCCCTCTTCTGCCAAAATCTTTTTCAAAAGCGCATTTATGAAAGTTGCTGGAACCAGGTTGTTCTCATTTTCACCGGAACCATCTTTGAAAAGTAATCCGGTTGGATCTAAACCAGCGCGGATTAAGCCAGCCTTGATTGCAGCATCAACCGAGGCAAACGATCCGTCGTAGCCTAGCTGCTTGGAAACCAAGCGGGCTAAAAACTCAGCTTCGGTGTTATCGCTGACCTGAAGCATGTGCTTGATCCATTTGCTGATTGGCTGTGATTGGACCACTGCAATCTGCAGTAGGTTAGTTCCTGCCTTTGCCTGAGTTAGTGTCGCGTTAGCAGCAAGTGGGCCTATCGCTTTCTTGATTGCAGCTCCGGCTCGGCCAACAGGGTCCATACTGCGCGGTGAAGTTTCTAGAGTTGGATTATCTCGGTCACCATCGATCTGTAAAGCTGTTACGTGCGATTGGTAGCCCAGGGTTCGTTCGGAGTCAGGAACTTCTGCCTCCCAAGTCGGGCCGGTGAAATAGCTGGAATCCAAAACTATTGAAGTTATCGGGGTTGCTCGAGCCCAAGCATTTATCTGCACTGCCATATCTGAAATCTTTGGTGCATCTTTATAAACGCTCTGTTTACCAACACCAACTCTAGACAGTGTCGGATCCCCTGCCCCGACGACGACAATCTGACCGGGGGTATCCAGATCGGCGTAAACCTTGGTCTGTACCCGGTAGTTGGGGCCAAGTACTTGGAGGGCAGCTGTGGCGGTAAATAACTTCATGACCGAAGCCGTTTGGGTAGCGGTGTCGCCTTGAATATCAAATAAGACTTCATTGGTAGCTGGATTAAGCACCTGGGCATGAAGCCCAACCAGCCTGGGATCAGCCGCCAAATCTGCTACCGAACAGTCTCTGCCTTCTGCAGTTGGGCTGACGGTGGGTGTGTTCGTCGGTGTATTAGTGTCTGTGTTCTGCGGACCAGCACCGGTGGATGCCAACGTGAAGCCACCGATGATCAAAATAAGCAATAATAAACCGCAGACCGCACCGATTGCGATTTGACGCATGTAATTCAGCGGTGAATTGGAATTTGGCATTTATGCTCCGATGTGGCTTCCTTTACTCAATTTTAGACCTTCTTTTGACGAATAAACTTAAGCCATGAAGAAGTTGTTTAGCGCTGCCCTGGTCATACTTGGCATTATCCCCTTTGCCAACCCCGCCCTGGCACACAGCGATCTGGTGAGCCAGACTCCTGTGGCCAACAGCACTGTCGAGGCTGGGCCTATTCGAATCAGCCTGAACTTTACTGAAGCTCCCCTAAATTTGCCCTTTGGTCAGGGCAATCTAATCGCTATTGCCGATGCTAAAACCGGCGAACAGCTTGGTCCGGCTTGTGCCAAGATTTCAAATTCAACGCTAAGCACCGTGGCGAACATTTCAATTCCAGGTGAGTACAAAATCATCTGGCGTATCGCTTCTAAAGATGGTCACGTAAATCAGGGAGATTTCAACATCACTGTCGTGAATAATTCAAACTATTCAACCGATAAACAGGGCAACCAATGTTTTGACGAAAACGGAGTTGAACTGGATATCAGTGACCAGGATTTGCTATCGACTAAACGCGAACCTAACTCAGGTCTTCTAGAGGGTTTTTTCTGGGGCTTAGGTTTCATCCTTGCCGGTAGCGCCATGGGTGCGTTTTTTGTAAAGCGTAAGCAAAAAAACTAATCGTTAGGCCTGACCAAGCTGTCAACATCACCGAGGATGCTGTTGAATTCTTGCTCGGTCATCAAACCTAGTTTTAGAACAACTTCCTTTACGGTGCTGTTTTCAGCCAGAGCGGTTTGGGCAACCAGGGTGGCGTTCTCGTAACCAAGCATCGGTGAGAGTGCAGTTACCGTTCCGATTGATCTTTCAACATCAGCCCGCAATTTTTCTACGTTGGCGGTAATACCGCTCACGCAACGATCGGCAAAGGTATAGCAACCTTGCCGCAGATAAATAATGCTCATCATTAGAGCCCTAGTAATAATCGGCTCAAAAGCATTTAGCTGAAGCTGCCCTGCCTCACAGGCCATGGTCACCGTCATGTCATTACCGATTACCGTGAAGGCGATCTGGTTGATGACCTCCGGGATAACTGGATTTACCTTCCCAGGCATAATCGACGAGCCGGCTTGGCGCGCAGGAAGATTAATTTCCCCGAAGCCAGCCCGCGGACCCGAGGAGAGCAAGCGCAAATCATTGGCTTCTTTGCTAAGTTTTACTGCCACGCGTTTTAGAACTCCACTTACTAAAACAAAAACTCCGCTGTCTTGAGTGGCCTCAACCATGTCCTCAGCAACCACGAATTGCCAACCAGCTAATTCGCTAAGGTGACGGCAGGCAGCTTCTGCATACCCTGCCGGCGCATTCAAGCCAGTTCCAATTGCGGTACCACCCAAGTTGATTTCACTTAGTAGTGGAATGACTTCTTTGAGTCGTTGTTCATCCTCTGCGGTCATTCTGGCAAAAGTTGCAAACTCCTGGCCGAGGGTCATCGGGACGGCATCCTGCAACTGGGTTCTGCCCATCTTAATGACATCTCTAAATTCAGTGGCCTTGGCATCAAAAGCTGAGCGGAGATACTCCATCGCCTTGATCAGTTCTCTGATTTCCAAAATCAAAGCAACTTTTAGCGCTGTTGGATATACGTCATTAGTCGACTGCGACATGTTTACATGATTTAGCGGATGAATGTGATCGTAATCGCCTTTCTCATAGCCAGCTAGCTCTAGAGCCCGATTAGCAATAACTTCGTTGGCATTCATATTCGTGCTGGTTCCAGCACCGCCCTGAATGGCGTCAACAATAAATTCTTTGTCGAATTTGCCGGCAGCCACCTCATGGCACGCGGCGATGATCGCACTTGCAATCTTCTCGTCTAATTCGCCGACTTCTAAATTAGCCTTGGCCGTTGCCTCTTTTACTATTGCCAGAGCTTTGATCAGGGATCTGTAGTGACCGATTGGAACACCAGAAATGGGAAAGTTTTCAGCTGCTCTGGCTGAGTGCACTCCCCAATAGGCGTGTGCTGGAATCTCGTAATCGCCGAGTAAATCATGTTCGAGCCTCATTGCTGACATACCTTTAGTTTGCCATGAAATCATTTGGTTCCTAAGCAAAAACACAAAGACCCAGGCAATAACCTGGGTCTTTGCGCTTAGTGTTGCTTTAGGAGAGTATGTCCTCGCTAAGTTTTCCTTCGACTTTCTTGTTAATTAGGCCCCAGATAATACCTATAACAAGGGCGATGAATGGAAGTAATACTAGGAACCAACCTAGCGTGGTTAGTGACCAGACCACAGGAATTCCGTTTGAGTCTACGTCAACTGCCAGAGTTGAAAGCAAGTTAAAGCGCGACATTAAGAGATATAGCCCGAGACCGAGAGCTACCGCCGAAATTGCTGGAGCAATAACGGCCTTGAAAATGTGCGTTCCCTTGTTTTTTCTGAAGTATGCGATTACCGCCACACTAACCAGAAGCTCAACCAGCATGATTGCGATTGCTGTTACCGCGCTCATCCACGAGAACATCTGGATACCTGCGAGATTCTGAATCGCAAATATCACCATGATAATCAGAGCTAAGACAGATGTAAGCACGACTCCGCCCTGAGGAGCACCTAGTTTGTTTGTGGATCCAAACGCCTTAGGAAGCACTTTTGCGCGGCCCAGTGCAAAAACATACCTTGAGTTAGCGTTTTGGAATGCCAAAAGACCCGCAAACAAACTGGATACCACAAGAATCTGCATCACAGAAACTAGCCAGGAACCAACGTAGGTTGAAGTGAGAGTGAACAGAACTTCTTGAGGCTGTAATAGGTCTCCCTTTGAAGGATCAACACTGGATAGAACTACAGTCTGGTCCTTCAAATTCATGGAGTTAGCTTTTGCCAATGAATTTAATCCTGCTATAACACCGAAGGAAACTACAGTAAATACAGCAGTAATAATTCCAACGGCCCAGTATGTTGCTCTAGGGACAGCACGCTTAGGATCTTTTGCTTCCTCCCCGTAGATTGCTGTAGCTTCAAAGCCAATGTATGAAGCTAAGGCGAAGGCGATGGCGATACCTGCACCTCCCGCAAATCCTCCAGCGAAGATATTTGTTGGGGAGAAGGATGCAGCGAAGTCTAAAGCCCCGGCATTATTGACCAAAATTGCGATACCTGAAATCAACAAGGATACTACTTCGAGAAGCATCAGAATTCCGAGAACCTTGGCTCCAATATCAACACTGAGCAACGAGAGCGCGGTTACTAGAACCCATGCAATTATTGACCATAAGTACCACGGCAAATCCATGCCAAAAGGCTTGGTGTCGTGAAGTAGCTGACCCATGAATCCATAGATTGCTAATTGTATGGTCACGTAACCAACAATCATGGACATGGCCGAACCAATTCCCACGTTTTTCCCAAGTCCTCTTCCAATGTAGGCAAAGAATGCTCCAGCATTGGTGACCTTGCTGGTCATAGCGGTGAAACCAACACTAAACAAAAGTAGCACTAGGCCAACTAGAAGATATGCGCCTGGAACTGCAGCCTGATTGCCAAGCACTATGGCTACCGGAACAGCTCCGGTCATTCCAACCAGTGGTGCGGATGCGGCAACCACAAAAAATACGATTCCGAGAACACCAAGACGGCTCTTCCGTAATGAGTTATCGGTAACTTGATTTGACATTTATTCTCCTCGTCGAGGTCAAGGAATCGTTCGGGTATGAACGATCCTTTTAAGCCTTGCCGAGAACCAACGAAAACCAGTTCTATTTTGCGGCTTTGAAAGTGATGGTTAGTTAATCGTTATCTTTAGGATTTACCCTGTTTATTCGCATCCAAATGGTTCGCTAATCTAGTTATATGACTGAACTCAAAGGCTTTATGGCCCCAAAAACCCCAACCGGCAAAAGCGCAATCATCCCGGACATGCCCTGGTACTACTCCGGAACACTACTTACCGTTGAGTATCTGACCGAACCGGCAAACGTTCGTGCAATTCTGCCTAAAGAGCTGGAGCTAGCCGATGAACACCCTGGTGCAGTTGCTCTGATCTGGGCAGATTGGCAATCCTGCTCATCAAGTAAAGCGGAACTGCTGGACCCAGTTAGAAGCCAGTACCTTGAGGCTTTTGTTGTTGTTCGTTGCAAGTATGAAGGAAAGACTTATAGTCGCTGCGTTGCAATTTGGGTTACTAAAGATTTTGCCATCGCTAGAGGATGGTTCCAGGGTTACCCGAAAAAGCTTGGCAATGTCGCTGTTACCAGAATTTTCAACCACGGTAAGGCAACACCAAAACTTGAAGCAGGAGCAAAACTGGGGGCATCGCTTGCAGCCTACGATCACAGACTTGCCAGTGCTGTGGTAACACTGCAGAAGCCGGCAGAGTCAAACGGTTTTGTTAACGGTCATCCGATGCTTCATTCGCGTTGGATGCCCTCAATAACTCCAGGGCTTGGCAACTCAATGGACCAACTAATCACCATGAGTGGTGTTGAGGCTGATCTTGGAGCCCCCTGGGTAGGCGATGCAGAACTTACTCTGCACGATTCACAGTGGGATGAGCTAGCTTCAATTCTTCCAATCAAAGAAATACTAGGCGGTTACTACCGGGAAGTTGGCGTTACCTTCAACGGCGGAACACTCGTTGCTGATAACTCAAATCCAAAGATTTAGTAGTCCTCTAAATATTCTTTGATTTCCCAATCAGTGACATCTCTAGTGGATGGATCTGGCACAGCTGCGTTATAGCGTTCAATCTCATCACGCTTCATGGTCAAGAAAATTCCAATCAGACCAGTTGACATGTGCTCACGCATCCGCTCGTTTGCTTCGAGAGCATCAAGAGCTTCAGTGAAAGTTGCCGGCAGAGTTGGGGCATCCTCGTTGTCATACGCCATGCCCTCGGCTGCCTTAGGCGCTTCTAGTTTTCTAACAATGCCATCCAGTGCAGCGGCCAAGATACCAGCAATTACTAGATATGGGTTAGCCGCACCATCGCCAACACGAACCTCTAGACGGGTTCCGCCACCGCGCTCCGGTGGAACGCGTACCATGGTGCTTCTGTTGTCGTATCCCCAGTTAGCCCTAAACGGAGCGAGGGTGTCGGGACCCAATCTCTTGAATGCGTTAACCGTTGGATTAGTAAAGGCTGTTAGTGCATGAGCGTTAGCGGTAATACCAGCAATCATTTGCAGTGCTGTTTCAGAAAGTGCATCCCCGACATGCATCAGGTTATTGCCTTCTTTATCAGTGACTGAGAAGTGGAGGTGGAAACCAGATCCTCCCTCATCACTCCAAGGCTTACCAAGGAAGGTCGCATACTGGCCCTCACGAGCGACGATATCTTTAATCGAGGTCTTGAACATGAATGTTCGATCCGCCGCATCCATCGCTTCAGAGTGCCAAAGGTTAATCTCATACTGGCTAGGTGAGAATTCGTGGTTACCAGCAAAGACACCGATATTTAGTTGGTCCAGCATACGAAGTAGGTGAAGGAAGGTCCCATTAGGGTCGACGAGGGCACCGGTTGTATAGACACGACCAGTTTTCTCAATAGCTCGCTTGAAGGTGCCATCCTCGTTTTTATCTGCGATGTAGAACTCAAGTTCCGGGCCACATACCGGCACCAAACCGAGCTTGTTGTATTGCTCAATAACCTTACGAAGAACAGTTCTAGGTGAGAACATGTTTGGTGACATGTCTGGGTTTAGCGCATCAGCGACTGCATAGGCAACTCCCGGTTCCCAAGGCATCGGGTGAATTGTTGCTGGGTCAAGTTGAGTGATTAGATCCTGAAGTCCATCGCCGGCGATGCCTTCAGCATCGAGAACCCCGCCTTGAGTGTTGGTAACCCAAACCCCCTGACAGAACGCTGGACCGTGTCCTGCAGCTTTTTCTAACTGGCTAACCAAGAGATCCTTGGATCGGGTGATGCCTAAAACATCGGCATAGATAATTCTTAAAACATCGATGCCCTGCTCCTGCAGGTTTTCCCGAAGGGCGGTCAGGTTGGTGCTCATTGCAACTCCTTTGTTACTCATTCGCATTCAAACGATATTTGGATAATACTTGTTACTAGGCTGGTTCTAACGGCTAAAAACCAAAAAGTTATGAAGGAAGCCATGAAAGCGCTGTTTATTCAACACGATCACGTTAGCCCAACCGGCTGGGTCGGTGAGGCTCTAAAGCGTCATGGCTTTGAACTAACCGAAGTTTTGGTTGTGCCTGAAGCCCAGTTTGATACTCCAAACATCCCATTTGAATTTCCGGACTTTAGAGAGTACGACCTGCTTGTTCCACTGGGTGCACCATGGGGTGCTTGGGATGATGCCTGCATCGGCAACTGGTTACAACCAGAACTGTACTGGGTGAAAAAAGCGATCGAAGCTGATAAACCGGTATTTGGCATCTGCTTCGGCGGCCAATTAATGGCTCGAGCTCTCGGTGGCTCTGTTGCACCTGGCCCAAAGGGTGAAATCGGTTGGACCAGCATCTGGTCTGAACGGCAAGATCTTTTATCGAATGGCCCGTGGTTTCAGTTTCACTATGACCGCTGGCAGTTGCCACCAGGTGCCACTGAAATTGCTCGTAACCCAATCGCATCGCAGGCATTTATTTATGGCAGAAGTATGGGAGTGCAATTTCACCCAGAACTCACCGCAGCGGTGCTAAAGGGCTGGCTTGACTGGGGAGGCTTGAGAGAAGTTGGCAACGACGGCCAAGATCCAGAAATCATGTTCCAGCAAACTGTAGCTGAAGATCCGGCCGCTCGAGAGCGAACCTTCTTCTTGATCGATAACTACCTAGAAAAGGTAGCAAAACTTATCTAAGGGTTACCTTTACTGGGAAGCGTTTAATACCGTTTACGAAGTTTGATCTCAAGTGATCTATCTCACCGACGCGCTCCATTTTGGAAATGCGTGAAAGCAAATCCTCAAACATGATGCGAACTTCTAGCCTGGCTAGCGAGTTACCTAAACACATGTGGGGTCCACCACGACCAAAGGCCATGTGCTCGTTTGGATTACGAGTGACATCCATGCGATAAGGATCAGTAAAAACAGCGCTGTCTCTGTTACCCGAGGCAAACCAAGGAACAACCTTGTCACCTTCTTTGATTTTCACTCCCTGGAATTCAACATCTTTGGTTGCTGTTCTCCTAAAGTGATAAACCGGTGAAGCCAGACGAATAAACTCTTCTACTGCCCAAGGAATTAGTTCCGGATTTTCTTGAAGTAATTGCATTTGATCTGGGTTTTCAATCAGGTAGTTCATGGTGTGTGAGATGGTGTGACGAGTTGTCTCGTTACCTGCTACAACTAATAGCAGGAAGTAAGTGTTGAAATCTCGCTCAGATAGTGGGATACCATCAGTTGGCACCTGATTTATCAAAACAGAAACTAAATCTTTACCGTCTTTGCCTCTGCGTTCCGCTGCAAGTCTCTGCCCATATTCAAAAACTT
>CAYMYB010000010.1:0-37958 GCA_964394575.1 uncultured Rhodoluna sp. | reverse complement strand
TCCGAGTCATAGGCGATGGTGTCTGTACGGTCCGAGTTTATAAACTAGGCGGTGCTGCCTGGGATAACAGCAACACCATCACCCAGAGTTTTACAGTGAACAAAATCTCACAAAATGGACTTTCAGCCACAGCATCCAGAACTTCGGTTCCATACTTTGATGCCCCAGCAGCAACCTTTACCGTTACAGCCACTGGCGGTAATGGAACTGGAGCTCTTTCACTTACCATCAACCCTGCTTCGGTAAACATATGCGCTGATTCAACTTCAGCCGGAGGGCAGTTAACAATCCGGACAATCGGTGTCGGAGTCTGCTACTTTACTGTCACCAAGGCAACCAGCACAGGATACAACGCAGTAACTTCTAACCAAGTAGCGGTAACCATCACTAAAGGAACTCAGGCTCCTATTGTGGTTTCGGCTAGCCCGAGCACATTGACATATGCCGTTAGCCCTCGCGCAACCTCGACCATCACGATTTCCGGTGGTTCTGGAAACGGCGCGCAGACGGTCACCGTAGATTCTGGCTCCTCAGCTGTGTGTAGTTATGACGCTGCTACCAAGGTTGTTACTGCAATAAGAGCTGGTAAGTGTGATATAACCGTAAGCAAGGCAGCGGGAGCCGACGGCTTGTTTAACGCTGCTACTGGAAAGTTAAGCATCACGGTAAATAAGATTCCTCAAGCTAAGTTAAGCCTCACGGCAGTTTCTCCATACCTGCTGTTCAATGAGTCTCCAAAGGCCACGACCGTGCTAAACGTAAGCGGTGGAACTGGAAATGGAGCAGTTAGTTATTCAATTGAGCCAGGTAGCTCTAGTGTTTGTTCACTGTCAGTAGAGAACCAGATTGCAACCGTAACTGCAAACTATTTCGGTTACTGTGTGGTGAATGCAACTAAGGCTGGAGATGCTAACTATGCCGATGCGACTGCTACAGTGACCGTTCGAATAGCCCAGCCTGGTACCTCCATTTTTGCCACAGTGCCAAGTACTACTGTTCCGTTCGTTGCAGCTCCAAATACCGTTTCGACTGTCACCGTAACTGGATCGAAGGCAGATGACCTGCTCACCTATTCAGTTGATAACTCCAGCAAAAATATATGTAGCGTTGCTGGAAATGGACCTACTGCAACAATTACTTCACTCACGGTTGGTCTATGTAACGTACTAGTCATAAACGTATCTAAAGCTGCGGATGGGACCTTGATTGCATCCAGCGCTACTGTCGCGCTGACAATTACCAAGGGATTGCAAGCTGGAGTCACCGTTACACCGGCGCAGACCTCCGTTTACTTTGCAACGCCAGCAGCGACAAATGTGATTACTGTAACTGGTGGTTTAGCCACCGGAGTCGTATCTGCAACTCTTGATCCAGGTAGCACTTCAAACTGTTCTATTACTGTCTCTGGCAACAAGATAACCATGACTGCGCTAAAGGTGGGTGAATGTGTAATCAACGTAACTAAGGCTGGCAACAGCACCGTGTCCGATTACACAACAAGCCTGACTATCCCGATTCTCAAGACGAAACAGGCAAACTTCACGGCTACCAGCAGCCCTAGTTCACTCGTGTACTCCGCAAACCCGCTGGCAACAGCTACGATCTCGACCGCGGGGGGCTCTGGAACTGGTGAAATCAGCTATACAGTGGCCGAGGCCTCAACAGGCATATGCGAGATCAACGAAAACAAGGTAACGGCTATAACTGGAGGTGATTGTGTAGTTACGGTCACTAAAGCCGGTGGCGAAAACTATTCGGACGCAACTGTTAAGTTGACTATTGCTATCGCCAAGGGAACGCAGGCTACCCTGTCCATTACCGCTGAGAAGAACAATTTGACATATGATCCGGCTACGGATGTTTTCACTGCAGTCTTGGCGGATGGCGGCTCCGGAAGCGGAGAAATCTCATACGCAGTTTCAGCGCAAAGTTTAGCTAATTGCTCGCTTGATGGTACAACCGTGAAAGTTATCAAGCCTGGTAACTGTGTGATTGTGGCAACTAAAGCAGCGGACCCATACTTTAACGCTGCTACTGCTAGCACCACGATAGTTATCGCAAAAGCCAGCCAATCAAGCTTGATTGCTAGAACTGCAAGTGGCGAATTACTTGAACCACTATGGAATGCAAAAAACACTACCCAAATTGTGATTACCGGAGGAAGCGGATACGGAGCGCTCCAGCTTACTAACCTGACCAGTAGCATCTGTAGTGCTTCTTTGGTTGGTCAAAGAGTGAACATAACTGGGCTTACTCCAGGCGAATGTAAATTCACTGTGACCAAGGAAGCTGATTACGCTTTCCTTGCCTCAGATCCTTTGACGCACATTGTCAATGTGGCTAGCGCCAATACGGATCTTACGGTGCAGCTCTCAACTCTGGGCGATGCTACTGCAGGTAAAAATGCTGCAATAGAAATAACAATCCTGAATTATGGTCAGGCCAAAGCTGCTGGGGCTACCGTCAAGTACACGCTACCTACTGGAATCTCTGTGGTGTCTCCACTGCCTAGCGGCTGCGCACTGGTTAGTAGCACTGAGATAACTTGTAGCACTTCTCGAATTATTGAACCTAGTGCGAAAGTAACCTTCACAGTCTTGATTAGTCTGGCTGGAAACCTAGTCGGTGGGGAATACACGCAAAACGGTAAAGTTGAGCTTTCCTCGGCTACCCCGGACGACAAGTTAGAAAACAACACTCTGATTGGTCAAGCTGCCAATTTTGTTGTAAATAAAGCACCAAGCGCATTCAGCAGAACCACGCTGGTAAACATGCAGACCGGAAAGGCCTTCACTGATCAAATCTCGGCAGTAGGTTTCCCAGCTGTGCGCTACACAATTGTGGAAGGTGACCTGCCAGCTGGATTGACGCTAAACGAGACGACTGGAGAGATTACAGGGGTTCCCACCGGTGTAGGAAATTACACCTTTACCGTGAGCGCTTACAACTCTGCTGGCTCTGTCAGCCAAGTGTTCTCAGGTTCAATTGCTCCAGCACCTTTTGTCACTGCGCCTGGCGCGGGTTTTGCGCCAAACACCGTGCCAGCTGGTACTAAGGTCACGATTGGTGGCGTAAACCTGAACCTGATCACAAGTGCAATCATTGGCGGCAAGACGGCAACGATCCTAACTAAGACGGCAACTCAGATTGTAATCCAGGTGCCAAACGCCTCCCAGGCTGGTGAAGTTTCAATTAGCTTGGTCTATGCGCAGGGCACCTTGGATGCCGGAAGCTTCACCTACACAGGTGTGGCCAAAAAGACTCCTGTGCTGGTTCTAAATGCTGGTTCGCTGACCGCGGGAGCAGGAGAAGCGCCTAGAACGCTAAGCGCATCAGCAACTGCCGAAGGTATCGAGGGCGAGTTAGAAATTCCGCTCACCTACATTTCTAGAACAACCGCCGTATGTTCGGTCGCTGCCAACAAACTGACATTTGTTACTGCTGGAACCTGTACTCTCGCAGTATCCTCGGCAGCGGGTGCCTCATTCAACGCTGCTACCAGCGCTAATGTGAGCCTGACCGTCACTAAGTCTGCTCAATCGCTTGTCATAGTTCAGCCGAAGGACACTGTCCCACCAACGCCAACAACCGATTCAGCAGACGGGTTCGACCTAGACGTCACTGCAACTTCCGGGCTAACTCCACAATTTGTGAGTGCAACACCAACAATCTGTGATGTTACCGACGATGGTCACGTTACCGGTCTTGCGCTAGGTAAGTGTGTAGTGACAATCACACAGCCAGGGAATGCAAGATTTGCTCCAATCCCTGCCACACAGATGGAATTCACAATAACGGCAGATCCTGGAACTCCAGCTATTGATAATGGTGATCCGCTAAGACCGACATCGCTGGCAGGCGGTGCGCTAACCAAGATGGGTGATACAGGGTTCACTTGGAACAAGAAGCTAGCCGCCCTCTCTGTTGAGACTTACGGCATCTGGATTGGAAAGATTAACGCAGTCAGTGAATTTACCATCGCTGGTAAGACCTACAAGTGCAGTGTTGACTTTGGAATCCTAAAAGCAATGCCATCAAAGACTCCGGCTCAGCTGAAAGCGGCTATGGCTAAGAAGGTATTCAAAGCCAGCGCTCCGTTCTGTAACATCAAGACTGAGGCCGCAGCTTTCACAGCCTTAAAGAAAGGCTTTGCTGGACTGCAAGTTAAGGTAACAATCACCCGATTTAGAATGTATCCAACCACATACAAACCAATAAATGCTAAGACCAAGAAGCCGATCACGACTCAGGTCAGGACCGTCTACTTGACCTTAGGTTAAGAAGTAGTGGGCCATCGGTTTCGGTGGCCCACTACTTTACTCCCACTCAATGGTTCCTGGTGGCTTACTGGTGATATCCAAAACCACTCGGTTGACACCTTGAACCTCATTGGTGATTCGGTTAGAGATTTTAGCAAGCAGATCATAGGGAAGTCTTGACCAATCGGCCGTCATGGCATCCTCGCTTGATACTGGACGCAGCACAATCGGGTGGCCGTAGCTTCGACCATCGCCCTGAACGCCAACTGATCGAACATCGGCTAAAAGCACTACTGGGCATTGCCAGATCTCAGCATCCAAGCCAGCTTCGGTTAGTTCGCTTCGAACAATCGCATCGGCCTTGCGTAACAAGTCAAGGCGCTCTTTTGTTACCTCGCCGACAATCCTGATTCCTAAACCGGGTCCTGGGAAAGGCTGGCGGCCGACGATTTCCTTGGGTAATCCCAATTCATAGCCAATCGCTCTAACCTCGTCCTTGAATAAGGTGCGCAGCGGTTCGACAAGTTCAAACTGCAGGTCATCGGGAAGGCCTCCGACGTTGTGGTGACTCTTAATTCCAGCTGTTGCACCACCACCGGATTCAACCACATCTGGATATAGGGTTCCCTGCACTAAAAACTTGATTGGCTGATTATCCTCTTTGGATTCATCAACCAGCTGCTGCTGTGCTTTTTCAAAAACTCGAATAAATTCCCGACCAATAATTTTGCGTTTCGACTCGGGGTCCGACACTCCCTCAAGCGCTTCAAGAAACTGAGCCTGAGCATCGACGGTCACCAGTCTGATACCGGTGGCTTCAACGTAGTCCTTACTTACCTGCTCAACTTCACCTTCACGCAGCAGGCCGTGATTGACAAAGACGCAAACCAGCTGATCGCCTACCGCCTTGTGAACCAGTGCCGCGGCAACCGCAGAATCGACACCGCCGGATAGACCGCAGATTACTCTGGCGGAACCCACCTGCTGCTTGATTTTAGCTACCTGGTCCGCGATTACATTTCCTGAATTCCAGCCGGCTGCAATCCCAGCTACCCCATGCAGGAAGTTTTCTAAAACCCTTTGTCCAAACTCAGAGTGCTTTACTTCAGGATGCCACTGCACTCCGTAAATCTTCTTTTCGGCAGAACCAAAAGCTGCCACCGGTGTGGTTTTAGTGCTGGCAAGTATGGCAAAGCCAGTTGGGGCTGCCATTACCTGATCGCCGTGGCTCATCCAACATATTTGCTGTTCTGGTTGGCCAGCCAAAATAGCTTCCGCACTAGAAACGGTCAACTCGGTAGCGCCATACTCGCGCAGACCGGTCTGATCCACCCTTCCGCCAAGCGACTGGGCGAGAATTTGAAATCCGTAGCAGATACCCAAAACCGGTAGGCCAAGTTCTAAGATTTCCGGATCAAGTTTTGGTGAGTTGGCTTCATAAACACTGGATGGTCCTCCCGAAAGGATGATTGCCAGTGGCTTTTTATCCCTGATCTGACTTGCGGTAATGTCGTGATGCACGATTTCGCTGTATACACCAGCTTCTCTCACCCGGCGAGCAATCAGTTGGGCATACTGCGCTCCGAAGTCAACTACTAGTACTGGTCTTGGATCCGAAATTGTTAAGCACCAGCCTTCAAGGTTGCTTCTAGTTGCTTGTGATACTTACGCTCAATAAAGAACGAGGTGAGCGGGATTACCCCACCGGAAGCGATAATCAAAAAATCAATTAATTTCAACTTGGCTAGTCGCCAAACCTGGAAATCTGCCAAGAGGTAAACCACATACAAAATTCCATGAATCTGCAAAAGCAGCTTAGAGATGTCAACGCCCTCCATTGGTAAGCCGGTGTCATCCGCTGGAGCGGGCACTAAACCGAGTGCACCGACTTCCCCGCCTGACCAAATCAGCAGATTAAAACCGTATTTCAGCACCATCTCAAAGACAACCAAAAGCAGAAAGATTCCGGTGGTGATTGAGGTGACACGGTAAAACGAAAGAGCTGATTTAAGCGAAGTCATTACCCTAGTTTAGCCGAGGGCAGACCTTGCCAATTCCTTTGACTGCCTGGGGTTAGTACCTCGCAAGGCTTCAATCGCAATTTTCTTAGCCTGCTCCAAACTAACTGAAGAAAGATACTCAATCGCCTTTGGAACAGCAGGGGAAGCCATACTGACCGATTGAACCCCGAGCCCAGCTAGCACGATGGCAAGAAGCGGATCCGCTCCAGCTTCACCACAGACACCAACTTTGATGCCGACTGAATTGGCATCCAGACAGACCTGTTTTACGGTGCGAAGCAAACCTGGTTGCCAAGGATTTAGCAGTGCAGCAACGGCAGAGTTCTGTCGATCTGCGGCAAACAGATACTGGGAGAGATCATTGGTTCCGATGGAGACAAAATCAACTATCCCGGCTAGATCCTTTATCTGGACACATATAGAAGGAGTTTCAACCATCACGCCTATGGTTCTTAGACCAAAGCCGCTAGCCAATTTAGCAAACGATCTGGCTTCATCAACGGTTGCAATCATCGGTGCCATAACCGATACGGCCCGATCAGCTTTTTTCTCAGCAGCGGCTAGGGCTTCAAGTTGGGTAGCTAATACGCTTTCATCGACTTCATTGATTCGAAAACCTCTAACCCCAAGAGATGGGTTCTCCTCAACGGCTAGACCAAGATAAGGCAGCGGTTTATCGCTACCAGCATCCAAGGTTCGAAAAATGACCTCACCGGCTGGAGCATTTTCCAAAACGTTTGCGTATAGATCAACCTGCTCGTCCATACTCGGTGCGCTAGTGCGATTTAGAAACAACAGCTCTGTTCGCATCAGCCCAATACCGCTTGCTTTGGTTTCAGCCAACAGTTTGGTGTCAGCTACTGAACCGACATTTCCCTTGACCTCAATAATTGCATCCCCGATTAGGGCACGCTTAGTCTCAAGGGAAATACCAGCTGGTGTTTCGCTCAAATATGCCTCGCCGGTTACCGCATCCACGATCATGGCCGCACCGTTTTGAATAACTGAGAGCGCACCTTTGGCGGCGACCAGCGCGGGAATGTTTCGCTGGCGACAGATAATTGCGGTGTGTGAGGTTGGTCCACCCTTCTCGGTGACAACTGCAACCACGGCATCAGTAAATTTTGCTGTCTCTGCAGGAGATAGATCCTCCGCCACAACGATAATCGGACCCTGTTTTGGAAGGCTAATTTCGGCCTCAGCACCAACCAAGCGGGCAACAACCTTAAGAGCTAAATCCTCGAGATCTGCTACCCGCTCACCAAATAGATCATCGCCGGCTAGCAGTTCTGTGAAGCTCTGCATTGCTCGAACCACGCTGGTCTCGGCATTCCAGCCTGCTACCAGATGTGTGCTTGCCTCTTCTAGAAGGGCTGGATCATCAAGCATGTCCGCAAGTGCACTGACAATCTCGTCGGTGGTTTGATCAGCGCTCTCAGCAGTGCTTCGCAAGTTGGTAACGACGTGCTTGATTGCGTCTTTCAACCGTTCTAACTCTGCCTCGCTGCTTAGGCTGGATTTTGCTTCTGCGGGAGCAACAAATTTAGGTCCCAGCACAAAGGCCTTACCCCAAGCGCTAGCATCGCCAACGCCGATGCCGATTAGCAAAACTGACATTTATTCTCTTCCGACCTTGATTCAAGGTTAGTCGGCGACAAGCGCTTGTGTCGCATGATTAAGAATTACCCAAATATTGTTTCTCCTTTGCCAAACATCGGGACCTTCACCGAACAAAGCGGATTAATCGGCTATGGCAGCTTCGTCGAGCAGGGCCTGTTGCTGCTTGCGATAAGCATCCGCCAACAATCGCCACCACATGAAAACAGCAAAGAGGGCAAAAGCGGTCCATTCAAGTGCATAGAAAAGGCTTAGCCAGTTGATTCCTGCATCGGTTTTGGCAAGGCCGATCTCGATTGGGTCCACTGTCTTCAAACTGGTAAACGGGTTAGCTTTTGTCACAGCTATGAACCCCGGATAGACCAAAGCACTGTCTTCTCCCCAGTCGACAAAATTCACCAGCTGCGGCACTGATAGCGAATCAAAACTACTTGCCGTGCTTTGCTCAACCGGAGCTTCACTGGGCAGGTATCTACCGTCAAATGGTTTATAGGACAAACTTGCTGGCATCAGTCTTATTTCATCTAAGACATCGTGCGCGATGTCTGGATCTTCAACAAAACCAACTGCAAGAAAAACTTTTCCCAGTTCAGTAGTTGCTGGAATCACCAGCCATGATCCTTCAGTGCCATCGAGTTGAACGCGATTATTTACCAGCACGGCATCTTGAGTAAGTAATTTAGCTCGAGCAATAACATTTCGCAGCGTTACCTCTTTGCCGTTTTTAGATATTTCTTCAAAATTAAATGGCTGGCCGGGTGAACTGACATCTTCTATCGCTAGATACTCGACGTCAGTGTAATAATCTGATCCGGAGTTGGGCAAAATTGATCGGGCAATTTGCCACTGCGCTAATCCAGCAAAAGCCGCTGCCATAAGTAAACACAGGATAAGCGCGACAATCCACTTCGTGGTTAGAGCTAATTTCAACATAACTTATACGTCGTAAGGCGCAACGATGGTGTCGACTCTTTGGAATTCTTTCAGATCGCTGTATCCAGTAGTTGCCATAGCTTTACGCAAAGCACCGATTAAATTTGTTCTACCGTCGGCTGCTAAAGATGGGCCCTGCAAAATTTGCTCCAGTGTTCCAGCATTTCCAACTTGGACTCGCTCACCGCGCGGTAATTGGTTGTAGCTTTCTGGCCCCCAGTGCCAGCCGTGACCTGGTGCCTCATCGGCTCTGGCTAACACCGAACCGAGCATTACTGCATCGGCACCGCAGGCGATTGCCTTGACAATATCTCCAGAGGTTCCAAGCCCACCATCAGCTATTACGTGGACGTAGCGGCCACCAGACTCATCTAGATAATCTCTTCTAGCGCCAGCAACATCGGCAACTGCGGTTGCCATTGGCGCATGAATGCCCAGCACCTTTCGAGTAGTCGATGCTGCTCCTCCACCAAAGCCAACTAGCACTCCCGCAGCACCGGTGCGCATCAGGTGCAATGCCGCAGTGTAGGTTGCAGCTCCACCGACAATCACCGGAACGTCAAGTTCGTAGATGAACTCCTTTAGGTTCAGTGCTGCCTTTGTTTTGGAAACATGCTCGGCCGAAACAGTAGTCCCGCGAATGACGAAGATATCTACTCCAGCTGCAATAACGGTCTTGGCAAAATTCTGGGTATTCTGCGGCGAGAGCGCTCCAGCAACGGTAACCCCGGCTTTACGGATTTGAGCAATTCGCTCTTTGATTAATTCTGCTTTGATCGGCTCTGCGTAGATTTCCTGCATCTTCACAGTTGCTTCGGCAGCGGACAATTTAGCTATCTGCTCAAGCTGTTTGCTCGGGTCTTCATATCTGGTCCAGAGACCCTCAAGATCTAGCACCCCTAAACCGCCGAGTTTGCCAATTGCGATTGCGGTCTCCGGTGAGACAACCGAATCCATCGGAGCGGCCAAGACCGGAAGTTCGAAAGAGTAGGCATCGATGTTCCAGGTGGTTGAGACATCTTTCGGATCTCTGGTTCGCCTGGAGGGGACAACCGCGACGTCATCGAAAGCCCAGCTTCGGTTACCGCGCTTGCCGCGACCTATCTCAATCTCGCTCAATTTTTCTCCTAGCGGTTGTTGTAATTTGGCGCTTCGACAGTCATTTGAATATCGTGCGGGTGGCTTTCTTTCAAACCGGCTGGAGTGATTCGGACAAATTTACCCTTAGCTTGCAATTGCTCAATAGTATTTGCACCAACATAACCCATGGCAGCGCGCAGACCACCAATTAGCTGGTGGGTAACTGTTGCAACCGAACCACGGTAAGGAACTCTGCCTTCAATTCCTTCAGGGACTAGCTTGTCCTCACGCAAAACATCGTCCTGGAAGTAACGATCTTTGGAATAACTCTTAGCTTCACCGCGAGATTGCATAGCACCGAGCGAGCCCATACCGCGGTAGGTCTTGAATTGCTTTCCCCCGACAAAAGTAATATCGCCAGGAGCTTCGTCTGTTCCAGCTAAAAGCGATCCAAGCATTACTGCATTTGCTCCGGCTACCAGAGCTTTTGGAATATCCCCAGAAAATTGCAATCCACCATCGGCAATAACCGGAACACCAGCCTTCTTGCAAGCCAAACTCGCTTCGTAAACGGCGGTGATTTGCGGAACTCCGACACCGGCAATTACTCGGGTGGTGCAAATTGAACCTGGTCCGACGCCGACTTTCACTCCATCGGCACCGGCATCGACCAGAGCCTTTGCCCCTTCACGGGTCGCCACGTTACCACCGATAACATCAACGTTTTTCGCCACTGGCTCTGATTTTAGTTTTGCCACCATCTCCAACACTGCGCTGTTATGCCCGTGAGCGGTGTCAACCACCAGAATGTCCACGCCAGCTTCAACCAGCGCCATGGCTCTCTCCCAGCCCTGATCACCAACGCCAACTGCGGCTGCAACTAACAATCGACCGGATTGGTCTTTACTAGCCAGCGGATACTTCTCGCTCTTATCAAAATCCTTGATTGTGATAAGACCGCGCAGCTTATTGGCCTCGTCAACCAGCGGCAGTTTCTCAATTCGATGCTGAGCGAAGATGGCAATCGCCTCTTCTGGGCTTACGCCAACACGAGCGGTTACCAGCGGAACAGGTGTCATCACATCTTTAACCAAAGTTATTGACTTTTGCACTTCATTGACGAATCTCATGTCACGGTTGGTGACAATACCCAAAAGTGTGCCGTCATCATCAATTACTGGAAGGCCGGAAACACGATAGCGACCACAGATTTCATCTACTTCTTGCAAGGTTGCCAGAGGGCTTGTGGTGACCGGGTGGCTAATCATTCCAGCCTCGGAGCGCTTGACCAGATCCACTTGGGTAGCCTGCTGTTCAATCGATAAGTTGCGGTGTAAGACCCCTAAGCCACCCTGTCTGGCAATTGCAATCGCCAATCTAGCCTCGGTGACGGTATCCATGGCTGAGGAAAGTAGCGGCACATTGATGCTGATGCGCTTGGTTACTAGGGTTTTGGTCGATACCTGCGAAGGCAGCACATCGGACTGGCCAGGTAGCAGCAGGACATCATCGTAGGTCAGCCCAGTAAAGCCAAATGGGTCGTTTTCTGTCATTTTTAGCCCTGTCAAAATCTCGCTATTAGGTAATTCTACCCTGCCAAAGGGTTCTCAATTCAAGGAAATTTTGGGTCAAAGCTGCCGATAACACTGTAAACACCGGCCGATGAGTAGCGCAGAATGCTGTAACGCTGGTTAGCCAAGTAACCTTCGGCGGTGAATGTACTACTGCTGGCAAGTTCATTCAGGTTTCCTCGAGCCCTAATCTCTTCTGCGGCGGTAACCAGGGCTTGATAGGTTCGTTTAGCTAAGCCAAACATCGGGGAATTTGGGGCAGTTAGAATTTCCGGTCTGCCCATTTGACTGGCTAAGCGCTGCCTGAAAGCCTGGCTATGCTCCTCGGCTGGCAACAACCCGATAGCCCCAGCCAGATCTTGGGCAAAGCCGTATGCAGAATAGTTGGCTAAATTTCCAGGCACTAAATACACGCGCTTAAACCCTTTCAACAAGTTTGGCTGTTTGCTCAACAGCTCAACTGACTGCTCCATGCTGACTAAAACTGCGGCGTCGGCCCTAATTTCACGCAGCGCCTGCCCTTCACTGAAGAAGTGGCTTTTCACTCTAACCGAGCGAAGAGTTAGGCCAAAGGCTAGCGAGCGGGAAACGCTTTTTGAGTATTCATCTGAGGCAGCTATCACGGCAACTACTTCGTTTGTCTTAGCCACCAACTTTGCCAGTGCCACGCTGTCTTGGCTCAGAGTAGTTGCTAGCCGGAGAACTTTAATATCACTGCCGAGATTTTCAGCAATTGAGCTAGCTGCCACAATTGGAAGTTTAGGTAGCTGATTAGAACGCAGCACTCTTTTTACGGATTCAGTTTCTATCGGTGCCAGAATCAAATCAAGATTCTGCCTAGCCAAATTCTTCAAAGCGAAATCAGTCTCGCGCTCCGTATCGCCAGGATCCTGATAATAAAGTTCTAAGTTAATTGTTTGCGACAAATCTTTTTTGGCTAATTCAGCGGCAGCTTTTTGAAAAGCTCCAGCGAAATAGAGCGGCCCTGAACTTGATACCAGCACGCCAACTCTAAACCCCGGCGCTACAGTTCTTGCCTGCGATGTTCCATAGCAGACAACCGCTATTAGCAGCACTAAGGTAAGCGCAATAAACACTTTTCTTTTCATCTAGGAACTTTAGACATAAAGATGTTCGCTGCACCAAAGTTTTCAACAGATATGAAGGTTAAAGAAATAGACCCCGAGTAATCTCGGGGTCTAAGTTAGAGACTAAATTTATCTCTCTACGATTGCTAGAACATCGCGAGCTGACAATACAAGGTATTCCTTGCCATTCATCTTTAGCTCGGTACCACCATACTTGGAGAAAATTACACGGTCACCAACGGCGATATCTAACGGAATGCGATTACCGTTGTCGTCTACACGTCCTGGACCTACTGCAATAACCTCAGCCTCCTGAGGCTTCTCCTTTGCGGTGTCTGGAATTACCAGACCTGAAGCAGTAACTTGCTCTGCCTCGACCGGCAAAACGACAATGCGATCTTCAAGCGGCTTAATTGAAACCGACACTTGGAACCTCTTCTTTTGTCTTTACGGGAATTGGCGTCGAATCAACGCCTTGGCTATATTAGCACTCTCTAGCGTTGAGTGCTAACTCGGGGCTGTTAGCGTTGACTGGTGGATCGCCAGGCCTTTATCAAACTGCTCAGCCCTGAAGGGGCCAAACTCCTTGGCGAATTGGCCCCGCTATACTCCAGAGCCGATGTGCTCAAGCTGGTCAGTGACCTAAGAAAAAAGGGCTACGACCCTGATTTGATAGCCACCGCGCTAACCCAGGTAAAGCTCAGGCGCATGGCGGTGGGCAAATTTGGCGAATTTGCCGAGCAGATGCTCTTTAGCCAGGCTGGGCTTGAGCAGGCCTCCAGACTCTCAGTAGCGGCTATTCACGCTGGACGATTTCGCCAGGCTGGCATCAAATCGGTGGCTGATTTGGGCTGCGGCATCGGTGCCGAGTCCCTGGCGATGGCAAGCTTAGACCTCAAAGTGGCCGCCTTTGAAAAGGATGAGGTGACGGCAGCGATAGCCAGTTTCAACTTGGCCAGCTTTTCAACTGTCCAAGTGGAACATGCCGATGTAACGGCAATAGATCTGACTAAGTTTGATGGACTGTTTTTTGATCCGGCTCGGCGAGATAACCGTAACCGCATATTTCGACCGGAAGATTTTAGCCCGAGTTTTGATTTTGTCTTAGCAAAAGCAAAACTAAAACCAAGCATTGTGAAGCTCGGGCCGGGACATCCTCACAATCAGATACCCGTCGATGCTGAAGCGGTCTGGGTTTCTGTAAACGGTGATTTAGTTGAACTCGGGCTTTACTTTGGCAAAGTAAAACGAGCAGACATTGCAAGAGCGGCCCTGCTCATCACTCCAACCGGCACCCACGAGATCTACTCCAACAGCACAGACACCGAGCACGCAGAGCTGGGTGAACTTGGTGAATATCTCTACGAACCAGATAATGCTCTGATTAGATCTCACCTAATCGGAAAATTATCCAAAGAGCTAGATCTAAAAGCCATTAGTCCAGACATTGCATACCTAACTGGTAATAGACCGATATCAAGTCCTTGGCTAAGCGGCTACAAAATAATTGATCAAATGGCTTTTGATCGTAAAAAGTTATCGGCTTTTCTAAACAAGAGAGACATCGGTGCGGTGCAAATCAAAAAGCGTGGCTCAGATGTTGTTCCGGAACAACTGAGAAAAGAACTAAATCTAAAAGGTGCATACGCTGCCACCATTGTGATTACTCGGGTGCAGAATCGACATCGAGTTCTCTTGGTCGAACCGCTTAGCTAGCAATCAGTGCGGTAGACAGATCGCTTCGCCAGCGCTTTTTCAGGATTGAACCTGACGAACGTCCAGAGTAGATTCCGCTGAAAAATCAAGCCCGCTCGGCAGTGCACCCGCGCTGATAAGTTGTGCTCCGAGCACAGCAATCATGGCTCCGTTATCGGTGCAGAGCGAAAACGGTGGAATTCTAAGCGCTATCCCAGCTGCTTGGCAGCGCTCGGTAGCTACCTCGCGCAAACGAGCGTTTGCGACAACTCCGCCGCCCAGCAAAAGCCGGTTCACACCAAATTCCTGGCAGGCGGCAATTGCTTTACTGATCAGAACATCCACCACAGCTTCGCGGAAACTGGCCGCCACATCGGCCAGGTTGATTTGCTCGTTGTTTATTTCAGCAAGTTCAACGTAGCGAGCCACAGCTGTTTTAAGGCCGGAAAAACTAAAGTCGTAGCGGTGCTCGGCCATATCTTTCGGAAGACTCAAACCCCTTGGAAACCTAATGGCGTTTGGGTTACCGGTAGCCGCAGCCCTATCAATTTCTGGACCGCCCGGATAGCTAAGCCCCAAGACCCGGGCGACTTTATCAAATGCTTCACCTGCTGCATCGTCAATTGTTTCGCCCAGTAGGGTTACCTCGCTGAGTAGATTTCTGACCAGCAGTAACGAGGTGTGTCCACCACTAACCAGAAGCGCGATGGTTGGGGTTTCAACTTTTCCGTTGGCGAGAATATCTGCAGCAACGTGACCGACAAGATGATTCACGGCATAGATCGGCTTTCCAGTTGCTACAGAAAGAGCCTTTGCTGCACCAATTCCAACCATCAGTGCACCTGCTAAACCAGGCCCATTGGTTACTGCAATAGCATCAATTTCATCGAGCGTAACATTGGCTTTTTCAAGTGCTTGCTCCAGGACTGGATTAAGTGCCTCTAAGTGTGCTCTAGCGGCAACTTCGGGAACTACCCCACCGAAGATTGCATGCTTATCCATGCTTGAAGAAATGATGTTGGCTAACAGGGTGTTTCCCCTGACAATTCCAATTCCGGTTTCATCACAGGAACTTTCAATGCCTAGCACCAGTGGTTGATTACGAATCAAGTTGGTCTGCATAACAAAAGCATCAACACCATCGGGTTGGTAATACTTTTTGCGAATTCCTATTCGCTTAAAACCGAAAACTTCATAGAGTTTTTGGGCGACCTGGTTATCCGCTCTAACCTCTAAAAATATTTCCTCGGCACCTAATTCACTAGCTTTAGCAGTTAGTGCCTGCATCATCGCCCGACCAATTCCTTTACCGCGCTTAGTCGATGCGGTAGCGATGGTTTGAATATCTGCCTGCTTGCTTTGCCCGAGCTTACTCAAACCGGCAAAACCGATGATTTCATCGCCTTCGACAGCCACCACATAGAAGGTGTGCGGAGCTGTTAGTTCAGAGAGCATGACCTCCTCTGACCAGGCATCGTTGATAAAGCAGCTTTGTTCAATCAACATGATTCCGGCTAGATCTTCCTTGGTGGCTTCTCGAATAAGCATCAGCCACTCACCTTCTTACCCTTGCCAGGGCTAACATCCGGATCGCGAAGATAGATCGGAGTCACATCCCTGTCTGCCCTATTGCCCAAATAAGCGGCGATTTTTCCCAGCGCTGCAGCGCTTACTGAAATCTGCGTTTGAGCCAAACCATTGCGGTCAATCTCATCGGGCTTTGAAACGTTTGGCCCAACAATGCGTCTTGGCACCCCATTTTCAAGGCTCTCATAAACCGCCCAGAAGTGCTCTTTACGGCGAGCATCAGTTTCAACCAGTAACTGTCCAGTTAATCCTGAACTGTAGTAATCAAAAGCGATGGCATCAAGTGAGCAGATGCCGACAAGTTCGGCTTTCGCGCCGATGGCGAAGAACTTGGCTGCCGCAATTCCAACTCTCAGCCCGGTGAAAGGCCCTGGACCGACACCGATGACTACCCGATCAATCCCAACCGGCTTCAAATCGGCTTTAGCCAAGCAATTCTTGATAGCACTTCCGATACTTTCGGCATGTGAGAGCGAATCCGAATTATTAATTTCTGCCAAAACTATTTGGTCATCCAAAACTGCAACGCTGGTTCCAGCGGATGTGTCAATACTTAGAATTTTCAAAGCTTGGCACCTGCCCAGCGTTGGCCGAAACCCACAATCTTTACTTGACGAGTCTCACTAAGCGCCAAACTATCGCGCTCAATCGTGATCTCAAGCCAGTTATCGGCTATCCCATCGGTTAGCCCTTTACCCCATTCAACTAAAACAATTGAATTACTAAAAGGAATATCCAGATCATCTAATTCGGCTGGAGATTTTAACCGGTAGGCATCAACGTGAACCAGTGCGGGCTGTCCTTCGCGTTTATGTGTTCTAGCTATCACAAATGTTGGAGATGAAATATTTCCTTCAACATTTAGCGCTTTCCCGACGCCTCGGGTGAAAGTCGTTTTACCAGCACCGAGCGGACCGATTAGCACTACCAGATCGCCGGCAGCTAAAACTCCGGCAACTTTCTCCCCAAGCTCCGACATTTGCTCAGCGGTAGCGATATTTGCTTCTAAAAGCAGCTGGGGTGAACTCAAGAGCTATCCCTCAATGGATCCTAAATACTCTCGCTTGAATCTTCCACCCATACGAGTGACAATCTCGTAGTTGATAGTCTCGGCTGCCTCAGCTAGATCATCCGCGGTAGGCCCATTCGGTCCAAATATCAAAACTGTATCGCCAGGGCTAACGCTGGCATTACCGACATCAATGACAAATTGATCCATAGCGATTCTGGAATGAATCTTGTATTTGCGTTCGTTTATGACTACCTCTGCTGACCCACTGGCATTTCTTGGCAAACCCTCGGCGTAGCCAACCGGAACTAGAGCCAGGGTTGTCTCCACCGGCGTTTCGTATAGATAGCCGTAGGAGACGCCTGAACCGGCTGGAACCCGCTTTGTTTGAACCACTGTTGCTGAACAGGTCATCGCCGGGGTTAGTCCAAATTCTTTAGCTCGGTTATCACTAAATGGCGATAAGCCATACAGGGCAACACCGATTCGCACCATGTCGTATCTGGCCTGCGGGTAGGTCAGCGTGCCGTCACTTGCGGTTATGTGGCGTAACTCAAATTCAAGTCCGAGACCTTTGGCAAGTTCTAGCGCCTGATCAAATACCGCAATCTGGGCTAGATCCTCCTTAACGCCAGTTGACGAGAGGTGACTAAAAATACCGACAGTTGTTACTGACTCTAGGCTGAGTTCTTCAAGCACTCGATTTAGTAACTCTGGTAGCTCGGCGATGGTAACCCCGTTGCGGGAGAGTCCGGTATCAACTTTGATGTGGATTCTGGCCTTCGTATTTTGTTTTTTTGCGGCCGTTGCCACTCGCATTAGTTGATCGGCAGATGAAATTGCTAGATCAATATCCTTAGCAACTGCTTTTTCAAAATCATCAGTCGGATCGTGTAACCAAGCGAGAATTCTGGTTTTGATTCCAGCCGCTCTTAGGGTCAGAGCTTCTTCAACATCAGCCACCCCGAGATAGTCAATTCCCTCAGCCTCAAGTTTCTTCGCTACCGGTAGCATGCCGTGCCCGTAGGCATCCGCCTTAACCACACCGAGAACAAGCACCTTCGATTCGGTGTTGACTAGCCTTCGCATTACTTCAAGGTTGTTGGCAACTGCATTCAGATCTACCGTAATCTTTCGCACTAGTCTGACCCCTCTGCGATTACCACGGCAATAGCCATGCCACCGTCATGGCTTATCGATAAATGCCAATTAGCGATACCCATTTGGCTTGCTCGAATATCAGTTTCACCGGATAGCTCTAATCTGGGTTTACCCAAATCATCTTTTACAACCTGAACATCTTGAAACGATAGACCGGTTGGGTTGCCCAGCGCTTTGATCAGGGCTTCCTTAGCAGCCCAGTAACCGGCGAGCGATTCAGTCTTACTCCCGATTTCTTCGCTTGTGAAAATTCGCTCGGTAAGCCCATCGGTTTTCTCTAACTTGCTCTCGAAGCGAGCAACGTCAACCAGGTCAATTCCGACTCCGATAATCATCAATTACTCGACAGTCACCGATTTAGCCAGATTTCTCGGCTGATCAACATCTAGGCCTTTGGCTGCGGAAAGCTCAAGGGCAAAGATTTGCAACGGAATCACGCAAAGCACCGGTAGTAACATCTGGTGGGCCTTTGGCACATAAAAAACCTGTGCTGAATACTTAGCCGCCTCAACATCGCCCTCTTCGGCTATAGCAATGACTTCAGCTCCTCTTGCCTTTACTTCCTGAATATTGCTGATTACCTTGGCATTCAGAGAATCAGGGTCATTCGGGCTGGGCACCACAACAATCACCGGCTGACCCTTTTCTATCAGGGCGATAGGGCCGTGCTTTAGTTCGCCAGCTGCAAAGCCCTCGGAGTGGATATAGGCCAGCTCCTTTAGCTTTAGAGCTCCCTCCATCGCGATTGGGAAACCGACATGTCGGCCAAGAAATAGCACTGTCTTGGCATCTTTGAAACTCTTGGCTAGATCAGCTACCGATTTACCGCTTTCTAAAACCTTGGCAATTTGGGCTGGAAGCTTGAGTAATTCTTTACCGATTTCCTGTAAGTCACTGAGCGATCTGGTGTTTCGCGCCTTGGCTAAGTGCAGCGCAAGCAGATACATCGAAACAATCTGCGCGGTGAAGGCCTTAGTTGATGCAACCGCCACCTCCGGGCCAGCATGGGAATACAGCACCGCATCGGCTTCTCGGGCCAGAGTTGCTCCCTGGGTATTACAAATAGTCAGAACCATGGCTCCAGATTCCTTGGCATACCTGGTGGCCATCAGCGTGTCCATGGTTTCACCCGATTGGCTGACCGCAACTACCAGGGTGTTCGGAGTAAGGATCGGATCACGATATCTAAACTCATGTGATAGCTCAACGGTAACCGGAACTCTAGCCCAACTCTCAATCGCATACTTGCCCACTTCGGCAGCGTAGGCGGCAGTGCCGCAGGCAACCATGATTATCCGATCCAGCTGCGGTAATTTCTGGCTCAACGCTGCTAGCTCTTCTAAATGCACGGTTCCGTCGCTGGAAAGCCTTCCCATCATGGTATCGCCAACTGATTGCGGTTGATCGGCAATCTCTTTGGCCATGAAAGAGCTCCAGCCACCCTTGCTAGCTGCCGAGGCATCCCAGTCAATTAGAAACTCTTCGCGGCTGACCGGCTCACCGTTGAAGTTTTCAATTGCAACTTCATCTTTGCGAAGGATAACGATTTCGTCTTGGCCGACCGCAATCGCCCGCTTGGTGTGTTCTACGAAAGCGGCGACATCGCTACCAAGGAAATTCTCGCCATCACCGAGGCCAATTACCAGTGGTGCATTTCTTCTTGCCGCCAAGACTAAATCTGGTACGTCTTGGTGCATAACCAGAATCGTAAATGCCCCGTGCAGCCGGCGAACCACTTTTCTAAATGACTCGATTAGATCTCCAGTTGCATCAAACTCTCTGGCGATTAGGTGAGCGGCCACCTCGGTATCGGTTTCACTGGCAAAGCTCACCCCGGCTTCCAAAAGCTCACTTTTGAGTTCGGCAAAATTCTCGATAATGCCGTTATGAATCAGGCTCAGTTTTTTGCTGTCCCCACCCAGGTGCGGATGGGCATTACCGTCGGTTGGTGCTCCGTGAGTAGCCCAGCGGGTGTGTCCGATGCCGATGTGTGATTCGCCAAGCGGGGCGTTATCGATGTCTTCAACCAAGATGGCGAGCTTGCCAGCTCGTTTACGTGTTTCTAGCTTGCCCTTGGCATCAATCACCGAAACACCGGCACTGTCGTAGCCACGATACTCAAGCCGCTTCAAGCCACCTAACAGGACATCAACGGTTGATTTCGGCCCGACGTAGCCTACGATTCCACACATACACCTAGTTTAAGGCAGAATTGCTTTGTGACCGAAGTGCCGATGGACAATAGCGATGCAGCACTCTCACCGTTTGTTGAAATTCCACGCTCCGATTGGGCAGATCTAGCGAAAAGCACTGAAACGCCACTGACTCAGGCTGAGATTGAAAAAATCCGCGGTCTCGGTGACTTTCTCGATATGGCAGAAGTTAGCGATATCTACCTACCGCTTAGCCAGCTGCTGAATATCTATGTCACTGAAACTCAAGACCTGCATCGAGTCAGCGGAAGCTTTCTGAATAAAACCAATAAGAGAACCCCATTTGTTATTGGTGTGGCCGGCAGCGTTGCAGTCGGCAAATCAACGGTTTCCCGCTTACTCAGAGAACTGCTCAGCCGCTGGCCAACCACACCGAAGGTTGCCCTAGTTACCACCGACGGCTTTTTATATCCAAATGCGGTTTTAGAAAAACGTGGCCTAATGCAGCGAAAAGGGTTTCCTGAATCCTACGACCGTTTAGCCCTGATTAAATTTGTAGCTGACATAAAATCAGGAAAAGAGGTGGTCAGTGCACCGCTCTATTCGCATCTAACCTATGACATAGTTGCAGGCGAGAGCGTCCAAGTTGAATCTCCAGATGTGCTTATTGTTGAAGGCCTCAACGTTTTGCAACCGCCAGCACCAGGTCAGGATGTAGCACTTAGCGATTACTTTGACTTCAAGATTTATGTTGATGCCCCAACTAAAGAAATAGAAAAGTGGTATCTGAACCGCTTCAAGGAACTTAGAGACTCAGCTTTTAGAGATCCAGCATCATATTTTCACCGCTATGCGGAAATGCCGCTAGAAGATGCACTGACTAGGGCTAAAGAAATTTGGCAAGACATAAATCTACCTAACCTAATCGAGAACATACTTTCAACCAGATCCAGAGCCACGCTTGTGCTACAAAAAGGTGTTGGCCACCGAGTCGAAAGTATCCTGCTTCGTAAGATATAAAAAATTAGCCCCCGGTTTCCCGAGGGCTAATTAATGATAAAACTGCTACTTCTTACACTTAGCTTTGAGTTCTTTGCTTTCGCGAAGCTTCTTTGAAAGCTCCTCGGCGGCCTCTTCCACATCGCCTTCAGCCTCTTCGACTTCGGTCTCGGCAGTTTCTAGGTTCTCAGTGCTTTGCTGAACATCCTCGGTCAATTCAGCAACATCTGCCGAAAGCTTTTGAATAGCAAGATTGATTTTTTCCACTGATTTTTGAGCTTCAGCCAGAGACTTTGTGGCCTTGGATAGCGCTCTGCCGGTCAGCGTTGGCATCTTCTCATTTAGCTCGGCAACCTTGGTGTTAATTTTCGCCAACTGAGCCTGGTATTCAGCCAGAGACTTTGTCTTCTTAACCTTTAATTCTTTGGCCTGCTTTAGAGCGCGCTCGTACTTCTTAGCCTTATCCTTCACTCGGTCAGCAAGTTTCTTAGCCAACTCGTGAGCTTGATTAGCCTTCTTAGCATCCAAATCCACCATGTTCTGCTTCGCAATCTCAGATTGAGAGCATCTTGCTCGCTCCGGTGAAGCTGTGGCGGATGTGGCAACCAGCGGCGCGAGTACCAGGGAGGCGGCTGCCAATAAAACTGTAAGCTTCTTCATTAATTACTCCTTAGAAAAGCCTTTGCATTCCAACTTTAGACCTATCCGACTAAATCTTGCTCGATTATCCAGATACTCAGAAAACTCACAAATTAGAGCGCTAGGTTCTTTTCAACCACTCGGGCAATCCGATCGGCCCAAGAATGCGCGGAACCCTCATCGCTTGCCTCAACCATCACTCTGACAAGATTTTCAGTTCCAGAGGCGCGAAGCAACACCCGCCCCGAATCCCCTAGCTCGTTAGTGGCCTGAACTACTATCTCGCGCAGACCCTGATCGCTATCAACTCGAGAACGATCGACATTTTTAACATTTACCAAAACCTGTGGGTAGCTGGTCATCTGAGCTGCCAGTTCTTTTAGTGTTTTCCCACTGCGCTTTACTTCCGCTGCTACCAGAAGCGCGGTTAGGATGCCATCTCCGGTGGTTGCGTAACGACTAAAAATGATGTGTCCAGATTGCTCCCCGCCCAAGCTATAGCCACCCTCACGGATCTGCTCTAGGACGTAGCGGTCGCCAACCTTAGTCTCGATTACGGTTATGCCGGCTTCAGCCATAGCAAGTCTTAGCCCCAAATTACTCATCACGGTGGCCACCAAAGTATTTCTCGCTAGTTCACCACGCTGTTTAAAAGCTAAAGCCAAGATAACCATGAGCTGATCACCATCGACTATCGCCCCAGTGTGATCTACCGCCAGACAGCGATCGGCATCACCGTCGTGGGCAAAACCCAAATCTGCTTCATTTTCAAGCACCGCTGACTGCAAAGCACTTAGATTGGTTGAACCGTAACCGGCATTGATGTTGAATCCATCTGGGTCATTACCAATCACCACCACTGTTGCACCGGAATCCTTGAAAACCTGAGGAGAAATAGCAGAAGCGGCTCCATGAGCACAGTCGACTACCACCTTCAAGCCCTGAAGCGAGTTTGGTAATGCCCCCAAAAGGTGAACTAGGTAGCGATCCTCGGCGTCGGCAAACCTTTGAACATTACCCACCTGATCGCCGATTGGTGAAAGCGCTGGTAATTCCATAGCCGCCTCAATGGCATCTTCAACCTCATCGGGAAGTTTGTGACCGCCAAAAGCAAAAAACTTAATGCCGTTATCCGGTGCCGGATTATGCGAGGCCGAAATCATCACACCGAAATCTGCATTGATATCTGCTGTTAGAAAAGCAGTGGCTGGAGTTGGGATTACTCCGGCATCAAAAACATCAACGCCGGAAGAGGCTAGGCCAGAGGCCACGGCAGCTGCTAAATATTCACCAGAGATTCTTGGATCACGTCCGATTACGGCAGTGGGCCTTCTACCTTCGTTCCGAGCACTTTCAGCTAGCACGATTGCGGCAGCTTGAGCGAGTTTGATTGCAAAGGAGACGGTCAGATCGCGACCGGCAACTCCTCGAACACCATCGGTACCAAACAAGCGGGCCATGGTCTTAGATTATCCGAGCAATGCTCGAAGCGTAATTAACGCTTAGAGAACTGCGAAGCCTTACGTGCTTTCTTAAGACCGGCTTTCTTGCGCTCGATAACACGAGCATCGCGAGATAGGAAGCCTGCCTTTTTCAAAGCTGGGCGGTTGTTATCACGGTCAATTTCATTAAGCGCACGAGAGATACCAAGACGCAATGCTCCGGCTTGACCAGCAACTCCTCCACCTTGAATTCGTGCAACAACATCGTAAGAATCCTGAAGACCCAAAACCTTGAATGGATCGGTAATTAGCTGCTGGTGCAGTTTGTTTGGGAAGTAGTCGGCAAGTTCGCGACCGTTTACCTTGATTACACCGGTACCTGGCTTGATGCGAACACGTGCGATGGCTTCCTTGCGGCGACCAAGTCCTGCGCCTGGAACAGAGAGAGTGCCCTTAGCCTTTGCCGGAGCCTTGCTCTCGGTTGAGTACTCGGTAGCTTCTACAGTTTTCTTAGTTGGCATTTTTATCTTTCTGCGCTATTACTGCGCTACCTGTCCAATTACATAAGTCTTTGGTGACTGAGCAGCGTGAGGGTGCTCCGCACCGCGGTATACCTTCAACTTGGCAAGCTGATCGCGACCAAGAGTGTTCTTTGGAAGCATTCCGCGAATGGCCTTCTCAACAGCTTTCTCAGGTGACTTCTCCAAAAGTTCTGCATAAGTAGTTGCAGTTAGACCACCTGGGTAACCAGAGTGGCGATAAGCGTTCTTCTTCTGCAACTTGGTGCCGGTTAGAGCTACCTTGTCGGCGTTGATGATCACAACGTAGTCGCCGTTGTCCATGTGTGGAGCAAAGGTTGGCTTGTGCTTGCCGCGCAGAAGCGCAGCTGCAGTTGAAGCCAAACGACCCAAAACTACATCAGTGGCGTCGATGACAAGCCAGTTGTTCTCCAGCTCGTGAGCCTTCGGTGTATATGTACGCACGCTAAAATGCTTTCTTTTTCTTTACGATTGACGATGGATAAATCCATCAGGATTGCCCTTTACTTCAGGCACCAAGGGTCAAGTTTAGCCCGAAACGCCCAGTCAGTGCAAGTGCTAAGCAGAGCGCTTACTCGTCCATGGAGCGCATATTTCGGGCTTTTTCGGCTTGTTTGGCAAGATCTTTCTTGGCTGGATAGCCCACTTCAATCAGGCTTAGCCCGGCTGGACCAACCACCTTGAAGCCGTGCGTTCTGGAGCGAGACTTGAGTGCTTTGGCGACATCTTTTGGCTCTGCCCGGCCAGAACCCACCTTGATTAGCGCTCCTACGATAGATCTGACCATATTGTGGGCAAAGGCGTCAGCAATCAGCTCAATTTCTATCACATTGCCAAAAGCCTTGTTTCTTGACACTTTCAGGACTTTGAGTTCTCGGATTGCAGTGGCCTTGGCCTTTGGCTTACTAAAGGCGGCGAAGTCGTGCAGCCCGATTAGGAACTGACCCGCCTGCTCCATCCGGAGCAAATCAAGCTCATAGTTGACCCAGAGCTGAGTTCTGCCATAGAGCGGATTCCAGCCACTAATCGGGTCAGCTATTCGATAGCGATACCTTCGGAAACTGGCCGAGAATCGTGCATCAAAGCCAGCTGGAGCCAGCTCAAAGCGGCTAACCCGAATATCTATCGGGAGCAACGAATTAAGTTTTGCCACGGTGTTAGTTGATCTACCCAGGCGCTTTAGTTGAGCCTCATTTAGATCGATGTGGATCACCTGAGCCTCGGCATGAACCCCAGCATCGGTTCTTCCTGCCACTCGCATACCGAAATCATCTGCGGATTTACCAAAGACCAGTTCCAGTTTGGCTAATAGTTCACTCTGCACCGTGCGAAGACCGGGCTGTTTTGCCCAACCGGCAAAATCAGTTCCCTCGTAGGCTAAATCAATCCGGTAACGAGAAAAGCCGCCGGCTTTTGGGCCAACGGCTTTTTTCATGTGTATCTACTCTTACTAAATCTCTAAGCCTCTTCGGACTTAGTTTCTTCAGCGGCAGGAGCTTCCTCGCTTGCAGCTTCCTCAACTACAGCAACTTCTTCAACTGCCGGTGCCTCTTCAGATGCAGGTGCTTCTTCTGCTGCTGCTTCAGCAACTGCTTCGGCAACAACTTCTTCTTCGACAGCTGCTACTTCTTCAGCGACTACTTCGTTGGTTGCTTCTTCACCAAGGGCTTGTGCAACTACTGCTTCTTCCTCAACGATAGTTTCTACAGGGGTAGCCACTTCTTCAACTGCTGCTGCGGCTGCTACGGGAGCTGCTTTAGCAGCTTCGGCAACTTTAGCCTTAGCTTTAGCCGGCTTAGCAACCACTGGCTCGAGCACCAATTCAATTAGCGCCATCGGAGCATTGTCACCCTTGCGGAAACCAAGCTTGGTGATTCTGGTGTATCCGCCCTTGCGCTCTAGAACCTGAGGTGCGATGTTAGCAAATAGCTCGTGGACGACATTCTTGTCCGAAATGTCGGCCATGACCTGACGACGGGCGTGCAGATCACCGCGTTTAGCCAGCGTAACTAGCTTCTCGGCAACCGGCTGAACGCGCTTAGCCTTGGTCTCTGTAGTGGTAACAGCCTTATGGGTGAATAGCGATGCGGCTAGGTTATTTAGCAGCATGCGTTCGTGGGCTGGACTGCCTCCGAGACGAGGACCCTTTGTTGGGCGTGGCATCTTTTTCTCCTATTACTTTTCTAAAGCCTAAATTTAGGCTCTGTCGTCCTGGTCAAAACTTGAGCTGAAGTATGCAGCGTCAAAGCCTGGCACTGCATCGCGGAAGCGTAGTCCCATGGAAGTTAGCTTGTCGCGAACCTCATCAACGGACTTGCTACCAAAGTTACGGATGTTCATCAGCTGCTCTTCGGTTAGGTTAATCAACTCGCTAACGGTGTTGATGCCTTCGCGCTTTAGGCAGTTGTATGAACGAACGGTTAGATCTAGTTCCTCAATTGGCTTAGCCAGTGCTGGTGGCAGATCAACAACCAGGTCGGTTGCTGGTAGGTCGATACCTTCGGCGTTCTCATCCAAAGCAGCAGCTAGACCGAATAGGTTAACTAGAGTCTTTCCAGCAGAAGCAATTGCTTCGCGAGGTGAGATTGATGGCTTGGTTTCAACATCAACAATTAGCTTGTCGAAGTTGGTGAACTCACCGGCACGAGTTGCCTCAACGCGGTAAGAAACCTTCAACACCGGTGAGTAAATTGAGTCAACCGGGATGATGCCGTTGTTTGCCATGTCCTGCTGACGGTTCTGTGAAGCCTGAACATAACCACGACCTGCTTCAATGGTCAACCACATCTCTAGGCTGCCCTTGTTTACGGTAGCTAGCACTAGCTCAGGGTTGTGAATGGTAACTGTTGAATCAACGGTGATATCTCCAGCCTTGACTTCTCCAACACCAGCTTTTAGGTGGACTGTTACTGGAACATCTGAATCCAAAGACACAACGATGTCTTTGACATTCAAGATAAGTTCGGTGACATCTTCTTTCACACCAGAAATCGGACCGAATTCGTGGCTGATGCCGGCGATTCTGATGCTGGTAACTGCTGCCCCTGGAATCGAGGAGAGCAGGGTGCGGCGAAGTGAGTTACCTAGGGTGTAACCGAAACCTGGCTCTAGCGGATCTAGAGTGAATCTGGCGCGGTTAGGGAAATTGCTGTCAATCTCTTCGTGCAGAACTGGGGTCTGTGCAATTAGCACTGTGTTTCCTTTCATTGAGACATCCGCTATTTGATGCCTCGTTTTTTGAGGTTTGCTATTCAGTGGCCACTAAACAGCTGTATTAAGTTGTCTAAGTTGTTGCAAAAATTAGAGGCGACGACGCTTCGGTGGACGACAGCCGTTGTGAGCCTGTGGGGTCACATCGGAAATCGAACCAACCTCGAGGCCGGCTGCCTGAAGTGAACGGATAGCTGTTTCACGTCCAGAGCCTGGGCCCTTGACGAAAACATCAACCTTCTTCAAACCGTGCTCCTGAGCCTTACGGGCTGCTGCTTCAGCTGCCATCTGGGCTGCGAACGGAGTTGACTTACGTGAACCCTTGAAGCCAACATCACCTGAAGATGACCATGAGATAACTGCACCGGTTGAATCGGTAATCGAAACAATGGTGTTGTTAAAAGTGCTCTTGATGTGTGCTTGACCGTGGGTAACGTTCTTCTTTTCTTTACGACGAGGCTTACGAGCTGCAGTCGTTGCCTTTGCCTTTGGTGCTGCCATGAGTTTTCTCCTAAGTCTTTTCTAGTCAGACGCAAGTACTACTTACGTGCCGCTTTCTTCTTACCGGCCACAGTGCGCTTCGGACCCTTACGAGTGCGAGCATTAGTCTTGGTGCGCTGACCACGAACAGGTAGTCCCTTGCGGTGACGAATACCTTCGTATGAACCAATTTCAACCTTGCGGCGAATATCGGCTGCAACATCACGACGAAGATCACCTTCGACCTTGTAGGTGCCTTCGATGTAATCACGAATAGCAACCAGTTGATCGTCAGATAGATCCTTTACGCGGATGTTTTTATCGATGTTGGTATCGGTAAGCACCTTAACACTTCTGGTGCGACCGATTCCGTAGATGTAGGTTAGGGCGACTTCAACTCGCTTATCGCGAGGAATGTCGACTCCGGCAATACGGGCCATTTGGATTTCTCCTGATGTTTAGAAGGTCTGCAACAGTGTTGTCTCAGATATTTACCTGAGCTCTCGCCTTCTCGAGAGGTGCCCGGATTTCTCCTTGAACACTGCCTTGGTTTTTTATTTAGTTATAGGTGTTGCGAGATCTTTGTTAACCCTGACGCTGCTTGTGACGAGGGTTCTCACAAATAACCATCACGCGACCGTGACGACGAATGACTTTGCACTTGTCGCAAATCTTCTTGACGCTTGGGTTAACCTTCATGTCTAAACTTTTTCTACTAGATGTTTATTTGTAGCGATAAATGATGCGCCCACGATTTAGGTCGTAGGTGCTGAGCTCAACAATCACGCGATCACCTGGCAAAATGCGAATGTAGTGCTGACGCATCTTTCCAGAAATGTGCGCTAAGACCTTGTGCCCATTTGTCAACTCAACCCGGAACATCGCGTTCGGTAGAGCTTCATCAACTGTGCCCTCGATCTCGATGACGCCGTCTTTGTTGGCCATAAACTCACTTATCTGTTTTTCTTCAGTTCCCCGACACGCGAAAAACCCCCGTTTAAGGAAAGGATTATTCGTGCCAGAACACCAAGTCTCCATCTTAGGACAATTTGGCGGTAAATTCTAGTTAAAGTTTGGGCAAAACAGGGGTAATTCCATAAGGTGCCAGGCCCTCAGCCCCGCCATCCTCGGCGGTCAGCACCCAAATCCCGCCAGAATGCCTTGCCACCGTGTGTTCCCAGTGGCTGGCATCGCTGTTATCCACGGTAGCCACAGTCCAGCTATCCGCTAGCACCTTTACCCGCTGGCTTCCCACCGTAATCATCGGCTCAATGGCGATAACCAGGCCATTTTCAATTACTGGGCCCAGATCCCTGGTTTGGTAGTTGAAAACGGCCGGATCCTCGTGCATTGACCGACCGACGCCATGACCGATGTAATCCTGCAAAATGCCATATCTTCCGCTTTTACGAATACTGGCTTCGATGGCCCTGCCGACTTCGTTCAGCCTGGTGGCTGAGGCAAATTTGGCGATACCCGCCCAGAGAGAAGCTTCGCAGGCTGCACTAACCGCTTCACGCACCTTGCTGATTGCTGGATCACCGCCGGGGACAACAAAACTGAATGCTGCATCCCCGTTCCAGCCCTCTTTAGTCTGTGCCCCGCAATCGATAGAAACTATGTCCCCGGCTTGCACGATTTTATCTTTTGAAGGAATACCGTGGACTACCTCGCTGTTGATGCTTGCGCAGATAGTGTGCGAATAGCCCGGTACCAATTTGAAATTGCTCTGCGCACCTAATCCGATGATTGTTTTCTCGGCAATTTCATCTAATTCAAGGGTGCTAACTCCTGGCCTGATAGCCGATTTCACTGCTGCCAGGGCTTTTGCAGTAATCAGGCCTGCTTCACGCATCAGCATGATTTCAGCATCACTTTTTAGCGAAATTCGCTCGCGAGACATAATTACCTAGTTGATTGGCGAAAGTCCGCGAGCGGTAAGCGCATTTAGGATACGGTGGGTGACCTCATCGACCTGCCCGAGTCCATTGATTTCTACCACTAATTCGCGCTCAGTATAGATGTCAATTATTGGTCTGGTTTGCTCAAGATATACCTGCTGACGATGGCGAATAATCTCTTCGGTGTCATCAGTGCGGTTTTGTTCCTGAGCTCGCTTTAGTAAGCGCTCTACCAAAACTTCAAGATCCACAGTGATCAGCACTACGGCATCCAGCCTGGTTTCAATTTCGGACAGGATGCTATCTAGCTCCAAAACCTGATCTCTAGTTCTTGGGTAGCCATCGAGAATAAATCCGCGCTTGACATCTTCTTCGGCTAGCCGAGAACGCACCATGTCGTTGGTAACCGTGTCAGGAACATACTCGCCTCTGTCCATATATGATTTGGCAAGCAGACCGAGTTCGGTTTCAGCTTTTACGTTAGCTCGGAAAATGTCCCCAGTTGAGATGGCAGGTACTGAATAGGCGTTGGAGAGCAAACCGGCCTGCGTTCCCTTGCCGGCCCCTGGTGGGCCGATCAAGAGAAACCGACTCACTTCAGTAGGCCTTCGTAGTTTCGCTGTTGCATCTGAGCGTTGATCTGCTTTACAGTCTCAAGACCAACACCGACAATAATCAGGATTGATGTTCCACCGAATGGGAAGTCTTGGTTTGCATTCAAAAGCGTTAGTGCAAATAGCGGAATCAACGCAACGATACCTAGGTAAAGCGAACCAGGCAGGGTGATTCTAGAGAGCACATACTCTAGATACTCTGTGGTTGGCTTACCGGCACGAATACCTGGAATAAAGCCACCGTACTGCTTCATGTTCTCAGATACTTCTTCAGGGTTGAAAGTAATTGAGACGTAGAAGTAGGTGAAGGCAACAATCAGTAGGAAATACATCAGCATGTATAGCGGGTGATCGCCCTGAGTCAGGTTGTTGTTAATCCAAATAACCCACTCGGCAATTTTGCCGTTGGCGTCAGGGCCGTTGAACTGAGCAATCAGACCTGGAAGATAGAGCAAGCTGGAAGCGAAGATAACTGGGACCACACCGGCCATGTTTACCTTGATCGGCAAGTAGGTAGCCTGGCCTCCGTAGGTGCGCTTACCAACCATACGCTTGGCATACTGCACTGGAATACGACGCTGTGACTGCTCAACCAAGATAACTAGCAGAACGATAACAACACCGACACCGATAACACCGAGCAGAACTTCGATGCTTCTACTCTGTGCGATACCGCTCAAGCTAGCTGGGAAACGCGCTGCAATCGAAGCAAAGATCAAAAGCGACATACCGTTACCGATACCACGCTCAGTGATAAGTTCAGCAAGCCACATGATCAAACCGGTACCGGCGGTCATGGTGATGATCATCAATGAGATGGCCCACCATGAGTTATCGCTGAATAGGCTTCCGGAACAGTTAGTACCAAACAGTGCGCCACCACCCTGACGGGCAACGGCAATCAAGGTAGTTGACTGCAATAGACCCAAACCGATGGTTAGGTAACGGGTGTATTGAGTAATCTTTGCCTGACCAGCTTGACCTTCTTTGTATAGGGTCTCAAAACGAGGAATAACTACACGAAGTAGCTGGGTGATAATCGAGGCGGTGATGTAGGGCATGATACCCAGAGCGAAAATCGAAAGCTGTAAAAGTGCTCCACCGGAGAACAGGTTAACCAGTTCATAGATTCCGGAAGTGCTTGTGGTACCAGCTTTTAGACACTGCTGCACGTTCTCGTAGTTGACAAACGGTGCAGGAATGAATGATCCCAAACGATAGATGGCAACAATAGCTAGTGTGAATAGCAGTTTGTTGCGCAGGTCTGGCGTGGTGAACGCTCTCTGGATTGCACTAAACATTTTTAGCCTCCTGTTGGCTAACTAATTACTCAGTAACGCTTCCGCCGGCAGCAAGAATCTTTGCCTTGGCAGACTCGGAGACTTTATCAACCTTGACGTCTAGTTTAACGGTTGCTTCGCCTTGGCCTAGAACCTTTACCTTTTCGTTCTTACGAACAGCGCCTTTGGCCACCAGTGAAGCCACGGTAACCTCGCCACCCTGTGGGTAAAGCTCAACCAGAGTCTCGATGTTTACTACCTGATACTCGACCTTGAACGGGTTCTTGAAACCACGAAGCTTAGGGGTACGCATTACTAGGCGAACACCACCACCTTCAAAGCCTGGACGAACCTGGTAGCGAGCCTTAGTACCCTTGGTACCACGACCGGCAGTCTTACCCTTAGATCCCTCACCGCGACCGAAGCGAGTACGCTCCTTCTTAGCTCCAGGAGCTGGACGCAGGTGGTGGAGCTTTAGCAAGTTGCTCTTCTCCTGAGCTGCAGCCGGCTTCTTAGCCGCTGTAGTCTTCTTCTCTTCAGCCATTAGTTGATCTCCTCGACCTTGACTAGGTGTGCTACTGCACGAACCAAACCACGGGTAACCTGGCTGTCATCCTTGACGACAATATCGCCAATTCTTTTCAGTCCCAGGGTTCTCAGTGAGTCACGCTGACGCTGGCTGTTGCCAACACCGCTTTTGACCTGAGTTACTTTTAGACGTGCTGCCATTTAGGCACCTGCCTTCGCATCTGCTTGAGCCTTCAAGATAACCTTTGGCGCTACCTCTTCTAGGCTCAATCCACGACGAGCTGCAACGCTTGCTGGTTCTTCCAGCTTCTTTAGTGCAGCCACTGTGGCGTGAACAATGTTGATTGTGTTTGATGATCCAAGTGACTTACTCAAAACATCGTTAACTCCAGCACATTCCAATACAGCACGAACTGGACCACCGGCGATAACACCGGTACCAGCTGCTGCTGGACGAAGCAAGACAACACCAGCTGCTGCTTCACCTTGGACTGGGTGAGGAATGGTTCCACCAAGACGTGGAACTCTGAAGAAGCTCTTCTTTGCTTCTTCAACACCCTTGGCGATAGCGGCTGGAACTTCACGAGCCTTACCATAACCGACACCGACCATACCGTTACCGTCACCGACAACAACTAGTGCGGTGAACGAGAAACGACGTCCACCCTGAACCACCTTTGAAACGCGGTTGATTGTTACAACACGCTCCAAGAATGGGCTCTTGGTGTCTTCACGATCACGACGCTCACCTCTAGGTGCACGCTCGCGTGAACCACGACGAGCATCGCGCTCTGCGGTCTCGGTCGCTACAGTCTCGACACTTGCATTTTCAGTTGACTCAGTTGACAACTCTTGCTCCTTGTTTTCTTGACTCACAGGACCAGCCCACCTTCACGAGCGCCGTCAGCAATTGCTGCAACGCGACCGGCATACTTGTTTCCGCCGCGGTCAAAGACCACCTCGGTAATTCCGGCAGCCTTAGCGCGCTGCGCAAGTAGCAGACCGACGGCCTTTGACTTAGCTGACTTGTCATCGGCTGACTTACGTAGTTCGGCTTCCATGGTCGAAGCTGAAACTAGGGTGTGACCCTTGGCGTCATCAACGATCTGAACAAAGACGTGGCGAGCCGAGCGGGTTACCACAAGTCTTGGACGAGCTGCAGTGCCCTCGATCTTCTTACGAAGACGTAGGTGTCTGCGGTCTCTAGCGGCTGATTTGCTCTTACCGCGAGTTTTTGGAGTAAGACCCATGATTACTTACCTGCCTTTCCAGCCTTGCGGCGAACAACTTCACCGGCATAGCGGACACCTTTGCCCTTGTATGGCTCTGGCTTACGAAGCTTACGTAGGTTTGCTGCTACCTCACCGACGGCCTGCTTGTCGATACCGACAACGGTGACCTTGTTGTTTCCTTCAACCTGGAATGAAATTCCAGCTGGTGGATCAACCAGGATCGGGTGAGAGTAACCGAGTGCAAACTCGATTGCTGAACCCTTAGCGGTAACACGGTAACCGGTTCCAACGATTTCCAAGGCCTTGGAATAGCCCTTGGTCACGCCCTCGATGGTGTTAGCAATAAGGGTTCTGGTTAGACCGTGCAGTGAACGAGAGTTTCTCTCATCATCTGGACGGGTAACCAAGATGTTGTTGTCTTCGACAACGACAGCGATTGGTGCAGGAACGGTGTGGCTCAGCGAACCCTTAGGGCCCTTTACTGAAACTAGCTGTCCCTCAATCTTGATTTCGACTCCAGCAGGAATCGCGATAGGCATCTTTCCAATACGTGACATGTCTTTTACCAGATGTAGGCGATGACTTCTCCGCCTACTCCTTTCTTGGCTGCTTGACGGTCAGTAAGAATACCTGAAGAGGTAGAAAGAATAGCGATACCGAGTCCACCTAGGACACGAGGAATCTCGTTTGACTTCGCGTAAACACGAAGACCAGGCTTTGATACACGCTTGATACCAGAAATTGAGCGCTCACGGTTAGGGCCATACTTTAGCTCCACCTGCAAAGACTTGCCTACTTCTCCATCAACAACCTTTACGGTCTGAATGTAGCCTTCGGCTTTTAGAATCTCTGCGATGCTCGCCTTCATCTTGCTGTACGGAAGAGTGATCTCCTCGTGAAAAGCAGAGTTAGCGTTTCTGAGACGGGTGAGAAAATCCGCTACCGGATCTGTCATTGTCATTAGTTTTTTGTTTTCCTTACTTTGTCGGTTTCTGATAGCGGTTCAGGCAGTCAGACCTATCCAATTAGTTGTTTGTCTTGAACGGGAATCCTAGGGCAGTAAGTAGTGCTCTACCCTCGTCATCGTTCGAAGCTGTGGTTACCAGGGTGATATCCATACCGCGAGGTCTGTCGATACCGTCCTGGTTGATTTCGTGGAACATGGTCTGCTCGTTTAGACCAAAGGTGTAATTACCCTTGCCGTCAAACTGCTTGTCCGATAGACCACGGAAGTCACGGATACGAGGAAGAGCTAGAGTCAGCAATCTGTCTAGGAACTCCCACATTCTGTCGCCGCGCAAAGTTACGTGTGCACCGATTGGCTGGCCCTCACGCAACTTGAACTGAGCAATTGACTTACGAGCTAGGTTGACCTGAGGCTTCTGACCGGTGATCGCAGTTAGATCCTTGATAGCAAACTCGATTAGCTTGCCGTCCTTGGCTGCATCGCCGACACCCATGTTCACCACGATCTTGGTGAGCCCTGGTACCTGGTTGACGTTCTTGAAGCCAAACTGGTTTAGCAGTTCGCCCTTGATCTCGCTCTTGTATTTAGCCTTTAGACGAGGCTCAATTTTCACGGTGGTCATTAGATTTCCTTACCTGACTTCTTAGCAACACGAACGCGCTTTGGCTTCATGCGGCTTTTGTCTTTACCCTGGACCTTAACCATTTCGACCTTGACGCCAAGACGGGTTGGCTTTTTGGTCTCTGGGTCAACCAGTGCAACGTTGGAGATGTGAATCGGAGCTGGCTCGGTAACCAAACCGCCGTCCTTGACGCCCTTGGCGTTTTCGGTCTGCTTGACGTGCTTGGTAACTAGGTTTAATCCCTCAACGATTACGCGATTGGTCTTCTTGTCAACTGCCAAGACAGTTCCAGTCTTACCGCGCTCACCGCCGCGAGATTCCCTTGCGCCACCGATCAGCATTACGGTGTCACCTTTTTTGATAGTTGCCATTAGATAACCTCCGGAGCCAACGAGATAATCTTCATGAACTTCTTTTCACGAAGCTCACGACCTACTGGACCGAAGATACGGGTTCCTTGCGGTTCACCGTCTTTCTTGATAATCACAGCAGCGTTCTCGTCGAACTTGATGTATGAACCGTCTGGACGACGGACTTCTTTCTTAGTGCGAACGATTACGGCCTTAACCACATCGCTCTTCTTTACGCTTCCACCAGGAATCGCATCCTTCACGGTTGCTACCACTACATCGCCGAGGCTGGCGTAGCGGCGACCAGAACCACCGAGAATGCGGATAACAAGAAGCTCTTTAGCGCCGGTGTTATCGGCAACTTTCATTCTTGACTCTGACTGAATCATTTAGATATCTCCTATTACTTAGCCTTCTCGACTATCTCAACTAAGCGCCAGCGCTTGGTTGCCGATAGTGGTCTGGTCTCATGAATTAGAACTAAATCGCCGATACCAGCGCTGTTGTTCTCATCGTGAGCTTTGATCTTGGTGCTGCGGCGAATAACCTTGCCGTAAAGCGGGTGCTTTACACGGTCCTCTACCTCAACAACGATGGTCTTGTTCATCTTGTCGCTAACTACATAGCCACGACGAACCTTGCGATAACCGCGCTCTTCAGTGTTTACTTCAGCCATGGTTATGCCTCCTCAGTCTCTTTAGCCGACTCGGTCGACTTTGCCTTTGTTGCCTTCTTCTCAGCCTTAGCTGGAGCGGCAGCCACTACAGCGCGGATACCTAGTTCACGCTCGCGCAGTACGGTGTAGATGCGAGCGATGTCGCGCTTTACCGCCTTGATACGACCGTGGCTCTCAAGCTGACCGGTTGCTGACTGGAAGCGAAGGTTGAATAGCTCTTCCTTGGCGCGCTTTAGTTCTTCAACCAAAACTGCATCTTCCTTTGAATCAAGATCTGCTGGAGTTAGATTCTTCGAACCGATCATTATGCGTCACCCTCTTCACGTCTGATAATGCGAGCCTTTAGCGGCAGCTTGTGAATGGCACGGGTCATTGCCTCACGAGCAACTTCCTCGGTAACACCGGAAAGTTCGAACATGACGCGACCTGGCTTGATGTTCACAATCCACCACTCCGGTGAACCCTTACCAGAACCCATACGAGTTTCAGCAGGCTTCTTGGTTAGCGGACGGTCAGGGAAGACGTTGATCCAAACCTTTCCACCACGCTTGATGTGACGAGTCATCGCGATACGAGCGGACTCGATCTGACGGTTGGTAACGTATGCAGGAGTTAGTGCCTGGATACCCCACTCACCGAAAGAGACCTTAGTACCACCGGTAGCAGCTCCACCGCGCTTTGGGTGGTGTTGCTTACGGTGCTTGACTTTACGAGGAATCAACATTTTTATGCCTCAACCTTTTCTGCTGCTGGTGCAGCGTCAGCCTTCGGGCGACGGCCACGACCCTCAGGACGCATTGGCTTAGCATTTGCCTGCTGAACCGCTAGCTCCTTGTTGGTCATGTCACCCTTGTAGATCCAAACCTTCACACCGATACGACCGAAGGTGGTGTGTGCCTCATAGAAACCGAAGTCGATGTTGGCACGAAGTGTGTGTAGTGGCACACGTCCCTGACGGTAAAACTCTGAACGTGACATTTCAGCTCCACCTAGTCGCCCTGAACACTGAACACGGATACCCTTAGCACCCTGACGCTCAGCACCCTGCATACCCTTACGCATGGCACGACGGAAAGCAACACGAGCAACCAACTGCTCAGCAATACCTTGGGCAACCAACTGAGCATCCATCTCAGGGTTTTTAACCTCAAGGATGTTTAGCTGGATCTGCTTCTTGGTTAGCTTCTCTAGATCGCCACGAATTGACTCTGCTTCGGTTCCACGACGGCCAATGACCAGTCCTGGACGAGCAGTGTGAATGTCAACGCGAACGCGGTCGCGGGTTCTTTCGATCTCGATGTGTGAAACACCGGCACGGTCTAGACGCTCGGTTAGTAGCTTGCGGATCTTGATATCCTCCGCTACGTAGTCCTTGTAGCGCTGACCTAGCTTGGTTGAATCGGCGAACCAACGTGAACGGTGGTCGGTGGTGATACCGAGTCTGAAACCGTATGGGTTTACTTTCTGACCCATTACTTGCTCCTCTTCTGTAGGTTCGCCTTAGCGATAATCTCGTCTGGAGTTGAAACAACAACAGTGATGTGGCTGGTGCGCTTCATGATTGGAGTCGCTCTACCCTGGGCACGTGGCATGAATCGCTTCATGGTGGCACCCTCGTCAACGAAGGCTGCTGAAATAATCAGATCCTCTTCATCGAAACGAACGTTAGCTGCATCGGCCTTGACCTTAGCGTTTGCAACAGCAGATGCAACCAGCTTGTATACCGGCTCAGAAACACCCTGTGGAGCAAACTTTAGAATGGCTAGCGCCTCAGCTGCACTCTTGCCGCGAATTAGGTTCACGACACGACGAGCCTTCTGTGGGGTAACCCGCACGCTTTTTAGTTTTGCTGTAGCTTCCATGATTACTTTCTACGACCCTTCTTGTCGTCCTTCACGTGACCACGGAAGGTGCGGGTAGGGGCGAATTCACCTAGCTTGTGACCAACCATGGTCTCAGTGATGAATACAGGGATGTGCTTGCGACCGTCGTGCACTGCGATGGTGTGACCGAGCATTGCCGGAACAATCATCGAGCGACGTGACCAGGTCTTGATCACATTTTTGCTGTTGGCCTCGTTTTGCTTGGCTACCTTCTGGAATAGGTGCTCATCAACGAATGGGCCCTTCTTTAGACTTCTTGGCATATTCTCTTAGCTCCTACTTGTGGCTTCCACGTGGACGACGGCGAACAATCATCTTGTCGCTTGGCAAATTAGGTTTACGGCTGCGGCCTTCGGCTTGACCCCAAGGAGTCACTGGGTGACGTCCACCAGAAGTCTTACCTTCACCACCACCGTGTGGGT
>CAYMYB010000009.1:0-38930 GCA_964394575.1 uncultured Rhodoluna sp. | reverse complement strand
ACCCGTCGTCGCCTTGGTGAGCCATTACCTCACCAACAAGCTGATAGGCCGCGAGCTCATCCTTGACCGAAATTCTTTCATCACCAGAAGATGCCCCCCGGTGAAAGTATCCGGTATTAGCTACAGTTTCCCGCAGTTATCCCAGAGTCAAGGGCAGATTGCTCACGTGTTACTCACCCGTTCGCCACTAATCAACCGGAGCAAGCTCCAGCTTCATCGTTCGACTTGCATGTGTTAAGCACGCCGCCAGCGTTCATCCTGAGCCAGGATCAAACTCTCCGTAAAAGTTTTTTAGGAATGAAAGCAAGCTCTCATCCCAAGTTTTACGAAACCCCCGGAATTGGGGGAATCAATTTGATCTGACTAAATCAGATTGTCTGACAATCTGTCTAATCCAATAAATACTGAACATGAAAGGGCAAGCCCTTTCAAGCCAGGTTCTTGGCATCGACATTGTGCACGCTGTTGAGTTCTCAAGGATCGATTGCCTCTGTGATTTCCCGCTAAGGTCCTACGCAGAGCAACTTCACTAACTTACCACTTTTTAGGCGTAAGTCAAATAGTCATACGCCAGAAAACCCGAAAATTTCGGGCTTTTTTCGTGGAAAAATTATTCAATCAAGACGCCAAAAAACCCTGTATTTTAGGGATTTTTAGTTCTGATTGGTCGCACTTGAGCCGGGTTCCTAAGAAGGATTCCCAAACTTTGGGCAACTCTCCAACATTACGCCTGAATAACACTTTCGTCAAATCATTTCGGGCCGTTTTGCCCCGATTTTTGGCTATTTTTCGATAAATATGCCAGCCAAGGTTTTCTTACCTCTGCGCAACACCGCAAACTCCCCCAAAAGCGTCTGATCTAGCTGAGCCAGCTCATCCTCCACCTTGACATTGTTCAGATAAACACCGCCTTCGGCGATAGCTCTGCGGCCTGCACTATTGGAAGCGACCAGACCGGTTGCTACCAACAAATCAACTATGCCTTGCCCGAGTTTTGCTTTAGTATTTGGCAGTTCACTTAGTGCAGCAAGGAGAGTTTGTCTATCCAGAGCCGCTAAATCCCCTTGACCAAACAGTGCCGCAGATGCATCGATAGCGGAGCGAGCTGCTTCAGCGGAGTGCACCAGTGTAGTAACTTCTAACGCAAGGCGTTTCTGTGCATCACGTAACTGCGGTTGATTAGCCAGTTGCTTTTCTAAATCATCAATTTCACTTTTGGACAGAAACGTAAATACTTTTAGCAAGTTAATCACGTTGGCATCTTCCACGTTCAACCAGAATTGGTAAAAAGCGAAAGGTGAAGTCAACTCCTCATCAAGCCAAATCGCATTGCCCTCAGACTTGCCGAATTTTTTACCTTCCGAGTCTGTAATCAGCGGCGTGGCCAGAATGTGAGCGCTCTTACCTTCGACTTTGTGAATCAGATCTGTCCCGCTCGTCAGATTTCCCCACTGGTCGCTTCCACCAACTTGCATCACACAGTTGTGTCTTCGATAAAGTTCAAGGAAATCCATTCCTTGCAAGATCTGATATGAGAACTCTGTAAAAGAAATACCGGCATCAGAATTTAATCTTGCCGAAACTGCATCTTTGCTCAGCATCTTTCCGACCCGATAGTGCTTTCCAATGTTGCGCAAAAAATCAATTGAACTTAATGACTCTGTCCAGTCCAGGTTGTTGGCCATGCTCGCTGCATTTTTTCCTTCAAAGGATAAAAAGGCTCTGGCCTGACCTTCCAGTTTCTTCACCCAAGCAGCGACTGTCTCTTTAGTGTTTAGAGTTCGTTCAGCGGTTGGCTTTGGATCACCAATCAAACCTGTCGCACCTCCGATGAGAGCAATCGGTTTGTGACCAGCAAGTTGCAATCTGCGCATCACTAAGAGTTGCACTAAGTTACCTAAGTGCAGGCTCGGCGCTGTTGGGTCAAAGCCACAGTAGTAAACGATTGTGTCGTTGTTCAGTGTTTTACGGAGCTCAGCTTCATCAGTGGAGAGCGCAATCAAACCTCGCCAGTTTAGTTCTTCCCAGATACCTGGGAAACTTTGATCGTTGGATTGGCTATCCAGAACCTGTTTTGAAGCCATGATAAAAACCTATCTACTTCCAGCTGGGACTAGTCGTCGCAACGCACTAATTTGATCTAACACTCGAGAGACACTAGTGCCGCCAGCTCCGGAACGTGATTTTATCGATCCGGAAACTGAAAGCACTTCTCTGACATCTGGGGTAAGCAGCGGATGAATCCTGGCAAGTTCAGCATCGCTAACCTCATCGAGTTCAAGAGCGCTCTTCTCAGCAAAGGCAACTAGTTTCCCAGTAATTTCGTGTGCTTCGCGGAATGGCACCTTTTGCTTGACTAACCACTCTGCAACATCTGTGGCCAGTGAATATCCTGCTGAAGCGAGCTCCTCGAGCCGTTCACTATTGAACTCAAGTGTTGCTACCATTCCGGTGAAAGCCGGCAAAACAAGTTTTAAGTTATCGACGATGTCAAAAACAGGTTCCTTGTCCTCCTGCAAATCGCGATTGTAAGCCAGGGGCAGTGCTTTCAACGTTGCCAACAGCCCTGTCAAATCACCGATGATTCTTCCAGCCTTGGCACGAGTCAGCTCCGCCACATCAGGGTTCTTTTTTTGCGGCATTATCGAAGACCCAGTTGAGTAGGCATCAGCTAACTTTATGTAACCGAACTCTGCGCTTGCCCAAATAACTATCTCTTCGGCAAATCTGGAAAGGTTTATAGCAATCATGGTGCTAACAAAGGCAAACTCAGCAACCACGTCTCGGCTTGATGTTGCATCGATTGAGTTAGCCATAGGTGCAGCCAGGCCGAGAGCCTCTGACACTACATTTGGATCCAGCGCCAAAGAAGTTCCAGCCAAAGCACCTGCGCCGTAAGGCGAGAAGGACGCTCTCGCACTCCACTCTTTTAGCCTCTCGAGATCTCTGACCAGTGGCCAAGCATGGGCCAACAGGTGGTGTGACAACAAAATAGGTTGCGCGTGCTGAAAGTGAGTTCTTCCGGGCATCGGCTCACTCAAATGCTCCTGCGCCAAGGTGGTGAGCACATCAACAAGATCCAACACCAACTCCCGAATTTGAGAGCTCTCATCTAGCAGGTAGGTTCTAATCAGTGTTGCAATTTGATCATTCCTTGATCGACCCGCTCGCACCTTACCGCCAAGATCCGGGCCAACCATTTCAATTAAGCCACGCTCTAGCGCGGAGTGAACATCTTCATCCGTTGGCTTTGGAACAAACATTCCGTTGCCGACGCGCTTATCCAATTCGACCAGTGATTTATCAAGCCGGCTAACTTCAGCATCGGTTAGATAACCTGCAGCTTTCAAAGCCAGAATGTGGGCCCGAGTGCCAGCGATGTCATACTTGGCTAAACGCCAATCAAAATGTGTCGAACGACTTAGGTTGGCAACCGCATCGCTAGTCTTTTCCGAGAATCGTCCGCCCCAGAGATTAGAGTTTTCGCTCATCGGCAACTACTTCCCACGCTTACTCTCACGTTTAGCCGCGATTTTTGAAGGCAACGACCACAGCTCAATAAAGCCTTTGGCCATTGATTGGTCAAAAGTATCTCCCGTATCGTAGGTGGCGAGATCAAAATCATAGAGCGACTCTGCCGACCTTCTTCCGGTAACCACCGCTCGGCCCCCCTGCAGCGACAATCTAATTTCACCCGACACATGCTCTTGGGTGTGATCGATGAATACATCTAGTGAACGCTTGAGCCCAGAGAACCAGAGACCCTCATAAACTAGGTCCGCCCAGCGTGCTTCGACGGTGCGCTTGTATCTATTTACATCTCGCTCCAGAGTTAGATTCTCAAGTTCCTCATGAGCAGCTATCAAAGCTATGCCGGCAGGCGATTCATAAACTTCGCGACTTTTGATACCAACAAGTCGATCTTCAACAATGTCTATCCGACCAACTCCGTGGGCTCCGGCAAGTGCGTTCATTTTCTGGATTAGTTCTATTGCGGTGTATCGAACACCGTCAATCATTACCGGAATGCCCTTCTCAAACGTGATGCTAATTTCGGTAGCCGGTTTGTTCAGTGCTGGATCTTCCGTGTATGTGTAAAGATCCTCAATCGGGGCGTTCCACGGATCTTCAAGAAAACCAGTCTCAACCGCTCTACCCCAAACATTCTGATCAACAGAATATGGGGATTTCTTAGACTGAGCAATTGGAAGCTTATTCTTCTCGGCATACTCGATTGCTTTGTCGCGAGTCAATGCTAGATCCCTGATTGGAGCAATCGACTTTAGCTCTGGAGCGATAGCCGCAACTGCTGCCTCAAATCTAACCTGGTCATTACCCTTGCCGGTGCAACCATGTGCCACACTGTCCGCACCAATAGTCTTGGCAACGCGAGCTAGGTGCTTGCCGATTAATGGTCGAGAGAGGGCCGAAACTAACGGATACCGTTTTTGATAAAGTGCGTTAGCTTTCAGCGCTGGCATCAAATAGTCATCGGCAAATTCCGCTTTAGCATCGATGACAATCGCCTCAACGGCACCGCAGTCGAGGGCCCGTTGGCGAATCACATTCATGTCTTCGCCACCCTGACCAACATCAACGGCAAGAGCAACTACTTCTTTCCCGGTGGCTTCTTTGAGCCAGCCGATACCCACTGAGGTATCAAGGCCGCCAGAGTAAGCCAGCACTACGCGTTCAGACATTTATTGCTCCTTTAGAAATCCCGATTTGCTCTTCACTTCACCGAGATACCTTTGATTTTAGTTGTCGCTCCCTGCCAGAAAGACCATTAGCGCCTTCTGGGCGTGAAGCCTGTTCTCAGCCTGATCCCAAATCACCGACTGCTCACCGTCAAGCACCTCGGCTGAAATCTCGTAACCGCGATAAGCCGGAAGACAGTGCAGCACAATGGCATCGGGTTTTGCTAGAGCCAATAGCTCAGAGTCGATAGTAAAGCCAGCAAAATCTTGAAGGCGCTTTGCTTTCTCCGCTTCCATGCCCATCGAGATCCAAGTGTCAGTAGCTAGCACATCTGCCTGTGCCACGGCTTGCTCAGGTGAATGACTGAAACTTACTGAGCCCCCAGAAACAAGCGCTAATTGCTCTCCCCTTTTGAGCACTTCCGCGTCCGGCTGATAAGCGGTGGGCGTGGCAATAGCTACATGAAGACCAGCTAGGGCTCCTGCAATTATGTATGAGTTTGCCATGTTGTTGCCATCACCTATGTAAGCAAGCTTTAGGCCTTTTAGTCGACCCTTTTTCTCCCTAACAGTCATCAAGTCTGCTAGTAGTTGGCAGGGATGATACTGATCGCTGAGAGCATTAATTACTGGGACCTTTGAATTTTCTGCCATTTCCTCAAGACCGGATTGCGCGTAGGTGCGCCAGATAATTTGAGCCACCTGTCGTTCAAGAACTCGAGCGGTGTCGGCAACCGATTCCTTTACCCCTAATTGAGAAGTTTGTGAGTCAATAATTAGTGGAACACCGCCTAGATCGCTAATCCCCACCGCAAATGAAACCCGAGTCCTAGTAGAGGTTTTATCGAAGATGACCGCAACGGTTTTAGGGCCAGCGAATGGGCGCTGTGAATACGGGGAATTCTTAAGTTCAATGGCCAGCTCAATAATCGATAGTTGTTCGTCAGTGCTTAGATCATCGTCTTTCAAAAAGTGTCTTGTCATTAAGTTATCCTTCCACTCGGGTACCAAAACCGCTTGGGTCCTTATCTAGTTTCAACAAGGCACCGGGGATGCTTCCGTTGATAATTCTTACCATTCGCACACCAGAGCTTAGGGCAGCCAAGGCAGCTTCAACTTTTGGAATCATGCCCTTCTCCAAAGATGGTGCTAATTTCTCAAGTTCGCTTGAACTAATCGACGATATAAGTGAAGCACTGTCAGGGAAGTTCTCGTAGATGCCGTCAACGTCGGTGAGCATGACCAACTGCTCTGCCTGAAGGGCGGAGGCTACCGAGCCCGCAGCTAGATCGGCATTTACGTTTACCAAGATTCCTGATTCATCCGGTGCGATGCTTGAAATTACCGGAAGAATGCCTTGAGCCAATAGTTCTCTAAGATAACCATCCCGCACTGCAAATACTTCACCCACCCGACCAAGATCCGCTCTAGTAATTTCGGCTAGTAACAGATCTTCGGTCACCCCATTCAACGCTTTTGCTTGAACGCCAGCTTGGCCGAGTAGGTTGACCAGCGGCAGCGAAATCTCCTGCATCAAAACATCTCGAAGAATTGGTAATGCGCTTGCCGGAGTTACCCGCAAGCCATCGACAAACTCCGTTTCAATCCCATTTTTATTTAGTGCCGCTGAAATCTGCGGGCCGCCGCCGTGCACGATTACCACATCAACGCCCCTGGCCTTGATGCTAGCTACGTCTGAAGCGAATTGTTGCATCAGAGTGGCATCAACCATGGCATTGCCACCAAATTTGAGCACCAAGTATTTTCCAACTAACTGATTAATCCAGCTCATTTATAGCCCCATGCCTTCAGCAAACCCCAGTGCAAGATTCATCGATTGAATCGCCGTTCCCGCAGTTCCTTTGACTAGGTTGTCCAAAGCTGAGATTACAGTCAGCCGTGAACTTGACTGATCAACGGCAAAAGAGATTTGACATTTATTTGTGAATTCGACGTTCTTAGTGTCTGGATAGTGCCCTACGTCAAGCAACTCGACGAAGCCCTCATCCTGATAAGCCGACTGAAAAGCACTCAGCACATCAGAAGTAGAGGCAGACTTTTTTATTCTGGCGCTACTAACTGCCACAATTCCACGAAACATCGGAACCAAAACCGGTGTGAAGGTCAAGCGAACTTGATTTTCGGTTAATTGTTGAAGATTCTGAATTATCTCTGGGATGTGGCGGTGAACTCCCCCTACCTGGTAAGGATGGGCAGACTGAAATAGTTGATTATTTACCAGGGCATTTCTCCCGGCACCGCTCGTTCCAACCGACAGCGTAGACACTAGATCATCGACTTCGACTAGACCCGCTGCGACAACTGGAGCGAGAGCTAAAGTCACAGCCATTGCGTTGCAACCAGGCACCGCCAATCTCTTGGCACCAGGAATCATCTCCCGCTGTTTAATCCCAGCACCAAGAAGAAGCTCTGGCATTGCATAGAGCCAGGTGCCGGGATGATTCACCCCGTAGAACTTTTCATAATCAGCTTTTGAGCGCAACCTAAAATCAGCCCCGCAGTCAATTACAAGCACATCTTCCGGAAGGTAGCTGGCCACTTCTGCAGACTTGGTATGTGGTAGAGCTAGAAAAACCACGTCATGGCCACTCAGCGTCGCTTTACTTGTTTCAACAAATTTCAAATCTGCAAAACGAGTCACTGTTGCAAAATCACCCAACCGAGCGCCAACTTGAGAATTCGCAGTCACAGTGACTAGATCAAGTTCCTGATGGTTCTCAATTATTCGGGCGAGTTCGGCACCAGCGTAGCCGCTAGCGCCAACGATAGCCACCTTCAAGGGCATGGCTGTCTCCTTGCTGTTTATGACCGAATAGTTGCACCGAAACGTGCGTTTGCGGCTTGGACAGCAGCGTCTTTTGCCTCAGTTGCTTCAACTTGAGTGAGTGTGCGGTCAGCAGCTCGGAAGCGCAATGAGAACGTCAGTGACTTCTCACTGGCTTTCAAATTGCCGCCGCGGAAATCATCAACCAAAACCACTTCTTCTAACAGTTCTCCAGCCGATAAACGAATCAGCTCTAGTACTTCTGAGGCCGGAACCGAACTGTCGATTACCAGCGATAAATCTTGCGTAGCGGCGGGGAAAGTATGAATTGCCGTAGCTGTAACTAGAGTTGGGACGCAATCAAGCAAAGCATCTAGATTAATTTCAAAGAAACTTACTTGTCTGGGTAGGTCGTAGCTCGAGCTAACTTCAGGGTGAATTTCACCGGCGAATCCAATCACTGTTCCAGCGCAACTTAGCGTTGCAGTCCGGCCTGGGTGAAAACCGCGTTGAGTGACCTGTTTAACCTGCAACTCAATCGACAAAAGACTGGCCAGTTGACGAACCGCTCCAATTGCATCCGCATAGCTTGATCGGATTGAGGCTTTTCCTACCTGCTGACCAATCCGCTCCCCCATCAGCAGTCCTGCCAGAAATAGTGGCTGAGCTGGAACAGACTCATTTAAGGTCGCAAGTTGGCTTGAACTTGGTATTGCTCCACCGATTGGTAAAACTACTTCCGCAGCGGAAGCCGCGGGTTGAAAAATTGAACCTATTTCAAAAAGACTTAGATTTACTAGAGTTCTTGAGCTGTTTCTTGCGGCCGCTTCCAGGAGCCCAGGTAAAAGAGTCAGGCGCATTTGATTTACTTCAGCCTGCAAAGGATTAGCCAGTATGACTCTCGGCTCCGTGGCTTCCACGAAAGCCGAGTTTTGCTCTGCTGAAACGAATGGGTAATTCAGCACCTCGGTAAAGCCGTTGGAGGCCAGCGAATTTGCCACTAATCTGCGAAGTTTTTGCCTTCTGGTCAAGCCCCGGCCGGGCGGAGCAACCGGGAGCCGAGAAGGTATTTGGTCGTAACCGAGGATTCTCGCAACTTCCTCAACAAGAGATTCTGGAATTGTGAGATCGGGTCGCCATGATGGCGGAGTTACTTCGAGTGAGTCAGCGAGGCCACGGATTTCACAACCAATCAGAGCAAGGGTCTCAGTTATCTGTTCCAGCGAATAGTCAACTCCGGTGATGGTTGAAGCAAAATCTTTAGCTATTAGGATTTTTTCGGATTCCAAACTGGTGTCATAAATCTCACCCAACTCAGATAGTTTCCCACCTGCCAACTCCTCAAGAAGTGCGGCCACTCTGGCGGCCGCATACTCGGCAATTCTTGGATCCACACCGCGCTCAAAACGCTTCGACGCTTCACTTGGAAGCTTGTGTCGTCTTGCAGTTCTCGAAATAGATACTGGATCAAAATTGGCTGCCTCAATCAAAACATTCTTGGTCTCAGCAGAGACTTCAGTACTTAGCCCACCCATGACTCCAGCCAAACCGATCGGCCCAGAGGCATCAACGATGACATAGTCTTCGGCATCTAAGGCGCGTTCTTGACCATCCAATGTGATCAACGACTCGTTTGGTTTTGCACGGCGAGCCCCAAAACCTCCCTGCAGTTTGTCCAAGTCATAGGCATGAATGGGCTGACCAAGTTCAAGCATTACGTAGTTGGTGATATCCACAACCACAGAAATAGATCTCATGCCAGCCAACTTGAGCCGACTAATCATCCACGCCGGCGTCGGTGCGGCGGCATTAACCTCATTTACTGCAACGACCACAAACTTACTTGCTCCGAGTCTTCCCCGAATCGGCGCGTTATCTTCAATTGACAAGTTGAATCCAGTTGGCTTTACCGGCAGCACTCTAGAAACTGGATCGGTAAAGCTAGCGCCGGTGGCGTGAGAGTACTCTCGGGCTATACCGCGAATAGAAAAGCAGTAGCCGCGATCAGGTGTTACATTTACCTCCGCTGCTGAGTCATTTAGTTTAAGCAAATCCAAGGCATCGGTACCAACGGGAACATCGATCCCAAGACTTGCCAAGCGCAGGATGCCCTCATGGTCATCGCTGAGTCCCAGCTCCCGTGCCGAGGCAATCATTCCGTCGGATGTGTGTCCGTAAGTGCTGCGAGCAGCAATTTTGAAATCACCCGGCAATACTGAGCCCGGCAAGCTAACCACAACCTTGTCTCCAACAAAGAAGTTTCTAGCCCCACAGACGATGCCGCGGATAGCTGCCCCACCATCAGCTGCCTTTTGCGAATCTTCGGCGACTCTAATCTGGCACCATCTAATGGTTTTCCCATTTGACTGAGCTTCCTCGACGAATTCCAAAACTTCGCCGACCACGACCGGACCCTTAATATCAAAGTTATGAGCGGCTTCTTCTTCAAGACCGATTTTGACCAAGTCAGCCATAACTGACTCTGCAGTTGCCTCTGCCGGCAAACTAACGTATTCGCTAAGCCAAGAAAGCGGAATCCTCATCAGATCACCCCGCCAAACTGCTGTGAGAATCGAATGTCAGCTTCAACCATGTCGCGCATGTCTTTGACATCGTTTCTAAACATCAGGGTTCGTTCGATTCCCATTCCGAAAGCAAAACCAGAGTAAATTTCAGGATCTACTCCCGCGGATCTGAGCACATTCGGGTGCACCATTCCGCAACCGCCCCACTCAACCCATCTAGCTCCACCCTTAGCTCCCGGGTGCCAAACATCTAATTCTGCTGAAGGTTCAGTGAAAGGGAAAAAAGATGGACGCAGACGAATCTTCGCATCAGGACCAAACATGATTCTGGCAAAATGCTCCAGCGTTCCCTTTAGATCGGCCATGGTCAAACCCTTGTCAACAGCAAGTCCTTCGACTTGGTGAAAAACCGGCGTGTGCGTGGCATCCAACTCATCCGTTCTAAATACTCTGCCTGGGCAGAGAACATAAACAGGCAAATCTCGCTCCAGAAGCGATCTAACTTGCACCGGAGAAGTGTGAGTGCGCAGCACTAGGTGCTGATTTGTTGGTTCAACAAAAAACGTGTCTTGCATCGCTCTGGCAGGATGATCAGCATCGAAATTTAGGGCATCGAAATTAAACCATTCGCTTTCAAGCTCAGGTCCCTCTGCGATTTCCCAACCCATTCCTACAAATACATCGGAAATTTCTTCTTGCAGCAAAGAAAGTGGGTGTCTTGCACCAACCGGCAATGTTCTTCCAACCGCAGTGACGTCAACGGCCTCGGCCTGAAGACGTGCCGCCTGCTCAACTAAATAGAACTCCTCTTCGCGTTTACCAAATGCCTCGTTCAGGGTGACTCGAGCCTGGGTGATTAGCTTTCCAGCAGTGGCCTTATCCTCTGGAGCTAATTTCCCTAGCGAGGCACTTAGTTTGGCAAACTCTGAATTCTCCCCGATGGTACTGCTTTTGACGGCTTTCAGGCTGGCAAGGTCCTTCGCGGATTCAATGAGTTTTAAGGCGTCAGAAACTAGCGCTGTGACGGTAGCTGCCGAAATCATGTTTTTCTCTGACATTTGGTTCAAGTATATCTATCTAGTTCTAAACTGCCTTGTTCTGTTCAAAGGCGCTGAGATAGAGGCAAACGCTTGCTGCCGTCGCTAAATTCAACGATTCAGCAGCGCCATAAATTGGAACAGCAACACTTTGATCAGCCAAAGCAAGCTCCTCGGGCGAAAAGCCCCACGCTTCATTGCCAAAGAGCCAAGTTGTTTCCCGAACTAATTCACCCTGGTCAAGTAACGCAGTAATCGGCCTGCCTGCTGCATCGGCGGCTAGCACCTGATGCCCTGCTGACTTGAGCGCTTGTATGGTCTCCGCTAAATCTAGATCTACTGCGAAAGGCAGGTGAAAAAGTGATCCAGTGGTTGACCGGACTACCTTTGGATTGTAAATATCTACACTTGCACTGGTAAACAGCACCGCATCTGCACCGGCGGCATCCGCCGCCCGCAGAACCGTTCCAGCATTGCCCGGGTCTCTTATCTGTGAAAGCAAAGCGATGAGTTTTGGTTTGGTCGCAAGGATGTCTTCCAAGCTGACATTAAATTGCTGACAGACCGCAACGACACCTTGCGGAGTATTCGTATCCGACAAGGCTCGTAGCACTGAGTCGGAAACTACGTGAGTTTCAATTCGCAGCTGATTGAGCCGCTGGAAAAGGTCCTCGTGGCGCGAGATAGCCTCCTCGGTAGCAAATACTTCGAGGATTAGTTTTGGTCGATCGATCGCCTCTTTTAGACCTTGTGGTCCTTCAAGCAGAAAGAGCCCGGTTTCTTGCCGGGCTTCTTTCTTCACTAACTTGGCGACCCCTCTAACCTTCGCGGCTTTGGGATCGTTTAGCACCTAAATTACTTAACCTTCGGCGCAGAAGTGTTTGCTGGAAGGGCTGATTTTGCGGTGGCCACCAAAGAAGCAAAAGCCTTCGGTTCGTTCACTGCAAGATCTGCCAGAATTCGGCGGTCAACCGCAACACCAGCAAGGTTTAACCCCTGGATCAAGCGGTTATAAGTTAGACCGTTAGCTCTGGATGCCGCATTGATGCGCTGAATCCAAAGTCTGCGGAACTGACCCTTCTTTTCGCGACGGTCATTGTATGCGTAGACCAGCGAGTGCAGCACCTGCTGTTTTGCCATGCGGTAAAGACGTGAGCGCTGACCACGGTAACCCTTAGCGCGCTCGAGTGCGGTACGGCGCTTCTTCATAGCGTTTACTGCGTTTTTAACTCTTGCCATTTTCTTCTCCTAAAAGTCTTTCGCTTACTTACCTAGTTGCTTCTTGATGGTCTTGAAGTCAGCTGCGCTAACTACCTGATCCTGGTTCAAGCGACGAGTGCGGCGCGAGGACTTGTGCTCCAGGTTGTGGCGCATGTTGATTTGCTGCTTCATTAACTTGCCGCTACCGGTGAAACGAAAACGCTTCTTAGCGCCAGAGTGTGTCTTCTGCTTTGGCATAACTTCTCCTGTTTATCTAATCTGCAGACTCAACTGCAGAATTCTTGACTATTGGTTCTCTGCGGCTTCTGGCTTTGGCTCAGCATTACGCTTTGCTTCAGCCTTTGCCTCAGCTTTGTTCTTTAGTGGAGCGATGACCATGATCAAGCTCCTACCTTCTGCTGCTGGAGTGGATTCAACTGAACCATACTCGGCTACCTCTTCGGCAACGCGCTGCAACAACTTCACTCCCATCTCAGGTCGCGACTGTTCACGGCCTCGGAAAAGAACTACAACCCTTACCTTGTCGCCACCTTTAAGGAACTTGATGATTTGAGCCTTCTTGGTGCCGTAATCGTGCTCCTCGATTTTTAGACCAAATCGAACTCCTTTGATGCCGATGTTGGTTTGGTTTTTGCGAGCTTCACGAATTTTCTGGGCGGCTTCGTATTTGAACTTTCCGAAGTCCATCAGTTTGCAAACTGGCGGTGCCGAGTTAGGTGCAACCTCAACTAGGTCTAGATCGGCTTCTTGAGCCATCCGCAACGCTTCTTCGATGCGGACGATTCCAAGCTGTTCTCCGTTTGGGCCGACGAGTCGAACCTCTGGAACACGGATTCGTTCATTGATACGCGGATCGCTGATCTGCTTCTCCTTTTGACGTGACTAAAGTGGCCACGTCAGTGCAAGCGGGAGCTTGCCAACGCGCAGAACTGAAAGTTCAAAGCTTTACCCGGCAACCTAAAGAAATCGGTAGACGCGGGTGGGAAATGAATCCACTTCTGACTGCTGATCTTCATCAACAGAGCCGTAGGCTAGCCTAGCAGAGAAATAATCGGAAAGTGAAGCCCCTAAATGAACGAAAGTGAAGAACAAAAAGCTCTTCGAGAACTAGAAGAAGTTCCCGCAGTTGAGGTAATCACAGCCACAGCCGTGCATCTAATGAGCGCCGCAGCAGTGCAGGTGGGCCTTGCGGAGTCTGGATACAAGGGCGATCTAGATGAAGCCAGGAAACTTATAAATTCACTAGCCGCTCTGGTAACCGGCAGCGCTGCAGATCTGGGTGATCACCATGCTAGACCCCTTCGCGACGGGCTCAGGGCATTGCAACTGGCCTTTCGGGAGGCTTCGCCTATCCCCGACGAACCTGGCAAAGGTCCTGGCGAGAAATATACCGGCCCAGTCAGTTAGCGGCTAAAAATCGCACCGCAACCGAGTCAACCAACTCAACAAATCTCTCGTGGTCAGCTAACTTTCTAAAAAACTCATTTTCTATCTGCTTCAATTCAGACGGTTGCAGCCCAAGACGCATGTAAATCTGTATGTTCAACTCTTGCCCCTCAAGTCGATAGTTGGGGTCGCCAGAGCTCAAATCAAATCTCAAAACTTGGGGAAACTCACCTAGGGTCTCAGCCACTATTTTTTGCACGTCCAGGTTCTTTTCCGGTGGTTGCCACTTGAATCCCTGAGCAATAGCCGCAATAGCAGGTCGACGCACAACAAACTCCGTCTCAGACATGGGGTCCAGAACAATTCTGGTGTTCCCCTCACTCGCAGCGGCGAGGGCGATGTTTCTGACGCTGTTTGGCACCGGCCTAGCCGCAGAATTCCATAACGCCATAGCTTGAACCGAACTAAAAACTGGCAGGGCATTTTGGCCATCCGGTGCTTGGACTGTAACGATTGAGAGTTCGGCACTCTTATCAACTTTAAGCCCCTGCTCAGTAACTTCCGATTCCCCAAGATGGGCGACCAACGGGACTAGTAATCTGGCGTTTGCTAATGCTTGGATTACCCCCTCAACGCTGCCAGAACCGGAACGTAAATTATTCAACGACTCGATTAGTAACTGATCTGCAGTTCCATCATCTCCCGCATGAGGGTTATCTTTTAGAGATCTGCCTTGCCAAGGCACACCTGCCGAATCTGTAAATTTACTTGGCTTATCCAATTAGCTAGCCACCTGAATTGCAGCCTCAAGAGAAAATTTATTTGTGTAGAGGGCCTTACCAAGAATTGCCCCTGCACAGAAATTCGATTCGACTAAAACTTCGAGCTGCGAAAGAGTGGCTATGCCGCCAGAACTAATGACTAATAATTCAAGTCGGTCACTGACCTTCGAAAGTAACTCTAAATTTGGCCCACTAAGCATTCCATCTCGGCTAACGTCGGTGACCGAAACGTTTTTGAGGTTGGTATTTGCTAGGAAGGCTAGCACTTCATCTAAAATTCCAAACTCGGCCTTAGATCCTCGAGCCACAACCCTGTCTTCAAAAACATCGAGAGCAAAACAAACTTCGATATTTTCTTGATTGGCTTTTCCTGCGACCCAATCAGGATTGGCTAGAGCTTGAGTAGCTAGATTTAATCGCTTAGCACCCGATTGAGCAGCTAGCTTGAAAGAAGTTTCACTAGCAATTCCGCCGCTAACCTGAAAGCTTGTCTCTGGAAATGCCTTTACTGAGCTTGTTATCAGAGTTTGATTTTCTCCAGCACCAAAGGCAAGGTCAAGATCAACAATATGTATCCATGTACTACCAGCGGAAACAAAATCCCGGATCACTTCCTCAGGTTTACCGAAAGATTGGTCATCTGAGATTTCGCCTTGGCTGGGTCTGAGCACCTGACCCTTTGAGATATCAACTGCAGGCAACAGTAGGAAAGGTCTGGACAAGTTAGAGCCAATCTAGTTCGGGCGGCGAAGTTAAATTATCGCACCGCCAGATAAGGCTGGACTGGTCTAGTTCAGGGGAAGAGCGATTTGCATTCCGGGAGTTAGAACAGAATCATTCAGGTTGTTGAGGGCAATCAGATTTGCAATAAAATCTCTTGGATCTTGATTTGGGGCGTATCTTTCGGCAATTGACCACAATGTTTCTCCCGACATCACGGTCACGTATGCAAAATTAGCCTGAGTGGATGAGTTTGTTTCGCTGTTTGCTTGAGCTGGGCTCAGACCGGCGGAAACACTAAAGAATAAGAACGACAAAGCTCCGAAAGTTAGCCCCAGGAGGATCACTATCCTCGCAATTTTGACGGAAACCCTAACCTGCCCTTGCTGGTGGTAAGTTCTGGAGACTTGGTGAGAAGTTGCTTGAGCTACAGGCTTCCGGACCCGATCCATTGGAAACTCAATGATTTGGGCGGTCATTTGTGCACCTCTTTCCGAACAAATGTTCTAATACGAACAAGATTACGACTAATTTGTGAATTTTGTCAATAATTTTGCTAATTTTTCCGAAAATGTGTTTGATTTTTTGGTTAAAATCGAATACATTTTTGGTAGTGGCTTCTTGGATAAGTCTTATTCAACAATCGACCACTGACAAATGGCTTTTGCCCTGGGCATAAGCAGAGAGGCTGAAAATGTCTAAGAGAACTGATGCCGCGCTAACTGAAACTCAGGCGGCCATTCTTCAGGTGATCTTGAAGAGCAAGAGCACGAGAGGCATAGTACCCTCTATGCGTGAAATAGCCGACTTAGTGGGGCTAAATTCGGTAGCCAGCGTTGCCTATCAGCTTTCAAATCTTGAAGAAAAAGGCTACATTCGCCGCCAAGAGAATCTTTCCAGGAACACCGAAGTGCTGATCACGCCAGAAGGATGGGAGGACAGCTCCGTGGAGAATAGCGCCCCTATGGCTGCTACTGCGATGGTGCCGCTCGTTGGCGATATTGCAGCTGGTATACCAATTACCGCAGAAGAGAACATCGAAGAGTATTACCCGTTGCCAAAGAATTTGGTCGGCTCCGGAGAGCTGTTCATGTTGAGGGTAAAAGGTGAATCTATGCAGGACGCCGCAATCTGTGACGGGGACTGGGTCGTTGTCCGAAAGCAAAAAGTGGTTGAGAACGGAGATATAGTCGCAGCCGAACTTGACGGTGAAGCGACTGTAAAGACTTTCAAGCAGCGCGATGGAAAGATTTGGTTGCTTCCAAGAAATAGTGCTTTTGAACCCATCGATGGAACGCATGCCAACATACTTGGCAAAGTTGTAACAGTTCTGCGGAAAGTTTAGACCAGGTAGCCCTTTAGTTCTGCAGCAAGATCCTCATTAACCCGAGCTTCGAGATAGGTGCCATTTTCCTGATATTCGAGCTTGATAATTTCAGAATTTAAATGCATTCTCGACACGAGTTCGCCATGGTTGTAAGGAATTAGCACTTTCACATATACATTCGGCCTCGGTAGTTTTTCGGCGATTGCCAACTCTAATTGATCAATACCTTGGCCAGTCCTAGTCGATACTAAAACAGCATCTGGCTGGAGGCTTCTGAGTGAAATAATAGTTGCCTGATCTACTAAATCTATTTTGTTGAAAACAACTAATTCTTTGATGTTAGTTGCCCCGACTTCACTCATCACTTTTCTAACAGTTTCAATTTGTGAACCAGGATCTGGATGGGACGCGTCAACAACATGAAGCACTAAATCCGCATCACTAATTTCCTCTAATGTTGACCGGAAAGCTTCAACTAACTGATGTGGCAAATTTCTGACAAAGCCCACCGTATCCGTAAAGGTATATTCTCGACCATCAGGGGTTTTGCACTGCCTGACCGTAGGATCCAGCGTTGCGAAAAGAGCGTTTTGAACCAGTACGCCGGCCGAAGTCAGCCGATTCAGCAGTGACGACTTACCGGCATTTGTGTAGCCGGCAATAGCAACCGAAGGGATCTGGTTTCGCTTACGATTTGCTCGTTTTGTTTCCCTAGCCGGTTTCATTCCGGCAATTTGCTTTTTCAGCTTTGCCATTCGGGTATTGATTCGCCGGCGATCTAGTTCAATCTTGGTTTCACCGGGACCACGAGATCCAATTCCTTCTCCCCCAGCGGCCCGACCACCAGCCTGCCTGGACATTGACTCACCCCAGCCGCGAAGCCTGGGTAATAAATACTCGAGCTGGGCAAGTTCAACTTGCGCTTTACCCTCTCTGGATTTGGCGTGCTGTGCAAAGATTTCCAAAATAACTGCTGTTCGGTCAATTACCTTGACTTTGACCACATCTTCTAAGGCACGACGTTGAGAAGGGGCTAATTCGGTATCCGCGACCACAGTGTCAGCACCCAGTGCTCGAACTAAATCTCTTAGTTCTTGGGCTTTACCTTTCCCGAGAAAAGTTGCCGGATCCGGGTGGGCTCGTCTTTGCAGAATCCCATCTAGGACCTGCGCACCTGCTGTCTCAGCTAAAGCGGCTAATTCGCGCAAGGAATTTTCGGCATCTGCAATTGAGTTTTCACCCCAAATGCCAATCAGAACCACCTTTTCGAGCTGTAATTCTCGGTATTCAACATCCGAGATGTCCTGCATCTGGGTAGACAGGCCAGGTACGCGCTGCAGTGCCGCTCTATCGGCCAGATCCTGTTGGTCTGCCTCAGCCCTTTCGACCAGGCTTTCTTTTGCCCCCAGGGCTAGAGCTTGAGCGTCACGTCGAAGGATGCGCTCAATTGTTTGCTCACTGTTATCGGTGTTTTGGTTATCTTTCATTTCCCTGTTAACACTACCTTTTTGTAGGAGTAGTGTTTAGTCCGTGCCTAACAATCACTACTTCTCTGAGTCTGCCGACGAGGAATTGAAGCTCAGGAAAATCAAAGTAAAGCTCTTTGGGAACAAATACGAGCTGTTCAGTTCGACTGGTATTTTTAGCCCGAATGAGTTAGACGCCGGCACCGAAGTACTTCTAAAACAATTAGAGAGTTTGAAACCCCAAGGCACAATCTTAGACATCGGTTGCGGCTGGGGTCCCATAGCACTTTCACTAGCCCTCGCTTCACCTAAAGCGAAAATTATTGCTATTGATGTAAATCAAAAGAGCATCGCCCTAACCAGATTGAACGCCAAGTCGTTACAACTAGAAAACATCGAGGTATTTCAACCTGAGCAGGTCAAAGAATCATTGATGTTTGATGAGATTTGGTCCAATCCGCCAATCCGTGTTGGGAAGAAGATGCTCCACGAGATATTGTGCAAGTGGTTGCCACGACTGCAACCAGGGGGAAGTGCCAGACTAGTTGTCCAGAAGAATTTAGGATCGGACTCGCTTCAAAAATGGCTTGAGACTGAGTTTGAAGATGGCTTTGAGGTAAGCCGAATTGCATCGATCAAAGGTTTTCGGGTAATTAAGGTAACTCGGAACTAGATTTCGAATTCACCGTCAAAGACTAATTCTGCTGGGCCGCTAAGACCTACGTGCTCGCCCTCTTCGGTAGCAAACATTCTCACCCCAAGAGTACCTCCGAGTACTTCTACACTCCAATGATTAGGTGCAGATGGCCCTGCCCACAATCTGGTGGCTAAAGCGGAAGCGACAATGCCTGTGCCACAAGATAACGTTTCCCCCACGCCACGTTCAAAAACACGCATTCGAATTCGTCCGACGCCATTATTCACTAATGGATCGTGCGGTGCGACGAACTCAATGTTCGCTCCACCTGCTGGATTGGGTTCTAGTTGTGGAGCGCGAGTTAGATCAATTTTTTCCAGCTCATCAAAGGAAGCAAGGGCTACCACTACATGCGGGTTGCCAACGTTAATCCCTTGACCTGGCCTTGCAACGTCAATACCCTCGGCACGAACTAAATAATCGTCTGAAACTGGTTGCCACCTGCCCATGTCCACAACAAACCCAGCACGATTTCGCTGAATGTCCCTAACTCCAGCTCGAGTGCCAACGTGAAGAGTTTCACTTTCTGCCAGAGTTACCAAAGCTTTCTCAGTTAGAAAGCGGGCAAAGACTCTAACGCCGTTGCCACACATCTCTGCGACACTGCCATCTGCGTTGCGGTAGTCCATAAACCAGTAGGCAGATTCGTCCTCTTCGAGAGCTAGGGCACCTTCTTCAATAAATTTGGATGGTACAACGCGAATTACCCCGTCGGCTCCTATGCCGAAGTGCCGATTGCATATTTTACGAACCTGCTCTGCAGTCAAATCCAGACTGCCATCAGGATCTAAAATCATGACAAAATCATTTCCAGTGCCATGGCCCTTAGTGAAATTAACCTTTGTCATGCGTTAAGACTACTTCCCCTAATTAGCCAGCGCTTTGCGAACTAATCCAATTGTCTCTGGAACTAAATTGGGGTCTTGATAGTCAAACCAGATAATTCGCCGGTCTCGCCGAAACCACGACATTTGCCGGCGAGCATAACGGCTGGTTAGTTGCGCCGTTTCGGCAATAGCTTGCTCTTTGGTAATCTCCGCGTCCATTTGTTTTAGAGCCTGTGCATATCCAATAGCCTGCCTTGCTGTTTTTGAATCTCGCAGGCCTTGTTTCACCAGTAACTCAACTTCATCCAGCAGTCCTTTTTCCCACATCAAATTGACTCTTCGGCCCAAGCGCTCTACTAGGTGCCTCCTGTCGGAATTCAATCCAATTTGTAGATTTGGTAAAAAAGATTCGAATTGTTGCGGTAACGAAGCGGCAAAAGGCTTTCCCGTCAGCATAACGATTTCCAGTGCTCGGACAATTCTCCTACCGTTGGTTTGCTCAATACGGCTAGCTGCCACTTCATCTAGCGCGGCCAACTTGCTATGCATGGCAATTGGCCCTTCGCTTTCCAGCTCTTTCTCTAGATCTGCCCGAAGGTCCTCGTCTCGACCAGGAAACTCAAAAGTATTTAAAACCGAGGCAAGATAGAGCATCGAACCGCCAACGAAAATTGGCATTATCGAATTTTGCTTGAGCTCAGCTATTTTTTGTCTGGCTTTGATTTGGTAATTTGCGGCAGTGCTCTCTTCAGTTACTTCCAGCCAATCTATGAGATGGTGAGTTATTCCCCGTCGCTCCTTCTCAGTTAGCTTGGCGGTGCCGATATCCATGCCTTTATAGAACTGCATAGCATCAGCGTTGATAACCTCGGCTCTAATCCCATCGGCTTCCAAAGCCTCAATCAAATCAAGAGCTAGGGAAGATTTACCAGTGCCGGTTGGGCCAACGATACTGATGAATTCTGGGGTATTCGCCATAACTTTAGTTAGGGCTTTTCACAGCAACGGATAAATTAATTGCGCCTTTAGTCTGTGAAGGGCTGACTGGAACATCACAGGAAGCGGCCAGCGAGGCCTCGAAAGCATCTCCTGCCCTGGTCCTAATCACTTGGGTGTGCTCTCGTGCTTCGGCAATGAGAAAGTATGGCTTCGCTTGAGTCACAGTCACTGAGACTAGATCACCGGGCCTTGGCGGCTCGCTGAGGCTATCCCAATCAATGTGAACTAACCTGTTGTCTCTAGCTCGGCCAGTTACGCGATTAGTTTTCTCGTCTTTACGACCTTCGCTATTTCCAATCAGCACTTCAACTGTCTTGCCGATTTGCTTCTGGTTTTCTTCCCAAGCCACTTGGTTGACGACCTCAAGCAAACGTTCGTAACGCTCCTGAACGATTTCCTTGGGCAGCTGATTCGGCAGTTCGGCGGCTGGTGTGCCAGGCCGCTTTGAATACTGAAAAGTGTATGCGATGGCAAATCTAGCCTCACGAACCACCCTCAATGTATCTTGGAAATCCTCTTCGGTCTCCGATGGAAATCCAACAATAATGTCGGTGGAGATTGCCGCATCTGGCATTTGTTCTCTGACTCGCTCAAGTATGCCAAGATACTTATCACTTCGATAACTGCGACGCATTTCTTTCAAGATTCGGTCGCTTCCTGATTGCAACGGCATATGCAGTTGCGGCATAACGTTGTGAGTTTCTGCCATCGCTGAAATCACATCGTCCGTAAAGGCCGCGGGATGCGGACTGGTAAAGCGAACCCGTTCTAACCCCTTTATCTCCCCACAGGCTCTAAGTAATTTAGCGAAAGCTCCCCGATCGCCGAACTCGACACCGTAGGTATTAACGTTTTGCCCCAATAAAGTCACCTCGATGACACCCTGCTCGACCAAGGCAGTAATCTCAGAAAGAATCTCTCCTGGGCGGCGATCGCGCTCTTTTCCTCTGAGGCTTGGAACTATACAGAATGTGCAGGTATTGTTACAGCCGACACTGATAGACACCAACGCTGAGTAGATGGAATCCCGTTTAGTGGGTAAATCGCTGGGGAATGTTTCTAGTGCTTCAAGAATTTCAATCTGAGCCTCATTGTTGTGTCGCGCTCTTTCCAGCAGGGCCGGCAAAGAGCCAATGTTATGAGTTCCAAATACGACATCAACCCAAGGTGCCTTGGCAAGAATTTTGTCTTTGTCTTTTTGGGCTAGACAGCCGCCAACGGCAATTTGGAAATTTGCATTGCTGGCTTTGCGTTCGACTAGTTGCCCGAGATTTCCATAAAGCTTATTGTCGGCATTCTCTCGAACCGCGCAGGTGTTGAAAACCAAGACGTCGGCCTCCTCGCCAGGCTGAACCTGGACATAACCAGCATCCTGAAGCAGGCCAGAGAGACGCTCGCTGTCATGAACGTTCATTTGGCAGCCGAAGGTCTTAACCTCGTAGCTTCTTAGTTTGGTTTCCATCTACCCAATTTTAGCCGAGCGGCCAAACTAACGGGATAGTTCCTCGCTCGCATATCGCACAGCAACCCAAACAACCGAGCTTGGATAACCCTTGCGAGCCAGAAAACCGGCCACCTTTCGCTCTACCGCAGATTTATCTGAACCAGAAGTCTTTGCCATCTTGGTCAATGCCAGCCCTTTGGCCAATTCCAACTCATCATCTGACTCGATCTCAGCTAGGGCATCTTTTATGGCATCCTGCGAGAAACCCTTCTCTCGAAGTTCCATCCCGATCAGGGTTTTTGATTTACCCTTGCGGTCAAAAAGTATTCGGGCGTGTTCCTTTGCCAGGGCAAAATCATCAATCAGCCCCACCTCGGTGAACCTTGCAATCAGCGATTCAATGATCTCAACCGGATACTCTTTCTCAACCAGTTGCTTACGAATAGCTCCAGAAGACTTACCGCCACGCTCAATGATTTTTAGTAGCGTGGAGCGAACCTCTTCCTCTAATGAGTCAACCGTCTGAAGTGTGTATTTAGGCTTGGCAGCAGCCTCTTCGGCAGAGGCCAGCAATTTCTGTAAGTCCACAGTTAGTCGTTTACAGCTTTTAGATCCGCGACTTCTTCTTCCGGCAGATCTGCCACTGCCCGTGGAACACCAATTCCAAGCTTGGCTTTAATTTTCTTCTCAATTTCGTCCGCTACAGCAGGATTATCAAGAAGGTAGTTACGCGAATTCTCTTTACCTTGACCGAGTTGTTCACCCTCATAGGTATACCAAGCACCAGATTTCTTTACAATCTCTTGTTCAACTCCGAAGTCTAAAAGGCTTCCTTCTCTAGAGATACCAACACCGTAGATGATATCGAATTCAGCCTGTTTGAAAGGTGAAGCCATCTTGTTCTTGACAACCTTGACACGGGTGCGGTTACCAACAGCATCCTGGCCGTCTTTCAATGTTTCAATTCTCCTCACATCAAGACGGACGGAGGCGTAGAACTTCAAAGCCTTTCCACCAGCAGTTGTTTCTGGGGATCCAAAGAAGACACCGATTTTTTCACGCAACTGGTTGATGAAGATTGCTGTGGTTTTGGTGTTGTTCAGGACACCGGTCAGCTTCCTCAAAGCTTGTGACATTAGGCGAGCTTGCAAACCAACGTGAGAATCTCCCATCTCACCTTCGATTTCTGCTCGTGGGACCAAAGCTGCAACTGAGTCGATTACGATGATGTCAATTGAGCCCGAACGAATCAGAGTGTCGGCTATTTCGAGTGCTTGCTCTCCAGTGTCCGGCTGGCTGACTAAAAGGGCATCGATATCTACACCCAGTGCCTTGGCATACTCTGGATCAAGTGCGTGCTCTGCGTCAATGAAAACTGCAGTTCCACCGGCTTTCTGGCAATTCGCGATAGCGTGCAGGGCAACCGTAGTCTTTCCAGAAGACTCAGGACCATAAATTTCAACAATGCGACCCTTTGGTAAACCACCAATGCCAAGAGCAACATCTAGTGCGATAGATCCGGTAGGGATTATCTCTACAGGAGCTCTTTCGTCTGAACCAAGGCGCATAACTGAGCCTTTACCGAATTGTTTGTCTATTTGCGCAAGCGCAGTGTCTAGCGCTTTATCGCGATCTGAAGCTGATGGCATTTCTTTTCCTTTTCTGCCGCCTGAGCGACTGCTTTTATGCTGTCATGACACTACGCTGAACCCCGTCTTTTAGGCGGTGTCCCGTCAAATTGTTGATAACCTAGCCAACTTTTCAACTGTCTATAAGTTACCACAATTCCGAACAAATTTACGAACAAATATCTATTCGGCGTGTTTATTTTTCGGCTTTTTGTTCAAGCCCAACCAACGCTCCTCGGGCACGTTCTGGGCACGGCAAATAGCTAACCAGACATCTTTGGGGTCTACCCCCTCTGCCAAAGCCTGTTGGCCAGTCCGATCATCCAACTCGGTCAGCACCAAATCCCGCACCAGAACAGCGGCATACTCGTTGCCAAACTCATCATTCATAAGCATTTCGAAATCGCTGTGGCGCACATTATGACGATAACCCGAAAACTCGGATTTACCCTACTGGTGCTGCCCGTGGCTAAAAAAGAACCCCCGGCAGCAACCGGGGGTTCTAATTTTTATCCTTAGCGCGTATTGGCCATGGATTTGGAGTCGTAATTGGTGACCAATTCGGCTGGGACAGTGTCTGGGATGACCACTGTCTCAACAGCTTCAAATCGCTCTGCGACTAGGTGCATGATCTGTGATATTGGGACATCAAGGGCAGCGGCAACGGAAGATAGAATCTCCGAAGATGCTTCCTTTTGTCCACGCTCGATCTCGCTCAGGTAACCTAAAGCGACCTTTGCACGACTAGCCACCTGTCGAAGGGTGAAACCCTTCTGCTGGCGGAGGTCTCGAAGTACGTCACCTATTTCTTGACGAACTAAAGCCATGTGGAGCCTCCTTTCAATTTATAGCAACCTGCTTTGGTTGCTAGCGGAACTAGTTTTCCGTAAAGATAACTTACCTGTTCTCGATGACATTTATAGCCAAGATTGCTGAAAGTTACCTTTGAATTTCCTAGTACCGACACTTATCCTTAACCATCTTTTAGGGCTAAGTATTCCCCAATTTTAGCAAAAACTAGCTCGACCGCCTTAGCTCTAATTGTCTGCCTGTCCCCTGATAGAGCCTCTTCCCAAACCCGATCCCCCACGGCCCCGGAGATGGCGATGTAGAGCATTCCCACCGGTTTACCGTCCTGTGGATCTGGCCCCGCCACCCCTGTAGTGCTAACACCGAGGACATGTTCTGTCGCCAACAGCATTTGCAAAGCTAGCCTTGAACGCACGCCTTCTGCCATTTTCAATGCCACCTCAGGATCAACTGCCCCCACGCTTTCCAATAGTTCACGACTTACACCGAGAGCCGATGACTTTAGCTCTGTTTGATAGGCAACGATGGACCCAAGCACCACTTTTGAGGCACCTGGAACAGCGACTAATTCGCTGCAGACAAGTCCTCCAGTCAGCGACTCAGCAATAGCTAACTTGAGCCCCTTTTTCTCCAGTCCAGCGATAACCGCTTCTGGTTTCATCTGGACTCCTGAATGTATTTGAAGGCGGACCACCAGGTTAGAAATACCGCCCCGTAAATCAAACCGTATCCCATGTTAAACACTTCGCTTGCCAACCAAACGTTTAGAGGCGAGATTACCCAACCGATGGCAATACACTGCATTATTGTTTTTGACTTTCCGCTTGAAGATGCTGGAATTACTCGATCTCTGATAACAATCAAACGGTAAATTGTGATTCCAACTTCTCTCACCAAGATTGCAAAAGTCGCCCACCAAGGCATCACATCCAGCAGTGAAAGAACTACGAAAGATCCGCCTAGTAAAACTTTGTCGGCAATCGGGTCAAGTAGCTTTCCTAATTTGGTAACGGTTCCCTGTTTGCGCGCAACTGCCCCGTCAATTCCGTCGGTTGCCGCTAACAATACGAATCCAGCCAACAAAACCCAGCCGATGTTATCGCCTGGTCGGTAAAACTGATGCAGAGCGAATAAGAATATCGGAGCGATAACTATACGGCTTATGGTGATTAGGTTTGCTAAGTTCACAAACTAAGCCTAGCCCCTGCCGGTAAGTGACCAAGCGTCAGGATCGTCATCATCCTCACCTTCAGCAGCGCGAGGAACAAAATCCTCATACTCTCCTGCCGCCATAGGTGTTGTGATCGGTTCTGTTGCGGTCGAATCTGCCTTGGGGGATTTTTCTCCCCGAAGCTGAGCCAAAACATCGGCTAAACCTTCCGGTCCGACTAACACTTCTCGAGCCTTAGACCCCTCACTTGGCCCAACAATGTTTCTGGACTCAAGTAAATCCATCAACCGTCCAGCCTTGGCAAAACCAACTCTCAACTTACGCTGCAACATAGATGTTGAGCCGAACTGTGAAGAGACAATCAATTCCGCAGCTTGAAGTAACACCTCGAGGTCATCTCCAATGTCAGCATCAACAACCCGACTTGTCGCCACCTCGTTCACATCAGGCCGATACTCTGGCTGCATTTGAGCTTTCACGTGAGCAACTACGGCATGAAGTTCTGACTCGGCTATCCAAGCTCCTTGAACTCGCATCGGCTTATTGGTTCCCATCGGCGAGAACAGCGCATCGCCCTGACCGATAAGCTTCTCAGCTCCGGGCTGATCCAAAATCACACGTGAGTCCGTAAGTGATGAAACTGAAAACGCTAAGCGCGAAGGAACGTTAGCCTTAATCAATCCGGTAACTACATCTACGGACGGACGTTGCGTAGCCAAGACTAGGTGGATTCCAGCAGCTCTCGCTAACTGGGTTATTCTCACAATTGAATCCTCGACTTCACGCGGTGCAACAATCATCAAATCCGCAAGCTCGTCCACAACGACCATCAAGTAGGGGTAAGGTTGCAACTTTCTGGTGGAGCCCTCTGGGAGTTTGAGCTCACCGGCAACCAGTGCTCGGTTGAAATCATCAACGTGCTTGAAGCCAAAGGATGCCAAATCGTCGTAACGTGCATCCATCTCCTTGACAACCCACTGCAATGCTTCGGAAGCCTTCTTAGGGTTAGTGATGATAGGAGTTATCAGATGGGGCACACCCTCGTAGGCGGCTAATTCAACGCGTTTTGGATCAATCAGCACCATTCTTACTTCTGCCGGTTTGGAGCGCATCAAGACAGAAGCGATCATGGAATTCACGAAGGAAGACTTTCCAGCACCTGTAGCTCCAGCCACCAGAAGGTGTGGCATTTTGGCTAAATTAGCAACCACGAAACCACCCTCAACATCCTTACCGATTCCAATCGTGAGCGGATGTTTGCTTTGTTGAGCCACTGATGAGCGAAGAACGTCACCGAGCGATACAATTTCACGATCAACATTTGGAATTTCAATTCCAATAGCAGACTTACCCGGAATTGGCGCAAGAATTCGAACCTCATTGCTGGCCACCGCATAAGAAATGTTCCCTGCCAGCCGTGTAACGGCCTCAACCTTTACACCTGGTTGCACTTCAACTTCATACCGAGTTACCGTTGGGCCTCTTGAAAAACCATTCACTGTGGCCTCAACCCCAAACTCTTTGAAAACTGAATTCAGCGCTTCAACTACAGAGTCGTTAGCTGAAGTCTTACCCTTAGGTGGGGTGCCCGAAGACAAAAGTGCTGCTGGCGGCAAAACGTAAGGGCGCTTGGGTTTTGACTCGGCAATAGGCGCAGCAACTGGTTCGAGTTGATCTAGGTCCTCATCAATGACCTCAATCGGCTCGGTGGCTTGGCCAATCGGCTCGGTTATCGAAGGCTCAACCTGAGCAATCGGTTCAGTGCTTGGCTGTGGTGCCCCAAAAATGTCATCTAGATTAGTTGACTCTGCTGAAACCGAAACTGGTTGGTCAAAAGCCTTCTTGTCGGTTTGTTTGGCTCTTCGCCACCAAGGTGCCTTAGTTCCATCAAAAGCATCACTAACTTCTTCTGCATCATCTGCTTCAGCTTTAGGCTCAGTCGCTGGAAATAGTTTGTGATACAGCTCACGAATTCTAACTAAGACTTTATTTGGCGCAGTTTTGGTAACTACTAGTAAGGAACCTACAGCAAGCAGGGTAAGCACTGCACCAGCTCCCCAAATTGTGATGCTGTTTATAAATAGCACCGTCACTAGCCAACCGAATAAGCCACCAGCTTGAGCCAGAGCCTCGATCCCATCGGAAGGTTGCGGTTGCGGGCTGGCTAAATGGAAAAATCCAGAGATACTAAATAAGAAGAGTAGCCAACCGAAACCAACTCGAGAATTATCTTTTACCGTTGATGGATGACGCATCAAGTACATCGAGAACAGAATCATCACTACCGGAAGCGCCAAAGATAGTTGACCGAAAAACAGCCCAGCGGTGTAACTGTTTATCAGCCTGGCCACTTCGTTAGCATTCAAGAACCAAACTACGACTGCTCCGATTACTCCAAGAATAAATAGTGCAAAGGGCGGCCCGTCCCTGCGGTCTTCTTTAGCTAGCTTTTCCGAGGCTAGGGATCTAGCCAACCACCCGACCATAGCCGCTGCACTCAAATACAGCCAGACTATGCCTCGAACTAATCTGTTACCGCTAGGCTCGGTTGGAGCAGCGGATCCCCTTGCCGCTCTTGGAGCGGGGGGCTTTTTAGAAACTTTTTTACGTGATGCCATCCATCCAAAAATAACAGCGTCCCCCGTCAATACAGGTCAGGCACGGCGGAAAAGGGTTTCGCTAGCCGCTTACCACAACGGGAATAATTACCGGCCGACGGCGGTGGTTCTTGTTTACCCAGGTGCCAATTGTCCTTCGAATCACTTGCTGCAAAGCATATGTATCACGGATACCCTCTTTGGCTGCCTCTGCCAGAGCAAGTTCAATTAGCGGCTTAACGTCATCAAAGACATGGTCATCTTCGGCATAGGCCTTAGCTCTGATCTCCGGTCCGACTACTACTCGACCGCTATCTGGGTCAATGACGGCAAAGATTGAAATAAAACCTTCCTGCGAAAGCAGTCTTCGATCCTGCAGATCTTCCTCGGTGATTTTTCCAACAGTCTTACCATCGACGTAGAGCATCCCGCAATCTACTTGGCCGACCACCTCTGCCCGGCCTTCAAACAAATCAACTACCCAGCCATCCTCAATTATCGAAATGCGCTCCGCTGGTATTCCGGTTTGCTCGGCCAACCTGCCATTAGCAATCAAATGCCGGTATTCTCCATGCACTGGCAATACATTTCTTGGTTTTAGCAAGTTGTAGCAATACAGCAGTTCACCCGCTGCTGCGTGACCTGAGACGTGTACCTTGGCATTGCCTTTGTGCACGACATTCGCTCTGAGTCTGGTGAGTTGGTCAATCACCCTATAAACGGCATTTTCATTTCCTGGGATAAGCGATGATGCCAAAATCACCGTATCGCCCTCACCGACCGAAATGTCATGAGCTTCATTAGCCATCTTTGAAAGAACTGCCATAGGCTCACCCTGCGAACCGGTACACATATAGACAATCTCTGACGGTGGAATACTGGCCGCATCTTTTAGATCGATGAAGATTCCTGCTGGTGCACTTAGATAGCCCAAATCTTCGGCTATTTGCATGTTTCTAATCATGGACCTACCGACCAGCGCTACTTTGCGACCGTGAGCGGCAGCAGCATTGAGTACCTGCTGAACTCGGTGAACATGTGATGAAAAACTTGCCACCACCACCTTGTTCGGCGTTCTAGAAATCACCTCATCAATTACCGGGCCGATGTCTTTTTCAAGTGGGGTAAAACCAGGAACGTCAGCGTTGGTTGAGTCCACCAGGAACAAATCCAGTCCCGCTTCGCCGAGTTTGGCGAAAGCTCTCAGGTCAGTTAGCCGGTTATCCAATGGCAGCTGGTCCATTTTGAAATCACCTGTGTGTAAAACCGTTCCGGCTTGAGACCTAATTACCACTGCCAGAGCATCAGGTATTGAGTGATTAACAGCAATAAATTCTAAGGAGAATTCCTCCAGTTTTTTGCTATCCCCTTCTCGGACTACATACTGTTGACCGAGTAGGCGGTGCTCTTTCAGCTTGGCATCTAAAAACGCCAAAGTCAGTTCTGACCCAAAAATCGGAATGTTCTCCCGCATGCGCAACAGGTATGGAACACCGCCAATGTGATCCTCGTGCCCGTGGGTTAGCACAAGGCCGACGATGTCATCGAGTCGATCGTTTAGATAGTTCAGATCGGGCAATATCAAATCGACACCGGGCTGGTGATCCTCGGGGAAAAGCACACCGCAGTCCACTATTAGAATTTTGCCGTTGATTTCAAACACGGTCATGTTGCGGCCGATTTCACCCAAGCCGCCGAGTGGAATTACCCGAAGCGCTCCAGCTTTTAGTTTTGGTGGTGCTGGCAGAGTTTCAAACATATAAACACCTATCTGGTGGTGCCAGCCACCTTCGGTAATGCGCCTCCTGCTGCGGCATTTCGATCAGGCCGGAAGTTACTAAAGTTAAGCCCAGGAACAGTTCCAACTTTGTCAATGTCCGCTTCGATCCGAGCAGCTTCCGCTTCCTCAGGGCCAACTAATGGTAAACGAACTCTTGGTGAATCAATCAAACCAAGTCCGTGCAAAATATACTTAGCCGCAACTGTTCCAGGAACATGGGTCATAGCCGCTCTAACTAATGGTTCGAGTTGATTATGCACAGTCAGAGCCTGATCGAAATCATTCTTGTTTGTAGCATCAACTAAGTCTCGATATGCCTGAGGCGCTATGTTGGCCGTTACGCCGATTAGTCCAGTAGCCCCAATAGAAAGATGAGGCAAAATGTTACTGTCATCTCCCGAGAAGTAGAGCAGATCCGTTTCTATCAAAACTCGTGAGGCTTGAGCAAAATCACCCTTGGCATCTTTCACAGCTACGATGTTCGGGTGTTTTGCTGCCCGGAGCAAAGTCTCAAAGGCAATTGGTATCCCAGTCCGTCCGGGAATGTCATACAGAATCACCGGTAGGTCAGTGGCGTCGGCAATCAACCTGAAGTGTGTCAGTACTCCGGCTTGAGTGGGCTTGTTGTAATAGGGGGTGACTATCATCACCCCATCGGCACCAGCTTTTTCGCTGGCTTTATAGAGCTGAATTGCGTGGGCTGTTTCATTCGATCCACCACCGGTTATGATTTTGGCTCGTCCCGAAGAAACCGATTTACCAACTCTTACCAATTCAAGTTTTTCCGCATCGGTTAGCGTACTTGTCTCCCCTGTAGTGCCGGTTACTACCACGCCATCAGCGCCATTAGAAATGACGTAATCAAGATGCTTCTCGGTTGCCGGCCAGTCGACTTCACCATCCGGTGTCATTGGAGTTACCAGAGCGACAAGAACCTGGCCGAATAAATCTTTCTGTATTTGCGACATAGGTAAAGATTAGTGCTCTAGTGGAATTTGCCCAAAAACCCGACTAAGGCGCCACGCGACCATTCTCATTGAAGGCTTGGTAGGTGTAGGGCATCAATTCAGCCCAGAACTCCTCCATCTTCTCGGCGCACATTTCAATTTCTCGCTGCGGGAAGGACGGGAAATGTGTTCCTTCACGCTTGGTTCTGAGGCTCAAGAAATTCATCAATGCTCGAGCATTCATCGTTACATACATCGATGAATAGATATTTAGCGGCAAAACAATGCGGGCAACTTCCCTAGCAATGCCAGCCTCAAGCATACGTTTATAGGACTCGTAAGCCTGAGTTGAAACCGTTCGCGACTCTTGCTGGACAAGCGCAATTTGCTCCGCGCTACCTGGCAAAAATTCGTAGTGACCGGTCTTACCAACCTGAATTAGGTTCCGATCAGCGCCGGGGATATAAAAGACTGGATTCAGCTCACGATAACGTCCCGATTCTTCGTTATAGGAGGCAATTCGGTGGCGCATAAATTCGCGAAATACAAATATCGGAGCTTGAACATAAAAAGTCATTGAGTTGTGCTCAAACGGTGAGCCGTGACGATCACGCATCAAGTAGTTGATTAGACCGCGGCTGCGCTTCTCATCCTCGCTGGCATCTACTTTGGCGGCTGCATTTTCGAGAGTTTGCTCACCCTGAGTGGATACTCGAGCGGCGAAAAGCACGTCGCTATCCGATGCAGAGGCCCGGACTAGCTCAACTGTTACATCACTTCTAAAAATAATCTCTGACACGCTCTAAAGCCTACCTTTGGTTCAGCGCGATGGCTTTACGCATCGCTTTTCTGGCGAGTTTCCGATTGCCGCAGGCGTCGTAGATTAACCCGAGGGCGAACCAGCTTCGCCAGTTGTCTGGATCTGATTCTACTTTTTCTTGATAAAGCGGAAATTCCTGCAATGCTTCGCTTTTATTGGCTCGGCCGGAAGGTAAGACGCCAAAATCAAATCTTGGCCATGCATCTTCAGACTCTAATTGCCGCCCGAGTTTTTCAATTGCCAATCCGAAACGAAGTTCTCGAAATATCCCCCAGAATCCAAACAGAGGCAAGATCAGGATAAAAAACCCCATCGATTTGGGAACTGGATTATCTTGAATTAGAAAGTAATAACCCTGTTGACCCATCAGAGCTAGATAGAGCACGACTAGGGCAGACATGACAACCGCACCAAGTTTTGCGCCGGTCATCTAGATTCCCAAAACCTGATCAAGCCCCACGACCAGGCCCTTTGCAGCGTAGGCGAAGCGGATACTCTCCAGAATGCCAGCGGAATACGCTTGAACCGAATTGGCTTGGTGACTGATTATCAAGCTTTCTTGATTGCCGCCAAAAATTACCTCCTGCTTGGCGGAAACTCCGTCAACTCTGAGGCTATGAATTGGTACACCAGCGACAATCTCTCCCCTAGCTGTTTGGCCCGCACCTTGAATGGCTGGGGCATTTCGTCGATTCTTCTGAATCATCTCAGCTGTTCGAATGGCTGTCCCGGAAGGAGAATCAGCTTTTCCAGCATGATGGGTCTCAACTATCTCGACGGTTGAAAAATACTTCGCAGCTTCAGCGGCAAAGCGACTGCCGAGTACTGAGCCAATTGAGAAATTTGGAATGATAACGAGAGCACTTTGCTCAACAGACAGGCTTTCGAAATCTTGGCTTGTCCAGCCACTTGTTGCAACAACTAGGTTGATCTGATTTGCTATTGCAAAATCAACTACCTGCTTGCTTACCTCTAACTTGGTGGCTTCAAAAACAACATCCGCGCCGACTGCTTTATCCAAAGTAGTTTTTGAATCAATAACCGAATGCAACTCTAAATCGGTGGAAGAACTAATTAGCTCAACCGCCAATTTACCCATTCGTCCGGTAGCACCGACAACTGAAACCTTAATAGTCATGCCTAAAACCTACTATCCCTGGTAAAACTCATCGAAGAGATCTTCGCCGATGTCGCCAACGGCAACAAAGGATCTTTGACTCAGAAACATCTGCTGGGCTAGCTGTTGAACTTCTTGAAGTTCGACCGAGGCAAATCTTGCTAGAGATTCATCCAGGTCAAAAAACAACCCGTCGGTTAGCTCAGCAGAACTAAGCCTGGCCATCCTGGCCTGAGTGCTTTCAAATTTAAGGGCTAAACCGCCAGAGATGTTGCCTTTGGCTAATTCAAGTTCGGCCAACGTGATTCCCTGATTGGCCACTTTCTCAAGTTCATCGAGCATCAGTCTGGTTACCTGCTTGGCCTTTGCCGGCGAACAACCTGCGTAGAGACCGAACACAGCGCCATCGCTGTAGCCCTGATTAAATGAGTAAACCGAATAAGCAAGCCCGCGCTTTTCACGAATTTCCTGGAAAAGCCGCGAAGACATGCCACCACCGAGAACTGTATTCAAAATCGCCATTGCGTATCTTCTCTCATCGGCAGCCACTACACCGGGATTTCCGAAAAGAATGTTTGCTTGAGCTATCGGACGATTTATAACCTTAGCCGTAGCAGGGGCAACGCTTGGATTAAGGTCCTTAGTGCGCCAAGCTCTTGGCGTGGCAGCCTTCGAAAGCTCCCAGCCTGCTAACTCCAGGTTTTGTTGAACAAGATTCACCAGAGCTGGATGGTCAACACCGCCGGCAGCTGTGATTACCAGATCTTCTGGTCGATAGTTAGCTTGATAGTGCTCCCAGACAGCTTCACGTGAGACGGCAGTTATTGTCTGCTTGGTCCCGCCAATTGGTCTTCCTAAAGCATGACCATTGAGTACTGCAGCAAAAAACTCTTCGTGCGCAACATCCTGTGGATCATCGTCATTCATGGCTAGTTCTTCCAAGATGACGGTGCGCTCGTTCTCGAACTCGGTCGGATCGATTATGGAGGAAGTCAACATATCGGCAATAACTTCAACAGCAACCGGCACAGCTTTGTCTTGAACCCTGGCGTAATAGCTGGTGTGTTCTTTGCCCGTCATGGCGTTCGAAGCGCCTCCCACCGAATCAAAGGCCACAGCTATATCCAGCGCTGTTCTAGTCTTGGTTCCCTTGAATAACAGATGCTCAAGAAAGTGCGTTGAACCGTAATGGCCACTGTTCTCATCCCGAGAGCCGACCGCCACCGAAAAAGAAACTGAGGCTGACTGAGCTGCCGGCATTACTTCGGTTAAGACGCGAACACCGCATGGCAGGACAGTCCGGCGAACCGTGCTGCCTCCCGATGCGGTGAACTCTAATTCGGGTTGTTCAAGTTGAAACTGAACCGCCGTCATCTACTACTCTTCGTCAGAATCTTCAGATTCTTGAACAGCTTCCCCCTCGACAACCGGTGCCAGAGAAAGTTTGCCTCGATCATCAATCTTGACTAGCTCAACCATGATCTTCTGTCCTACCGTGAGAACATCTTCAACATTCTCGACCCGTTTTCCGGTTAGTTTGCGAAGTTCAGATATGTGTAGCAAGCCGTCCTTGCCAGGCAGTAGAGAAACGAAGGCACCAAATGTAGCAAGCTTGACCACTGTTCCAAGGAATCTTTCACCAATTTCAGGGACATGCGGGTTAGCAATCGCGTTAACCGCCGCACGAGCTGCCTCGGCAGCAGGTCCGTCGGTTGCACCAATGTAAACCGTACCGTCATCCTCGATTGAGATTTCTGCTCCAGTGTCTTCCTGGATTTGGTTGATCATCTTGCCCTTAGGACCAATCACCTCACCAATCTTGTCGACAGGAATCTTGACCGCAATGATTCTTGGCGCATAAGGCGACATCTCATCTGGTTCGCTAATTGCAGCCTTCATCAGATCAAGAATGCTCAGACGAGCTTCCTTCGCCTGAGTAAGAGCACCAGCTAGAACCTCAGAAGGAATTCCGTCTAACTTGGTGTCCAACTGAATGGCCGTGACGAACTCGCTAGTACCGGCAACTTTGAAGTCCATGTCTCCCAGTGCATCTTCGGCACCAAGAATATCTGTCAAAGCCGCATACTCGGTCTTACCGTCAACGGTGTCTGAAATTAGACCCATTGCAATACCAGCAACCGGCGCACGCAGCGGAACACCAGCATTTAGTAAAGAAAGAGTCGAAGCACAAACCGATCCCATCGAAGTTGACCCGTTAGAGCCAAGTGCTTCAGATACCTGGCGGATAGCGTATGGGAACTCTTCGCGTGTAGGTAGCACTGGAACCAGAGCTCTCTCCGCTAGAGCACCGTGACCAATTTCACGGCGCTTAGGTGAACCAACTCGGCCAACTTCACCGGTTGAGTAAGGCGGGAAGTTGTAGTTGTGCATGTAACGCTTGGTAGTCACAGGAGAAAGCGAATCAATCTGCTGCTCCATCTTTAACATATTCAAAGTAGTGATACCAAGAATCTGAGTTTCACCACGCTGGAAAATGGCCGAACCGTGAACTCTAGGAATGACTGCAACCTCACAATCAATCTTTCGGATGTTCTTCTTACCGCGCCCATCGATACGAATACCTTCTTTTAGCACGCGAGTGCGAACAATCTTCTTAGTCACTGACTTATATGCAGCGGAGACCTGGTTCAACTGTGATTCATCCAAAGTCTCAGCCAGCTGTTGCTTCACCGAAGCCTTCAATTCATCATCTGCGCTTTGACGCTCTGTCTTATCCGCAATTTGATAAATTCTAGAAAGCTCAGTTTCAGCAAGTTTCGCAACTGCTTCATAGACCTCGTCTGAGTATGGGGCAAACAGCGGGTACTCAGCCGTGGGCTTAGCTGCATCAGCGGCCAACTGCTGCTGTGCTTTAACCAACTGAGCGATAAATGGCTTGGCGGCTTCAAGTCCCTGCGCCACAATTTCCTCGCTTGGAGCAATCGCACCTTCGTTTTTGATCAGGTTCCATGAACCTTCAGTCGCTTCTGCTTCGACCATCATGATGGCTACGTCTTCTTTGCCGCCTTCGGCAACGATTCGACCGGCGACAACCATGTCAAACACCGCACGTTCTAATTGCGAGTGCTTAGGGAAGGCAACCCATTGGCCATCGATAAGTGCCACACGTACGCCACCGATTGGCCCGGAGAACGGCAGTCCCGCCAGCTGAGTTGACATCGAAGCAGCGTTAATCGCTACTACGTCGTAAAGCTCATCCGGGTGGATTGCAAATACGGTTACAACCACTTGAATTTCATTGCGCAAGCCATCAGGAAACGACGGACGCAGTGGTCGGTCAATCAAACGACAAGCCAAAATTGACTCCGTTGAAGGACGTCCCTCTCTTCTGAAAAAGCTGCCGGGAATCTTGCCGGCCGCATACATCTTCTCTTCGACATCAATTGTCAGTGGGAAAAAGTCAAACTGATCCTTAGGCGTCTTACCGGCTGTGGTTGCCGAGAAGAGCATAGTTTCTTCATCAATGTAGACTGCGGCAGCACCCTGTGCCTGCTGAGCTAATCTTCCGGTCTCAAAACGGATTACCCGTTTACCGAATTTTCCGTTATCAATTGTTACTTCTGTTGCTTTAATTTCTGGACCTTCCACGGTCCCTCCTCTTTATATCCTCTAAATGAAAGCGCGAATCAAATTTTGATTAGTACACGCTAGAGCGCACGGCAAATGAAGCGTCCGAATTTTATTTGAGGGATGCCCTGGCCAACAGTAATAAAACTTGGGTATTTCCACCCCAAGATCCACCACCGATGACCAGCAAACCTGCCGTTTCGGCTCTTAGGTAAGACTAACAGAGCACCTAGACAAACACCTATAGGCAAAAACTTCGTAAATTACAGGGTTTCTGGTCTAATTCTCTTATTTCCCTGCTCCACGCTCTTACTTGGCATCAAGGGGAAGATGATATTGACTACCAGGCTAGTAATTCCAGTCAACAGCAAACCGACCATGGTCATAGCGGCAAAGCCAAAGAAATTTGGATTTGAAGCTAAAGCTTCAACCGCCTCCGGCGTAATTTCGGATTCTGGTTCCATTAGTGCTTGCCAGGAAAACAATCCCGATTCGATACCAATATTCACAATTCCTACCAGCCCCACAATAAAAATTGCGGTAGCGAGAATTTGAACAAGTAGCCATGTCCAGCTGTATCCAGCATCACGCAGGCGTCGAACCAGAACCGACAAACTTGGCAGCAGGGTTCCCAAACTAAAAGCCAACCCCAGTATGCCCGTGCCGGTCAGGCTATCGAGCACCGAAAGCACCAGCGAGGAAAGAAAAATGAATAAAACGAAGTACCAGTATTCGGCTCTTCCGGCTACTCCCCTAAAGTTTGCGTAATTCTTAAAGCCAGCCTGAATGGCACCAACAAAGTCCATGATTCTTCCCTTCTTTGTAATTACAGCCTAGAACATGTTAAGAAAAGAAGCCGCCTGATTAGGCGGCTTCAAGATTTTCTAAAACTTATTATCGACGTAGACCGAGCTTTTCAATCAGGCTGCGGTAGCGATCAATATCAACATTCTGCAGGTAACCCAGTAGTCGGCGACGCTGACCAACAAGCAAAAGTAGACCGCGACGTGAGTGGTGGTCGTGCTTGTGATCCTTTAGGTGCTCAGTTAGGTCTTTGATACGCTCAGTGAGAACTGCAATCTGAACCTCTGGGGAACCGGTGTCACCTGGTTTAGTCGCATATGCGTTGATAATTTCTGTTTTCTTTTTAGCGTCCAGTGCCATTTTTGTTCCTTTCAAGGCTCGCTGCGCGGCGCTCTAAACCTTTTGTCTAAAGCTCTACTATCCGCGGCCGGTTCACGGCAACCTTGTAATACTAGCCCAAATAGCCCGTATCTGGCTACCCCAGAATCTTGCGAATCTTTTCCAAATCTCGATTAATCTCAGCTACCAAATCCTCGACACCATTGAACTTGGCTGCTGGCCTAATGAACTCGACATATTCACACCTAATGATTTTTCCGTAGAGATCCAAACCACGAACATCCAAAATATGTGCCTCTAGGAGCCTAGGCACAGCTTCAAAAGTCTCGTTTATACCCACTGAAAGAGCTGACATGTATCTAACCCCGTCGACGTGAAGCCAACCGGCATAAACAGCATCCCTTGGCAGCAGCCCCTCTGCGTCTCTAGCCATATTCGCCGTGGGGAAACCTATTTCTCGACCGATTTTTAGACCATGCTCAACTTCACCGGTAGTGGCATGATATCTGCCCAGGAGGCTTGCTGCTTTGGTGACATCACCTTCCATCAGTAACTCACGAATCCAGCTGGTTGAAACCTTACGCCCGTCAACTTCCAGAGCAGGCACAACAACTAGGTTGAAACCATAGTCAAGCCCTAACTGCCTGAGCAGCTCGGTGTCTCCCAATGCTCCAGCTCCAAAATTGAAGCCCTCACCTACAATCACGACTTTGGCTTTTAGACCAGTTACCAGGTATTCCCGCACAAAATCCTCGGCCGAAAGTTGGGAGAACTTATCGTCAAATCTTTTAGAGAGAATCAGTTCAATACCTTTTTCGGTGAGCAGTTCAGTTTTCTGCTTTGGGCCAATCAATGAAGCCGGAGTATCCAGATTATTTAGCACCTCAAATGGGTGCCGGTCAAAAGTTATAACGGCGGGAACCAGACCTTGCTGCTGAGCATGAGCTAGGGTCTGCTCCAGCAATAATTGATGGCCAAGGTGAATGCCGTCAAATTTGCCAATTGTTACAACGGTGGGACTCATATCAAGAGGTAATTGATCGAGCGAGTTGACCTGAATCACTTTTTTACTCTTCCTAACCACCAGATTCCAAATAGAGGCAAAACTAAAGGAATCAGGCCATAGCCCATGCCAAAGTATGACCAGACGCTGGGATGGGCAAATAGAACAGGATAAACGTAACTCAAAGCACCAACCACAATTACTCCGACCAATTCAAAGATTAATGTGTATCTGGCTAGCAAGTAGTTTCTTCGAATTAGCGCAAAAGTTGCCAAAATATAAATCAAACCGGCAAGCAGACTGAGCGAATAGGCAAATGGGGCTTCAGAGAATTTAGTCGCAATTTGATAGGTGGCTCGTACCGTTGCAGATAGTGCAAAAACACCGTAAAGGGCAATCACCAAATTGCCAAC
>CAYMYB010000008.1:0-60091 GCA_964394575.1 uncultured Rhodoluna sp. | reverse complement strand
TTTCGGTGAGTACCACTGTTGGGTCGCTTTCTAGCCCGAGGAACTTAGAAACAAGCCAGGTGGGTTCTACCGGCCTAGTACTGTCTTGGTTGGCCCCTACATCAACTGGTGGGCAGGCGATCACAAACTATTTAGTGGAATACTCAGGTGACTCTGGTGTGACCTGGGTGGAATACACCAAGCCCGTTTCAACAGAAACTTTCCTTGCGCTTTCTCAGCTAACCCCAGCCAAAACCTACAGCTTCCGGGTAGTTGCTGTAACTGCAAGCGCAACCAGCTCACCTTCAACTGCTGTTTCGGCAACAACCTTGGCCGCAGTTCCATCTTCACCTAGAACGATTGCGTTTAGCGCAGTAACTAAATCATCTCTAACACTTAGTTGGCAGGCCCCGCTTGCCACAAATGGCTCAGCGATAACCAACTATCAAGTTGAGATCAGCTCCAACAACGGATCGAGTTGGAGTGTGCTCGACAAACCGTTCAGCACATCAACCAGCATGAATATAACTGGTCTAACCGCGGGTACAACTTATCAGTTCAGGGTTTGCGCGCTGAGCTCTGTTGGCCGAAGTGAAGCATCGGAAGTTAAGTCCATTACCACAGCCCAAATCAGCATCCCTTCAGCACCAGCGAATGTTTCATTCAGCAACATTAAGAGCACCTCGGTTTCCATTACTTGGTCGGCAGTGAGTTCACCGGTAAAAGTTAGTAATTATGTTGTTGAAATTTCTAGGGATGGATTCACCTGGAATGCCGTTCCAAAGAGAACCTCTACCGTAACTTCTTTAGCTATTGGAAATCTCTTACCTGGAACTAATTACAAGCTCAGAGTTGCAGCCCTAAACGCTGAAGGGCAAAGCCTATTCACCCAAGCAGCAATCACCACACTTGCGACAGTTCCCGCTGCTCCCGCTAAACCAACGGCTAGTGAAATCACGAGTAGTTCAATCAATCTGTCATGGCTAGCTCCGGTTAGCGGTGGCTCTGAGATCACGAACTATCTAGTTGAGATAAGCGGTGGCGGCTCATCTTGGACAGTGGTCAACAAACCAACATCTACAGATACCGCTTGGAACATAACTGGCCTAAAAACTGCTACGAAATACATGGTCCGACTAAAAGCCGTAAATTCGGTCGGAGTATCCAAGGTAAGTAGCTCAGCCTCATTCACAACTCTTGCCACGTTGCCTGGAACCCCAACTAACCTGTTAGTTAAATCCCAAACCGCTAGTTCGCTTACCCTTACCTGGACTGCACCTTCCAACGGTGGTTCGAGGATTACTGACTATAAGGTTGAATACTCTCAAGATCAAGGCCAAACCTGGCTTACTCTCTTTAAGAACGCTTCATCCAGCACCACAGTTACCCTTAAGGGACTCAAACCTAAGACCAGTTACCTGTTTAGAGTGTCCGCTAAAAACAGTGTTGGGTTCGGTGCGGTTAGTCAAAACATTGCTGTTGTGACACCGTAGTTGTTCGGCAGAGATGACTACAAGCATGAATCAAAAAGTTACGCAGCGGAAATATTCGATGTCGTTCCTAAAGGTCTATGAGCTGTAGATGTAACCAACAAAGTAAAAGGAATAGCCCAGAAGATGGGGCTACTAGAGGAATAAGTTTTGTCACCAATCCAACTAGAAAACGAAGAACAGCCGAGAGCCATGCTCCTAGCCATAGTCCAAGGAGCCAAAGCTAACAACCTAGACCCAGAGCGAGCAATTAGAACCTAAGTCAGAGACCTAGAACAAGACGTCCGCAAAGCAGAAGTCCTAGCCGCCAGTGATGCTGGTGTTATTGGGGTTGAGGAACAGTAAACGTCCCTGGGAAAGCCTATGAAAGTATCGCACTCACCTTAAATTACTAAGCCCTGACTTACTTAGGCGTTCCTAGATCTAAGTGGCTGGTAACCCGTAATGTGAGGCTCGCCGTTTTCAATTACAGAAGGGCTGGTAAGTGCTGTAATCGATTCACTAATCCATTCTGTTCGTGCATTGATTTCATCTTTGTCCCATTGAATTGCCATAGTGACATCCTCAGTTATGTCTACGTGTGACTCTAATAATCCAGGCTTATCTTCAAGTCCGGTTAATTTAACATCCCATTCTGCATTCTGAATGGAAGTGTTGATTTCAAATTCAAGAATCGACAGATTTCCCCACTTGTTAAGGTAATCGGCGTAGACCTCGACAGACAGGTCCGAAGAATCCTTGGGGGCAACTACCTGATACCAATTGGAATTGTCACCATCAGGCTTTTGTGGAGCAAGATGTTCAATGTGAAGTTGATTTTGTGCCCAAATAAAGTCCGTCCCTGCGATACCAAAGTTAATTTTTTTCAATACATAGAACTGGAGGTCCTTTTTAGCTGGGTTTACAAGAATGTCCGACTTCACAGACGCATCACTTGGAGCTTTTGCCAAAAGCCTCAAAATTGAAGCGTTTAGCGCTGCCTCGTCTTTAGTATTACCGAGACTTTGTGCTTCATCTTGGTAGAACGTTTCGATTTCCTGGGCATTACCCCCCGTTAGGATCCATCTAAACGCAAGAATCTCAATTGCTCTAGCAGCTTTAATTTTCATAGGAGTGCTGTGTCCTAATAAAAATACTTTTAGCAAGTAGATTCGGTGGGTTTCTGAGAATAGATTCATCCTCTTCAAGCATCTGTCTAACTCGATTGAATTAGTACTCGAGTTTTCGTTTAGTAACTGGGAATATAAAACGGAGGCTTCAGAAACTTTGTCTAGATTTATCAATCCACCATTTACACCATAACCATCAATCAGTCTGGTGAACATGGCAAAGATTTTCTTGCTCTGGACTTTTTCCTTTTGAGCGGTAAGAAGATAGTGGCGAAGGAATTTTGTGAATGGATACCCTTCCAAGTTCTCTACCGCTTGATCCCAGCGAGCCAGTGCTTGCTGGAAGTCCTCGGTATTAAGATCGGCAACCCCCTTAAGCGTGTAGCTTTTGAGTAGGTCGCTCGGAGTTAGTCTCAAACCTCTGTCATTTAGGGTTTCAAACAATATGTAGGCGTCATCTTCGCTGTAAACACGCATGCTCAGAAGTTCCATGCCCGATGAAATAGTTTGGATTAGTTTATGTAAAGCGCCTTTCTGATCTAGATCTGAGTCACCTGCTTTGTTTATCCAAGAGTCGAGACTCTTCTTTATTCTGGTGTATGCAGCTCTCAACTCTTTAGTTGCGTTTTTTTGCTTGGTGGTCAGTTCCTGTCTTGGACCGAAATGCTTTCTGTTAGGACTTCCTAGTGGCAAGAAAATGTATTCTTTGAAAATCGACCTGATTTGGTAATTTGGGGTGAATTTTGGAGTAACCATGTCCTGCATAAGGAGCATTCCGTCCAATGGCGATGCGATGTTTACCGATACACCTCCTACGTGAACATTTGGGTCTGGGTATCTAGAGACAATATCTCTGATTACACACATCAGCATTACTGCGGTGGTAAGTCGCTGTTGCCCATCAATCAGAGAACCCGAGTTTGCATTGTGGGGCTTTAGCAAGACTATTGGGCCAAAAAAGTGAGTGTCGTTGCTCTCGACCGCTGAATATAGATCGTCAAGAAAGGAGTCAATTTGAGCAGACTGCCATGCGTAGTTTCTTTGGTAATCAGGTACAACAATTTTGTTGTTTCCAGCAAAGATGCCAGATAGAGTTTCGCCATCAGCTTTGATGTCCATGGAAGTCCTCGTTCTCTTATAGGAATTGATCTCGCGTAATTGGATCATGGAAAGGGATCTCGTGTCAAGATCTAAAGTCCTGTCGTTATCTGCCAAACTTGACCTATGGCTAAGGACATCACCCCACCCAGAGGTATGCGGGACTTCCTGCCTGCTGAGAAGGGTAAGCGGGAACGGGTTTTAGGCGTCATTAGAGGGGTTTACGAGTCTTATGGGTTCCAAGAGGTTGAGACTCCTGCTCTAGAAAACATCTATCGGTTGTTATCCGGTCAAGGTGGGGATAACGAGAAGCTTGCTTATCGGGTTATGAAAAGGGGAGCAGAGTTGGACTCTGCTCTCACAGATGTTTCTGATGTTGATGGTTTAGCTGATTTAGGTTTACGGTTTGACCTAACTGTTCCTCTGACTAGGTTCTATGCAACTAACCGAGCTAACTTGCCAACAGTATTCAAGGCTCTACAGATGGGCCCGGTATGGAGAGCTGAACGACCACAGAAAGGTCGTTACCGTCAGTTTGTTCAGTGTGATATTGACATCATTGGTGATGACAGTATTTTGGCTGAGATTGAACTACTAAATGCTTCTCTTGCTGCTTTAGATGCTCTGGGCCTTACTGATGCAGTGATTCGGGTCAATCACAGATCACTCTTACTTTCCCTACTTACAGGCTTCGGCGTTAAGGCAGAAGACCTGCCACTAGCAATGATCATCATTGACAAGTTGGACAAGATTGAGATTTCTGGTGTTGTTGCTGAACTTGAAGAGAAACTTGGTGACGCTGTTTCGGCTAAGGCTAATAGTTGGTTTACTTCCTTGGATAGTTCAGTAATTCCTGATGTTCTTGCTGATTTGTTTGCCGCTGTTCCTAGGTTGAGATTTGATCCAACACTAGTTAGAGGCATGGGCTACTACACCGGAGCTATTTTTGAAATTGAACATCCAGCCAGTGGTCTATCTATCGGTGGTGGTGGAAGATACGACGGCATGGTGGGTAAGTGGTTAGGAACTGATGTACCGGCTGTCGGTATCTCTCTCGGCTTTGAGCGGGTGGTGGAACTGGTTGAGGATTCCGCTAGGACTAACGGTGTGGTCTTGGTTCTAGACGATGATTTGCCAGCTACTATCCAGGCAGCGCTCACTTACCAAAAGGAACTAATTGGCCAGGGACTAAATGTCAGGTTAGAGCTAAAACCTAAACGGCTAAATCTCCTTTTGGAGACTATGAAAGCTAATCGGTTCAATCAATTTGCCTTAGTTTCAGCCGATAGTGCTAAGCCATCGCTGAAACCAATTGACTAAACTTGTAGTGAAAACATCTATATAAGGAGCCCCATGTCCATCATTGACGCTATCGGCGCAAGAGAAATCCTTGATTCTAGAGGCAATCCGACCGTTGAGGTTGAAGTATTACTCTCCGATGGGTCATTTGGTAGGGCGGCTGTCCCGTCCGGTGCCTCTACCGGTGCCTTTGAGGCTCACGAGTCCAGAGATGGCGATAAGAAGCGCTATTTAGGTAAAGGTGTATTGAATGCGGTTAGTGCAGTGATTGATCAGATTGGCCATGAAGAGACCGGTTTGATTGATTTTGATGCCCTTGATCAGCGCTTGGTGGATGCAGCTTTGATTCGCATGGACGGCACCCCAACCAAATCACATTTAGGAGCTAACGCAATTCTGGGTGTCTCACTGGCAAATGCCAGAGCCGCAGCAGAATCGTCTGGCTTACCTCTATATCGCTATCTTGGTGGACCAAACGCCTATACCTTGCCTGTTCCACTGATGAACATCATCAACGGTGGAGCTCACGCCGATAACGGTGTGGACATCCAGGAGTTCATGATTGTCCCAATTGGATTTGACTCATTTGCCGAAGCACTTCGTGCTGGAGCCGAGGTTTACCACGCGCTGAAATCACTTCTTCATTCCAAGGGCTTGGCAACTGGTCTAGGTGACGAGGGTGGTTTTGCTCCAAACTTGGCTAATAACCGAGCAGCTCTAGAACTAATCAGCGAAGCTGTCGGCAATGCCGGTTACCAGATTGGTAAGCACTTTGCCTTAGCACTCGATGTTGCAGCGACAGAGTTTTTTGATGAGAAGAGTAAGAAGTATAACTTTGAGGGTAAATCACTCAGTGCTACCGAGATGATTTCTTACTACGAAACGCTGGTCAATGACTTCCCGCTGGTTTCAATTGAAGATCCATTAGCTGAGGATGACTGGGAAGGTTGGACACAGATTACGGCAACTCTTGGCGAGAAAGTTCAGTTAGTCGGTGACGATTTGTATGTGACAAACCCAGAGCGCTTGCAAAAAGGTATTGATCACAAGGCTGGCAATGCCATCTTGGTAAAAGTAAACCAGATTGGAACTCTTACCGAGACTCTGGATGCTGTTGCCCTTGCTCAAAGAAATGGCATGAAGGCTATCATCTCGCACCGTTCCGGTGAAACCGAAGACACCTTCATTGCTGATCTTGCCGTTGCCACCAATGCCGGACAAATTAAGACTGGTGCTCCAGCTAGATCTGAACGTGTGGCTAAATACAACCAGCTACTTCGCATTGAAGAAGAACTTCAAGATGCTGCTTATTACCCAGGTGTGAACGCCTTCCCCAGATACAAAAAGTAATGAAGCGTAAGACAGTAAAAGACAAGCCGGTTCGCGAAACCAGGCAGGCAATTAGCTGGACTCCGGCCAGCATGGTCACCGTTGGCATAGTAGTCTTTGGAGCCTTTGTGATTGGCCCGCAACTTAGTGATCTGATTACCATGCAAACTCAGATTGCCCAGTTAAATGCCAGCATTGCTAAATCTGAGGAGCAGCTAAAAGATTTAGCCGATGAGAAAAAGCGCTGGGATGACCCGGTCTTTATTCGCGCTCAGGCAAGAGATCGCCTGTTCTACGTGATGCCTGGTGAGATTAGCTATTTGGTTCTAGATGCAGATGGTTTGAACTTAAGTGATACCTCTGGAACAGTTGGTGATATGTTAGCTAGGCAGAAAAACAGCAGTAGTTTCTCGCAGAGCATCGGAACCACCAAAAAGGACTGGGCCAAGGGATTACTGCAGTCGGTGCTAAGAGCAGGTCTTGACCAGCCGGTAAATAAAAACAAATCCAGCGCCACAAACTAGATGCCTCTAACTACTGCCACCGAAGCCGATCTTTTGGAGATGCAGGCTCAGTTGGGCCGACCAATGCGTGATGTTCTGGCAATAGCTGCTCGATGTGTCTGCGGTAAACCACTGGTGGTGCAAACCAAACCGCGTTTAGCCTCAGGAGAGCCCTTTCCAACTTTCTATTACCTGACTCACCCGGCACTAACAGCGGCACTGTCAACCCTCGAGGGAGCTGGCTTTATGGCAAAACTGCAGGAGTTGTTAGCCACCGATGAGAAGCTCCGCCTGGCCTATGAAAAAGCCCACCAAGAGTATTTGATCGAACGTGAGGCCATCCTGCCGGTAACTGAACTTGAGGGGATTAGTGCCGGGGGCATGCCCACCAGGGTCAAATGTTTGCACGCTTTGGCAGCCCACTCCCTAGCCAAGGGCCAGGGGGTAAATCCGGTGGGAGATATTGCCCTAGCCGAGATAGGGTTTGACCCGAAGGCCTGCCTGTGCAAGGCGGTAATATCGTCTTAGCGCACAGTCGCGCATTATTTTTGTTCAATTATTTAGGAAATCTCAGCATGCAAAAAATCTTGATCATTGGTGGCGGTTACGCAGGTTTTTATACCGCTTTCAAACTAGAAAAACACCTCACCCGAGGTGAGGCTGAGGTAACCATAGTTGATCCACTTCCCTATATGACCTACCAACCGTTCCTGCCAGAAGTTGTTGCCGGATCGATTGAAGCTCGTCACACTGTTGTTTCGCACCGTAGGCATCTTAAAAACACCAACATCATTATTGGCAAGATGACCAAAATTGATCACGCCAATAAAAAGGCAACAGTCGTTTTATCTGGTGCAGGTGAAACCACACTTGACTATGACCAGGTAGTTATCACTGCGGGAGCCGTTTCCAGAACTTTCCCAATTCCAGGAGTTGCCGATAACGCTATTGGGCTCAAAACTGTTGAAGAAGCAATTGAAATTCGTAACCGGATTCTTTCAAACTTTGATAAGGCAGCCAACCTACCTGCTGGTCCTGAACGTGATCGACTACTAACCTTCGTTGTTGTCGGCGGTGGATTTGCCGGTATTGAGGTTTACGCAGAAATGCGAAATCTAGCCTCCTACCTGCTTCGCTACTACCCGAGCATCAGCTTCCAGGACACCCGTTTTCACCTGATTGAGGCAATGGGTCGAATCATGCCTGAGGTGTCCCAGAAGACCAGCGAGTGGGTCCTCGAAGATCTAGATCGCCGGGGAGCAAAGGTTCATCTGAACACCCAGTTAGTTTCAGCAGTTGATGGAATTGTTGAATTATCCACTGGCGAAAAGTTCGAAAGCGATGTAATCGTATGGACCGCCGGTGTGATGGCATCTCCATATGTGAAGAACACTGATTTACCAATGGATGAGCGTGGTCGAATCATGGCATTGGCTACCCTGCAGGTAGCAAAAGATGGTGAGGCTGTAACGGGAGCATGGACCGCAGGAGATGTTGCTGCTGTCCCTGATCTAACCGGTGGCGGTGTTGGTGGCTTCTGTGTTCCAAATGCTCAGCACGCTGTTCGTCAAGGAAAACTACTGGCTAAGAACCTGGTAGCCAGCATTCGCGGTGAAGGCATCGCACAGTACATTCACAAGAACATGGGAGCTGTTGCCGGCCTTGGCCTCTATAACGGTGTATTCCAGTCCGGAAAGATTGTCCTAAAAGGCTTTTTGGCTTGGTGTGCGCACCGCGGTTATCACGGTTTAGCCATGCCTACCTGGGAGCGAAAGATCAGGGTAATGCTTGGCTGGACCGCCAATTTCTTCCTGAAGCGTGACATTGTTTCAATTGCAGCTACCAAGACTCCAAGAGCTGCTTTTGAGGCTTGGGCTTCTAGACCAAAAGTTTAATTGCACGCCCCCATAGCCCAATCGGCAGAGGCAGACGACTTAAAATCGTTCCAGTGTGGGTTCAAGTCCCACTGGGGGCACAGCATCAAGTTCGCTGAGAGATTACTGGGGTTTTGCTCCACTTGGGGGTAGTTAACCTTAGGCTTAAGCCAACAACTTTCAAGGAGTGAAATGGATCTGTCTATTTTTACCGGTTCTACTTTTCTAATCATCGCCGGTGTAGTACTAGTTCTTCTAGGTATCTGGTTCGTCAGCATGCGAAACGGACTAGTCCGTCTAAACGTTCGCGTCGACGAAGCCTGGAGCGATATCACCGTTCAGCTAAAGCGTCGAGCCGACCTAATTCCGAATCTAATCGAGACTGTGAAGGGCTACGCCAAGCACGAAGCTAAAGTCTTTGAGAATGTCACCAAGGCAAGAGCAGCTACCATCTCTGGTTCTGCTCTGGCTAACCCAGCAGAGGCAGCTCAGGCAGAGAACATGCTGCAGTCGGCTATGAAGTCACTATTTGCTGTTGCAGAAGCCTACCCTCAGTTACAGGCATCACAGAACTTCCTTGGACTTCAATCAGAACTATCTGACACCGAAGACAAGATCATGGCAGCCAGACGTTTCTATAACGGTGGCGTCCGCGAACTAAACACCAAGATCAAGGTTTGGCCTAACTCATTTTTTGCTAAGGGCCTTGGCTTCACCGAGCGTGCATTCTTTGAAGTTGCTGACCTTGCAGCTATCTCTGAAGCACCGGAAGTGAAGTTTTAAAACCTAGATGTATTCAGCTATCGCTAAGAACAAGCGAAACACAGTAATTATTGTTGTTCTGTTTGTTCTTCTCATTGGTGGTTTAGCAACCTGGTTTGGCTACGCTAGTGGCTACGGGTCATCGGCATTTCTGATAATTGGATTCGTGGCCTTCTACGCGCTACTGCAGTATTACCTAGCTGGCTCTTTTGCAGTTGCAGCTTCAGGTGCTGTTGAGATTACCAAGCAAGATAACCCAAGGCTTTGGCGAATAGTTGAAAATCTAGCCATCACCGAGGGTATGCCAATGCCTAAGGTATACATCATCAAGGATGAAGCCCCTAATGCTTTCGCATCCGGTAGAGATCCAAAACATGCTGTGGTAGCCGCAACAACCGGCCTTCTAGCCATCATGGATGATAACGAACTCGAAGGTGTGATGGCTCATGAGATGAGCCACGTAAAAAACTACGACATTAGAGTCTCAACTATCGTCTTTGGACTAGTTAGTGCCGTTGGCATCTTGGCCGATTTCTTTCTCAGAATGGCCTTTTACTCGGGTAACTCTAGAAACCGAGACAGTGGTCAGCTAGCGCTTATCTTGATTGGTTTAGGAATTGTAGCCTGGATCGTGGCAGCACTCATTGGCCCACTGGTTAGCGCTGCAGTCTCCAGACAGAGAGAGTATCTAGCTGATGCCTCGGGAGCTGAAATCACCAGATACCCAGAAGGTCTAGCTGGTGCGCTGCAGAAGCTAAAAGACTACGGTCGCCCAATGAGAAGGGCTTCATCTTCGATGGCGCATATGTATATCAGCGATCCAGTAAAGCCGTCACTAGCCGAGCGACTGTTCTCAACCCACCCACCTTTGGATAAGCGCATCGAGCGACTAAGCCAAATCGGCGGTAAGTTCTAATCACGCTGGTTTTAGGGGGTATAAATGTTCAAAAAATATCATCACATCTTGACAGATCATTTCTGGCATCTTTAGGCAACATTGCCGCCCAACCAAATGTCATCATAACGGGGATCAAAATGCTCCTAATCATGGCTTTGTTTGTGCTTTTGCAACCAACTGGCTATGAGACTATCTCCGCCGGCCCAGAAGACTGTTCGAATCGACCGCAAGGCATTGCCGATGCTTTTTGTTTGACCAATTACTATTCTCCAGGTGGAGGTGGGGGACAGATACATTACGGTGTAGCCGCACTCCGCAAGGGATTATGAAACTATATTTTTTCGTTAGGCAACTATTTTCTCGAAGGGCTCGAAAGCGACGATTTTGGGAGACTCTTTCTGACGCGGAGCGTCAGGAAATTCTTGCCAAATCCAGACAAGACAATCGGTTGCCTAGAGGCAAAGAGGTTTCTAACCGGGTTAATCTCGGCCCGATGCTTCCCGGTGAAGGCAGTTACACGAACTCTGCAGACCGGGACCAATTCGTTGGAGCGGGTGATAGTGCCTTAGCTCGCTCCCTTGCTGAAGAGCGGGCTAGGGCAATTAGGGACGCCAAGGGTAAACGTTAAGAGTTCCTCTTAGTATCTGGGAAATTGCCTTTGCCTTTATTTTCCAACTTTTCTAGATTCTGCCACTTTCTAACATCCTCAAGGTGTCTTGTTATGGCCTTAGAGTATTTGGTTTGTTCTTCTTTGGTTAGGTTCTTTTCAAGCCAAGCTGATTGAACTAAAAGTGTTTTGTTTTGTCTATCTGATTTGAGATCAATTCGTCCAACCAGTTTGTCTTTGTGAAGAGTTGGCAGGGTGTAGTAACCATAGATTCTTTTAGGCTCTGGGGTATAAATCTCTATTTTGTAATCAAAGTTGAAAAGTCTAAGTGCTCTATCTCTTTGCCAAGTCAGTGGGTCAAATGGGGAGAGAATCGTTGTTAGTTTTGGGCGTACCTGCTTGGTATCAAAGTTTAGATAATACTTGTGAATGTATGCCTTATCTTTCCAGCCCTGAACTGTTGCTTCTCTAATAATTCCTTTGTCTAAGAGTTGGTTGATTATGACTTTGATATCTGACGGGTATTCGCAATAAACATTGGCGATGTCTTTGATGGTGCCAACCCCCATCAGCTTGGCTGCATGGGCCCATAGTTGTTGTTTGGCTTTCTCATGGGGTATCGACTTATTGAGTATGCGAGCTGGTAGCACTTGCTCTGGTAATGCATAGAGCCTTCTGAAGTTAGATCTACCAGCAGCAATTAGTTCTCCTTGAAAAATCATTCTTTCAAGGGCTCTTTTGACATTGCTCCAGCCCCACCATGAGCCTTGACGAACATTTTCTTCATGCTCGAAATCCCCTGAGGTCATCGGAGCATTTGCTCTAAGCTCTGCCTTTATCCAGTTAATTAGCTTTTTGTTTTGATTTTCAAAGCTGTCCTTTTTGGCGGCTCTATCGCGATACCACCGCATTCGCCAATCAAATAGCGGGAAATCAGCTGCTTTGATAAAGCTGGCTTGGTGGGCCCAGTATTCAATCAGGGTTGGGTTCTTACCACCGGTCAGTGAATCTAGGTCATTCTTGTCATAGGCACCTAGTCTGGAAAACAGCGGCATGTAGTGAGCTCGTTCAAATACGTTCACACTATCGATCTGGAGCATGCCGAAGCGTTCAATCACATCAAGAACGCTCTTGTCTTGTCGATCATCTAAACCAACAGCATGAAGGGCAATCAGTTTTGCCTCTTGATTACTAAGGCTTATTGGTGCTTGGTTCAAGATTTACCCTTTAAAATCGATACATTACCTAAAGTGAGGTTACCTTGACTCTAAATCTACCGAAGCCATCCGTCGTTAGCCCTACCCTGGAAGACTTTATTCGGGCGGAGACTAACTTGGCTGGGGTAATCAAGGTGACGCCACTACTTTCAAGCAGTTACCTAAGTGAGGTAACCGGGGGACAGGTATTTCTAAAAGCTGAAAACATGCAGCGCACCGGAGCCTATAAGGTCCGCGGTGGCTATAACGTGCTTTCTAAGTTATCTCCAGCTGAACGTAAAAAAGGCGTGGTTGCAGCCAGTGCCGGTAATCACGCTCAAGGTGTTGCATTGGCATCAGGAAAACTTGGCATCAAAGCGACAATATTTATGCCCATCGGTGCATCGCTTCCGAAAGTTCAGGCAACTAGAGGATATGGTGCTGAAGTTGTTCTAGTTGGTGAAACTTTTGCCGAGTGTCTAAAGGCAGCCCAAGAGTTTGCTATCAAAAAAGGTGCCATGTTTATTCCACCGTTTGATCACATCGATGTGGTCATCGGTCAGGGAACGGTTGGCTTAGAGATTATTGATCAGTTGCCAGAGGTCGACAATGTTGTTGTTGCTTTAGGTGGTGGCGGACTTGGCGCTGGGGTTGCCAGTTATGTAAAGCTTTATAACCAAGCCAATAAAAGAAAGATTAAGGTTTACGGAGTTCAGTCGGAGCATGCTGCTGCGTATCCGCCATCACTAAAAGCTGGTAAACCGGTTGAGATTCAAACCACACCGACTATTGCCGATGGAATTTCGGTAAGTAAGCCGGGCAAGGTGCCGTTTGAATTACTTCGAAAAAACATCGACAAGGTTGTCACTGTCTCCGAAAATGAGATAGCTAAGGCAATCTTGGTTCTATTAGAGCGCTCCAAGCAGGTTGTCGAACCAGCGGGAGCCGTTGGAGTTGCCGCTATCTTGGCTGGAAAGCTAAAGCTAAAAGGCAAGACCGTTGTGATTCTCTCGGGTGGAAATATGGATCCACTTTTGTTGCAGCGTGTGGTAAGACACGGTTTAGCCGCAGCTGAGCGTTACACCACCATCTCGGTGATGCTGCCGGATAGACCAGGCCAGCTAGCCCTCACGGCTGAAGTAATTGCAAAGGCTAATGCCAACGTGGTTGAGGTGCTTCACACCAGACATGGCTTGGGGCTAAAGATTTCTGAAGTTGAACTAAACCTTTCGGTTGAAACTTCAGGACATGAGCACACGTTAGAAGTTGTGAAAGCCCTTAAGGCAGCTGGGCTAAAGCCAAGAATTATTGAGGCCCGCGAAGACTAACCGGTGAAGTGCTTGACGGCGATTATCTTCACGCTGAAGGTCTTGCCGTTAGGGGCTTGGTATTCAACTGTTTCCCCAATCTTGGTGTCCATGATGGCATTACCTAGTGGAGAATCTGGCGAGTAAACCGTTAGATCGGTGTTATCGGCCATCTCGGCAGAGCCTAAGAGGAACTCAGTTTTCTTACCGTTTAGCTCGACGGTGATTACCATTCCCTGAGTTACGGTATCGGATTCTTCTGGAGCCTCACCGACAACAGAGTTAGCCAAAATCTCAGTTAGTCTAGCGATTCGGGCCTCGATGATGCCTTGTTCTTCCTTGGCGGCGTGGTAGCCACCGTTTTCTTTGAGATCGCCTTCTTCTCTGGCCGCTTGGATCTTTTTAGAAATGGCAGAGCGCTCAACATTGACCAGTTGGTCTAATTCCGCCTTCAGGCGGTCGTAGGCTTCCTGAGTTAGCCAAGTCTGATTCATTGCTCTCCAAAGTAAATAAAAGCGCTCGATCGATTAGATCGAGCGGGTTTATCTCAATATTCTAGTCAAACCAGCAGCGGTCAACTAGCCCTGTGACGGCCTTACTAACTGTTGTTATAGCCACAGAGCTAACCACATAGGATTCCCCTGGCGGGAATTGCACCTCGGTGTAACCGACAACCCCGTAATCGGCCTTCAGAGCCTGTATGGCGCAGGTAACTGCTGCTTCTTTGGGTTTATTGACGCTGAAATCAACTACAGTGAGGCTGTCATTCCAAACCTCGTAGCTAATGGTCTTACCCTGTGGCTGACTGCCAGCAAAAGAAACCCAGCCGGCCCAGGCCAAAAATACGGCTAGAGCAATACCTATAAATACCGCTATTAGCTTGCGATTAGCGGGTTTTCTGCCGTATCTGGCAGCAATCGGGTCAACAGGTTCATTCATCAGAATAAGGTTAACTCATGAAACTTGTTAGTTTGGCAATCACCGCCGCAGAAGAAGAATCGACCACATCAACAGCAGCAAGTCCAGGCATAACCGGCTGGATTTTTACCTTTGTTTTGGCAATCGCCGCTGCCTTTTTGATCTATGACATGGTTCGTCGTATCCGTAAGGTTCGCTACCGTGAGGAAATCATCCAAGAAATCTCTGAAGAAGAGGCTGCGCTGGAAGAAGCTAGAGAGCTTGAACGCGAGAGACGCGAACGCGAAGAAAAGAATAAGTAGTAGAGCACTTTAGGAGGGTAAAGTGCGGAATCTGGTTTATCGGCTTTATGAGCAGGAGATTCTCCGTTCACTGAAAAATGCTGAACTACCTAAACACGTTGCCGTAATGCTTGATGGTAACCGGCGTTGGGCTGAAAAAAACTTTGGGGCTAAAGCTGAAGTTGGCCATAGTGCCGGTGGAAGAAAAATACATGAGTTTTTGGGTTGGTGTGATGAGCTAGGTATCCCAGTAGTCACGTTATATATGCTCTCCATCGATAACTTAACTAAACGTTCTGCTGATGAATTACAAGACCTACTTCGAATAATTGGCGAAGTTGCCAAAGATTTAGCCAAGGCTAAAAAGTGGCGGGTCAGGTTAGTCGGCGATCGCACTGCATTACCAAAAGATTTACGGGAGAGCATTGAACTTGCCGAAGAGCAGACCAAAGATCTAACCGGTCTGCATGTCAATCTAGCTGTTGCCTATGGTGGTAGAAACGAAATCGCTGAAGCAGTCAAGCAGATCTTGCAGAAACATTCGGCAGAAGGAACCAGCATCGATAGCTTGGTCAAGAATCTGACTCCAGAACTTATCACCGAGCATCTCTATACAACCGGTCAACCCGATCCGGATCTGATTATTCGAACCTCAGGTGAACAGCGTTTGTCTGGTTTCCTACTCTGGCAATCAAGTAACTCTGAACTCTACTTCGAAGAAGCGCTCTGGCCCGATTTCCGCCGAGTTGATTTCCTTAGAGCGCTTCGAGCCTTTGGCACCAGGCGCCGACGTTTCGGCGCTTAGGTAAAGAACTGATTAACCCCAAGATTCAAGGGCGTGTTGAAACTTTAACCTGAGCGCTTATGGGTTTAATCTCTAAACAACAAAAGGCTTCAGGAGCATAAATGGCCAATAAGAGCAGTACTACAACTCAAAAATCCAAATCCACTGCCGGCCAAGAGAAAAATAAACCTGATAGCAAGATTAAGACCTTTGTTATAGACACCTCGGTGCTACTTGCTGACCCTAAGGCGATATTCCGCTTCGCCGAACACGAAGTAGTTATCCCCATCATTGTTATCAATGAACTGGAGAAAAAGCGCAACGATCCAGAAATCGGATACTTCGCCAGGCAGGCACTGCGTCACCTGGATGATCTTCGCTCTGAACACGAGCGCTTAGATTTCCCGGTTGAAGTTGGTGATGGCGGTAGCCTGCGAGTAGAACTAAATCACATTGACCCCAATGTTTTACCAGTTGGTTTTCAACTAGGTGATAATGATTCACGTATCTTGGCGGTGGCTGCCAATCTAGCCAGTGAAGGTTTTGATGTCACGGTTGTTTCAAAAGATTTACCACTGCGCGTAAAAGCTTCAGCGCTTGGACTTACCGCAGACGAATATCGTGCGGAGATGGCAATTGATTCCGGATACACCGGCATTCACGAACTAGCCCTTTCAGCCGATCAGATGGCCGAGCTTTACGATAAGGAAATTTACGAGCACGCTGAGGTGAAAGACCTTCCGGTTAACTGCGGTTTGGTTATTTCATCCGAACGCGGACACGCCCTTGGTCGAGTTACTGCAGATAAAAAAGTTCGATTGGTGCGCGGTGATCGGGAATTGTTCGGTGTGCACGGTAGAAGTGCGGAACAGCGTTTAGCGGTGGATGTCTTACTAGATCCCGAGATTGGGATAATTTCCCTCGGAGGACGAGCTGGAACCGGTAAATCCGCACTGGCACTCTGCGCCGGTTTAGAGGCAGTGCTTGAAAGAAGGCAGCACAAAAAGATTATGGTCTTTAGACCGCTCTATGCGGTCGGCGGTCAGGAGCTAGGTTTTCTGCCAGGTACCGAAGCGGAGAAGATGAACCCCTGGGCTCAGGCGGTTTTTGACACTTTAGGCCCTTTGGTCAGCAGAGAGGTAATGGAGCATGTGATTGATCGCGGTCTATTAGAAGTGCTTCCGCTTACTCACATTCGTGGTAGATCGCTGCACGACAGTTTTGTAATTGTCGATGAAGCGCAATCGCTGGAGCGAAACGTACTTCTTACCGTCTTATCAAGAATTGGTCAGAACTCCAGAGTGGTGCTCACCCACGATGTTGCTCAGCGCGATAACCTTCGAGTTGGTCGCCACGATGGCGTAGCTTCGGTAATCGAAGCTTTGAAAGGCCAGCAGCTTTTTGCTCACCTGACACTAACCAGATCCGAGAGATCGCCAATTGCCGATATGGTAACCAGCCTGCTAGATAACTAGTTGGGGATAACTTAGGCGGTAAAACCCTAGCTTGGCTATCTTGGCTTGGTGCCCAATCTGCCCGAACTGCTAGCCCTGATTCCTGCCTTGTATTTAGCGCTGGTAGCTATACCGCTGACGGTCATTGACCTAAGGGAGCATCGCTTGCCCAACAGGATAGTCCTACCTGTTTTCCCGATTGCTCTTTTAGCTCAGCTAGCAGCCTGTTTAGCGGGGGCAGCTTGGGTGCGTTTTGCAATTGCTGTTGGAGTTGCTTTCGCAGTGTTTGTAGTCGGCGTTTTTGCTAATTACTGGGATTGGCTTGGAATGGGGGATGTGAAACTAATCAGCGCACTTTGTCTCAGCTTAGGGTTTTTTAGCCCTTGGCTGGCTCTTCTCGCGATAGGTATTTCTTTCGTGCTGGCATTTTTGCTGATAGTTATCAAACTGTTTCGCGGTAAGGCCAGTTTCGGTCAAAGTATCCCGCTAGGCCCGTATCTCTTGATCAGCTTTATCGGAACTGTGGTTGCCCAGGTTTGGACTAGCCTGGTTTAGTCATCGAGAGCACATCTAGCGCTTTATCGAGTTGCTCTAGAGTGAGTTTTTCGCCATCCACATAGCCAAGCTCAATAGTTGCCTCACGAATGGTAATTCCCTTGTTGACCGCATGTTTAGCAATCTTGGCCGCTGCCTCGTAACCGATGTATTTATTCAACGGTGTAACAATCGATGGACTTGATTCGGCTAGTGCTCTGGCTCTGTCAACATTCGCTTCAAGCCCTTCGATGGTCTTATCGGCGAGTAAGCGAAGTGAGTTTGAGAGTAACCTGATTGATTCCAGAAGCGAGTTTCCCATCACCGGAATAGCAACGTTAAGTTCAAAATTTCCACTAGCACCAGCCCAGGCAACTGCTTGATCGTTGCCGATTACCCTAGCAACCACCATCATCACAGCTTCTGGGATTACTGGGTTTACCTTGCCAGGCATAATCGATGAGCCTGGTTGCAGATCTGGAATTGATATTTCACCTAGTCCCGCATTTGGACCTGAACCCATCCAGCGAAGATCATTACAAATTTTGGTAAGGCTTACCGCCAAAACTCTAAGTGCACCCGACGCTTCAACTAGAGAGTCTCTGGCCCCTTGAGCTTCAAAGTGATCTCTTGCCTCGGTGATCGGAAGTTTCGTTTCGCTGGCTAGTAATTTGATTACCTCCTGGGGGAAGCCCTTAGGAGTGTTGATGCCGGTACCAACCGCAGTGCCACCGAGTGGCACCTCGGCAACCCTCGGAAGGCTTGCCTGCACCCGCTCAGCGGCGTATCGAATCTGAGTAGCATAGCCACCAAATTCTTGACCTAGGGTTACCGGGGTGGCATCCATTAGGTGAGTGCGACCAGCTTTGACGACCTTATCCCACTGTTTTGCCTTCACCTCAAGAGTTTTGGCTAGATGATCTAGTGCGGGTAATAAATCGCTAATCAGAGCGCTGGTGACCGCTAGATGAACCGAGGTAGGGAAGACGTCGTTGGATGACTGGGAAGCATTCACGTGATCATTTGGGTGAACTTTGCTGCCTAATATTTTTGAAGCGAGAGTTGCCAAAACCTCATTCATGTTCATATTTGATGAAGTTCCGGATCCGGTCTGAAAAACATCGACCGGGAATTCGCCGTCATGCTGGCCGGCGATAACCTCATCGGCTGCCTTAGCAATAGCTTCGGCCACACCAGTGTCAATTACTCCGAGTTTGGCATTGGCAAGGGCTGCGGCCTTCTTAATTTGAGCAAGGGCAGCAATCTGGGCACGCTCCAAGGTAGTCCCTGAAATCGGGAAATTCTCAACTGCTCTGGCAGTTTGAGCTGCGTAAAGGGCATCAACCGGTACTCTTACCTCGCCCATGGTGTCGTGTTCGATACGGTATTCCATCTGCAATTTCCTCCGGTTATTCGATTTCTCCGACAACTTGAACAGGGGTTACCATTCCCTGGCTCAAGGCGTATTTGGCTCCGACAACAGCCAATTTACCTGATTCAATTCGTCTACGAATCAGATCTGAACGTCCAACTAACTCATTTATAGTGTCTTGGACATGCAGCACGGTTATCTCATCGATGTCTTCAATGCCGTGGGCATGAGCCTGCTCAACTGTCTCGGTAATTCTTGACACAAGGTTGTGGATGAATGCTCCTTCAGCGCTTAGCTTGCCTTTGGTGGAATCTACGGTCGCTCTGATTGCACCACATTGGTCGTGGCCAAGGACCAGGATAAGTGGAACCTGAAGAACTTCGACAGCATATTCCAGCGATCCTAAGATTGTCTCGGCAATGACCTGTCCGGCATTTCTGACCACAAACAGGTCGCCCAGCCCGACATCAAAAATAATTTCGGCTGAAAGTCTGGAATCAGCGCAACCAAAAAGAGCGGCAAATGGTTTTTGGTCACCGACCACACTGGCTCGATGATCGGCATCCTGCCTAGGATGGGCTGGTGTGCCGGTAACAAAACGGTTATTACCTTGAACTATGGCCTGCCAAGCTTGCGCTGGGTTTTCTGGTCTATTCAATCGAACTTGCCTTTCGGATTCGGTCAACTATCTCAGTTGCAAAAGCTTCATATTCGTTTTTGTCGGCTATGCCGTAGAGCAATACGTAATTATCCTTGGAGTATTTCAGCACCATGATGTAATCCATGGTTTTTTGGGGATCGTTTTTGATTATCGACTGGTAGATATCCCACTTGTATCCACCGGTTTCGTAACTGCCGGTTATTGTGGTGCCGGCTAATTGGAAGGCCAACCATGTTGCATTTCCGTCAAAGGCTTGGGTGTAGCCGATGTACTTAACATCTGATCCGACAAACCCCGCCTTGAAATTCACAACCGCATCGGCACTCTCGGTATTTAGTTGAGCAAGATTGCTCCACCATCCTTCAAGCGGAACGATTTTTATTAGCGGCAGATCGGTTGAAGTTAGAGCTTGATCGACAATTGAACTGTAATTGACTTCTTTGATTCGATTGGATTCGTCCCTCGGCACAGCAATAACAACAAGAGCGACCATAGCCACGCAGGCAGCCAGTGCCAAACTTAGATTAACGACGGTTTGTTTAGCCCGATATCTAGCACCAGAGTCGCTCAAGGATTAGTCTTTCTTGTCTTTTAGAACCTCTTCAAGTTTAGCCCGAGCACCGCTTAGCCACTGTTCGCATTTCTGAGCCAGCAATTCACCGCGTTGCCAAAGTGCCATGGATTGATCCAAGGTAACCGAACCCTGCTCTAGCTGGCTGAGCACCTTAGTTAGCTCGTCCCTAGCCTGCTCGTAGGTCATCTTCTCGATATCGCTGTTATTTTCAGTCATTTCATCTCCAGTTTATTTTGCGGTTGCTTTGATTTCGCCCTTAGCCAGGGTCACGGTAAGTTCGGTGCCAGTCGGGGCTGCAGCTGGCTCAGTTACCACTTCACCAGAGCTAGTCCTGACCACCGAGTAGCCTCGATCAAGTGTGCTTTGTGGGGAAAGAGATCTAAGCAGCCCTGCCCGGGCTTGAAGTTCGCTGGTCTGACGCTCCAGCCGGTAATCCATTCGATCGCGCAGATCTGAGATTGCTCTGGTGAGATCATCGCTTTTTTGATCCAAATATGCATGCGGATCTCTAAGCAGTGGGTGGGTCCTAATTTGTTGCAGCAAGGTGGTCTGGGAACTCACATACTGAGCGATTCGGTTTGTCATCCGCTGGATGGCTTCACGGATTTTGTGTCGCTCTTCGACTACATCTGGCACTACTCGTTTGGCCGCGTCGGTGGGAGTTGATGCGCGTAAGTCCGATACCTCGTCAATTATCGGCCGATCATTTTCGTGACCAATGGCGGAAATCACTGGTTTACTACAAGCTGCGACTGCCCGAACCAGAGCCTCATCGCTAAAGCCAACCAGGTCGAGAAAGCTACCACCGCCTCTGGTGATAATAATCACATCCACATCTGGATCAGATTCAAACTTCTTTAGTGCAGCTATTACAGTCGGCGGACAGTCTGCACCTTGGACATTTACGTGCTGTGTTTTTATAACTGCCTCGGGCCAGCGCAGCAAAACATTTTGTTTCACATCTTTCTCTGCATCGGAGTTTTCAGCAGTAATCAAACCGATTGCATTTGGTAAAAACGGTAACTTTTGCTTTTTCTGCGGATCGGCTAGGCCTTCGGCAATTATCTTGGCGCGAAGTGCTTCGATCTCAGCCATTAGGACACCGAGTCCAATTTTCTTTATCGCATCAACCTTTAGCGATAGTTTGCCACTAGGGGCATAAAAATCCATCCGGCCATTTACGATTACTCGGTCGCCATCCTTGAACTGCTCTGGCGTGTTCTTCAGCACACTGCTCCAGATAACTAGTCCGATTGTTGCCCCGGTATTGACATCTCTAAGTTCCGGGTATGCGTGGCCGCCAGATTTTGGTTGAAATTTGATAATCTCACCCTCAACCCATGCTGTGCCCCATCGAGCGATTGCATCAGAAATACGCTGGCTAAATTGGGCAACACTAAATGGATGGTCAGCGTCTTTACCTAGCTCAACCGGTGTGTTCACAGACCCTCCTTAGTTAGACTTATCTAGTGACCTCCAACCAGAATACTTCCGAGATACGACACAAGAGAGTGCTTTTAGCCGCTCCACGCGGATACTGCGCCGGTGTCGACAGAGCAGTAATCGCCGTCGAAAAGGCCTTGGATTTGCACGGTGAGCCGGTCTATGTCCGTAAGGAAATCGTGCACAACAAGCACGTAGTTTCGGCTTTGCAGAAGCGGGGAGCTATTTTCGTCAATGAGGTCGACGAGGTCCCTGAAGGCTCTATTTTGGTCTTCTCGGCCCACGGGGTAAGCCCAGCCGTAGTTCAGGCAGCCAATGATCGAAACCTCAACACCATAGATGCCACCTGCCCGCTGGTGACCAAGGTGCACCGTGAAGTTCAGCGTTTTGCCAACGAGGACTATGACATTTTGCTGATTGGCCATGAAGGCCACGAAGAAGTCGAGGGCACCGCAGGAGAAGCTCCAGACAAGGTTCAACTGGTCGATGGCAATAAAGGTGTCCTGAATGTGACGGTTAGAGATCCAAACAAGGTTGTCTGGCTATCACAAACCACCCTCTCGGTTGATGAAACCTATGAAACAGTGGAGAAGCTTAAGCAGCGTTTTCCGACTCTGCAGAACCCACCGAGCGATGACATTTGCTATGCAACTCAAAACCGGCAAGTTGCAATAAAAAAAGTTGCCAAAGATGCTGATTTGGTAATCGTGGTTGGTTCGGCCAATTCATCAAACACCGTTCGACTGGTTGAGGTGGCTCTTGAAAATGGCGCTAAAGCTGCCTACCGAGTTGATTTCGCAAATGAAATAAGTGACGAATGGTTTAAGGGTGTTGAAACGGTTGGAGTGTCATCCGGCGCTAGTGTTCCGGAAGTTCTAGTTGATGAAGTGCTAGCTCACCTGGCTGAGCGAGGTTATGGCGATGTTGAAATTGTTCAAACAGCTGAAGAGGATGTCCAATTCTCCTTGCCTAAAGAATTACGAAAAGATCTAAAGGCTGCTGGAGAAGACACCAGCAATAAAGTCAAGCGAAACTAAATCGACATCGACTTTCCGGCCGAACCCAATTCCGAAGTAGCAAGGGCAACACGTTTTGCCATGGCAGCCTCAGCAATTTTTCCCCAGGCTCTCGGGTCATAGGCTTTTTTGTTGCCAACTTCGCCGTCAATTTTCAGAACACCGTCATAATTGCTGAACATGTGTCCGGCGATGGCACGAGTAAAGGCGTACTGAGTGTCAGTATCGATGTTCATCTTAACCACACCAAAACTAACTGCATCGGCAATTTCTTTTGCTGTCGATCCTGAACCACCGTGGAACACCAAATCAAATGGCTTGTCTTTGCCATACTTCTTGCCGACGGCATCCTGAATGTCTTTTAGGAGTTCCGGACGTAGCACCACATTCCCTGCCTTATAGACTCCGTGAACGTTTCCGAAGGTTAGAGCGGTGAGGTATCGGCCGTTTTCACCCAAACCAAGTGCCTCTGCGGTAAGCATGCCATCTTCAATAGTTGAATAGAGGTGTTCACCTTCGCCACCTTCAACACCATCTTCTTCGCCACCGACAACGCCAATTTCCACCTCTAGCACCACGCCGAGGTTTTTGGTTTCAGCTAGGAGCTTCTTGGCAATTGCTAGGTTTTCGGTGAGGCTAACCGCCGAGCCATCCCACATTTGTGAGTTAAATAGGGCCTCTTGGCCAGACCGAACTCGCTCTTTACTGATTTCAAGCAACGGCAATAGGAAACTGTCTAGGTGATCTTTAGAGCAGTGATCGGTATGAATCCCAACGGTGATTGGGTAGTTCTTAGCTACCTCCCGAACAAACTGGGCCATAGCTGCCGCACCGGTTGCCATGTTCTTAACCGAAGGGCCTGACCAGTAATCACCACCACCTGTGGTGACCTGCAAGATTCCATCCGAACCCGCCTCAGTTAGACCCTGCAACACTGCATTCACCGTCTGTGAGGAGGAGACATTTATTGCCGGATAGGCAAAGCCGCCTTTTTTAGCTCGGTCGATCATCTCGGCGTATTGTTCGCTGGATGCTACTGGCATTTTGCCTCCTAGGGTTTTGCTACTTCTTCAAGTAAAGCAGTTAAATCTGGGGCCGAGATGCTCGCATCCGGCATGTTATCAAGATTGGCAAGTCCCGAGGTTGGTTGAGTCACCGCAATAGCACCCCAGCGAACGGCATTTTGCACACCGAGCGGAACATTAAAGCCAACTCCAAAATCGTCTTCACCTTCTGCAATCGGATTCTCAACCACTGCAGCTAGGAAACCAGCCAGGGTGGCATCGCCCGCACCAACAGTATTGATCACTTTGACCGGTGGTGTCTTAGCCGCCCATTCGCCAGTTTTGGTAACTGCAATCATTCCGTCAGCGCCCATCGACGCCAAGACAACATCGATGCCGTGGCCACACAGTTCGCGAGCGGCCAGTACAACATCACCGACAGTTTTTAGTTCGCGACCAACAGCCGAAGCAAGTTCTTCGGCATTTGGTTTGATCACATTGGCAGAGCCTTTGCGAACCCAGTAGGAGAGCGGTTCGCCTGAGGTATCCAAAGCCACCTTTACCCCTAGGGCAGCCATAGAGTCAAAAATAGGTTGCAGATCGACAAAGACACCGGTGGATTTGTAAGTCGGCAGTGCACCAGCGATAACAAGCCACTTGGCTCCGGTGTTACGAACCGTCTGTTCGGTTAACTCGACAACCTTTTGCCAGTCATCCTCGGAGAGAGCTCGAGGAGATTCATTAACTTTGGTGGTAGTTCCATGCATGTCGACAATCGTGGTTGAAACACGAAGATTGCCATCGACCCAAAGGGGAACCAAGAATGACGAACCGGTTCGATCCAAGACGCTCGGATCAGCATTACCGATTGGAACTACCCCTGGGGCGTGAATGTTGGCCAGAGTCAGGCCGCGAGAAACGTTGATGCCTTTCCCGGCTAATTCCTCACGGACATCATCGGCACGGTTAACGCCACCTGGATGAAGATGGTTTACGTAATAGGTGCGATCCAAGGTTGGGGCCGGGGTTAGGGTAACCACCGATGCTCCAAAATGACCTTGCGACATTGTCTCTCCTGAAAAGTTTGATTTTTGCTAAGCAAACGACACTGTCGGCTAGTCCAAAAAAAGTATAGCCAATTTGGTGGCCCTAATTCAGGCGGTAAAACGGCCTAAATACTAGGCTTCAGGCTCTTTATCGGCTGTCAACTCAGGTTTGGTAAAAATCCTGGTGGTTTCTTCAATACCAGGTACTTCAGGGATGGTTTTACCCTTATCCAAGATCTTCTTCTGCTCTTCATTTAGATCTCTGGTTGATTTGAGCAGGTTAGTTTCAAGGCTGCCAGCGAATTCGTTATAAGCCTTAACTGAATCGTTGAGCTTACCGCCGAGCTTGGCTGCGTGTTCGGCCAGCACCCTGACCGAACTGTGTAATTTGACCCCAAGATCGACGATTTCTTTGATGGCATCTTCTTGGGCATTTTGCTTCCAGGTGTAGGAGACCGTTTTCAAAACTGAGAAGAAAGACACCGGAGAAACCAGAGCAATCCGTTTTTGGAATGCGTATTCCAAGATTGTTGGGTCTTGCTCTAGGGTAACCGAAAGCAGGCTTTCACTTGGCATAAACAAAATTGTGAACTCTGGCGAGCTAGGTAACCCGCTGAAATATTCAGCGCTATTTAGATCATCAATTTTCTTCTTCACATCTGCCACATGCTGCTTAAGTAGATCCTTGCGACGTTTTTCATCGGTAGCATCGGCAACCTCGGGAATCTCAAAAGCTCGTTGAAAGTTGTTGTATGGAACTTTGGCATCTACTGCAACAAATTTCCCATCTGGCATCTGAATGATTACATCCGGCCGGATAGATTTGCCGTCCTCATTCACGGTTTGATACTGCTCGATAAAATCCACACCAACCCGAAGCCCCGACTGCTCCAGCATTCTCCTAAGAGTTAGTTCACCCCACTGCCCACGGACCTGATTATTCGAGAGTGCACCGGCCAAAGCTTGCGTATTTCGATTTAGAGTTTCCTGTTGTCTTCGGCTTTCCAGTATTTGCTCCTGAACTTGAGTGAACTGGTCAACTCGCTCTCGCTCGGCATTGACTACCTTTTCCTGCATCTCATTTAACTTGGCCTGCAAGGGTCTTAGCTCTTGAAGAAACTTGCTTTCAGAGCTTGCCGCGTCTCTCTCGCGCTGTTCAAAGTTCTCGATCCTGGTCTTGGAATCTTCCAGTTGAGTTCTTAGTTCGGATATTGTGGCTTGAGCTGCCGCCAATTCGGTTGCCTTTGAGTTGTTCTTTGCAGAGCCGAATTGTTTAGTAAGCAGTGTTCCTAGGATGAAACCAAGAATTACGCTTGCGAATGCTGTAAAAAATAAGTCCATGGCTAGATTCTCACACCATCTACTGACATTTCTATTCAGTGGCGGGTCTAAGCGCTTTGATTTGATGATTGGTGGCTTTAGCTAAATCCTCAAGAGAACCCACCTCATGGCGTTTAGCCATGTGAATTACGATTCTGGCGCAGGCATCGCTATCGGCTAGGGCATCGTGGTGGTCAAACTCTTCATGCCCAATGGCATAGGCAACCGAGTTTAAGCGGTAACTTTCCAGGTTGTAGGTCTTTCTTGCCATAATCAAGGAGCAACCGTATTGCAGATCGGGGATTTCGGCATCGATGGTTTCGATGCTGGCCAGCAGCACACTCATATCGAAACTGGCATTATGTGCAACCAGCACATTGTCTGAGATGAATTCGAGCATCTCGCTTAGGGTAGTTTCCCAGCTAGGTGCAGAAACTACGTCTGCGGGCTTAATGCCGTGAATTCGAATGTTATCTGGTGAGAACCAATCGTGCGGGTAGGGCGGTTGAATCAGGCTCTGATAACTATCGACGATTTTCCCATCGAATACCTTCACCAAGCCAACTGCACAAGGGCTAGATGGCGAGCTATTGGCTGTCTCAAAGTCGATAGCGGTGAAGTTCAAGGCCATGCAATCAATCTAGCCCTGTAATTCGGTGATGCACCGGCTAAGGCTAAACTTCTCTAGTGGCTCTAACTATCGGTATCGTCGGTCTACCAAATGTCGGCAAATCAACTCTCTTTAACGCGCTAACTAAGAACAACGTCTTGGCGGCAAATTATCCTTTTGCAACCATCGAACCCAACATCGGTGTGGTGAACCTACCAGATCCAAGGCTAGAAAAACTGGCAGAAATCTTCCACTCGGAACGCATCCTTCCAGCCCCGGTATCCTTTGTCGATATTGCCGGCATTGTTCGTGGGGCATCAGTCGGAGAGGGTTTAGGCAATAAGTTCTTGGCCAACATCAGAGAGGCGGACGCAATTGCCCAGGTGGTAAGAGGATTTGTTGATCCAGATGTGGTTCATGTGGATGGCAAGGTGGATGCAGCCAGCGATATTGAAACCATTAATACCGAGTTAATTTTGGCCGATTTAGAAACCTTAGATAAGGCAAGAGCAAGAATTGAAAAGGAAGTTAAGGGTAAGAAAACCGAACCAGTTGTTTTAGAGACAGTTGATCAGGCCATTGAATTTCTTAATAACGGTAAACCGCTTTCGATTTCTGGAATAGAGCTCACCCCGATAAAAGAGTTAGGTCTACTAACCGCAAAGCCAATTCTTTATGTATTCAACGTAGATGAATCAGTGCTCAGCGATGCTTCGAAGAGAAAACAGCTAGCTGATCTTGTTGCTCCTGCTGAAGCTGTGTTTTTAGATGCCAAAGTTGAGAGCGAACTTATTGATCTATCCAAAGAAGAGGCCAATGAACTGCTTGCTTCACTTGGTCAAGAGGAATCAGGCTTGGATCAGTTGGCCCGGATTGGGTTCAAGACTCTAGGTTTGCAGACCTATCTGACTGCTGGCCCTAAGGAGGCAAGAGCCTGGACTATTCGGCAGGGATGGAGCGCTCCACAGGCTGCCGGGGTAATTCACACAGATTTTCAAAAGGGCTTTATCAAAGCTGAAATTGTATCGTTTGAAGATTTAGTTTCGGCCGGCTCTATGAGCGAAGCCAAGGCTCAGGGTAAGGTGCGCATGGAAGGTAAGGATTACATCATGCGCGATGGCGATGTGGTTGAGTTTAGGTTTAACGTCTAGTCGTACTGATTTCTCATGGGACGAAAACTCTTGCGCCGAATCAGGCTGTTGTTTAATTTGACTGCCCATTTTGGCCACTTGTCCCTAGCTTGAATAACCTCGGGATCTTTTTGAACCTGCTCGATAATTTCATCCTTGTTTACCGCGAAGTATTCTTTTACCTCTTCAAAGTGACTATCGGAAAGTACTCTTAGGTCAACTACACGCAACTTGCTAATTCGGCTAAAGGCTATGCCCATGCCAAGAACCATGACTACTATGGCTAGGACTAGTTGATCAATCGCGATAAGAACCAGTCCAATTGCCATAAAACCACACAAATACGCCAATTCTTTATACATGACGTGCTGGCCCATTTTCAGTTGAGCCTTTGTCCAGGCCAGAGCAATCTCTTGGGCAGACATGTTTTCTAAGTCCAGGTTCAGTCGCGTGTTTCTCTTTTTGGCACTGGTTCTCGACCACCATTCGACTGATGCTAGAAGAGCGATCAAACCTGCCAGGTAACCCCAGTTTTCAGGTTTTAGCAACTGCAATGCCGCTTCGAAATCAGACACTTCTACCCCCACTGATAAATAAGTTTGTTGGTTTAGCCTAATGCTCAAGCAGAGGTTTTTGTCTGGTCAAATTCTATACTTATCTGCGTGTTTGATTCAATTTCTATAAATCTATTTGCGGTTTTCGTTTCGTCAGTGGTGGCGTTTGCCATCGGAGCAATTTGGTTTGGCCCCAAAACCTTCTATCCAGTCTGGATGAGAGCTTTAGGAAGAGAAATACCTAAAGAACGCATCAAAATGACCGGCGGTGAAACGCTTTTGATGTTTGGTGGAACTTACTTGGCCGCCTTCATTCAGGTTCTTACTCTCGCAGTTATCATCTCATTTGGAAGATCTGTATCTACGGGTTTCGGAGTTCTAGATGGAGCGCTGTTTGGATTCATCTTTTCGGTGGGTTTAGGAGCTTTTGCATCGCTATCACACAGAATGTTCGGTCAGCCAAACTTCAAGGTTTATCAATCGCTAAAGGTTTGGATAATTGAAGTTAGCCAAGACGTAGTTTCACTTACCGTAGCTGGTCTGATTCTCGCTGCCTGGGTCTAATCAAAGTGGCTGAAGAGCTAGAGATCAAACGCCTAAGCGTTGAATCTCTGGATGACTTTCTGGATTACTTTGACCATCGAGCCTTTCTCAATGATCCAAATTGGGCAGGCTGCTACTGCCAGTTCTATTTGAATGATGGTAATGAGCCCTCGACCGATAATAGAGCGCTTGCTTGCGATCGGGTGGCAAGCGGAAAAATGGAAGGCTATTTGCTGTATCTGGACGGAAAAGTCTCTGGTTGGTGTGCAGCGTCAAATTCGCTGTTATTTCCTATGTTCCCCGAAGCAAGTGAGCAGTTGGCTCGCATACTCTGTTTCAACATCGACCCCAGCCTTCGAGGTCAGGGTATGGCTGGGAGAATGCTCGATTTAGTACTGAAGGATTTAGCGGCACGCGGATTTGAAGCGGTAGAGGCCGCTCCAAATACCAAAGATTATGGCGATAAAAGCTATCGAGGGTCGCTAAAAATGTATCGCGATAGAGATTTCGAATTGGTAACTGAACTAGGGGATGGCTTTGTTTTAGTTAGAAAGTACCTAAACTAATTCCATCGGGTAATTCAAATAAATGGGGAAATTATGCAATGCATCAAATGTAATAACGAAATCGTTCCGCAGGACAAATATTGTCCAACCTGCGGTCATGAAAATGCTTTTCCAGTAATAGCAAAACCAGTTAGTAATTCAACTGTCGGTCGGGGCAGTTCACTAAAAATAACTGGAGCAGTAATCCTTGGGCTATCGGTTCTTGGCTTTATTTACTCGGGAACTATGAATGTGAATGCTGGATCTAGCGCTCCGGTGGAAAGTCTGAAACAGTTTGCAGTCATCGTTGTATCTGGGCTGGGACTAATTATTGGACTTATCTATCTGGTAGTCGGGGCGCTGAGTTCCAGTAAAAAGTAACTCGCAACTTCTTTGAATAGTACCCCTAGGGGGTATATTGGTCTTATGCGAGCAGATATCAAAAAACGAGCCCTTCACCGAGTAAAGATTCTTGAGGGTCAAATCCGTGGCCTAGAAAAGATGATTGATCAGGAAGGTTACTGCATGGACATAATTACTCAGTCCCTAGCGGTTCAAAAGTCACTTGGCTCGTTGAACAAGCTGCTGGTGGAAAATCACCTGGCCACTCACGTTTCACACATGATGCATTCAAAAGACAAGAAGCAGAATGATAAAGCAATCGAAGAACTGCTAAAGATTTTCGAAATAACTCAAAACCGTCAAAGTAAGTAGGAGGTGTGACTATGTCAGAAGAGAAGGAATGCAACTGCGGCGACAACTGTAACTGCAGCGCTAAGACTGAAGGCAAGAGCTGCAACTGCTAATAAGTTTTATTTTGCTGGTGGGGTACAGCCCCACCAGCACTAACCTGGAGAAAAAATGCTACGCAAACTAATCGTTTTATTGTTGGCCTGTCTACCCCTGGCCGGTTGCAGCCTGGTCTCTGTGGTGGAAGCTGACCATACGCAACACGGTGGGCTGATGCCGAATATTTCAGATTTTTCTATAGATGATCTCATGTTTGCGCAGATGATGATTCCCCATCACGAACAGGCTATTCAAATGGCAGAGTGGGCTAAAACAAGAGCTGAGAGCCCAGAGGTAAAAAAACTTGCCGAAGAGATTTTGGCTGCCCAAGCCCCGGAAATAGAGATGATGTCCGGTTGGCTAGACATTGCTAACCAGACCTTGCAGGATCACTCAATGCACATGGACATGCAGGGCATGCTTTCAGAAGCTGAGCTGGCCAAGCTCGAGTCGCTAACCGGCGCCGCTTTCGATAAACAATTCCTGGAAGCAATGATCAAGCACCATGAAGGTGCGGTGCTGATGGCCAAGGACTTTATGGAAAGCCAGAATCAACAAGTTGTTGATCTTTTAGAAAGCATCATCAAGACGCAGAATGAAGAAATTGAAAAGATGAAGGAACTGCTTAATCTAGCGAACTAGTCTTCCCACTCTTCTTCGTCCTCGTAATCCTCGTGCTCCCACTCATCTTCATCCTCATCGTCTTCGTCCTCGTAATTATCGTCATCATCGCCATTGAAAACTGGGGGAGGAATAATTGGGGTTTGGGTCGGAACTGGAGTTGGGCTAATCGGAACAGTGGCTGCTGGAGAGCTCGGCTCTGCGGCAACCAGCGGAGGATTAGAAGTTTCTGGTTGAACAACTGAATTAGTTACATCATTTCTCGCTGGAGCTGAACTGATATTTACTGCGAGGGCTGATCCAGTTATTGCAGTTGCACCAATAATGATGCTTGCAATTGTCGATGTCGGGAAAGCCATAATTACCTCTTCTCGATACCAAACCTACTCTGGCTAGGCTGGATTTCTAATCCTTTTTACCTGCATCTTTGCTGATAGCTAAAATTCACTACTAGCCAAGCTGGTCTTGCCTTCCTCGATAGCAGTCAGGATAGTTCTAACAACATGTTCAGCAGTCATGCCCTGAGGAAAAGCTGGTGCTTGACCAAAAATCGCACGATCGGCTAAACCTGTTTCGGTGTGACCAGGTTTAGCATCGAGTACCAGGATTTTTCTTCTTCGCAGCTCCATGGCCAAACTTGAAAGAAAAGCGGAGTTGGCAAATTTGCTTGCCGTGTATGAACTCATGCCTGGGAAAACTTTTTCAGAGACTATTCCGTTGATGCCGACGATGTAAGCGCTGTCGTTGATTACTGGAAGTAAAGCGCTGATTAGTTGAGAAGGTCCAAGGTGGTTAATCTGCATCATTCTTGCAGCATCACGGGCTTGAGTCTCCTCAACCTTGCCAAAGCCAACTACCCCAGCTGCTTGGATAATCCCGTCGAGTTTCAGGTCTTGGTCAACTAAATAGTTGGCCAGTAGTTCTATGCTTGCCGGGTCTTCAAGATCTAGCTTTAGCTTTAGCGCTGCCTCAGGGGGAATTTTGTCGGTGTTTCTAGCTGCAGCAAGCACGGAAAATCCAGCTTTTGCCAGCTCTCGCACAAATAGAGACCCCAGCGCTCCAGAGGCCCCGATAACCAATACTCTTTTACTTTCCATTAGATAAGTATGACTGGTTGTAATGCCTATTGTTAAGGTATGGAACTGGATCGCAAGAGTTTCCTGCTAGGCGCTAGCGCGGCCCTGCTCCTGCCTGCTCAGCCAGCACTGGCGAGGACCAGCCCCATCTATCAGCTACCAGAGTCAAAGGCCAAGCGTTTTGCCTGGACGGTTGATGACGGGGTGAGCAATACCGCTGTAAAGCGTTATTTGAATCTGGTGGAAAAGCACGATATTCACCTGACTCTTTTTGTCACCAGCTGTTACCCAAGCTGGCGTAACAATAAAACTCAAATACGTGAACTCATGGCGCAGGGGAAAATCCAATTGGGTAATCACACCCTGAGCCACCGCGATCTTTCAACCTCATCTGACGGTATTGTCAGAAATCAATTGCAGCAGTGCCACGAGTTCTTGCTGGAAAACTATGACCATGATGCCAGGCCGTATTTTCGCCCCACCTACGGCTATTGGACTAAACATCTAATCGGTCTGGCCGCCGAACTTGGCTATACCGTGCCGGTGATGTGGTACGGGACATTAGGCGATGGCTACAACCGTAAAGGCAAGAGCACTCAAGAGCTAGCTAATAAATGGGTGGAGAATCGACGAATAGTCATTGATCACGCAAATCAACCAAAAAGCGAGGAAGAGCTACTAGCAGTAGTTAGATTGATAAAGCAACGAAAACTCAAAACAGTCACTCTAGCCGAAGCCTTCGGCAAAAACTTTAGATAGGTAAATCATGCAAACTCACCGCCCAATTGTCTATTCGCGTCGCGGTGGAGCTGCAGCCAGTCAGCCGATTGCAGTTGCTGCGGCATTGGAAATACTCAATAAAGGCGGTTCATTTATTGATGCGGGGATTGCGCTTTCAGCGACGATATCTGTGATTGAGCCAGGCGCATCTCAGCTCGGTGGCGATGCATTCATGATTACCCATCATGCGGCAACTAAGGAAAATCTTGCCTTCAATGGCAGCGGTGAAGCTTCACACAGCGCTGTCCCATCGGCGTTCTCTGGTGCGATTGATCACCACGGGGTGAAATCCGCAACCGTGCCCGGCACCGTTTCGGCCTGGTTTGCCGCTCATGAGAGATATGGAAAACTGCCGATAGAGATTATTTTGGCTCCAGCAATTCGATATGCCGAAGAGGGTTTTGCTGCAACCAGAGATTTTGTAATGCGAATCGCAAATTTCAAGAAGCTGTTTCCAGGTAACGACTTCTTCAGCGACATGGGGATAGCCAGTAATCTTGCCATTGGCGATCTGGTTATTCAAAAAGATCTCGCTCAGACACTGAAATTGATTGCATCAGGTGGAAGAGAAGCCTTCTATAAAGGAGTCATTGCAGATCAACTAGTGTCCGGCACCGCTGGCTGGTTTAGCCACCAAGATCTAGCCAGTCACCAAACCCGTGTCGAAAAGCCTCTGTCGGTTGAGTATCGCGGTTATCGAGTGCACGGCCAGCCTCCGCCAACTCAAGGCATGATCCTGATGGAGGAGTTACGCCTTGTTGCAGGCGATGACATCGCTTCGCTAAGCCAACTGGAGCGCATCCATCTAATGGTCGAGGCAAAGAAATTGGCTTTTCTGGATCGAAATGAGATTTTGGCTGACCCCGAGTTTATCCCGGTTGATGTTGAGCGCATCCTAAGTGACGAGCACATTAAATCTAGGAGAGCTCAAATCAGTTCCGAGAAAGCTTGGAATGGTCCAGGTGCCGAAGTGTCAGAAGGCTCTGATACCACCTACTTCATCGTCGCCGATGGTGAAGGTAATGCAGTTTCTTGGATTCAAAGTGTATTTCACGGCTTCGGTGCAGCCTTTGTTCCTAAAGGTACCGGCATTTTGCTGAATAACCGGGCCACTGGTTTTGATCTAGATCCACAGTCCCCGAACCTGATTGAACCTGGGAAGCGACCAGCACACACGCTGAACGCTTGGACCGTTACCAATTCTGATGGATCGCTAAAGTATGTCGGTGGAACCCCAGGGGCAAACATTCAGGTTCAAACCAATTTCCAACTCATCACTTCACTAATTGATTTAGGGCTAAATGTTCAGGAGACATGTGAAGCACCGCGTTGGCAACATCTGAATGGGGATCAATCCGCTGTTGAGACTGGTGCCGGAACATTACAAATCGAGGGAAGATTTGGTGAAGAGGTTATATCTGCTCTCAAGGCAAAGGGCCATGAGATCTTGATCTTGCCAGATTACGGTCACGGCTCGTCAGTGCAACTACTGGAGATAAAACCAAATGGAACTATGTGTTGGGGTAGCGATGTTCGGGTGGATGGACTAGCCGCTGGTATTTAGCGGGCCAGCACTCCTGCTGCGGCTTCTAATACTAGAAGAGCTCCCAGCCGAACGGTTCTTTGGTCCTCGGCATCCTTACTGCTGTCAATCTCAGTAATGTCGATAGATCTAACTCGGCTGTCTTGACAAAGCAAACGAGCAAACAATCGCAGTTCATATGCGCTGATTCCACCGGGGGCGCTGGCTGGAGTCGCTGGAACAAAACTTCTATCACAGACATCAACATCAAAATCGATATGAATGCGATCGGCTGAGACTGCCCCGAGAGCTTTTGCAACGCTTGCAGTTACCCCAGAATTGGCTATCTCATCTCTACTGATCACCGTGATGCCATACTGCTTAGCCTTGGCTGCATACTCTGCTGAATTTGAGAAATCATTGATGCCAATTTGGATGATATTTTTTCCGTTTAGACCAAATTCTTCAATAAGTCTTCGAACAGGGGAGCCGTTGGATATGCCAGTTCGGATGTCGTGATGGGCATCCAACGTAATTAGAGCATCTTCAGGTTTTAGCGCTGCACTGGCAACGGCGAATGTGATCGAGTTGTCACCGCCAAGGGCAATGGCAAGTTTAGAGCTGATTACAGCGTTTTCGGTGAGCTCTCGGGTTCGGGATTCGCCGGATTCACTATCAGGTTCACTAACATCGCCAAAATCAAGGGCTTTAAGGGTACTCAGGTCACCATTAGCTGAGTTAAGGCTGTAACGCATCAAAGCCGCTCTGATCGCCTGTGGGGTTTGATTGGCTTGGCTTGGTGAAATGCTAGTCAGATGGGCTGGAACGCCAAATAGGGCGATATCGCAATTTCCGCTGCCGGATTTCAGCCAGCTGGAAGCCCTAGGCCAATATTCATCTTCGACTTGCATGAATTCAGTTTGGCAGAGCGTGCCAGTTTGCGCCAATGGCATTTCTAGGGTGTGATTGAACTATGAGCAATGTAGGTCATAGCCCGCTGCACGCGGCCACCGGTTCCAATTTGAGCGCACTGGGCTGGCCCCAGGAAGCAGCGGTTCGCATGCTGCATAACAACTTGGATCCAGCGGTAGCCGAATATCCCGAGAATCTCATTGTTTATGGCGGTACCGGAAAGGCAGCCAGAAACTGGCCGTCATTTGATGCGATTGTAAAAACCCTAAATCAACTCAAAGGCGATGAAACACTTTTGGTTCAATCGGGTAAACCGGTTGGTGTGTTTCAAACCCACGAGTGGGCACCTAGGGTGCTGATTGCCAATTCAAATCTGGTTGGTGACTGGGCAAACTGGCCAGAATTCCGCCGGCTTGAACAATTGGGCTTGACCATGTACGGGCAGATGACTGCGGGTAGTTGGATCTACATCGGTACTCAAGGAATTTTGCAGGGAACCTACGAAACCTTCGCCGCTGTTGCCAAGAAACATTTCAATGGAAGCTTAGCTGGAACGCTAACAGTTACTGCTGGTTGCGGTGGCATGGGCGGTGCCCAACCACTTGCAGTAACGATGAACGAGGGTACCTGTCTAATCGTCGACGTTGATGAAACAAGAATTCGTCGGAGGCTCACTGATCGATACCTCGATGAATTGGCTGAGAATTTAGATGACGCAATTGATCGGGCACTCAGATACAAAGCTGAACGCAAAGCTGTATCGATTGGATTAGTTGGCAACATGGCCGAGGTGCTACCAGAACTCTTGCGTCGTGACTTCCCGATTGACATTGTTACCGATCAAACCTCAGCCCACGATCCACTTGCCTATCTGCCAGTTGGAGTGGATCTGGCTGATAGTGCCGAACTGGCTAGAACCAACCCGGAGGATTACACCAAACGGGCTGAAGAGTCGATGGCTAAACATGTTGAGGCAATGGTCGGATACATGAGCAAGGGAACAATTGTTTTTGACTACGGAAACTCAATCCGAGATGAAGCAAGAAAAGGTGGATTCAAAGACGCCTTTAAATTTCCAGGCTTTATCCCCGCCTATATACGCCCTCTGTTCTGCGAGGGCAAAGGCCCATTCCGCTGGGTAGCGCTATCTGGCGATAAGAAAGACATTTATCGAACTGACCAGGCAATCTTGGAGCTCTTCCCAGAAAATGAACACCTTCGACGTTGGATTAACATGGCTCAGGAACGGGTGCAGTTCCAAGGTCTTCCTGCCAGAATCTGCTGGTTGGGCTACGGAGAGAGGGATAAAGCTGGAGCTAAATTCAATGAGCTGGTTGCTAGCGGTGAACTTAGCGCTCCGATAGTTATCGGTCGCGATCACCTTGACTGCGGATCGGTGGCCTCGCCCTATCGAGAATCAGAGGGCATGATTGATGGCTCTGACGCAATTGCCGACTGGCCACTACTAAATGCCATGGTGAATATTGCTTCTGGCGCATCCTGGGTTTCCATTCACCACGGCGGGGGTGTTGGCATCGGACGCAGCATCCACGCGGGTCAGGTTAGCGTTGCAGACGGAACCGAATTAGCAGCACAGAAACTGCAACGAGTGCTAACCAATGATCCTGGCATGGGGGTAATCCGACATGTCGATGCTGGCTATCCCGAAGCGGTAAGCGTGGCTCGAGACAAGCATGTTCACGTGCCGATGTTAGATACCGAGTAATGTCAGCTGTGCTATACACCGAGATTGAATCTCTGGTAACTAACGATCAAAGCCTTGAGCAGGGACTACTTGGTGAAATCAAAAATGCTGCACTAGTAGTTGAAAATGGACACATCAGTTGGGTTGGGGAAAAATCCAAAGCGCCCGATGCCGATGCGAGAGTTTCTCTCGCTGGCAGAGCAGTCCTACCCGGCTTTGTCGATTCGCACGCTCATTTGGTTTTTGCTGGTAACCGAGCAGAGGAATTTTCCGCTCGGATGCAAGGAGTTAGCTATAACGCCGGAGGTATTCGGGATACCGTGGCAAAAACCAGGGCGGCAAGTGATGAGCAACTAGATCAGAACATCGCCCGCTTGGCTATAGAGATGTATCGATCGGGCATAACTACTTTTGAAACAAAAAGTGGTTACGGTCTGAATCTCGCTGATGAAACTAGGTCGGTTCGGCTCGCTAGTCAACATACCGAAGATGTCACTTTTTTAGGAGCTCACGTCGTTCCAGAAGAATACGCTGGCAGGTCAGATGACTATGTTCGCCTAGTTTGCGGCGAGATGCTGGAAGCTTGTGCTCCCTATTCAAAGTGGATAGATGTCTTCTGCGATCTTGGCGCATTTGATTACGATCAGGCCAAGCTCATCCTGCAGGCTGGGATCGCCAATAACCTGCAGCCGCGTATACATGCAAACCAACTAAGTGCCGGCCGAGCGGTAGAGCTGGCAGTTGAACTTGATTGTGCTAGCGCCGATCACTTGACCTATTTGACTGAGAAAGATATTGAGCTTCTTGCCGGAAGCAATACCGTTGCCACGCTTTTGCCCGGAGCCGAGTTCTCCACCAAAAGCTCCTATCCCGATGCCAGTCGGCTTTGGGAAGCCGGCGCAACCGTGGCACTGGCCACCGATTGTAATCCGGGCAGTTCCTTTACAACCTCAATGCCGTTTTGTATTGCTCTAGCGGTAAGAGAGATGAAATTCACTGTTGAGCAAGCAATCTGGTCGGCAACACTCGGCGGCGCTAAGGCGCTACGCCGAGAGGATGTCGGCCAAATAGCAGTTGGCAAATCAGCAGATTTTGTGGTTCTGGATGCCCCAAGCTACCTGCATCTGGCATACCGACCAGGAGTTGATCTAATCTCAGAAACGGTTATTTCTGGAACATCCATATACAGGAGCAATAAGTGAAAACAGTAGTGCTAAATCCTCAAGGTCTAACCATGGCAGATGTCGTGGCAGTTGCTCGAGAGAATGCCAGAGTAGCGATCTCCGAACAAAGCCTTCTCGCCATGGCAAAAACCAGGGCGATTGTAGAAGATTTAGCCAACTCCACTGAACCGGTCTACGGTATCTCCACCGGTTTTGGTGCTTTGGCAAATACATCAATCGCGCCGAGTGATAGAGCACAATTACAAAAATCACTTATTAGATCGCACGCTGCCGGGGTCGGCCCGATTGTTGAAACGGAAGTTACCAGAGCGCTTATGCTGTTGCGTTTAAAAACTTTGGCTTCAGGTAGAACAGGTGCAAGGCCAATCCTCGCCGAGACTATGGCAGCAATATTGAATGCTGGGATAACACCGGTGGTGCACGAATACGGTTCGCTCGGCTGCTCTGGCGATTTAGCACCGCTTGCTCATTGTGCGATGGTGTTGATGGGAGAGGGTCGGGCAATAGGGCCAGATGGAATTGAGGCTGATGTGCCACAGCTTCTGGCGAAGCACGGAATTAAACCGGTGGAACTGAGTGAAAAAGAAGGGTTAGCACTAATCAACGGTACCGATGGAATGCTTGGGATGTTAATTCTGGCTCTGGCGGATTTAGACAAACTGGTTGATTATGCTGACCTAATTGCTGCCATGACCATTGAGGGGCTGCTTGGCACCGATCAGGTGCTTCGTGCAGAATTACACGAACCGCTAAGACCGCATCCGGGTCAAGCTAAATCAGCGGCAAACATGTTTGCCGCTCTTGCCGGTTCAGAAATAGTTCAGTCACACCGGCACGGTGATGGTCAGGTTCAAGACGCATACTCGCTGCGCTGTGCACCACAGGTCACTGGTGCCGTAAGAGATACCATCGAACACGCAAGAACTGTAGGCCTCAGAGAATTGCAGGCGATGATTGATAACCCGGTAGTCTTACCTACTGGCGAAATCAGTTCAAACGGTAACTTCCATGGGGCACCGGTTGGCTACGTCCTTGATTTTCTAGCAATTGCGGCAACCGACTTAGCCTCAATCAGCGAAAGGCGTGTCGATCGAATGCTGGATAAAAGTCGTAATAATGGACTGAACGCATTCTTGGCAGCAGATGCCGGGGTGGATAGCGGATTAATGATTGCCCAATACACTGCCGCGGGATTGGTAAGTGAGTCCAAGCGATTGGCTAATCCAGCTAGTGTCGATTCAATCCCAACCTCGGCCATGCAGGAAGATCACGTCTCAATGGGCTGGCATGCTGGTCGGAAGCTGAGAAAAATCGTAGATAACCTAAGGGTCGTCTTGGCTATTGAACTAATTGCTGCTGGAAGGGCATTGGATATGCGGGCTCCCTTGAAGCCCGCCAAGAGCACCGAGGTGATGCTAACTAAACTTCGCGAGGTGGTTCCAGGGGTGGGGTCGGATCGTTTCATGGCTCCAGAAATTGCTGCCGCCACAGACTTACTGCGCTAAATCCTCACGCCCGTATTCTTTACCGGCTTTCAGAACTGCCGGTCCAAATATCAGCAGGATAACTAGTCCAATGACCGCAGCCGCTTGAAATACCTCCCTTACCCCAAAGGCGGTTATGGCAATACCGGCAATAGCCGTACTGGTTACGCTTCCAACAGTGATGATTGCATTGAAAGTACTCATCACACGGGCTCTAATTGATTCTTCAGTACGGTTTTGAATAAAGCCAATTCCATACGCATTGAGCAGTGACATGCAAACACCACCGATATAGCCAAAGCTCATCACCACCCACCAGTGGTGAGCTCTGGCGATGGTAAAGACAACAATAACAATCATCAAAATTGCCACGGTGACAATTCTTAGGTGATATCTGAGTGGGACTTTGGTAAGCGTGGTAAATATCCCACCGGTGATAGCGCCGAGAGCGAATATCGCTCCAACAATTCCGTAGATTAGCGGAGTAGCTTTCAGCTCATCAATCAACAAGAACACTTCACCAACCTGAATCACTCCAAGCGAAACAATCAACACCGCGGTGAGTAAGACTATGGCTCTAATCAATGGATCTCTAAAAACGAATTTCACGCCGGCAAGTGCCTTTAGTGAACTTTCATCATGTTCAGTAATGCCGACTCGATTTACGCGAAGCAAGATGACCGTAATGGCTAGCACTATAAAAGAAATACCGTCAATAATAAAAGGCCAAAAATAACCAGTCCGATCGACTAGCACTCCACCAAGAGCTGGAGCCATCATGGTGCCGAGCGCATTGAAGGTAGTCTGCATGCCAGTTGCCCGAGACATATCATCGCGAGTAGCAAGTGAGGGGATAAGAGCTGTAAAGGCTGCTCCAACACCGGTATTAGCGGTAGCTGATAAAAACAGCGCGATGTATGCCCACCAGGCAGGTAGATCCATGGCAAGGCTAAAACTACAAAGACTCATCACCAGCATCAGTGGTGGTAAAAATACTCTGGTTGAATATCGATCGGCCAAAAGCCCAGCCCAAGGGCTAAAAATAACCGAGGGAATTAGCATGCAGAGAAAAAGCAGCGAGACTCCAGCCGCTCCAGCGGTGTCCTTGTCTCGAAGCACAACAGCAAAGGTGGTTAAGGCGCTGCCAAGAAAAGAGAGGCCTGATGCTGCAGTTAGAATCTGCAGTTTGCGCCATTGCGTTTGCTGAACCAAATTAGCCTCCCTCAACTAATCTAGTTGCAGGCTTGAGGCTAAATGAAATACGACCTTACCTGTTCATGCAGAATCGTGTTGCTAGCCAGAACGTGGCTAGATTCAGGGGTTAATTCCCCAGCAAAATCAGTTATTCTGCCGCCCGCTTGCTCAACAATTGGAACTAGCGCCGCGATGTCGTAAATCTGCAGACCGTGTTCACAGGTTAGGTCAATTGCTCCTTCGGCTAGGAGCATGTAACTCCAAAAATCGCCAAAAGCCCTGGTCCGCCAGAGCTTTCTAACTAGATTCATCAGATTATCAAGTTGCCCTATTTCGTCCCAGAGTTTTAGGCTCACATAACTCATTGAGGCATTTTCAAGTTTCGAAATTTTGGAAACGGCCAATTCGGTTATTCGCCCATCGAGCTGTCTGGTCCTTGCTCCAACTCCAGGAGCCGCCCACCATCTTCTGCCCATGGCTGGAGCACTAACCACCGAGACAACCGGTTTACCATCAACAGCTAGGGCGATCAGCGTTGCCCAAACCGGAACACCGCGCATGAAATTAGCAGTACCGTCAATCGGATCAATGATCCAGGTTCTCGAACCTTTGCCGTGTAGGTTCTCACCAGAATTTCCATACTCTTCGCCGATTATTGAATCCGTTGGTCGCTTATCTTTGAGCAGGTGCTTAATCGCTTCTTCAACCGCGCGGTCTGCTTCAGTTACCGGAGTTGAATCAGGCTTGGTCTCTATTTTGAAATCCTGCGCGATAAATCTTGGTAGCGATATTGAATCAGCCAGGTCGGCAAGCTCCATGGCCAGCTCTAGATCTGCAGAATAAGAAAAACTCATCAATCACCACCGGTTGAATTAATAAGTCTTCGGAGAGAATCAACTCTTTCTGCGATGATTGCATCTTTATCTTTGGCTTCATCCAAAGCGCAATCGGGAGATTCGGCTAGATGAGAACAATCTCTCGGGCAGAGCTTCACTATTTCCCATAAATCCGCAAAGCTTCGAATCAAATTTGCCAGTGAAACGTGGCCTAGTCCAAAAGATCGAACGCCAGGGGTATCAATAATCCATGAACTTTCGTCAATCTGCAAAGCCCTGACCGATGAGCTAGTGTGTCTTCCTCGACCGGTCACCTGATTCACTCCACCGGTTGCTCGATCAGCGTCTGGGACTAAAGCGTTGACGAGAGTAGACTTGCCAACTCCGCTAGCGCCAACCACCACGGTTAGTTCGCCAGCTAGAAAGTCTTTCAGTTCTGTAATTGAAGGGGAGTCTTTTCGATTGAGAATTATCGGTAGCGACAAGCTTGAAAAGTGTTTGACGAGTTCGGCTGGATCAGCCAGGTCGGTTTTGGTCAAAACTAGTGCTGGTCGAAGTCCAGCATCGTAACCGGCAGCGAGATAGCGATCAATCAGCCTGGTTCTGGGCTCGGGATTAGTAACCGCGGCGACAATCAATAACTGGGTGGCATTGGCAACAATTACCCTCTCCACTTGGTCGCTATCGTCAGCACTTCGCCTGAGCACTGATGCCCTGGGCTCTACTCGAACAATTAGAGCTAGCGAGCCTTCTTGGCCTGAGGTATCACCGGAAAGGGCAACCACATCGCCAACCACAGCGCCGGTTTTACGCAGCTCTTTGGCCAACGTTGCGGTTATAACTTTGTTTTCGGTTACGCTAACCAGATATCTACCCAGATCCACCTGGACCACCATTCCGGTCGGGGCATCAGAATGGCTAGGTCTAGTTTTAGTTCTCGGTTTGCTGCCTTTAGGATTGGCCCTTACTCGAACGTCTGTTTCATCAAGATCATGCTCTTGGTCGTCTGGTTCGTAGAGCCAACTCAATTATTTTCACCTAGCATTTGGCTCCAGATATCAACAAAATTCGGCATAGTTTTACTGACCACAGTTATATCATTCACAGTAATACCTGGAACTGCCAAACCGATTATTGCGGCTGCGGTTGCCATCCGGTGATCACCGTAACTGTCCCAGAGCCCACCGTGCAGGGTTTGGCTTGGTTGGATTTCAATCCCATCGGGAAGTTCACTAGTCTTTCCACCTATTTTGTTTATCTCGGTAGTTAGTGCTTTCAAACGGTCGGTTTCATGACCTCTTAGATGAGCTATGCCTGTAATTTTGGATGTGCCATTGGCTAGCACTGCAAGGGCAACGATAACCGGAGCCAGCTCGCCTCCTAAACTTAAGTCAATCTCGATTGGCTTAATTTGGCCGCTACCTTTGACCACAAGGTCTGCTCCAGCAAAACTTATTTCTCCACCCATTTTCGGCAGGATCTTTTCAAACAGTTTTCCCACCTGTGTGCTTTGTTTCGGCCAATTTCGAATCGTAACTGAGCCTCCAGCAATCAGGGCAGCAGCTAGAAAAGGGCCTGCGTTTGATAAATCTGGCTCGATGACAACCCGTTTGCCAGCAATTGGCCCAGGTTCCACTTTCCAAGAATAATCCGAGATCTGCTCGGCATTTACTCCCCGGTCAGTTAGACACTTTAAGGTCATTTCAATATGTGGCACACTCGGCAGAGTTTGACCGACGTGGGTCAGAGTAAGTCCCTTTTTGAACCTTGGTGCCGCAAGAAGCAGCCCGGAAACAAACTGCGAGGAAGCGCTGGCATCTATTTCCAGCTCACCACCTAGAATTTCCCCACTGGCAGCGATAGTGAAAGGAAGTGATGCATGGTTTTCATCGGTAACTTCAATTCCGAGTTTTCTGAGGGAACTGATTGTCGTCCCCATTGGTCTTTCCCTGGCAGCTAAATCCCCGTCAAAACGGATTTTGCCACTGAAAAGTGCCGCCACCGGGGGTAAAAAGCGCATCACGGTTCCGGCTAAACCACAGTCAATCTCAGTGTTTATCGCGATGTCAGTGGTTGCAGGGACAATAACTATGTCACCCCCCGAAGTTCGGGTGATCTTGGTTCCAAGCTTCATCAGGGCCTCGATCATCAGGGCAGAGTCCCTGGATTCTAGGGGAGCGATGAGTTCAGAAGGACCAGATGCTAGGGCAGAAAGGACTAATTCTCGATTGGTGAGCGATTTAGAGCCGGGAAGCCAGACATCTCCAGCCAAGGGGTGGGAAATAGTCGGTGCCAACCAACTTTTTTCACCAGTTGGGGAATAATTTGGACTCTGCATTGGTATCTATTCTATCTGCCCGAGTTTTTAGCCTTCGAAGTGGAATCTCGAGCTTCTTACCGACAGATAGCCAGGCCCCATATATATGGGGGAAAAAAATTCTAAGGAGAGATAACTAATAACCATTCAGAACATACATTTCAGCAGTCAACCGGCTCGTAAGCAGTATCGAGTTGATGAGTCCATCCCAGCAAGCATGCGTAAGCGGAAAGCAGGTAGCCCAACTATGACAAATGAACTAGGCATCAAGGATGATTCCCTACGCTTATTAGCCGATAACTATGAGTGGCTGCGCTACACCTGCCGCAGAGAGAACTTCAAGCAGGAAGATGAGCTATTTAGCCTCGTGGTGGAGAAAGCTCTCGGTAGCCTCGCTGGCTTCAAAGATCAGGGTTACGGCATCAAGCCGTGGCTACGCGTAATTGTGAAGAACACCAATAAGGATCTTCTGAAGAAAACCTCAACCGAACAGTCCAAGCAGGTTTCGAATGTGGTGACTTTCGAAGATGGCGAGCAGGCCGATATCTTCGACAACCCAATTGATAAGGCACTACATATCATTTCAGCTGAAGATCGTTACATGTATCTACACGAGTCGGCCAACATGGCCAAGGCGCTATGCCAGCTCGAGGAGCCATTCCAGCAAACTATCCGCCTTTGGTTGACCGGATACAGCTACGCCGAAATCGCGGACAAAATGGGAGTCAAAACTAACACTGTGGGCACCAGAATCCACCGTGCCAAGAGCGATCTGCGTAAAATACTAAAAGATTTAGCCATGGAGTATGGCTACACAAGCAAAGACAAGAAAAAGTAAAGGGAATATGCAATGACAGTTTTCAACTGCCAGCAAGTATTGGATAAGGCAACTTTTTATCTGGATAACGAAGTAACCGAGGATGACAAACTAGCGATCGATAGCCACCTCAGGGAATGTAAAAGCTGTGCCGAAGAGTATGCAGTTGAGGCTCGAATCTCGAGCATGATTATTTCCTCTGACTGGAATCCGATCAGAACCGAAGACCTAGTGCAGCAAGCTATGCAAAATTACATGCAGAAGCGAGATATTCGCTAGATTTCCTGCTCCGGCAGATCAAGCCACCGATACCAGCCTTGATTCAGTACCAGCCAGGCGATAAGGCCGTGCCCCAACTGCCCAGGTTGGCCAAAGTTGGAGTTACGAAGCTCGGTGTTAAAGCCCTGGTGATCGATCAGAGGTCTGAAGGCGTCAACAAAAGGTAATGAGCGCCTTGCTGCAACATCCTCAAAGCCCGCAGCTAGATGCTCAATCTCGTAATTCAATTGGGGGTTTCTTGATGGAATCGGCGATATTACAAACGGCTGAATACCTTTGCTGGTGGCGGTATCTAAGACATTGGCTAAATTCAGCCTAGATCGAGACATTGAAATACCGGCATTTATATCGTTTGGATTCAAGCACACAATCAAGCGGTTATCGGTTTCCTCAGAGAAACGTCTCGAGCACTCTTCAAACCAGATGTCGCTTAGCCTCGCCGTGGTTATTTCGGGTGTGGGCAAGCTGTAAAAATCAATACGTGGGTATTCACTCTGCGTCTTAGCAATTACTCTGCCAACCCAACCTAAACCTTTAGGGTCCCCTCCAGCACTAACCAATTCGTCACCGATGATGACGATTCGAATATTGCGTTTGGGTTCATTCATTGATTAGGCGAAAGCTCTCTCAATAAGATCAGCCTGTTCGACAGCGTGGCTCTTTGCCGAACCGGTTGCCGGCGACGCGCTGGCGGGGCGGGAAACTAACTTCGCGACCTGTCCATTCATGTATTTTGGTAGGAATAGTCCGATGTATGTCCACGGACCTTGGTTTGCCGGTTCATCCTGAACCCAGACCAATTCGGCGTTTGGATACTGTGCGTAAACCTGCTTAATTTCATCAACCGGGGTTGGGTAGAGCTGTTCGACCCGAACAATAGCGGTGCTTTGGTCATTTCGCTTTTCCGCTTCGGCAAGCAGATCCCAGTAAACCTTTCCTGAACAGAACAGCACCTTCTTTACGGCCTGCTTGTTAAGTGGGCGGATTTCATCGATCACTCTTTGGAATGAACCTGTAGTAAAGTCGGCAACATTAGAAGAGGCAGCTTTTAGGCGCAGCATCGATTTGGGTGTGAACACAATCAGCGGCCTTCTCGGTCTGGAGTATGCCTGCTGACGCAGCAGGTGGAAATGATTAGCCGGTGTTGACGGCTGAGCAACAGTCATGTTGTTTTCGGCACAGAGTTGCAGGTATCTTTCAATTCGAGCGGAAGAGTGATCTGGACCCTGACCTTCATAGCCGTGAGGCAGTAGCAGGACCAGCGAGGAGTGCTGGTTCCACTTTTGCTCAGCGGAGGAGATGAATTCATCCAAAATGGTCTGAGCCCCGTTGGCAAAATCACCAAATTGAGCTTCCCAAAGCACTAGGGCGTCTTCTCGTTCTACGGAGTATCCGTATTCAAAACCCATCGCAGCGTATTCGCTTAACAGTGAGTCATAGATGTAGAACTTAGCCTGGTTAGCACTTAGGTTTCGAAGCGGCATCCACTCTTGACCGTTTAGGCGATCGTGGAAGACCGCATGGCGCTGCACGAAGGTGCCACGTCTAGAATCTTGTCCGGCCATGCGGATGTTCACACCCTCAACCAGAAGCGATCCGAGGGCGATCAACTCGCCAAAGCCCCAGTCGATGCCACCTTCCCGGCTCATCTCAACCCGTTTGCTTAGCAGTTGTTGCAACTTTGGATGGACATTGAAATTAGGCGGCAGATTATTGTGTGAATCACCGATTAACTCCAAAATCTCTTTAGAGATTCGACTCTCACGGAAGATTTCAGGGTGGTCGCTGGCAGTGGTTCCGATACCGATCGGCTTTGGAACAATCTCGGCAGGCCTTGAAGTAGCTTCGTGAACCTCAACGAAAGCATTTTCAAGCTTGGCCTGGAAGTCGGCGTTTGACTGCTCGAACTCTTCACGAGTGATGTCTGCTCTGCCAACCAAGGATTCTAGGTAAAGTGTTCGAACTGAGCGCTTTGCTTCAATTAGCGAATACATCAGCGGTTGAGTCATCGAAGGATCATCACCTTCGTTGTGTCCGCGACGACGGTAGCAAACCAAATCGATGATTGCATCTTTAGCGAATTTTTGTCGATATTCAAAAGCTAACTGAGCTACGCGCACCACTGCCTCTGGGTCATCGCCGTTGACGTGGAAAATTGGAACCTGTATTCCCTTTGCCACATCGGTGGCGTAAACAGTTGATCGAGACATCGAAGGTGGTGTGGTGAAGCCGACCTGATTATTGATCACAATGTGAATAGTTCCGCCAGTTCGGTAACCTCTAAGGCTCATCATGTTCAGCGTCTCTGGGACCACGCCCTGACCGGCAAAAGCTGCGTCGCCGTGAATCAATAGTGGCAGCACAGGATACTCAGCTGGAGCCTTATCTAGGCGATCCTGCTTCGCACGAACAATTCCTTCGAGGACCGGGTTGACCGCTTCGAGGTGTGATGGGTTAGCAGCGAGATATACTTTGGTGTTATTTCCAGCAACCGAGGTAAACACACCGGAAGTGCCAAGGTGATACTTCACATCGCCTGATCCTTGAACAGATTTGGTGTCGGTGTTACCTTCGAATTCCTTAAACACCTGGCCGTAGGTTTTACCAGCGATGTTGGTCAGAACATTTAGTCGACCGCGGTGCGCCATACCGATTGCTACTTCATCTAGCTGAGCATCGGCTGCTGCCTGCAAAATAGCATCCAGAGCAGCGATGGTGGACTCGCCACCTTCTAGACTGAACCGCTTTTGACCAACGAACTTGGTCTGCAGGAATGTTTCAAAAGCTTCGGCTTCGTTTAGTTTTTCAAGAATTCTAAGTTGCTGAGCTCGACTTGGCTTCTCATAAGGACGCTCAAGCTGTTCCTGCATCCACTTGCGCTCCTCCGGGGAGTGGATATGCATGTATTCGATACCAACGGTGCGGCAATAGCTATCGCGCAGAATCTTTAGAACATCGCGCAGTAACATCTTGGGCTTGCCTCCGAAGCCACCAGTTTTCACTACTCGGTCCAAATCCCAAAGGCTCAGACCATGAGTGATTACGTCAAGATCTGGATGGCTGCGCTGCTTATATTCCAATGGATCGATATCTGCCATCAGGTGCCCACGAACACGGTAGGCATTGATTAGTTCTTGAACTCTTGTTTCTTTGCTTCTAGCCTCTGCATCATCAGTATCAATTGACCAGCGAATTGGCTGATATGGAATACGCAGATCGGCGAATATCTGGTCATAGAAACCGCGCTCACCAATTAGTAGCTCATTAATTATGCGTAAAAATTCTCCTGAGCCAGCTCCTTGAATAACCCGGTGATCGTAAGTTGAGGTCAGGGTTATCACCTTTGACACGCCCAACTTGGCAAGGTGCTCTTCGCTCATCCCTTGGAATTCGGCAGGATAATCAAGCGCGCCAGCACCGATGATGCAGCCCTGACCTTTGGTAAGTCTCGGCACGGAGTGAACAGTTCCAATTCCGCCAGGGTTGGTCAAAGAAGCTGTGGTTCCCGCGAAATCTTCAGCGGTTAGTTTGTTCTCTCTTGCCCGCTTTACTAAATCTTCATAGGCGGCAAGATACTCAACAAAGTTAAGCTTTTGTGCTTTCTTGATATTAGGTACCAACAATGCTCTAGTGCCGTCGGGCTTGGGAATATCTATTGCTAATCCAAAATTGATATTTGTTGGCGTGATGGCAGCTGGCTTACCTTCTATTTCTTCGTAATAAACATTTTGACTTGGAAATTCCTTCAAGGCACGGATTATTGCATAGCCGATGATATGAGTGAAGGAAACTTTTCCACCACGGGTGCGAGTCAGATGCGAATTGATCACAATTCTGTTGTCAATCAAAAGCTTCGCTGGGATAGCCCGAACGCTGGTAGCGGTTGGAATTGTTAGCGAGGCGTCCATGTTTGCGGCAAGAGTCTTAGACATGCCTTTGAGAATATTTACCTGGTCTTCGGTAGCATCCTCAGCCTCTTCAATGCTCTGGGTGACTAACTGCGCTGGAATCGGAGTTGGTTGAGGTTCAACTCGAGTAGTTCTAGCAACCAAAGGGATTGATCCGGTCGTTGGTTTTTCAACCGCAACCTCGGATTGGGCGGTTACCTGCGGAATTGCTTGAGTTTGTGGACGAGTCTGAGCATATTGCTCGAGAATGGGCAACCACTCTTTATCTACTGAGTCTGGATTTGCAAGCCACTTGGCATACATTTCCTCGACTAGCCACGAATTAGCGCCAAAGTCCTGGCCAGATTGTTGGTTGTCGCCGGACAACTGCTCACCTCATACTTTTTGGGGGAAATACACCCTTAAGCCTACCTGCTAATGCCTAGTGGGGATTTATCCCCAGAAAATAGGGGTAAATCGCCCATCGGCTATGCTTGAAGATGTTATGGATCCTGATAATCCCGACCCGAAGTGGCTTGAGCATTGAACGAATGGTTCTTGCTCGCCCTAGGAATCTTACTCACCCTAGGAACCGGCATTTTTGTTGCCAGTGAGTTCTCCATGATCAATCTGGAGCGAACTGAACTAGAGGCGCGTCAGGATAGGGGGGAAAAGGGGCTGGGCCTAAGCATTCGGGCACTAAAACGAACCAGCACCCATCTTTCATCGGCCCAATTAGGTATTACCCTGACCACGATGCTGACTGGCTTTTTGGCGGAACCTTCCCTGGCTCTTCTACTGGAGGCTCCACTGGGCGGACTTGGCCTAGGCGAAACCGCAATTAAAGCCGCAGCGCTTACCATTTCCCTTGTCCTGGCCACGATATTTTCTACCCTGGTCGGAGAGTTGATTCCCAAAAAGCTGGCCCTGACCATCCCACTCAGAGTAAACAAAGCTGTGGTTCGTTTTCAATTAGTTTTTAGTTGGATTTTTGGCTGGCTGGTCTGGCTATTGAACACCACCGGAAATGCAATCGTCAGAGCAATTGGTATCGAGCCTAAAGAAGAATTGTCTTCGGCCAGAACCGCCGAGGAGCTCACTTCAATGGTGCAACGTTCGGCAAGTTTAGGTGCGATGGAGCAGCGCCATGCCGATCTAATTACTAAAACTTTGGCGCTATCCCAGTTAGTTGCCGCCGATGTTATGACACCACGAACCAAATTGGAAGCCTTGGACGTCAACGACTCTGTTCAAGATGTAATTAAGCGCTCGGATGACACTGGCTTTTCTAGGTTTCCAGTTTTTGATGGTTCGAACGATGATATCGCTGGAGTAGTGCATGTCAAAGCAGCAGCATCGGTGCCCAGAGAAAAACGCAATCTGGTTCCTGTTACTGCAATCATGGTCGAGCCCTATCGTGTTCCAGAAACTATTTCTCTAGAGAAGTTGATGGGTTCACTTCGCTCGCACGGCCTGCAAATCGCTGTTGTAGTTGATGAGTATGGTGGCACTGCCGGAATTGTTACCCTGGAAGATCTGGTCGAAGAATTAGTCGGGGAACTAGGTGATGAGCACGATAAGGCGAAAATCGATATTCGCTCAGCCAAAGACAAATCGATTACCTTCCCCGGAATGTTCCGGCCAGATGAGTTAGAAGAGAAACTAGCTATCGTGGTTCCGGAAGACGGCGATTACGAAACCGTTGCCGGTTTTATGATGGCAAAACTTGGCAAAGTTGCCGAAGTTGGCGATGAGGTAATTATCGAGGGAGGCTTGCTTCGCGTTGAACGCATGGACGGTCGTCGAGTCGATCGGATTAAGTTCATTCCAGAAAAGGTCGAGGTGAAAAATGACTGAGGCCTGGTTAGGTTTGCTGGCACTGCTGGGGCTACTTCTGGCTAACGGCTTTTTTGTCGGGGCAGAGTTTGCTGTAATTTCAGCTCGCCGTGCCCAGATTCAGCCGCGAGCTGAAGCAGGCTCACGCCCAGCCAAGCTGACCATCAAGGCTATGGATAATGTCGGCTTGGTACTGGCAACCTGCCAGCTGGGTGTGACTATTTCCGGTTTGCTGATTCTGTTGGTTGCTGAGCCAGCCATTCACCACCTATTGGAGGGGCCTCTTCACCTACTTGGTCTTTCCGATGCCCTAGTAAGTGTTGTTTCATTTGCCGTCGCAGTGCTAATTGTTTCTTTCCTGCATGTTCTAATTGGCGAGATGGTGCCTAAGAACATCTCCTTCTCAATTCCAGAGCGAGCAGCTTTGATCCTCGGCCCGATAGTTTACGGTCTGGCGGTATTGGTTAAGCCAATAGTTTTTGCCCTGAATGCCACTGCTAATTTCTGTATCAGAATTTTTGGCATCAAGCCGGTGAATGAAACCAACTCCGCTTTTACTATTGAGCAGGTTGAAGACATCGTCTCGCACTCAACCCGCGAGGGTGTGCTGAGTGATGAAACCGGTGCCATCAGCAACACCTTTGAATTCACCGATAAAAAGGTAAAAGACATCCTGGTCTCAGTGGCTGATGTTGTGACCGTTGAGCTCACCGTCACACCGAGAGAAATCGAACAATTAGTGGCAAAACACGGCTTTAGCCGCTATCCGGTTTTAGATGAAAATCAGGAACTCGAAGGTTACCTGCACCTCAAAGACGTCATTGATGCCGACGAAGAAGACGCAGATCAACCGGTGCAGCGAAAGTTAATTCGTAGTGTAAAAAGCATTGGCGCAGGCGTTGAACTCGAGGATGCGCTAGCCCAAATGCAGCGCGGCCATCAACACCTAGCAGCAAATTTTGATGACTCCGGAAAATTACTAGGGTTTATTTTCTTAGAAGATATCTTGGAAGAACTTGTCGGTGATATCCAGGATGCCACCCGAAGAGATTAGCTACTCGGGTAAGTTCCGCGTAGATACTGATTCGGCCAGTAATCGATATCGACACCCAGTTCGTTGGCAGCTCTAAGCGGCCAGTATGGGTCGCGAAGCGATAATCTGCCGATCATGATGACGTCTATATCTGTCTCTTGCAGAATGCGCTCGGCCTGCTCGGAGTTGGTAATTAGACCGACTGCAGTGACAGGAGCTTCAAGGCTTTCGGCTAACTCTGCCGACAGCGGCACCTGATAGCCAGGCCCCAACGGTATTTTCACTCCGGTAATTAGTCCACCGCTTGAAATATCAAAAAGATCAGCGCCAGCTTCGTAACACCACTTGGCAACCTGTGCACAGTCGGCAACAGTGAAACCGCCTTCGGCGTAATCGGTTGCCGAGAACCGAATCAGAATCGGCGTTTGGTCAACAGCGGCTCTGATGCGCCTGACCATCTCAACCAAAAATCTTGCTCGATTCTCCTCACTACCGCCAAATTCGTCGCTGCGTTGATTGGTTAGTGGGGAGAGGAACTGGTGGACTAGGTAACCGTGTGCTGCGTGAATTTCTATCATGTCAAAGCCGGCTCGCACCGATCTTTTTGCAGCCTCAACCCAGCTTTCAATCATTTGGTAAACCTCATCGGTAGTCAGCTGGTGAGGCGTGTTGTATTCCGGAAAAGGCTCGGCGGTTGCCGATACCGGTTGCCAGCCACCTTGCGCTTCGGTCATTTTGCCATCGCCTGACCAAGTTCTGAAAATGCTTGCTTTTCTACCAGCATGGGCTAGTTGGATCGCTGATAGCGCTCCCTGTTCTTTGATGAACTTGTTGATTGGCTGCCAAGCTAAAACCTGCTCCTCATTCCAGATGCCGGTATCCCACGGGCTAATCCGACCTTCGGGGCTGACCGCAGTTGCCTCACAAATCACAACTCCGGCTCCTCCGGCGGCTCTAGAACCCAAATGGACTAGGTGCCAGTTATTTGCTACGCCGTCCTTGTTTTCGCAGGAGTACTGACACATCGGGGCAATCCAGATTCGATTTCTTGCGGTTAATCCGCGCACTTTGATTGGTTGAAAGAGCTTGGTCATGGCTTAAGCCTAACCACCTGCAATGCTCCTAGACTTGACCGAGGGGATTATCTAGGAGAAATGTTGCTGCTAAAACGCCTGATTGCAATGCCGAGAAATTTTTGGTTCATCTTGCTCGTTGCACTAGTGGCTCAATTAACCCTGATTTGGTTTGGCACCGCCGCAGGCGACCCGTTTGGTGATGTTCGTTACATATACGATGCCTGGATAAGCAACATGAGGGTAGGCGGCTACCTGCTTGGCATCACTGACCCCTGGGTTTATCCGTATCCAGCCCAGATTCCACTCTGGTTAGCCGATTTGGCTTCGCCGACTGATTACCTCTCCGGCTGGTATCTGCTGGTGGTAAACACCAACATGCTGTTGGTCGCATATCTGCTTGGCTGGGGCAAGAAAATGGATCGGTTCAAAGCGGTTTGGTTTTTCATTGGCTGTGTTTTTCTGATCGGTCCGGTAGCGATTGCCCGTTTGGAAGTATTCTCGGTTGCACTAACGCTGATGGCTGCGACTGCCTTTTTTGAGAATAAGGAATCCAGATCAACACAACTATTTAATCTTGCTACCTGGATAAAGGTGTCCCCATTTGCCAGCCTCGTCACAGTTTTCATTGTGAGTGATAAAAAGAAGAAATTTATTCTCAACATGGCCATCGCCAGTGCCGTGATTATCGGAATTGGTTTAGCTTTAGGCGGAGCAGAAAATCTATTTAGCTTTGCCGGCATGCAAAGCGGTCGTGGAATTCAGGTGGAATCAAGCATCGCCGTTATTTGGCTAATCGGTCTTTTACTTGGCATACCTGGAATCAAAACTTACTACGACAACGAAATTGTCACTTTTCAGATATCCGGTTTTGGTGTTACTGAAGTAGCCAGCGTGATGACTATTATTCAATTCCTAGCTCTCGGGATTACCATTTGGCTCGGCTTTAGAGCGAAGGCAAATGGCGCTGATCGGAATGTGCTGTTCGCTTGGCTGATGCTTACCGCGACTTTAGATTTACTAGTTTTCAACAAGGTTGGTTCTCCGCAGTATCAGCTCTGGGTTGTTGGGGCAGCGTTTTTTGGTGTGCTGGCCAGTGTTCCGAAATGGCGAATGGTCAGTGTTATCACGCTGGTGACTTCCGCGCTGTCTTGGCTGATATTTCCAGTGTTTTACGGCTCGCTACTTGACGGTGCGCCACTGGGGGTTGGTCTTCTGGTGCTTCGCAACCTAGGCATAATCGCAATCCTGGTTTTTGCAAATTTGCAACTTATCAAACTAGGTAATAAGCCAAAAGCTTTAGGCAGTAGCAGCAAAACCTAACTCTAAATCGGCGATGATATCTTCAATTGATTCCAAGCCGATTGAAAGCCTAATCAGCCCCGGGGTGACTCCCGAAGCCAACTGCTGTGCTGGGCTAAGTTGAGAGTGCGTTGTGCTGGCGGGGTGAATTAGCAACGATCTCACATCGCCGATATTCGCAACATGCTTAAACAGTTTCACCGATTCGACAAACTTTTCACCATTGGCGGAGCCGCCTTTGATTTCAAAGGACATCACCGCTCCGCAACCCTTAGGTGCGTATTTTTGACCAGCTGCGTAATCTGGGGAAGACGGAATACCGGCATAGTTAACAAACTCAACCTGTGGGTGCTTAGCTAACCAGGTGGCGACTTTCACGGCATTTTCATTGTGCCGTTCCATGCGAATACTAAGAGTCGACATGCCTTGAAGTAATTCGTGAGCGCTGCTCGGCGCGATAGAAGAACCCATGTCTCTGAGTAATTGAACCCTGGCTTTGACGATATAGGCAATTTCATCACCTAACGCGTCAGTGTATGTGATTCCGTTGTAGGAAGGGTCAGGAGTAGTCAGGCCTGGAAACTTATCCGACTTAGACCACTTGAATCTTCCGCCATCGACTACTACACCAGCAATTACTGTGCCGTGACCGGAAAGAAACTTTGTTGCCGAGTGAATCACGATATCTGCACCGTGCTCAAAAGGCTTAATCAGATACGGAGTTGCCACCGTGTTATCGACAATCATCGGGATTCCGTGGCGGTGGGCTATTTCGGAGATACCCTCTATATCTAACACCGCAACGCGAGGGTTACCTAGGCTTTCGCCATAGAAGAGTTTTGTGTTTGGTTGGACAGCCCTCTCCCAGGCTTCAAGGTCATCCTGATCGTCAATAAATGTTGTCTGAATGCCAAGCTTTGGCAAAGTGTATTTCAAAAGCGAATAGGTACCACCGTAAACCCTAGAAGAGGCCACGACGTGATCGCCAGCATTAGCGATGTTCAGAATTGAATATGTTTCGGCCGCTTGTCCGGAGGAGAGTAGCAGGGCAGCTGTTCCACCTTCTAGCGCCGCAATACGTTGCTCAGCGAAGTCCTGCGTTGGGTTATTGATTCTGGTATAGATGTTTCCAGCTTCGGAAAGACCGAAAAGATTTCTGGCGTGCTCTGCTGATTTGAATAGGTAGGCAGCGGTGTCATAGAGCGGTGGAACGATAGAGCCGGTAGTCGGTTCAACGCTGTATCCGGCGTGGATTTGCTTAGTTTCAAAGCCCCAGTTTTTTGAATCATTATTCATCGTCATTGATGCTTTCTCTTTTGGAGTATTACCTTTACCAGCGTAGGCAGGTATTACCCGATTCTGGACTAACAGCGCTGAAGGTTTATGAAACCTTAATGCTGGCCAAGCTCGTCAAAAGCCAAAGCCGCCAGCAGGGCTGCGCCATCAGCCAGTACCGCCTCGTCGTACTGAGCTTTGTTGGAGTGGTTAGACTCAAGTTTTTCAGGTGGAATTCCAGGTTGGGCTGCACCTAGGAAAATGAACGCGCCGGGTATTTCCTCCAAGATACTGGCGTAGTCCTCACCGCCTGGAATTGGTTGTGACATGGTGCGATACCGGTTTTCTCCAAACATTTTTTTGGTGACTGACTCAACCCGCTCGACTGGCTGATGATGATTGATCAGTACCTTGGTGGCAGGGCTGAATTCCACTTCGGCTTCCAAGCCATAGGCCTTGGCCATGGCCTTGATGAATTCTGGCAGTTTTGACCTAGTTTCTTCGTAGCCTTTTTTGGAGAATGAACGAACTGTCGCACCGAAACTAACTGACTCCGGAACAATATTCGTGGTGTGGTCATTGCCGGCTTTTATCCAACCGATGTTCACAATAATTGGATCGAGTGCGTCAAAGTTTTTTGCTATGAACGATTGCATCGAGCTGATAATTTCAATCATTCCGGTGATTGGATCCTTGGCAGTCCAAGGCATCGAGCCGTGGCCACCACGACCGGTTAGGGTAACGAACATATCTCCGGCGGATGCCATCATGGTATCTTTTTTGGTCGTGAATAAACCGGAAGGCACAATCGAGAAGACGTGCAAACCGTAAGCGGCAATTGGCTTCTCACCTGAAACCAGGTGCATTTGCTGGGCTAACATGTGACCGGCCCCATCGTGACCTTCTTCACCTGGCTGGAAAAACATAAGAACATTGCCATTTAGTTTGTCTTTGTTGGCGTGCACCAATCGGGCCGCACCGATTCCCATAGCCATGTGTAGATCATGTCCGCAGGCATGCATGTATCCGTTGGTTGAGGCAAAATCTAGTCCGGTATCTTCGGTGACGGCTAGTGCATCCATATCAGCTCTCAGCAAAACTGTCGGACCAGGTTTTGCACCGCGAATAAGTATCGCGGCAGCAGTTATGTTCTTGCCCAGCGTTACATCGCCTAGGTCGCCTACCTCACGGAGAATAATCTCTAGGGTCCTGGGAAGATCCAGACCAAATTCTGGTGTCTGGTGCAATTCACGTCTAACTTTGACCAAGTCGGCCTGGTGGCTTTGTGCTTGATTGATTAGGTCTTGATATTCCACGGATTCTCAATTCTTTTAGGGACAAGCCTATTGTGGCACCTAATTCTGCCTAACATTTACTTATGTTCTTTGAGCAAATGCACCCACGCTGGCAGTCCTATTTGGCCGACCAGCAGGACTTGCTCAATCGAATTGAGCGACAGGTTCGCGCTGCAAGCGATTTGGTCCCGGCTCTGGATCTAGTGATGCGTGCTTTTAGCACTGACCCAAACGAGATTCGGGTTGTTCTGCTGGGCCAAGATCCTTACCCGAATCCAGGCGATGCAATCGGCTTAGCATTTGCGATAACCGAAGATCGGAAAAAGCCACAGTCGCTCAAAAACATCTTTCGTGAGCTCGAGGATGATATTGGCCTGCAGGTTTCTGAGGAAGCTAATTTACTGCGCTGGGTCAATCAAGGCGTATTACTTCTAAACACTTCGCTTACCTCTCTCGCGCACCAACCAGAAGCTCATTCGGGGATTGGCTGGGAAGAGTTTACTTTTGCGGCGATGAATCGGCTTTCGAGAGAACAGAAAATTGTGATTCTTGCCTGGGGAAATCATGCTAGGTCGCTGGCGAAGAAACTTCCCGAAGCTACTGCGATTGAGTCCGCACATCCATCACCGCTATCAGCCAATCGAGGATTTTTCGGATCAAAACCGTTCAGCAGGGCAAACCTGGCATTAATTGAACTGGGGCTGGAACCGATAGATTGGGCACTATGAAAGAAGTGAGAGTTCAATGCCTTTAGATTCAGAATCGCGTTGGCGTTTGGTTCGCTTACTTAAAAACAAGGGTGAGCCAGCCCAACCCAGCATGGACGATATCGTCATCCGTAAAGCCAGTGAAAATGATCTTGCTCAAATTTGTGAGATTTATAACTACTACGTGATAAATTCGGTGGTCACTTTTGACATTGAAAAAACCACCGAACTATTTTGGCTAGATAAATATAAGTACCTTGAAGAGCTTGAACTGCCGTTTATTGTGGCTACCACTGAGACGGGCAACATTCAAGGTTTTGCATACCTTGCTCCGTGGCGCCAAAAAGCTGCCTATCGCCGAACCGTTGAGGACACGATTTATTTGCGACCCGCGGCAATTGGCAAGCGCTTGGGCACCAGGCTGCTGACTGAGTTGATTGAGTTAGCCAAGCAGGCGGGGGTTAGGGAGATTGTCGCGGTGATAAGCGACAAAGGAGCGGACCCGTCTATTGCTCTGCACGAGGCTTTTGGCTTTAAGCGCCAGGGACACCTTGGCAAAGTTGGCTTCAAGTTCAATCGCTGGCTAGGTACTATTCTGATGCAGAGGAGCCTGTGAGTTATTTCAGGAAACTTTCAGCGGCGAAGAGTAAGGTTTAGGCATGGTAGCCATATGGAGAACCGTTGCGATTATTACAAGCATTGTGCTTGCTGCTGCGGGCTCGATATTTGCACTGTCCGGTAAAGCCAGGGCAGAAGTCTTAAGTGAACAAAGCTATGCCGATCAACCGGTTGTCGGACTCGTCATTCAGTACCGAGATAACGTTTCGGCTTTAGACAGTTCTGGGAATCTAGTAGGCCTTGATGTATTAGCAGGCCAAGTTGATACAACTGCTGACCTAGGGCTTGGCCTATGGGCTGCAAGGTTTCCCAAACCTTTAGATGAAATCGCGGCCCGCGCTCTGGCACAAAAATTAACTCTGGATTCCAGGATCGAGGCGATTTACCTCGATCATCTGCTCACTGAGGCTAGTTCCCTAACAGGCCCAAAGCTTAGTAACTTAAAGCCCAGTGCCGCACCAACAAGGTTGCTGGCAGCCGATGCCTGGACTTCGAGTGCCCCACTGGAACCAAAAATACGTCTTAGCTGGTCTGCACCGACGAGATTGAATGGCGGTCTAATTTGGGGCTACCGCATCTCACAGTTTGATTCGAGCACAAATTCTTGGAAGACGCTGGTTAGTAATACTAAGAGTAAGAGCACCTCAGCCACTATTTCTAAGAATTTGATTGCTGGGCAATTGGCTAAATTCAGAGTTGCTGCCGTTACTAAAACCTCAAACGGCAGGTTCATGGCGGTTAGCGCATTCTCGAGCACTGTCAGTTTTAAGCCTACGACTGCACCGAAGGCGCCGATCCTGCAGAGCTCCGGGCAGATAACTTCGGTAAATCCGAGAGTTACTTGGTTAACCCAAACGGCCTCCCAGAAAGGCGGATTAACTACCAGCTACTCGGTAACTGCTTCCGCTTCTGGAAGTCAAAGCTTAACTTGTAGCACAAGTTCAAATAGTTGCCTGCTCAGCGGGTTGCAGGCCCAGGTTAAATACACGGTCGTGGTCACTGCGACAAATTCAAAAGGCAGTGCAAGTTCAAATCCGATTTCAGAAACAGTCGATCCGATGTTTAGCGAGCAGTGGTATTTGACTTCAGAATATGGAGTCAACATCGAGCCGGCGTGGAAAATCACAAAAGGTAACCCAAGTGTGGTTGTTGCAGTTCTAGATACCGGAATCACTTCCCACCCTGACCTGAATGAGAATGTTGTAGCGGGTTACGACTTTATTCTTTCCGACAGTAACTCACGTGATTACCAACCTGGTCGTGATGCCGATCCAACCGACCCGGGTGATTACGCCACTTCTGGTAGTCGCGACAGCAGCTGGCACGGTACCCACGTTGCTGGGATAATTGCTGCCAGCGCAAACTCAATCGGTATTACTGGTGTAGCGCCGGGGGTCAGCATTTCACCGATTCGGGTATTAGGAGTCAACGGCGGCAGTGAATCCGATATTGCCGCTGGAATAAATTGGGCGATTGGTGTTCCAATCACCGGCGTTCCGCTAAACAAAAATATTGCCAAAGTTATCAATCTCTCCATAGGTTCAGAAGTATTTAGCACTTGCGGTAAGTCTTCGCCAACCCAGTTGGCTATTGATGCCTCTAAGGCTAGGAATATTTCAATGGTGACCTCTGCTGGAAATGACGATAAGAATGCCAGCGAGTCGTATCCAGGCAATTGCTTAGGGAATATCACTATTGGAGCGACCGGGTATTACGGAGATCGCACCAGCTATAGCAATCATTCATATTGGGATGCAAGGTACGGCGCATACATCGGTGTCGATATTTCTGCACCAGGTGGAGATGAAGTGCCCGATGAGAACTTACCTGCCGATGGCGGAATTCTTTCAACTTGGAATTCTGGTCTAAGACAGGCAGGTGATCCAACTTATGCAAGCGAAGTGGGGACGTCGATGGCTTCCCCGATTGCAGCCGGAGTGCTTGCCTTGATGTATTCGATAAGGCCTGATTTGGATGAGGAGCTGGCTTGGGACATTATTCGCATAACAGCCAAACCGTTTGCTCCAGGTAGTTCTTGTGCTGATCTTCTTGCCACAGTAGAGCTGACCGATGGCTCTGAATATGAAACCGGCTTCTGCGGTGCTGGGATTATTGATGCTGGCGCTGCTCTCGAAGCCCTCGTCAGCTTAAATTAGAAGAGGCCGACAAGTTGTCGACCTCACCGGTGCGGAAGGTGGGACTTGAACCCACACGCCATAGGCGCTAGAACCTAAATCTAGTGCGTCTGCCAATTTCGCCACTCCCGCTGGCCTTCTAAGTCTAGGGCAAAACCTCGGGTTGTGGAAAAC
>CAYMYB010000007.1:0-63001 GCA_964394575.1 uncultured Rhodoluna sp. | reverse complement strand
CGCACGCCCCACCAGATAACTTTTAGGTAACGACTCCCTTAGAGAATCTTGAGTTGGCTGTGAAAAGGGTAGGTAAACGCTTACAGTCTAATTAACCCCTTATGGAAAGAGAAAATTGTGCGTATTTCTGCTTCACCTAAGCGCCTAATCGGCCTTATTCTGTCCCTTTTCGTGGCATTGACCGGTCTTGTTGCAATCGATGCTCAACCATCTAGAGCTGCCGGTGATAAGCGAGTTATCATCCACTACCAAAAGCCCGATCCAACCAAGTACAACCCTTGGAACGTCTGGATGTGGTGGGATGGTGCTGATGGTAAGGCTTATGAATTTGATAAAAACGGTGCCAACTACGTTCTAGATGATTACGGGGCAAAGGGTACTTGGGATCTACCTGGCTCAGCTAACGCGCAAGCAATTGGATTTATCATTCGGACCGCTAACTGGGACAAAGACCCAGATGGTGACCGCTTCATTAGAAACTTTGTTGATCGCGATGGTATTCCTACCGCAGAGATTTGGGTGAAGAGCGGTTCGAAATTCATCTGGACCAAAAAACCGTCATCAGAACCGATGCTATTGGCTGCTCGTGTCACAGGTCTCAAAGAAATAAAGCTTACTTTTGACAACAGCTTCAACTTAGATGCAGAGAAGGCAAACTTCGAACTGCGCGATTCTCTGAATCAGCCGGTTACCATTGCTAGCTGGTCAGCACTTACCGGTAATGCAAGCGCCGGATTCACGGCAACGATGAACCTAGCCGAGAATGTTCGAATTGGAAGTGTCTATAACATCAGTCACCCGACTTACGGGGAGCAGGAATCTGATCTAGGTTCGCTTTGGAATCTACAAGAATTCAACGACCAGTATTACTATTCAGGAAATGACCTTGGAAATACGTATTCAGCAGAGAAAACTGATTTTAGAGTTTGGGCTCCAACCAGCGATCAACTTGAATTAGTAACTTACGCTAGTGCCTCAGCCACAGAACCTTCTAACGTTTATCAGATGGAGCAGAGCGTTAAAGGTACCTGGACATACACTTTGAACGGAAACCAGGATGGCACTATTTACATGTATCGAGCAAAATTCGGTACCAAGGTAAATGAGGCAATCGACCCTTATGTCAGAGCCACGACTATTAATGGTGATCGTGGTGTTGTAGTTGATTTGGAATCAACTGATCCAGTGGGCTGGGATGAACACCAAAGACCGAATAACTTCTCAACAGGTAATCCAACTGACGCCATAATTTATGAGCTGCACGTCAGGGACTTATCGATTGATAAGACAAGCGGTGTATCTTCGGCTAATAAGGGTAAATACCTTGCCTTTACTGAACAAAATACTAAGTTCACCTCAAAGGGTAAAACCACACTCACTGGCCTTTCTTCCATCAAGGATCTCGGTGTAACCCACGTTGAGTTATTGCCGATCTATGATTTTGGTTCTGTGGATGAAACTGGTCTGGGAAACCAGTTCAACTGGGGCTACGACCCGAAGAACTACAACGTCCCTGAGGGATCATATTCGTCAAATGCAGCCGATCCAAAGGCTCGAATTCGTGAGTTGAAGACTGCCATCAAAGCTATGCACGATAATAAGCTGCGAGTGATTATGGACGTTGTTTACAACCACGTTCAGGACAGCACCAATTTCTCCTTTGAGAAGTTGGTACCTGGTTACTGGTACAGACGAGATGCCACCGGCGTAAAGACCAGTGGTTCTGGTTGTGGTAACGACACTGCCACCGAAAACCCGATGGTCAGTAAGTACATCCAAGATTCAGTTCGATACTGGACCGAAGAATACAAAATGGATGGCTATCGTTTCGATCTAATGGGCCTGATTGACATCACCACAATGAACGAAATCCGCAAGCAACTCAATGAAATTGATCCAACCATCATCACTCTCGGTGAAGGTTGGGACATGGGAACTTTGCCTAAGTCGCAACGTGCAACTTTTGCAAATAGTTCGAAGATCCCGGGTATCGCTACGTTTAATTCCATCATTCGTGACGGTATGAAAGGTGGGGTCTGGGCCAATGATGAGCTTGGCTGGGTTAGCGGTCGATACGGGCAGTTCGCCAGCATTCAATCGGGAATCGTAGGTAACGCCCCATTCCCAGGACTTGCCGGTGAATGGATTGGTGGTATCGAGCCTGGCCAAACGGTCAACTACATCGAGTCGCACGATAACGCTACCTTCTTCGACAAGCTGAGAATGAGTATGGGTAAGTCCATTCCGACAGCAAGATTGGTCGAAACTCAGAAGCTGGGTAACGCTATCCTCTTTGTTTCGCAAGGAATTCCATTTATCCAGGCTGGTCAAGAGTTTATGCGCACCAAGTGGGATCCAGTAACAAAGACCTACAACAAGAACAGCTATAACTCAACTGACCAGGTGAATTCACTGAAGTGGGGTGACCGAATCACCTACGCTTCACAGGTCAATTACATCAAGGGCATGATTGCGCTGAGAAAGGCTCACAAGGCCTTCAGAATGACCTCGGCTGACAAGATCATGGAGAACGTTGAGTTCCTAGACGGCACTTTCGGTCAACTTGGCTGGAAGATCAATGGCAAGGCAGTTGGCGACAGCTGGTCAAGCATTGTTGTTTTGGCGAATTCAAACCCAACCAAGTCAGCAACCTTCTATGTGCCTAAGGGCTCATACAAGGTCGTAGTCGATAAGAACACTGCTGGCACTAAGACTCTGAGAACATTGAACGTTGCTGGAAAATCAACCGGTAAGGTAACTGTTCCAGCCCTGTCAATGATGGTTATTTGGAAATAACCTAGAACCAGCAGCATAGACAGCTAAAACCTCGGTGGCCAAAAAGCCATCGAGGTTTTGCTTTGTAAGATCTTTCGACAGCATGACCGCATCAAATGGGTTGCCTACCTCAAGGGTGCCAGAAGAGTTACTGCCAAGCATTTTGCAAACTGACGAACTATAGGCATCAAGTGATTGCTCCAGATTGATGGCCTGTTTGGGATTGTGTTTCGGCTGATCTGGGCTAAATCGTCGGTGGATTGCAACTGTAATTCCATCAAGCGGTTTGTAACTGGAAACCGGCCAATCGCTTGAGAATGCGACTACTAGGCCCTGCTCCAGCATTGAGCGAATTGCGTAGAGTGAATCAAGCCGCTGTTGACCTAGATGAACACTGCAAGAATTGAGCATGCCGTTGTATTGAGCCCAGAAAGGTTGCATGCAGAGCACAACATTCTGCTTTTTAGCAGTCTCGATGATTTTGGGGTTGGTTAGTTCTGCATGAGCAATAACTGGATGGTGTTTACCTGGTTCAGCGCTGGCTAGAGCGGTCAAACTGAATTCCACAGCCTTATCGCCGATGGCGTGTATGTGTGCCTGTAACCCTGCTTGGTGGGTTTTAGTAATTGCCGTTACCAAATCCTCCAAGTGCCAGTTCAGGTCACCAAAGCCTCCGGTTGAAGCGTAAGGATCAAGCACAGCAGCTGTGGCTGATCCGAAAACCCCGTCAACAAAGAACTTGATCGCTTGACAGCTTATGTTAGGTAATGCGTTGAAACGGGGGAGCAGGCTCTCTGCGTATTCAAAGTCAGCAGCAAAACTCTTGGCATCAACTCGAAAGGCAAGCTTGTAACTGATTTGGAGTCGCTCTGCCGCCGCTAGGTATACCTCAGCCATGCCTCGTTCAATCCAGGCATCTTGCACCTCTATGATTCCTGAGGCTAGCAGGAGCTTTTCAGCAGCAAGTAGGGCAGTGACGTCCTGTTCTAGGCTCAATTTCGGGGCCAGTGCTAAAACTAGTTGCATTGCCTGCCACTCGCGCAGAATTCCAGTCGGTAGTCCATCGCTACCCAGATCAATTCCTCCCTCGGTTAGTTCAGGCAATGTCCCTTTCATCAAGCCGGCAACTTCCAGTGCCTTGGTGTTAACCCAAAGGGTGTGGTGATCTTCGGCGTGAAGCACCACTGGGATATCTGATATGAATTCATCCAGAGACTGGCGCGTTTTTTCACCGGTTAGATTGCGGTCGTAACTGGCAGCATCGAGCCAGCCAAGTTGTCTATTTGTGGCTCGAAATTTCAGCAGAGCTTCGCCAATGTCTTGAACTGTTGATAGTCCAGTGATGTTTGCTCCGAGAAGTTCACGACCGGCAAAAAGCGGATGCGCATGTGCATCTCTGAATGCGGGGACCATGAAATTTCCTTTTAGATCAAATTCGCTTTGCTCGGTTGACTCGAGGAAATCAGTTTCAGGGCAAATTACTCCGGATTCGTCAACATAAATGACAGAACTGTATTTGTTGTTCCCTAAATATATTTTGCCGTTATGCAGCTTAATTACCATTAGCCACGTTCGTTTAGGTAACAGACACCGCAGAGCGACTCGTATGTCACTTGGACACCGTCGATAGCCACCTGATCGCCGACGAAAATAAACTCACCATCTAGCTTGCGACCATTAAACATCGCTTTTCTCCCGCAGCGGCAAATTGTTTTTAACTCTTCAAGAGAGTGAGCCATTTCCATGAGTCTCAGCGAACCTGGAAAGCCATTGGTTAGGAAATCTGTTCTAATTCCATAGCAGAGCACCGGAACGTTGTCTAAAACCGCCAGTTCAAAAGCCTGATCCACCTGCTCCCTAGATAGGAACTGCGCTTCATCGATGAGCAGGCAGGAGAGGTTCTTAATGCCTGGAATAATCAACGAGTCGTTGGCTCGCTCGTGGGTAAGCTTTCGAAGATCATCTCCGGGGGTAACTAAAAAATCAACTCGTCGGTCTACACCCAGGCGAGAAACAATTGTTGAGTCTCCTTTGGTGTCAACAGCTGGTTTAGCAATTAGGACCTGCTGACCTCGTTCTTCGTAGTTGTGGGCCACCTGAAGCAGGGCGGTGCTCTTACCGCTATTCATTGCGCCGTAGCGGAAATACAGTTTTGCCATAGCCCACCTCTCTACCTTTAGTTTCTATGCTAGCCAGCGGGAAGTTAGGAATTGCGGATTTAGCCAAAGCAACGTAATCTAAAAGTCTCCGGAACATGCCAGGACGTTGGGGAAGACGCACCTAGCAAAGAGTTTCGGAGGTCAAACATGTCGAGGAATTTGGTCGCAACGACCCTAGTCATCCACGCCTGCCCTGGCGCAAGTCTCGACTTATTTGATAGGCATCTGCCAGAAATTGAAATAGCTTGGTCAAATCAGGCTCTTCTGATTGGCTCGGTAAAAGGCGAAATAACGCTAAAACTAGCATCGCTTCAATTTGAGGATCTGGTAAGCCAGTTAGCCCGTATTGAGGGAATTTACCTTGATGCGATGCAGCTGGGGAAGGAGGCTGGTGCTTTGTTTATGGTGGCTCCTGGACTTGGAGTTTTTCGTGCAGAAACAAATGCCGCAGGGGAAATCATGATTAGCGAGGATCGTATCAGGACTGCGCTTGAGCAATCCGCAGGAAATCATAGGGAATTGGGACGCCTGCTGAGAATCCTGCTTGGACAGGCCTGGGACGATATTTTAGAGCCGTTTCGGGCAGCTCGGTATCAGGAGAATGTTGCTCTGATTCACCGCGCCGTTTAGTTATAGCTGCGGAAAGCTACTACAGCGTTGTGACCGCCGAAACCAAAAGAGTTTGAAATAGCCAGGATGTTATCGCCGAGCTCTCGTGGTGAAGTTACAACGTCTAACTCGATAGCCGGATCTGGGTTATCCAAGTTCAGTGTCGGAGGTGCAACACGATGCTTCAAGGCAAGAACAGTAAACACTGCCTCTATCGCTCCGGCACCACCGAGAAGGTGTCCGGTGGATGACTTGGTAGCAGATAGCGGTATGTTCTTCAGCGATTCACCAAAAACTTTTTTCAGAGCTATGTATTCCGCGACATCTCCGACAGGAGTGCTGGTGGCGTGAGCATTAATGTGGGCAACATCCTCAGGCTTCGCCCCTGCCATCTTTAGGGTGGCAAGCACAGCTCTAGCGGCAGCGCTACCTTCTGGATCCGGGGCGGTGATGTGATAGGCATCACTGGTGACAGCACCGCCAGCCAACTCAGCGTAAATCTTTGCACCTCTAGCCTTAGCGTGGGCTTCGGTTTCCAAAACTAAGGCACCAGCACCTTCACCCATTACAAATCCGTCTCGATCGATGTCATAGGGTCTAGAGGCCTTTTCGGGCTCATCGTTGCGCTTGGAGAGAGCTTGCATTGAAGCAAAAGCCGCAACCGGCAGTGGATGAATCGCTGCCTCACAACCGCCGGCTAGCACTACATCGATTTCTCCGCTTTGTAATCGAGTTATTGCGTTTACTATAGCTTCGGTGCCGGAGGCGCAGGCCGAAACGGCTGTTCGCACACCTCCGCGGGCAGCGATGTCCATGCCGATAGCGGCTGCCGGTCCATTCGGCATTAGCATCGGAACGGTCATCGGAAGAACACGACGCGGCCCCTTTTCCTTTAGCGTGTCAAATGCATCAAGCAAAGTCCAAACCCCGCCGATACCAGTTGCGAATTCCACGGCCAGTCGGATTGGATCTACATCAGTAATGCCGGCATCTGCCCAGGCTTCGCGCGCTGCAATCAGTGCAAACTGACTTGACGGATCCAGTCGCTTGGTTTCTTGGAGGGTGAGAATCTCATTAGCCGCCACTTTTGCCACCCCAGCAAAAGTTACCGGAATCTCGTATCTAGCTACCCATTCATAATCAAGAGTCTGTATCCCCGATTTACCCTCAAGTAATGCCTGCCAGCTAGTTTTGACGTCGCCACCGAGTGGCGTGGTCGCGCCAACTCCAGTGACAACAATCTTTTGAGTCAAGTGACTGACTTAGCCCTGTGCGGAGGTGATGAAATTCACTGCATCACCTACGGTCATGAGGTTCTTGACTTCCTCGTCGGGGATCTTAACGCCGAATTTCTCTTCCGCGTTTACGACGATTGTCATCATCGAAATGGAGTCAATGTCCAAATCGTTAGAGAAAGACTTGTCCAGCTTTACCGAATCTGTGTCGATTCCAGTTTCTTCGTTGATTAGCTCAGCGAGGCCAGCTAGAACTTCATCCTGTGATAGTGCCATTAATTTACTCCTTGGTTGTTTGCTTACTATACAAGTTTAGGGCAGAACCACTACTTGGGCCGCGAAGGCTAGACCAGCGCCGAAGCCTATCTGCAGAGCCAATCCGCCAGGTTTTACGACTCCGTCGGCCAGTAACTGATCCATTGCCAGCGGCACGCTGGCAGCGGATGTGTTTCCGGTGTAGACGATATCTCTTGCAACCGCAACGCTGTCTGGAAGTTTTAGTTGCTTGACCATCTCGTCAATAATCCTCATGTTGGCCTGGTGGGTTACTAGGGCTGAAAGCTGATCTGCGCTTACCCCAGCAGCGTCAAGAGCCTGCTGAGCTACCTTAGCCATCTCCCAGACAGCCCAACGAAACACAGTCTGTCCGTCTTGGCGAAGTGTTGGCCAACTAGCTGAACCATCGCGAAGTTCCAAAAGAGAGGCGGTCATGCTAACCGAGGACCAGTGGGCCCCATCAGAGCCCCAGACAGTTTTGGCGATACCCGGGTAGTCGCTTGGACCTACAACGGCCGCTCCCGCTCCATCGCCTAGGAGGAATGAAATCGATCGATCGGTTGGATCAATAAAATCAGATAATTTCTCTGCACCCACAACAAGAACAAATTTGGCAGTGCCCGATCGCACTAAGGCATCAGCTTGGGCTATTCCATAGCAGTAGCCAGCACAGGCAGCGGAAATGTCAAAGGCTGGGGCTGGACTAGCTCCGATAAGTTCAACTAATTGTGTTGCGGCTGAAGGGGTTTGGTAAGGGTGGCTAATGGTGCTGAAAATAACCGCTCCAATCTCCGACGGCGATATACCGGCTCGCTCAATAGCTTGCTTAGATGCTGCAACAGCCATGTCCATGAGAGATTGGTTCTTGTCTGCCCGTCGGCGATAGATAATTCCAGTGCGTTGTCTGATCCATTCGTCTGATGAGTCAATGGGACCAGCAACATCGTCATTACTAACGACCAGATTTCCCCTGGCCGCACCAAGCGAATATATCCGGCTGAAGGAGACGCTTTCGAATTGCTTAAGTTTCGGCTGGGTCATTCTCTCGCTCCTGATAAGGCATAGTTGGCGCTTTCCAAATCGGCTGGTTCGCGCAGAGCAATCAAATTGTCTACTTCCATGCCACGCTTAATTAATCCAGCTAATGTGCCGGCGGGGGAGAGTTCAATAACCGCTCTGATGCCATTGCTTGACATCGCTTGCATGCATAGATCCCAGCGCACCGGGTTAGCAACCTGGCCAACAAGAAGATCAAGGAATTTCTCACCAGTTGGAACTAGTTGACCTTTTTGATTTGAAAAGAGCTTTGTTTTGGGTTGCATCGGTGTGATTTCAGCAATGTGTTTCTGCAATTCTGCAACCGCTGGCTGCATGAACTTAGTGTGAAATGCTCCAGAGACAGATAGTGGAATTACTTTCGCCATCGGCGGAGGATCTTGCGACATTAATTCGATGTCGGCTTTTAGTCCAGCGGCAACTATCTGACCGGAACCGTTGTAATTAGCCGGAGTCAAATTGAATTTAGCCAAGTGAGCGACAATCTGCTCAGGCTCACCACCAAGTATCGCTGCCATCGAAGTTTCTTCGGAAGTCTTTGCGGCTCTTGCCATCGCCTGCCCACGAAGGTTTACCAATCTAATGGCATCCGTCATGCTCAGAACCCCTGCAACATAACCGGCGGCGACCTCACCAACGGAGTGTCCGACCACTGCGTCAGCCCTACCAAAATCAATTAGGTTGGCAGTTGCTATGCTGGCCGCAACAATCAGCGGTTGGGCAATTTCGGTGTTCCGGATAGTGTCCTCATCGCTTTTAGTTCCGTGGGCGATGAGGTCCAATCCAATTGCATCTGACATTAGTTCTATGTCTTTGCGATACTGCGGTAATTCCAACCAACTATGCATGAAGCCAGGTTTTTGGGAACCTTGTCCTGGGCAGGCAATTGCAATCATCGGCTTAGGCGTCTCCACCTGTGGCACCGCTAGTGCCGGCTGCAACATCTAGAAGTCGATACTTCTCGATTGCTTTGAGCGGAGCATCCTCTGGAACTTCGCCTCTAGAGGCCAACTGCTGCAACACTCTAGTGGCGATTGATGGACCATCAATCTTGAAGTGGCGTCTGGCTGCAGCTCTGGTATCCGAGAATCCAAAACCATCAGCACCGAGGGTTGCATACTCGCCTGGAATCCACTTGCGAATTTGATCTGGAACCTGATGCATGTAGTCGCTTACGCCAAGGAATGGACCTGGCGAGCCGACAAGTTTATTGGTGATGTAAGGAAGCGGAACACTTTGACCTGGGTTTAGGAAGCGTTGCTCGTCTTTACTGAGGGCGTCTCTTCGAAGTTCAGTCCAAGAAGTTACCGACCAGATGTCTGCGGAAACACCCCAGTCATCCAATAGAAGTTTCTGTGCTTCAAAGGCCCAAGGTAAGGCAACACCAGAGGCAAGAATCTGAGCTTTCTTAGTAAGCTCAGCGCCTTTACTTACTCGGTGAATACCTCTGAGGATGCCATCGACGTCAACATTCTCAGGCTCAGCCGGTTGCAGAATTGGCTCGTTGTAAACGGTGAGGTAGTAAACCACATTTGGATCGGGGTGCGTGCCGCCATACATGCGCTCTAGTCCTGAACGAATGATGTGACCGATCTCATAACCGTAGGCAGGGTCGTAGGTTATTACTGCGGTATTTGTGGCCGCCATGATCGGAGAGTGCCCATCAGCATGTTGCAGCCCTTCACCGGTGAGCGTAGTTCTTCCTGCCGTAGCTCCGATAAGGAATCCACGCGATAGTTGGTCGGTCGCAGCCCAGATTGCATCCGCAGTTCGTTGGAAACCAAACATTGAATAGAAAACGTAAAACGGAATCATCGGTTGTCCCTGGGTTGCATACGAGCTTCCAACTGCAGTGAAAGCCGCAACAGAACCAGCTTCATTAATTCCGGTGTGCAGGATTTGGCCTGCTTCGCTTTCCTTGTAGGACAAAAGTAATTCACGGTCGACCGAGATGTAATGCTGGCCGCGCGGGTTATAGATTTTTGCGGTCGGGAAGAAAGCATCCATACCAAAAGTTCTGGCTTCGTCGGGAATAATCGGCACTATTCTTGGTCCGAGTCCCGGAGTTTTCAGTAGATCTTTTAGTAGTCGAACAAATGCCATGGTGGTTGCCACCGCTTGGTTTCCAGAACCTTCCTTGGCAACCTCGTAAGCCTTATCCTCTGGCAGTTCAAAACTGACATACTTGCTTCTACGTTCTGGAATGTATCCACCGAGTACTCTTCTTCGCTCATGCATGTATTCGATTTCGGGTGCAGTATCGGCAGGTTTGTAGTAAGGCGGCTGATAAGGGTCTGCTTCAAGTTGAGCATCGGTGATCGGGATGTTCATGTCGTCACGGAACGACTTTAGGTTCTCTAGAGTGAGCTTCTTCATCTGGTGGGTCGCATTTCGGCCTTCGAATGCTTTACCAAGACCGTAACCCTTGATCGTCTTGGCAAGGATTACTGTTGGCTGACCCTTGTGAGCTAGCGCAGCCTGATAAGCAGCGTAGATCTTGCGGTAGTCGTGACCACCGCGCTTTAGGGCCCAGATTTGAGCGTCGGTCATGTCGGCTACTAGCGCTGCAGTTCTCGAGTCTCTGCCGAAGAAGTTTTCACGGATAAAACCTCCGTCCATAGTCTTGTACGTTTGGAAATCGCCATCTGGAGTGGCGTTCATCAGGTCAATCAAAGCTCCGTCGGTATCCTTGGCTAGCAGTGCATCCCACTCACGTCCCCAAACAACCTTGATGACATTCCAACCTGCACCTTTGAAGAAAGCCTCAAGCTCTTGAATAATCTTTCCGTTACCTCGCACAGGACCATCAAGACGCTGCAGGTTGCAGTTAACAACAAAAGTTAGATTGTCGAGTTGATCGTTAGCCGCAAGTTGAAGAGCTCCTCTTGATTCGACTTCATCTAGCTCTCCATCGCCGAGATATGCCCAGACATGTTGTTCACTGGTGTCCTTGAATCCGCGACCGGCTAGGTAGCGATTGAATTGCGCTTGATAAATCGCGTTGATAGGTCCAATGCCCATAGAGACAGTTGGAAATTGCCAGAACTCAGGCATCAAACGTGGATGCGGATATGAGGATAGGCCACCACCGATGTGCGATTTCTCTTGCCTGAAGCCATTCATTTGCGCCTCTGAGATACGCCCTTCCAAGAAAGCTCTAGCGTATGGACCGGGACTTGCGTGACCTTGAATAAATACTTGATCGCCACCGGAAGGGTGATCTTGCCCCTTAAAGAAATGATTAAAACCGACTTCGTATAACGATGCCGAAGATGCAAAAGTTGAGATGTGCCCACCCACTGCAATGCCTGGTCGCTGAGCGCGGTGAACCAAGATTGCTGCATTCCATCGCATCCATGCCCGATAAGTCCGCTCGATTACTTCATCGCCAGGAAACTCCGGTTCTTCCTCGGTAGGGATGGTATTGATGTAATCGGTAGCTAGAGAATCCGTTGAAATATTTAATTTCAGCTGATGGGATCGCTTCAACAGACTCAGCATAATTTCGCGAGCTCTAGTTACTCCATGAGCTTTGGTTAAAGCATCAAGAGACTCAAGCCACTCGCGTGTTTCTTCTGGATCACGGTCTGGGTTGCTTAGCGGGTAAGCGTCCTGGTTGTTCGCGGACAACAAATCCTCGTTTCGGTTATTCGATGCAAGACTTTCGGGTTGAGCCTTGACTTAAATAATCATGGGTTAGGAGACCTTGATTAGGTCCCTTAGTAAGTTTAGGGTTTCTTTATTAGGCGTTAGTCTATTTAGACAGAGCAACTCAAAGGAGCGGAAGATGTCACTAATAATCGGGGATTTAGCACCAGATTTCACCCTGCCTAACCAATTCGGCGAGCAGGTAGCCTTATCCAGTTTCAGGGGGCAAAAGCCGGTGGTCGTAGTGTTCTACCCGTTGTCCTTCTCGGGGATTTGCACTGGCGAGCTTTGCGAAATTAGGGATAATTTCGCTCGTTTTGAGAGAGCGGATGTAGAGCTTCTGGCCATCTCCGTCGACTCTAAGTTCGTCCAGAAGGTCTTTGCCGAGCAAGAAGGCTACAAATTCTCGGTTTTGGCTGATTTCTGGCCCCATGGGCAAGTTGCCAAGAATTACGGGGTTTTCCTAGAGGAACACGGCATAGCCAATCGTGCCACCTTCGTTATAGACAAGGATGGCGTTCTAGTTGCCAAATTTGTCACGGCGGTTGGACAACCACGATCACTCGACGAATACGATCGAGCTTTGGCTTCATTGGCAAGCTAGCCTGCGGTATAGTTTTCTAGTTGCCAGAATTTCTGGTGACGAAGTCGAGAGTCGGGCCTTTAGCTCAGTTGGTAGAGCGCCACGCTTACACCGTGGATGTCATCGGTTCGAGCCCGGTAGGGCCCACTTTTTGACTTATACGGCCTTAGATGGCAACGTTTCCCGCTAGCGGTAGTATTTGTCCATGGAATCAAGCCGCTATCAGCCGCCAGTTCGGCGTTCACTATCCGATGAAGAACTAGCCAAAAAGGTCAATGAAGCCACTTCCAGCCATGATGGTATGGAAGCAGTCATGGATCTCCTGGTCGCCCAGGAAGCGCTCAGAGCCCAAGAGGATGCCGAATTAGAGGCCTGGGTTGAGCAAATGGAAGCCGAAGGCTCCGCCGAGGCAATCGCCGCGTTGGCCAAATTCCAAGGTAAAGATTTTGTTCCACAAACGGACCAGATCCAATTTGCTAATCCGGTCGAAACAGAGGAGCAAGTATCGCAGGGCAAGGAACCAGAACAATTTAGTTGGTTTACAAAGCCTGAAGAATCAGAGCCCATCGAAGAAGCTCCAGTGGAGCCAGAAATTGAGGCAGTTGTTGAAGTTATCGAGATTATTGAAGAAGTAAGCGTTGCGGAGGAATTAACACCGGAAGGAACTGAGACGCCTACAGATTTTGAAAGGTTGCTCACTGCAGCAGCAGCCGAGGAGGAAGCCACCGCGATCGAGGATAAGGATACAGTTGACGAAACTGGTCCAGCGAATCTCGTCGTCCCTGGTGATGAACATCGCAACCGCAAACCTATCTCCCAATTGTTGGTGTGGTTAGGTGCTTCTGCAGTTTTAACGCCAATGCTATTTTCTCTGGTTCTTTTTGGTTTAGGACTATCCGCGCAGAGTGTGATTGTGGATCTGACAGTGGGCTACCTAGCCTCGGGTGCCCTTATTGCAACCGCAGCTCTTGCGGGTAAGCGTAGCGGTCTTTCAACAGCGGTAATCTCTAGAGCGGTTTTTGGAGTTTGGGGTAACTCCTTCCCACTTAGCTTATTGACAATTTCTAGGCTGATACTAAGCGCAGTGATCTTGGCTTTGCTGCCAGTTTTTGTTGATGGTCTTTTTTCGCAATTGCTTCCATTTGATACGGTGCTGACAAATCTTGGAGGAGTCAGAATTACAGCTGGCTATCTATTTGGCTTAGTGGTTTTGGCGATCGTGTTGGCAGTGTCCCTGTTGCGAGGAAAAGCGTCCAGGATAACTCTTCTGATACTTAGCCTTTCAGCTTTTGCTGCGCTTCTGGTATCGCTCATTGGTATGGCCCAGCGTCCTTTAAGTTTTGCGACGGTAGGTATCGGTTTTGTCAGTAGCGAATCCCTTGCGGCGATTGCACTGATCATAGCCGTTCAGTTGTTGCTATGGGTTGAGTTGGCCCCTAACCTGTCCAAGGCTGTACCGATGAAACCAAGAGGAGTAAAAGTATTCCTTGCGGTCCTAGCAAGCCAAGCACTAATCCCGCTAATCGTTTCGATTATTGGCTACGCATTCATCGCTGGAGCACTCACAAGCGCTGTCGCAGTTGATGAATTAGGGCCTATTAGAGCGCTAGTATCGTCATTGCCAACTTGGGCTTCCTCGGTTTTGATTGTTGCTGTTGTCATTTCGTTGATCTACGCCGGAGTGCTCAGCTTGAAGAGCCTCTCGCTTGATCTAATTGCTTTAGTAAGAATAAGAAGCAGGGTACTTTCGACAACCCTTGCAGTATTTCTAGTTTCCCTAGTGCAATTATGGTTTGTGCAACAACCGGAACTGCGGACAGTCGAATACCTGTTGAACATTTCTGTTCTCGCCGGAATCCTAAGTTCCGGGTGGATCGGAATGTTAATAGCCGATGTCGCTGTTCGAAAGATTGCCTACCACGAGTTGTCCTTGAATCGTGCTTACGGTTTTTATGGCAAATTCAACATCCTGTCACTAGTAGTTTGGTTCACATCACTTGGTCTTGCGCTTGTATTCGTGCCAGTCAATTTGATGGGCTTAGAGTTCACTGGCTTGCTAGCAGAGCGAATCGGGCTGGATCAAAGTCTTGGCTCTCAAGCGCTAACGCTCTGCTCCGTCGTCCTGTTCGCTTGCCTGCTAACCGTTTTGGCTAGAATTCCGCAAATTCGAAAGCAGGAAAAGGAAGTGCTTGCTGTTGAGTCACGCCGCGAACAGCTAAATGATATTTTCATTGGGCAAGAGTGATGCTACTAAGTGAACTGGTTGGTCGTTTCGAACAGCTCTGGCCTAATCACCTAGCCGAGCCTTGGGACGTGGTAGGTCTTGTCGCCGGTAAAACTAATCAAGAGATCAAGAAGATTCTGCTTTCTGTTGATGTTACCGACGAAATCATCGACGAGGCAAAATCCAATAAGGTAGATCTAATTCTTGCCCACCATCCACTTTTGCTAAGAGGGGTTACCTCAGTTGCCGAAGAAACCAGTAAAGGTTTTGTGCTCGCTGATCTAATTAGATCTGGAATTAGTCTTTACACCGCACACACAAACGCTGACTGTCAACCAACTGGAACCTCAGCCGCACTGGCTAACAAGATTGGCCTTACTGCGACCGAGCCTTTAGTTCCAAATCAAAATGGTACTGGAATTGGAATAATCGGAAAGCTCGCTAAACCGTTGGTGCTTGGCGAATTAGCTGGACTACTTAATGAATCCTTGCCACAAACAGCAACTGGAGTGAGAGTAGCCGGTGAATTTGATCGCAAAATTAGCACCGTTGCACTTTGCGCTGGAGCTGGCGATGCCTATTTGCAGGTTGCTCTCGATCGAGCCGCGGAGGTCTACATCACATCCGATCTTCGCCATCACCCGGCTCAGGAAATACTGCAACAAGCTAAGGCAAGGGGCCAAGATTTTGCACTTATAGATATCTCGCACTGGGCCGCTGAATACCTTTGGTTAGAACAAGCAGCTAAAGAATTGGCCGACCTGCCAGTTGACATCCAAGTAAGTGACATCCGCACCGATGTTTTCGATTTTCTCTTGAACATGCCTAGGAGTATTTAGTGAACCTGGATAGGGCCGGTCAGCAGGCTCTGCTTAAGCTTTCTGAACTGGATCTCGAGATCGCTCAACTTAAACATGAAATAAACAAGTTGATTGATTCCGCAGAATTGAAAGAACTAACCGATCAGTTGGCCCATTCAGCGGGGGAGATAATTGAGGCCAGAACTGTCGCAGAGAATTTAGCAACGGAAGTAAAGCGCGCCGAGGAAGACATCCGTTTAGTAACGGAGCGGTTAGATCGGGATCGGCTGAGGTTAAACAACACCTCATCACCTAAAGATGCAATTGGAATACAAAACGAAATTGATTCGCTACTTAAACGCAAGGATGATCTGGAGACCTTTGAATTAGCCCTGCTTCAAGATTTGGAGGTTGCGGAAGCCAATCTCAAAGTCGTAGCTGAGGCGAGGGATTCACTGCAAGGAAAAATCGATGAACTTCGGAAAGAAATTCAAGGAAAAGTGGATGCGCTCAAATCTTCTGGTCGGAAGGCTAGTGCGGATAGGGAAATTGTTTTAGCAAAGATACCTAGTGAGGTACTAAAGCGCTATGAAAGTCTTGCTACTCGGCAGGTAGCGGTAGGACAAGTAGTTGACAGGGCCTGCACTGCTTGCCGAATGACGCTAACCGTGGGTGCGATTGTTGCTCTAGGTAATCTAGCTGAAGATGAGATCGGTGCCTGCCCTGAATGTCAGGCCTTGATTATCCGATGATAGCTCAAGTGATAGTAGAAGCCGATGGCGGTTCAAGAGGAAATCCAGGTCCTGCTGGAAGCGGCGCGCTAGTAATTGACGCAGATACCGGCAGAATTCTGGCCGAGGCTGCAATCTTTATTGGCGTGGCAACCAATAACGTCGCGGAGTACCGAGCGGTAATCGCTGGGCTGGAGTTAGCTAAAGAACTTGCTCCTGGAGCATCGGTGCTAGTTCGAATGGACAGCAAACTAGTGGTTGAGCAGATGTCGGGGCGTTGGAAAATTAGGCACCAAGCTATGGCAGAGCTCAGCAGTGAACTGCATAAGCAGCTTGACGGTGTAGACATTTCCTTTGAGTGGGTCCCCAGAGAACAGAACCTGCGTGCTGATGCCCTGGCGAATGAAGCAATGGACGCCGAAGAAAGTGACGTGAGAAAGTTCATGGCAGAGCCTGGCACTTCCTCAATCAACATCGTAAGTAGTTCTTCAAAATCCAGAGTCGTCGATATCGAATACAACCCGTTGCTACCTTCCTCGGTTAGAGCGCCAAGGGACATCACAAAGAAGTTGACCACGATCGTTCTTCTCCGTCACGGCAGAACTGCCTTTACCGAGAGCCATCGAATATCCGGTAGGGGAGGTGAAGATCCATCGCTATCCGAAGCGGGCCTGCTCGATGCCATTAAGGCCGCAGATGAGATTGCCAAGATTGGTTCTATTGGATTGTTAGCAAAAGTTTCAGCACCAGTTGCGGTGATATCTTCGCCTTTGAATAGAACAAAAGAAACGGCCGAAATTGTTGCTCGCAAATTGGGCCTTGAGGTAGCCATTCTCGAAGACCTAGCGGAGATTTCCTTTGGTGATTGGGACGGCCACACCAGTGAGGATGTGGCAAAAAACTGGCCCGAGGATTTTGAGCGCTGGCGGGGGGATATAAACATGGCGCCGCCTGGTGGCGGAGAATCAATCAAGGAATTTGATCGCAGAATTCAAAAGGCGAAAAAGCATTTACTCGATAACTATGAGGGTCAAACCATTGCTGTGGTTAGCCACGTTATGCCTATCCGGGGCTTTTTGAGAGCTGCACTGGAGGCTGAGTGGTCAGCTTACTGGCGGGTAAGCCTATCGCCCTGTTCAATAACAGTCCTGCGCTTCTGGGGTGATGAAGCGGCTGAGGTTAGTTACGTAAATTACTCTGGTCATCTGTAATCTGCTCGGCTACTCTTGAAATGGAAGGGTCGGCCAGACGGTCGCGGCAGGTAAAACTGACGAGGAACGTCCGGGCTCCAAAGAGCGAAGTGGTGGGTAACACCCACTCGGTGCGAACCGCAAGAAAGTGCAACAGAAAGTAGACCGCCACGAAAGTGGTAAGGGTGAAACGGTGGTGTAAGAGACCACCAGTGCCCTAGGTGACTAGGGTAGCTAGGTAAACCTCGCTTGGAGCAAGGTCAGACAGAAGACGCTTGAGAGCTGCTCGCTCAAGTCTTCGGGTAGACCGCTTGATGACAGTGGTAACACTGTTGCTAGATAGATGGCCGTCACCGAAAGGTACAGAACCCGGCGTATCGGCCGACCCCTCCAACTAATCGACTGAATTCTTTCTTGCCCAATGGGCCGCACCGAGTATTCCGGCGCTGTTTCGGTTCTCTGCTGGAACTATTGGTGTCTTTAGCTTCAGTAATGGTAGGAAAAGTTCATGTTCCTTAGAAACTCCACCACCTACGATAAAAAGATCGGGGGTGAATAGCGCTTCTAGCCTTGAGAAATATTTCTGAAGACGTTTCGCCCATTCTTCATAGCCGAGGTTGGCCTTCTCTTTTGCTGCGAAAGAAGCCATGCTCTCGTAATCAACACCGTCGATTTCTAGATGCCCAAGTTCAGAGTTAGGAATAAGTTTTCCGTTGTTGATAAGTGCTGTTCCTATCCCGGTTCCTAGTGTTGCCATGATGATCAAACCGCGTTTGTCTTTAGCTGCACCAAATTTCGCTTCAGCTAAACCCGCTGCGTCAGCATCGTTTAGTACATGCACAGTTCGCTTTAACTCTTTTTCGAAGAGTTTGTCAGCATCCAAACCAATCCACTCTTTAGATACGTTCGCTGCAGACATGGTGACGCCGTGGCTGACTACGGCGGGGAAGCAAATACCAACCGGCAACCCTTCAGTATTTGGAAGACGGCTAATCAGCTCTCTGAGCGTTGCGGCAATTGCTCTCGGGGCTCCGCCATCTGGAGTTGCGTATCTAATTCGTTCGGAAATTAAGCGCCCCCGCTTTAGATCCACCAGAGCACCTTTAATACCGGTGCCGCCGATGTCAATTCCGATAGCTTTTTTGCTCATAGCACTCCTAAGCCAAGGTTAGTATTTCAGCTCCAGTTTCGGTTACCACTATGGTGTGTTCGAATTGAGCCGTAATACTCTTATCTGCTGTAACTACGGTCCAGCCGTCGTCCCACATTTTCCAGTTGTGGGTGCCAAGAGTCAGCATGGGCTCGATGGTAAAGACCATACCAACTTCCATGACATCGTCATACTGTGGCGCTGAATCGTAGTGCGGGATTATCAGTCCGCTGTGGAAAGCTTCGCCAATTCCGTGACCAGTGAAATCTCTTACCACTCCGTAGCCGAAGCGTTTGGCATAGGCTTCGATGCTACGACCAATCAGGTTCACCTGGCGACCGGGAGCAACCGTCGCAATGCCGCGAGCAAGAGCCTCACGCGTTCGCTCGACCAGCAAACGAACCTCTTCTTTCACTGATCCAACTAGAAATGTCTGGTTACTATCGCCGTGGTAGCCATCCAGGTAGGCGGTGATATCGATGTTGATGATGTCGCCGTCTAGCAGTTTCGTATCATCTGGGATTCCATGACAGATAACCTCGTTGATGGAACTGCAAATAGATTTTGGGTAACCACGGTATCCCAGAGTTGATGGGTAAGCGCCTTGGGAGACTAGGAACTCATGGGCAATTTCGTCAAGCTCATCAGTGCTAACACCAACCTTCGCGTTTTCGCCAACGAGTTCGATAGCCTGAGCTGCTATCTTGCCAGCTTTACGAATCTTCTCAATTTGTTCCGCAGACTTTATTTGGCTACCCATAAATCTCGCTGGTGCTGGCTTACCGACATATTCCGGTCTAGGGATCTGACTCGGTACACTCCGGCGCGGAGAGATCTTCCCTGGCACTAAATGACCAGTTTGCGGTTGTCGCGGCATGGAATAAGTTTAGATTCAACAGCAGCGTTATTCAGGCAAGCAAGGTAGATAGGTGCCAATTGTCTAAGCCAAAGCAGTATTGGTTTAATACCAAGACGAATCAGGTCGAGCAGGGTCGAAAAACGTTGGCCATTTATCGAATTGGACCGTTCGCCACAAAAGAGGAAGCTGAACGTGCTTACGAGATCATAAAAGAGCGTAACCAAAAACTAGATGAGCAGGATAAAGATCAATCGTGAGAATTCTCTATTCCGGGGAAGCTGCCGTTAGATACTTCATTGCGGTACTTGGTTGCCGCTTCTAGCAGGTCTTCGCGAAGCGACAGGTATTGCTTAACAAATTTTCTAGGCTTACCTGGATATAGCCCAGCAAAGTCCGTCCAAACCAGAATTTGACCGTCGGTTCCGTTACCAGCGCCGATTCCAATTGTCGGAATTTTCAGCAACTTTGTAACTCTTTCGGCTAAATCTCTTGGCACAAGTTCCAGAACAACCGCATAAGCCCCAGCTTGTTCAACGGCTAAAGCATCTGCAATTAGTCGCTCTGCGTCATCTCCTCGCCCCTGGACTTTAGCACCACCGAATGAATGAATACTCTGCGGGGTGAATCCGATGTGACCCATGACTGGAATTCCAGCTTCAGTTAGCGCAGCAATCTGCTTTGCGCTTCTTTCCCCACCTTCAATTTTTACGGAACTTGCTCCGGTTGACTTCATCAGCTGGATGGCGTTAGTCAGGGCAACTTCAGCTCCACTTTCGTAGCTACCGAAAGGCATGTCTACTACCACAAGTGCACGCTTGACAGCTCTGGCAACCGCTCTGCCAAAAGGAATCATCTCGGCAATGGTAATTGGCAGGGTCGTTTCGTAGCCGAGAGCATTATCGGCAGCCGAGTCGCCAACCAGTATGACTTCAATGCCCGCCTCATCAAAGATTCCTGCCGTGAGAAAATCATATGAGGTCAAACAGGAGAACTTTTTCCCCTCGTTCTTGAATTGAGCTAGCGTCGATGTCCTAACTATTTTCGGATGCAAATCGCTCATGCAGTCAGCCTTTGTATTTATTTGTGATTGGTAATCTTCGATCCCTGCCAAAAGCCATACCCGTGATTTTTGGGCCAATCGCACCTTGGCGACGCTTCCATTCCGAGCGGTCGACCATGGCAAGAACCTTTTCAACTAAATCCAAATCAAAGCCGAGATTGACAATCTGCACAACCGACATTCTTTGGTTTACGTATGCCTCAAGAATTGCATCGAGCTCGTGGTATGCGGGTAGGCTGTCCTGATCTGTTTGATCGGGCCGCAACTCTGCTGAAGGTGCCTTCTCGATAGAAGTTACCGGTATAGGTTCTATTTCCCCTCTATTTTTGGCATAACTGTTTCGCCATTTAGCCAACTCCCAGACCAAAGTTTTTTCCACATCTTTTAGAGGAGCGTATCCACCAACTGTGTCTCCGTAAATCGTGGAGTAACCAACAGCCAACTCGCTTTTGTTTCCTGTGGTCAAGGTGAGCATGCCGTGCTTGTTACTAAGTGCCATAAGAATTACACCTCTAACACGAGCCTGCAAGTTTTCAGCTGCTAGACCCGTAAGCCCTAGCTGGCTTTCAAATGGAGTTACCAATTCTTCTATCGGTTGAACTTGGTAATTCAGCCCTCGTCGGTTTGCTAAATCCTCGGCGTCATTTTTTGAGCCTTCGGAGGAGTACCTACTCGGCATTGATACGCCGAACACGTTCTCGGGTCCTAGCGCATCCGCGGCTATAGTCGCACAAACTGCTGAGTCAATTCCACCGCTTAGACCAAGGACAACTGATTTGAACCCGTTCTTGCGAACATAATCGCGCAGTCCCGTCACCAGAGCGTTCCAGGCTTGCCAATTATCATTAGGTTTTGTTAGGAAGTGTTCTCCAACAACCTCAAGTTGATCTTTTGAGTGAAGATCTATAAGCAATAGATCTTCTTTGAACTGCTTTAGCCGTGCCACGAGGTTGCCCTTGCTATCGAGGGCAATACTGTCACCATCAAAAACTAGATCGTCCTGCCCACCTACGAGGTTGACATAGGCAGCAGCACAGTTGTGCTTTTGGGTAAGTTCCCTGACCAGTAAATGCCTGCGATCATCCTTATCTATCTCGAACGGAGACCCGTTCAGAATGAGGCAAAGATCTGTTTGGTTATTTGACAGCTCGGCAACCGGACCGCCATCTTGCCAGATGTCTTCGCAAATAACCGTTGAAATTTTGATTCCCTTTAGTTCAAAGGTTAAAAGTTGATTGCCTGGCACAAAAATTCGATATTCATCAAATACCGAATAGTTAGGCAGATGGTGTTTGGCATAGCGACCGATAATTTTCCCAGATTGAATGACACTGGCACAGTTCTGCGCGATAGCCCAACCAGTTCGTAGAGAGTAATCAGCAAGCGCCGGGTGCCCCACAACCACGGTAAGGTCACTATATTCTGGCTTGGCTAGTTCAGTTGCCAGCTGTTGCAGCTGAGCTTCTGCATCGACTAGGAATGACTCCCTGCTTGCCAAGTCCTCAATCGGGTAGCCGGTAAGGGCCATTTCCCCGAAGACAATCAGTTCCGCGCCAGCTGTCTTAGCAAAACGAATAACCTCTAAAATCTGGGCGGCATTTACCTCTAACGCTCCTACTGTCGGGTTGGTCTGGGCTAGGGCTAGGCGAAGATTACTCACAACCACTAGCCTAGTAGTTGGATAAAGAAGGGTTTTGTCATGGATAAACAGCGCGATTTTGTGCTGCGAACTATCGAAGAGCGTAACGTCAAATTCGTCCGACTATGGTTTACCGATGTTGCTGGCACACTAAAGTCAGTTGCCATCGCGCCTGCCGAGATTGAAGGGGCTTTCGCCGAAGGAATTGGCTTTGACGGTTCAGCAATTGAGGGTCTTGCCCGATCATATGAAGCGGACATGCTTGCGCACCCCGATCCAACCACTTTTCAGATTTTGCCCTGGCGCGGTGAAATTGACCCAACCGCCAGAATGTTCTGCGACATCAGCACGCCGGATGGTGTCCCAGCTGCCGCCGACCCGAGAAACGTGCTTAGACGTGCTTTGGCGAAAGCTGCCAGCATGGGGTTCTCTTTCTACACACATCCAGAGATTGAGTTTTACTTGCTGAAATCCTCCCAAGTTGGTCCAGAGGGTCCTATCCCGGTGGACAAGGCCGGATATTTCGATAACGTTCCAGGCGGAACTGCCCATGACTTCAGGCGTAGAGCCGTCAACATGCTCGAGCAATTGGGAATATCAGTTGAATTTAGTCACCACGAGGGCGGACCCGGTCAAAACGAGATCGACTTGCGTTACGCCGATGCGCTGACTACCGCGGATAACATTATGACCTTTAGAACGGTGATCAAAGAAGTTGCCATCGAACAGGGTGTCTACGCTACGTTCATGCCAAAACCTTTCACGGAACACCCAGGTTCAGGTATGCACACACACATGTCATTGTTCGAAGGCGACACTAATGCTTTCTTCGATGCTTCGGGTCAGTATCAACTTTCAAAAACTGCTAAACAATTCATTGCGGGATTGCTGCGTCATGCACCAGAAATCACTGCAGTTACTAATCAGTATGTGAACTCCTACAAGAGACTCTGGGGTGGCGGTGAAGCACCTTCTTTTGTCTGCTGGGGACACAATAACCGCTCCGCCCTCATCCGAGTACCGCTGTATAAGCCAAATAAATCGCAGTCGTCGCGAATTGAATATCGCGCCATAGACTCTGCAGCCAACCCGTATTTGTCATATGCCCTGATTCTTGCTGCTGGACTAAAGGGCATTGAAGAGGGTTATGAGCTGCCAGCGGAGACAGAGGATAACGTTTGGGACCTCAGTGATGCAGAACGCCGAGCGATGGGGATTCAGCCTTTGCCACAGTCGCTCGAGCACGCCATACGTATGTTAGAGGAGTCTGAACTCGCAGCCGAAACCCTCGGTGAACAGGTATTTAGTTATGTGCTTGCCAATAAACGTCGCGAGTGGAGCGATTATCGGGCTCAAGTTACGCCTTATGAGTTGAAGACCAATCTAGAAACCCTCTAATGGCATCCTCGGATCCAAACGCGGGGCAACCCTTATCAACCCTTGCTAAATACGGTTTTACAGAGCTGGATCAGGCTTTAGCAGGGCTCAATAGGTTAGTCGATCTAATTGGCGACAGTGCTCGATCCACCCTGGCGCACTTCAGTTCAGTGGCTAATCCGGATGCTGCGCTTGCTACTCTAGTCAATCTAGCCGAAGCCCAAAATTCAGTTACTAAGAAGTTACTCCGAAAGGATGACTCAGCTTTAAGCCTTCTAAAAGTTTTAGGTGTGTCCGAGGCTTTAGCTGATTTTGTTTCTAGGAGCCCAGACACATTGCGGTTGTTTGAAAAACCTATAGCAAAATTGAGAGCTAGAGAAGAGCTGGAAACTGCTTTTCGTGAAAATCTGTCTTTTCAAGATTTGGATTTTAATCCCGTTGATTTAATCTCGAGACTGAGAAAGACCTACCGAGCACTTTTGCTTGAGATAGCTATTTTTGATCTAAACCAAAAAGATCAGGTTGCTGGCCTACCGCTAGTAGCAAAGGCGTTATCAGATCTTGCTGCGGAGACCCTAGATCAATCTTTAGCCATAGCTAGAGCCGAACTTCGACTTAGCTCAGACTACGGCAGCTTTTCGGCTAATGAGATAGCTAGCACCGAACTAGCTGTCATAGGAATGGGCAAGGGTGGGGCTGGGGAACTAAATTACATCAGCGATGTAGATGTAATTTTTGTTGCTGAGTCAGCAAGCGAGCACTTGACTAACGAGAGAATGTTGGAAATCGCTACAAAACTAGCTACCAGGTTGATGCGAATCATCGATTCAAACAACGTCGAGCCGGCGCTTTGGCAGGTAGATGCGAATTTAAGGCCAGAGGGAAAATCCGGCGCTTTAGTCCGAACCTTGGACTCTCACGTTGCTTATTATGAGCGCTGGGCGGAGAACTGGGAATTTCAAGCGCAAATCAAAGCAACCCCAATGGCAGGAAATCTGGATATTGGACTGAGATACAAGAACTCACTTAACAATCTAGTTTGGAGTTCTTCAAGAAGAGCAAACTTTGTTGAGTCTGTTCAAAAAATGCGCGAGCGTGTGACTGAAAACATCCCAGCTGAGGAGTTGAACTGGCAGATAAAACTGGGCATCGGTGGCTTGCGCGACGTTGAATTCACAGTTCAGCTGCTCCAATTAGTCCACGGTCGAGAAGACGAAAGTGTTCGAGCTCCCGACACTCTTTCAGCGATAGCGCAGCTTGCTAAAGCTGGCTACATCGGACGGGCTGAGGCTAGCCGATTCGCAGAAGATTATAGATTCTTGCGCTTGTTAGAACACCGCATTCAATTACGACAACTTAGACGCACGCATCTCATGCCAAACAAAGTTGAACTGCAAAGAGTCGTAGCACGTTCGATAAATCCGGAATGGAACGCTGATCAGCTGATATCTAAATGGAATGAAGTTAGATCTTCGGTGCGCGATCTACACCAGAAGATCTTCTACCGACCTCTGCTAGTTGCCGTGGCCAAGGCCGAGAGTGGGCTCAGCCTTAGCGATGACCAGGTTATGGATCGACTATTAGCTGTCGGATTTATTGATCCGAAGGGAGCCATGCAACACATTCAGGCGCTTACCAGTGGTCTATCCAGGCGAGCGCAAATTCAGCGTCAACTGCTACCAGTACTGCTTGAGTGGTTTGCCAAAGGATCTGATCCAGATAGCGCGCTCCTATCATTCCGACGTCTAAGCGAAAATTTGGGCGAATCACACTGGTATTTACGTATGCTTAGAGACTCTTCTGGAGCTGCTGAGCGCTTAGCCAATGCACTTTCGAACTCAAAATTGGTGACGGAGCTGTTTGAACTGATACCGGAAGGTGCAGCCTGGCTTGATGATCGTGATTTGTTAGAACCGAAGAGTCAATTAGAGCTAAAGGTTGAAGGTGACTCGTTGGCTTCTCGGCATCAGAATTTAGAGGAGATAGCGAAAGCAATTCGCCACGTCCGTCGTCGCGAAACACTTCGCCTCGCTTTAGGTGCAGTTGCAGGTGAGATAGATCTTACACAGGTAGAAATCGGGCTCACTGATTTAACCCAGTGGTATCTAAGCAGTCTTGCTGAGGCCATAATCCGCGGCCGTGAGTATAACTCTGAACCGATGGTGAACTTGATTGACTTTGGGCTAGTTGCCATGGGGCGTTTCGGCGGATCGGAGCTTGGCTTTGGAAGCGATGCGGACATCATGGCTTTATACGAACCGTGTAATTCAACATCGATTTCGATTGCCCAGAAGTGTGCCGAGCTAATTGTCGCTGAACTCAAACAGTTGGCTACTGATCCTATGCTCGAGCTTGAAATAGACATGGATCTTAGACCTGAGGGGAAAAACGGGCCGGTCGCTAGATCGCTTGAATCTTATTCGGCCTATTACTCGCGCTGGTCGGACATCTGGGAGAATCAAGCCTTACTGAGGGCTCGTTTGTTCTTTGGCTCCGAGAGACTGAGCGCAGGTTTTGCGGAGCTGGTTGACCAGTACCGCTACCCAGAGAAAATAGACCAGTCAGCAATCATCGAAATACGGCGAATTAAGGCAAGGATGGAGACCGAACGACTCCCGCAAGGGGCGGATTTCAATCGGCATCTAAAACTCGGCCGTGGTTCATTAAGTGACATCGAATGGGTTGTTCAACTATTGCAACTAAAACACGGCAACGAACTTCCTGCGATTAGAACTTCAAAGACTTTGGTGGCGCTAGAGGCGTTGCTAGACAACGGGTTGGTTGAAGTTCACGATGCTCGAGTGCTAAAAGAAGCCTGGGTGTTATGTTCAAGGATTCGTTCGGCCAGCGTATTGTGGTCGAATCGACGGATCGATGTGCTGCCAACGGATCGTCGCCAACTAGAGGGGATAGCTCGTATTCTTGAATATCCAAGGGGGGCCGCCTCGCTGCTAGAGGAGGAGTATCTCTCTAAAACTAGAAGAGCCAGATTAGTTTTCGAAAAACTATTTTTCGCTTAAAAAACCTGTGGGCCACCCGAAGGTGGCCCACAGGTTTCTCGTAAGAACTAAACTCCGTAGTAGAGCTCGAACTCATAAGGGTGTGGCCGTTGAGCGAAAGGCTTAATCTCGCGCTCGCGCTTATAGTCAATCCAAGTTTCAATAAGATCCTTGGTAAAGACATCACCGGCAAGCAGGTAGTCGTGGTCAGCCTCAAGCGCTTTCAATACTTCATCAAGGGATCCAGGCACCTGAGGAATGTTCTTGGCTTCCTCGGCTGGTAACTCGTAAAGGTCTTTGTCTACCGGTGCGTGCGGCTCGATTCGGTGCTTGATTCCGTCTAGCCCTGCCATCAGCATCGCAGCAAAGGCTAGGTATGGGTTACCAGAAGCGTCAGGTGCTCTGAACTCAATGCGCTTTGCTTTCGGATTGGTACCGGTCATTGGAATACGAATTGCCGCTGAGCGGTTTCCTGCAGAATAGACAAGGTTCACAGGAGCTTCGAAGCCAGGCACCAGACGGTGATAGCTGTTCACTGTTGGGTTGGTAAAGGCCAGCAGACTCGGAGCGTGCTTAAGGATTCCTCCGATGTACCAGCGTGCAATGTCTGATAAACCGCCGTAGCCGTTCTCGTCATAGAAAAGCGGTTTCCCATCCTTCCAGAGCGACTGGTGAACGTGCATACCGGAACCGTTGTCACCGAAAAGTGGCTTAGGCATGAAGGTTGCGGTTTTGTTGTAGTTATAGGAAGTGTTCTTCACAATGTACTTGAACTTAAGCACATCATCGGCGGCGTTAAGCAGTGTGTTAAATCTATAGTTAATTTCACACTGGCCAGCGGTACCCACCTCGTGGTGGCTTCTTTCAACCTGTAGTCCAGCTTTTTCCAAATTGAGAACTATCTCGTCTCGAATGTCGGCCAGATGGTCTACCGGTGAAACAGGGAAGTAGCCGCCCTTATAAGGTGTTTTGTTGCCAAGGTTTCTTCCACCGTCAGATTCTGTTTCCTTTGCTGAGTTCCAAGCACCCTCGATTGAATCGACAAAGTGATATGCAGTGTTTGATTTGGTTTCATAGCGAACCTCATCGAAGATGAAAAATTCGGCCTCAGGTGCAAAGTAAGCTGTGTCGGCAATTCCGGTAGAGGCAAGATATGCTTCTGCCTTTTTTGCTACCTGACGCGGGTCACGTCCGTAGATCTCACCGTTTCTAGGGTTGTAGATGTCAAAGTTGATAACCAGTGTCTTCTCGACTCGGAAGGTGTCTAGATAGGCGGTGGTGACATCTGGGATTAGTTGCATGTCCGATTCGTGGATAGATGCGAACCCTCTGATCGACGAGGCGTCAAAAAGCTGTCCATTGACAAAGAAATCTTCGTCAATCATGCTCACGGGAAGATTGAAGTGTTGCTGGACACCAGGTAGGTCGGTGAATCTAACATCGAGGAAATTAACATCCTCATCCTTGATGAACTTGATTACCTCAGAAGCTGATTTAAACATAGGTTTCCTTCAATATTTAGGGGTTAGAACGTGCCGTTACGTTCAAGATAACCTTATAGCCGCAGGCTCCCGCCACGCCCGCGCGAATGTTTCGGGAATGTAAAAAGTTGCTGGCCTAGCGCATCTTGCGCGAGGGGCGAATCTTCATCGGATCAATACCCTTGGGAATAGGCATCTTGAACCTAGTATCGATGGCACTGAGCCGGTTTTGGACGGCCCTAATCTCATTGCGATTAAGAGTTCGCTTGAGCTTTTTGACCGCCGATTCAAGTTTCCTTAGCGGCACACCATCACCGCTAGCAGAGCAGTAAATCATGTGAACCGTCACTCCCTGGACTACACGTTGAATCTTGCGTCGCTCATCCTCCATGAGGGACTGGGTCGAGGATCTGGCGCCATCGCCAAGTAAAACGACACCGGCAGGACCGACGATTCTAAAAACCGTGTCCTTCGTCTTAGGGTTTACCGCAATCGGTTGGCTGGAACCCTTGTATGAGCGCCTTGTGAGAACGCCAACCACGAGTCCAACGCGACCTGGCTCATCAGCATACTTATTGAAAACCGCCGTGTTGGTACTTCGGCTAATCACGAGCAAAGCAGTCAGGTAACCTGTCGCCAGACCAATGACGACGTACAGGGCAATACCAAGGTAGGTTCCACCGCTAATAAAGACACCGACAACGGTTATCACGATGAAAGCTAGAATTCCTGTTCCAATAGCCAGCGGAACTGCTCTAGGGTTCTCGGCTTTTAGGAATCTAATTCCCTCGCGGAACTGAGCAAACATTCCGTTTCCGGATTTCTCTCTTCTTGGTTTCTTTTCTCTAGCCATGTTCTAACTGTATTTCTTTCTCTTAGTTCACTGCCTGAGTGAATCCGTCTTTTATCGCTGCCTCAGCTAGGTGAGCAAGGTGCTCGGGAATGATCTCGCCACGTTTAATCATGCTTTGCGCCCAAAGTCGCCCAGCTCGGTAGCTTGATCGAACCAGAGGTCCACTCAGCACTCCGAGGAAGCCCATCGCTTCGGCTATGTTCTTTAGCTCCACAAACTCTTGCGGTTTCACCCAACGGCTTACCGGGTGATGCTTAACCGAAGGCCTCAGATACTGGGTGATTGTAACTATGTCCGTTCCAGCATCGTATAGATCACGAAGCGCCTGAATAACTTCTTCGATCTCTTCACCCATGCCCAGAATCAGATTGCTCTTGGTAACCAGGCCAGCGTTTCTTCCCTGAGTTATCACATCGAGTGAGCGGTCATACCTGAAAGCTGGTCTAATTTGCTTGAAAATTCTTGGCACGGTCTCAACGTTGTGGGCAAACACTTCAGGGCGAGCATCGAATACCTTCTGCAGATGGGTCGTATTTCCACTGAAATCCGGAACTAGGATTTCAACTCCAGTGCCTGGCGATTGCTTGTGAATTTGTCTAATCGTTTCGGCATAAAGCCATGCGCCTTCATCTGGAAGGTCATCGCGGGCAACACCGGTCACGGTTGCATAGCGCAATTGCATTTGCTTTACCGATTGGCCAACTCTTCTGGGCTCATCAGGATCTAGATTTGCTGGCTTACCAGTGTCAATCTGACAGAAGTCACAGCGTCTTGTGCATTGTGCTCCACCGATGAGGAAAGTCGCCTCGCGGTCTTCCCAGCATTCGTAAATGTTAGGGCAACCCGCTTCTTGGCAGACAGTGTGTAAACCTTCGGTCTTTACTAATGTGTGCAGAGCTTGATATTCAGGGCCCATTTTGGCACGAGTTTTGATCCACTCTGGCTTGCGTTCGATTGGCGTTTCGGCATTACGAGCCTCAACCCGCAGCATGCGCTTCGGCTGTTCTTGGGTCACTTTGCCACGCTTCCAATTGCTGAGAACCTTTTCAAAATAACCTCGGCTGCCATGGCTGGGGTTATCTCTTTTTGCAGCATCTGGCTAATCGTACTGGTCTTAGCATCTCGAATCCCGCAAGCGATGATGGTTTCATAGGGCTCTAAAGAATTATTGCAGTTCAGGGCGAAGCCATGCATCGTGGTTTTTTCGGCAACTCTAATCCCGATTGCTGCAATCTTGACATGATTTCCGTCAACCTGCTTTGCCCAAACACCCGATCTACCGGCAACCCGCTCGGTTTCTAAACCAAACTCAGCAATTGAGTCGATTAACAATTGCTCTAGCCAACGCACATAGCCGACAACGTCGATTGGTTCAGGAAGTTTCATAATCGGATAGCCAACAAGTTGACCCGGGCCGTGCCAAGTGATTTTTCCACCGCGGTCAACATCGATAACGGGAGTGCCATCGGCTGGTCGCTCTTCGTCTTCAGTTCTCTTTCCAGCGGTGTACACGCTCGAATGCTCAAGAAGAATCAGGGTGTCTGGACGATTACCGTTGACAACTTCTGCGTGGATTTGCCTTTGTAATTCCCAGGCTTCGTTGTAGTCAACGAAGTTGGGGTTCAATCCAACAATCTGCAAATCAGGCATAAGACAATTCTAAATCTTTCCACAGCCCTTAATTCCCCCAGCACAATCAACAGCTTCCTTCAGCTCTGGTTTTTAGTTATCCATCCCTGCAAAGATACCCCCGTGGCTAGGCAACCTTCCGTACGAAACCTTGCTGTCTCGAAATTGATAAAGAGAAGACTTTGGGGGAGAGTCTGGGCGGTTCACGATCGCCGTGACGCAAAATCATATTGGCTTATCCAACCGAACCTAATTATTTGCTGGCCAAGAATTATGACTTCGCTTGAGAGATTTGGAGCTTTGGCCCTTCGAACTCGAAAAAACGAGGTTGTTGTCCTCGTCCCTGCAAATAATCACATTCGAGAGGTGTTAGGGATGATCAGTTCTTCTATTCGCCAATCCGCGAAGTTTGATGTGTTTACTGGTTTCGCAACAACAAGGTCTTCGCTTTGGAAGCAAATATCGATCTGGTTAGCTGTTACGGCAATAATCTGCTTCCTACTATTTCCTACACCCACAGGTATTAAGGCGAATCCCGTGATGGCTGACAACTGTTCGCTAGATATTCAACTGGGTACAGTTATCCCAAAAGCGGACCTAAAAAGCGAAGAACTCATAATTAGTGGAGTCGTTTTCGACGTCCAAAATCAAAGCAAATTTGGCGGCTTGCTCCATCTTCAAGCCATTCGCGTTTGCGACAAGACAGCGATAAAACTTCGGCTATGGGATGCTGGAGACTCTTACCAGCTTGCCGAGGTTGATCAGTAACCTAGGTTTCCCTCGAAGTTTGCCGCTTCCAACCTAGATTTCACGTCCACCAAGAATCTGCTCGCATCCGCACCATCAATCAGTCTGTGGTCGTACGAAAGAGCAAGATAAACCATGCTTCTAATCGCAATTGAATCCTGGCCATTCTCGTCAGTGACCACAACAGGACGTTTGGTAACAACACCGGTGCCTAGAATAGCTGATTGGGGGAGGAAGACAACGGGTGTATCAAATAGTGCGCCTCTAGAACCTGTGTTGGTAAGTGTGAATGTACCTCCAGAGAGCTCATCTGGCTTTAGTTTGTTTTCACGCGTTCTAGCAGCAAGGTCGGCAATCTGTTGGGCTATCGCTGACAAACTTAACGATGCAGCTTCTCGGATCACTGGAGTAAGAAGTCCGCGGTCGGTGTCGACGGCGAAGCTGATGTTCTCTCCGGCGTGATAAACGATATTCTCCCCATCGATACTTGCATTTATCTTCGGGTGTGCTCGAAGGGCTTCTGCTGCGGCTAGGAAGAAGAAAGGCATGAAGTTTAGCTTTACCCCTGCTTTGGAAGTGAATTCATTTTGAATTCTGCTTCGCAGAGCCGCAATCCGGGTAACGTCCACTTCGACTACGGTAGTTAGCTGAGCGGAGGAAACCATTGAGGCAACTGCGCGTTCAGCCAATACCTTTCTTAGTCGCGACATCGGTTCAGTTGTGCCTCTTTGAGCCGAGCTTGTAACTTGAGGGGCGCTTACAACTGCGGCGACAGGCTTACTTTGGCTACCGGCGGCAAGCACATCCTCTCGTCGAATTCGGCCGCCGATTCCCGTTCCAGAGACAGTACTTAGATCCACACCCATTTCAGTGGCAAGCTTTCGAACCAGCGGTGTTACATAGACCGAATCGGATAATTCGCTAGAAGAAACTGGTTCTTGAACAACTGGGGTTGCGGCAGCGGTGACAGGAACTGCGGGAGTTGCAGGAGGCACCTGATTTACCTGCGGGGTGAAAATCGGTAGATTCAACGGTTGCTGGCTAACTGGAGCCGGTGGAGTTGCAACTACTGGAGTTTGCTTAACTTCGGCTACCGCTGGAGCTGGAGTCTCAATCACAGGTGCAGGAGCAGGTTCGTTCGATGGGGCGGCTGTAACAGCTGGTGAATTAGATGCGGCCGCGCCATCGGCGACGATTGCAAGGACGGCCCCAACCGCTGCGGTTTCATCCTCCTGCACCAAGATCTGCTGTAGTACTCCAGCCACAGGGCTTGGGATTTCGGTGTCAACCTTGTCAGTTGAAACTTCTACCAGTGGCTCGTCGACCGCGACACTGTCACCAATCTTTTTCAGCCATCTAGTGACCGTGCCCTCGGTTACGGATTCACCTAGTGCGGGGAGTTTTACTTCACTCATTGCTGCTCCTTTATTGCAGTAACAAAATTATGCGTGCGCGTGTAATGGTTTTCCAGCCAAAGCGAGGTGGGCCTCGCCTAGAGCTTCATTTTGAGTTGGGTGGGCATGAACCAGGCTGGCAACTTCCTCGGGGAAAGCCTCCCAGTTAACGATTAGTTGAGCTTCACCTACTTGTTCGCCGACTCTAGAACCAATCATGTGAATGCCAATAACAGGCCCGTTGTTCTTTCTGATTAGTTTTATAAATCCTGCTGTTCCTAGAATCTGACTCTTACCGTTTCCGCCGAGATTGTATTCGTAAACACTGATGTTTTCAGCACCATACTTTTCAACCGCTTTTGGTTCTGATAAACCAACCGAGGCTATTTCTGGCTCGCAATAGGTAACTTTTGGAATACCGAGCTCATCTATCGCAACCGGCTTCAATCCAGCAATCTCTTCGGCGATGAATATTCCCTGTTGGAAACCGCGGTGAGCCAACTGCAGACCAGGAACAATGTCACCAGCTGCATAAACTCCCGGCAACGAAGTTTCTAGCCGTTCATTGGTAAGAACATAGCCGCGATCCATTTTTACGCCGTTCTCTTCGTAGCCAAAGCCCGCTGTATTCGGTCCTCTTCCGACAGCTACGAGTAGCAGTTCGGCATCAAATGTCTCGCCACTTTCTAAACTAACGACAACTCCGGTTGCGCTCTGTTGCACTCCAGAGAATTTCACACCTGTTTTGAAGTTAATGCCCCGCTTGCGATAAGCCCGCTCTAGTGCCTTCGATACGGAAGGATCCTCATTTGGAACCAGGTTTGGAAGCCCTTCGATGATGGTCACATCGCAGCCAAAAGATTTCCAAATTGAGGCGAATTCAACACCGATTACTCCGCCCCCCAAAACGATTGCTTTTTCCGGAACAAAGTCAAGTTGCAGTGCTTGGTCTGAAGTAATCACGCGACCAGCAATGTCGAGACCAGGAAGTGTTTTGCTGAACGAGCCAGTTGCTAGAACCAAGTTCTTACCGGTGTAGGTTTCTCCGTTCACGGAAATTGATTTCTGACCCACCATTCGCCCCTCACCGGCGACAACTGTGATCTGTTTTGATCCAACTAAGCCGGTGAGCCCTTTAAACAGTCGATCGATGATTCCGTCTCGGTATTTGTTTACCGCTGGCATGTCGATGCCCTGCAGGCTTGCCTGTACGCCATAACTTGACGCCTCGCGAGCGACATCAGCAACCTCGGCCGAATGCAAGAGTGCTTTGGTTGGAATACAACCTCGGTGTAGACAGGTTCCGCCGAGCTTATCTCTTTCGATTAGGGCAACAGAAAGGCCCAATTGAGCGCTTCGTAAAGCAGCTGCGTACCCTCCGCTTCCTCCACCAAGTATCACGACGTCAAAATTGTGCTCTGCCAATTGCTCTCCTGCTTTAACTAGATAACTAGTAAAGATTACTAGATGACTATTTCTTCTGCTGACTTGCTAACTGCTCGGCTACAGCTACCAGCGTTCTGACCATAGCCCCAGTGGCCCCTTTCACCGTGTAGCCGTAGGGAGCCAGGTCGTTATTTGCTGCTGTTGCAAAATCTAGGTGGGCCCAGGGAAGTCGGTCTTTATTTTTTCCTGTTCCGATGAATTCTTGAAGGAACAACCCGCCAACTAACATTCCACCGGCTGGATTACCAACGCGACTGTTCATCAGATCTGCCACGTCGGATTTGATTAGTTCCAAAAGTTCGGTTGGAAGCGGCATATGCCAGACTAATTCACCAGCGGACTCGGCAGCTTTCTCCAGTACCGCCACCGACCATTCATCACCCATCAGGCCGGTGTAGCGATTTCCTAGTGCTACTCGGGCAGCTCCAGTCAATGTTGCAACATCAACTATCAAGTCGGGTTTGGATTCTGAAGCGAGGATTAGGCCATCGGCAAGGACGAGTCTTCCCTCGGCGTCGGTGTTTGTAATCTCAACCGATTTACCGTTTCGGAAGGTAATCACATCGTTTGGACGAGTGGCCGAACCAGATGGCATGTTCTCTGCGACACACATGTATGCGGTAACTGCTACGGGAAGTTTCAATCGGGCAATAGCAAAGGCTGCTTGAGCAACTGTTGCTGCACCAGCCATGTCATATTTCATCCCTAGGATTCCTGTTGCTGGCTTGAGCGAGATACCTCCAGTGTCGAAGGTAATACCTTTTCCAACCAGGGCTAGCTTTGCTTTGGCTTTCGGGGGAGTATAGGAAATCTTGATTAAGCGCGGGGGTCGCACTGAACCTTGTCCAACGGCGAGAATTCCGTGGCACTTTTCCTTGGCAAGTTTCTTTTCATCCCAGATTTCAACTTTGACGTTAGGGATTTTCGCCTGCTGCCGGATTAGCTCCGCCATCTTGCTTGGATAAAGATCATTTCCTGGAGTGTTCACAAGATCTCTGGTGGCTTTGAGAGTATCCGCAAGGACTTTGACTCGGTCAAGTTGGGTTTTGGAAAAACTGAACGAGCCAACAAAAACAACATTCTTGAGATTCATCGCTTTTGCGTCACTCGATTTGTAGACATTGAAGTCATACTGAACTATCGCGATGCCTTCAGCCAAAGCAAGGGCAATTTCTGAAGATTTGATCGGGAGATTAAGCACTAGCGTGCTGTGATCGCTAAAAGCTCTACCTATTGCTCCACCAAGTTCTCTCGCTTTGGCGCTACTAGTAAGTTCAGAACCGATTCCTATGAAGCCCACTACTGAATTAGCAAGGGGAATTCTCGCGGTCGCTTCTGCTGCTCCAGAAATCTGCAAGGCTTTGAGTTTCAGGGCCTTTAGCTGGGAGTTCTTAAGTGCTTCACCAGATAATTTAGATTCTTTGCCATCTTGCACGACGGCATAGACAGTAATGGAGTCCGAAGTTGATTTTGGTGTTGATTTGCTGGTCTTAAATGAGATAACAGTCATGCATTTATGCTACCTTCGCAAAGTTAGAATATAAACATGAACGAACCAAGTAGCCTCTACAAGATTGAAGATTTTGAGGCTCAAGTGCCTGCAGGTCTACATTTAGTTGGCGCTATCTCCGGCTTCACGGACGCCGGCTCCTGCATGCAACAGGTTGCTAAGCACATTTTTGACAACCTCGATCATGAGGTCTTGGTTACCTTTTCAAACGACGAATTGCTCGATTACCGTTCACGTAGGCCATTGATGTACTTCGAACAAGATCACATAGCTGATTACGAACCGGCAAGTCTAAAGCTCTACTTGGTCTGGGACGAAGTGGGGAACCCATTCTTGTTCCTTAACGGCTATGAGCCTGACTTCAAATGGGAGGCTTTCGTCGCTTCGCTTTTAGAAGTTATCGCCCACTTTGAGATCGCTGATCTTACTTGGCTGCACTCTATACCGTTTCCGATTCCACACACTAGACCAGTAGGCGTTACTGTTTCTGGGAATCAGCAATCTGTAATTGATAAGTTCTCCGAGTGGAAACCTAGAACTCAGGTGCCAGGAAATGTTATGCACTTAATTGAATACCGACTAAGTGAAATGGATTTTCCCACTACCGGTTTTGTCCTGCTAGTGCCTCACTATCTAAGTGACTCAGATTTTCCCCAAGCTGCCGTTACTGCCTTTGAGCTGATTGCCAGCCACCTTAGCTTGGTTTTCCCAACTGACGATCTGCGCGATGAAGGCAATAACTTTATTCGAAGACTACAAACTGAAATCGCGGATAAGCCTGACCTGGCTCGAATGGTAGAAGGGCTTGAGAAGAGTTTTCAGAGTGAAAAAACTTCCAACGGAATGGGTGCGGTCAAACCTCGGCAGAGTGAAGTTCCTGACGCCGAGGCTATAGCTGCAGAGCTCGAAGGTTACCTAGCTCGCCACCAAAAGAATAAGCGCGAAAGCGAAGAGGACGAAGACTGAAACTAAAACCGGCCTTAGTCCTCAGTATCTGCGGTCTTGCCTATTTGATTGCCGTCACCCAACGCTCCAGCCTTGGTGTTGCAACTCTCATAGCAAGTGAACGCTTTGACACTAACGCCCAACAGTTGGCAACACTGGCTGTTTTTCAACTTGTTGTTTATGCGGGTATGCAGATTCCGGTCGGTATTTTATTAGACCGCTTTGGTTCGAAGGTGCTGCTAACCGTTGGTGCGTTGATAATGTCGATTGGGCAATTAGTTCTAGCCTTTGCTCCTGTTCTATCCCTAGCGGTTGTTGGTCGCATGCTAGTAGGCATGGGGGATAGTTTTACTTTCATATCTATGATTGCGATGATCAATGGGTGGTATCAGGGGACAAAAGCTTCAACGTTGCAGCAGTACGTTGCAAGTGGCGGTCAGCTGGGCCAATTTCTTTCTGCGGTTCCTTTTTGGTGGCTGCTAAACCTTGTTGGTTGGACTCCAGCTTTCACAGTTATGTCCGCGATATCTCTAGTCACTGTAGCTTTGCTAGTTGCTTTCACCACTGATACGGCATCCGGAAAGAACGAGCACTCGCACAAAGTTGTCTCGCTGAGAATCGCTTTTGCCCAGCTACTTGAGAACGTAAGGCATCCCGGCGTAAGACTTGCATTTTGGACTCACTTCGTTACTCAACCGACTACGACATCTGTGATGCTGTTGTGGGCTGTTCCCTTTATAGTCACGGCACAGGGTCAGTCTCATGATTTTGCTAGCTTGGTTCTTTCAGCGATGGTCTTCTTTGGATTTCTAACTGGACCAATTATTGGTAATCTTTGCGCTAAACGACCCGATCTGCGTGCCGGGATTGTTTACCTCACTGTTGCTTCGATTGCATTGGTTTGGATCTTCATCTGCTTGCAAGCCAATCCGTTACCGAGCTGGCTTCTTTTGGTCTGCTTCATGGTGATTTCAGTCGGTGGTCCAGCTTCTATGATTGCCTTCGATTTTTCAAAGGACATGGTACCTAAGTCAAAGCTTGGTTCTGCCAACGGTTTCGCTAATGTCGGTGGCTTTCTCGCTACTTTCGTAATGATGTATTTGACCGGACTTGCCATAGATCTGGTCCAGGGCATAACCGGCAGCGTAGAACGCTACACCGTAGAAGGCTTCCAGTTGGGCTTTGCAACCCAGTTGCTGGTGGTTGCCATTGGGATTTCCTTTTTCACCCTGGAACGCCGCAGATACCTAAAAATGACCGCGAAAACTGGGAATAACCAGTCAAATTAGGCAGTTAAGGTGCAATACAAAGGTAAAACAGCTGTGAATTGAAAGGTTATGTCGTTTTTGGCTGGCATAATTGAAATAGACCCTGTCATTGAAGTCCGATTTGACATGGGTCTTTGTAATGCTCGGAAATTCCAGGCAAAAGCCTTAGAAGGGCGAAAATAAGGATCTTATGGCTGCAAAGGCAGAGAAAAAAACTTCGGTGAAGCCACCGAAGAAATCGGTTGCACCGGTTGCTAAAGCTAAACCAGCAAAAACAGCTACCAAGGCTATTGCTAAGAAACCAGCCGCGAAGACAGAGTCAAAAAAAGTTGTCTTGAAAGTTGGCTCCGGAAAGGCAGTTTCGAAATCGACAGCAGCCAAAAAGGTAGTGGCTAAACCAACTTCAAAGACCACCGCTAAGGTAGTAACGAAAGTGGCAAGCAAGATCACCGCTAAACAAGTCGCTAAAAAACCAGTTGCGACACCAGCGAAGAAGGCTACGGCAAAGACCGCAGTTGCTAAAGCTAACAAGACTGCCAGCAATTCGAAGGTCAAAGCAGTAAAGAAGATAGCCCCAACTAAGGGGGCTAATGACTCAGAAGATTTTGAGTTAGATGAAGATGACGAGGAAATCGAGGTTCTTGATCCCGAACAACTTCTGACAGTCGAAGAAGTCGACACCATTGAGGCTGAAATTCCTGAGGTTCCAGTCGAAGAGGAAGAGGAAGAGTTGGTCGTACCGGAAGGTGCGCTAATTATTTCTCACAAAGAAGAAGATGACATCCCCGTCCAGACGACCAGTATCACTGGAGCTACAGCTGACCCAGTCAAGGACTACCTTAAGCAAATCGGTAAGGTAGCGCTACTTAATGCCGAACTCGAGGTTGAGCTGGCCAAGCGTATTGAGGCTGGCTTATTCGCGGAAGAGAAACTTGCCACGGATAAGAAATTATCCAGGGATGTGCAACGAGACTTGAAGTGGGTAGTCAAAGACGGACAACGGGCTAAGAGTCACTTGCTTGAAGCTAACCTTCGTCTAGTAGTAAGCCTTGCCAAGAGGTATACCGGTCGCGGCATGCAATTCCTTGATTTAATTCAAGAGGGAAACCTCGGCCTTATCCGAGCCGTTGAAAAATTTGACTACACCAAGGGATACAAGTTCTCAACTTATGCAACCTGGTGGATCCGACAGGCTATCACTAGGGCCATGGCTGATCAGGCTAGAACCATTCGTATTCCGGTTCACATGGTTGAAGTAATTAATAAGCTATCTCGGGTTCAAAGGCAGTTGTTGCAGGATCTCGGTAGAGAGCCAACCCCAGAGGAACTGGCAAGAGAACTGGACATGACACCTGAAAAGGTTGTCGAAGTGCAAAAGTATGGACGTGAACCAATCTCTCTTTCGACACCGCTTGGTGAGGATGGCGATAGTGAATTTGGTGACCTGATCGAAGACACCAGTTCTGAAAAGCCTGATGAAATTGCGATTGATCAAGCTAAGCGAAATGAACTACTAAGAGTTCTTGAGGGTATGAACCCACGTGAGGCTCAAATTATTCGCAGTAGATATGGCCTGGATGATGGCATCATGAAGACTTTGGATCAGATCGGTGCGGACATGGGTGTTACCCGTGAACGGATTCGACAGATAGAGAATAAGGCGATGTCTAAGCTGCGCCACCCTTCTCGAGCTCAGGGCTTGAGAGATTACCGAAAAGAAGACTAATCCTTGCGCGTCACGGCAGCTTTACTCATCGGCCGCCTAGTTCGTTTTGCGGTCCGATTAGTTAGGCCTGGCGGAGGATCAGCCCTTCCCGGCCTTATCGTAAGCAAAATCGTTCCCAATCTTGCATACCAGACGCTAAGTGGATTCTCAGAGGGTCTGGTGATTATTACTGGGACTGCTGGAAAGTCGACGACCACAAAAATGGTGGTCGCAATCGTTCGCGCTCACGGCCTGTCAGTATTCACTAATCCAAGCACTGCCAACATCGAACAAGGTTTCTTCTCAACAATTATCAAAACTGGAAACCTACGCGGAAAAGTTCCTGGTGAAATCGCCATCATGGAGATGGATGAAGCCCACGCGGCCGCAACAGTGAGCAAAGTTAGACCAAGGATCTCTGCAGTTTTGAACGTATTCGATGATCAACTCGACAGGTTCATCGACCCCCAACTTGTAAAGCAAAAACTATCTCAAGTAACGGCGGCAACCACTCAAGCCGTAGTCCTAAATGCTGATGATCAAAACTGCCTAGAGATGGCGGTTAGCAAAAATACAGATATTAGCTATTTCGGGCTAGCCAACACCCTACCGAAAATTCACTATTCAAAGACATACCGTGAACCGAAGAAGCGGCCAGAGCCCAGATACGAAGCAACGAAATTAGTCGGTGGAACCGCGCACATCACCGATAAGAGCGCTGAATTTCAAATTGAATTACCGTCTAGGGGAGTGCATTTCGCGTCCGACGCAGTTGCTGCTTTAGCGATTGCTGATCAAATTCTGAAGGATAGATTTGACATCCGACTAGCGTGCAAAACGCTAAACGAAATTCCTCCAGTTTTTTCACGGGGTGAGATTCTAAGGATCAGAGACCAGGAAGTCGAATTCATACTGATCCAGAACCCAGTTAGCTTGCAGCTCAATCTAGATAATCTGCCAGAAAAATTAGGGCCGATTATGTTTGCAATTGGCCGAGACGTTCACGATCCATCTTGGCTATGGACGGTCGACTACACAGCCCTGAGCGAGGTTTCAATTGTTTCGGGATTTAATTATGCCGATGCCGCACTTGTCCTGATGTATAACGATGTTTTAGTAAACAGGGTTGAGGAAGATTACTTTAAGGCTATAGATGACTTTATAGCTATGGCCAACAATACCTCTGGAAGAAAGACCGTACTGTATTCCGCAGACGCTATGCGACGCCTGCGACGTTATCTTGGCTTTACTGACCCAGAGCAGGTGAATCGTGTCTAGGCTAATCAAACTTGGATCAATCTACCCTGCGGATTTGAATCTAAACGGAGACCAAGCCAATCTTCTCGTTTTGCAGAAACGCCTAAAACTTCGAGGCGTCAGTTGCGAAGTTGTTGAGGTTACGATCGAGCAACTAAACGAAGTGGATCTCGTCCTCGTTGGGCACGGATCTGTTGCGGCCTGGAAATTTATTCTCCAAACTCATCCGAGTCTTATGAATTCGCTTGCGGAACAAGTGCGAGCAGGTTTTCCAGTATTTGCTGTTTCTTCCGGCGCCATCGAACTGCTAAAGGCACTGGGAGAGAGGTTTGAATCCGGCGAGCATCGCAGCGAATTCGTGACAGAGGGAAAACTCGTTGGTTATCTAAACAGCTCTGTAAAAGCTCCATTGATTCAAAAGATAAATACCTCTTGGTTCACAATGCTGCACGGGCCCGTACTGGCTAAAAACCCTGAGTTCGCTGATGAAATTTGCATTGAATTGGGTTGGCTGAAAAGTGAATCGCTAGGCAAAGAAACTGAGCAACTAGATGAACTAGCCGCGATCAGTCGCAAAATAGCCTTTGAACACTAACTCAGTTTTGAAGTTTCGTCCTGCCACGATATTGCAATCGGAGACAGTTTTTCCTTGTTCTCTGTACCGTGGTGACCACAAAACACCAAGTCACCGGTGGCGAGCACAACTCGGATAAACGCCTGAGCTCCGCAAATATCACAACGATCAGCGGCGGTTAGTGCTACTGTCTCTTCAACCGGGGTGGTGTTTTCTGTTTGTTCCATTTGTTCCTCCATGTTTACTCAAACATAGAAAGTGCCCAAATTCTTCCCTTGGCGGGCCAGTTTCGCTAACTGCGAATAGTTTTTACGTGGCTGAGTGTTCATCCAGCATAAAGCCAAGAGCCTACTTAGGCTATTTAGGTGCCATCAAATGACTATTCAGCCAGACATCTCTCAGTTTTAGAGGGTTTGGAAGCGGTTCGAAAGCGTCCTGGCATGTATATCGGTTCAACGGATAGCCGTGGATTGATGCACTGCCTCTGGGAAATTATCGATAACTCTGTGGATGAGGCTTTAGCTGGTTTTGGTAAGAACATTGTCATTACGCTGCATAAGGACAGAAGCGTTGAAATAACTGATGAGGCTAGAGGAATTCCAGTAGACATTGAACCAAAGACCGGGCTTAGTGGAGTTGAAGTTGTATTCACTAAACTCCACGCTGGAGGTAAGTTCGGTTCTGGCTCATACGCAGCTTCTGGTGGATTGCACGGCGTTGGAGCGTCGGTTGTAAACGCCCTATCTGAGCGACTAGAAGTGGAAGTCGATAGAGACGGTAAGACCTACGCCATGAGTTTTCACCGCGGTGAGCCAGGTACTTTTGACGACAAAAAGGGGCTCGCACCTGGGAACTCCTTCACCGCGTTTAGCGAAAAGAGTTACCTTCGTGAAATTGGCAAGGTAGCTAAAGGGAAAACGGGATCTCGGGTAAGGTTCTGGCCAGACAAGCAGATTTTTGTCAAGGACTCTGAGTTTGTATTGGAAGAGATATTAGCCAGAGCAAGACAGACAGCATTCTTGGTTCCGGGTCTAAAGCTTGTAGTAATTGACCAACGAACAGCTAAAGCAGAGAACCACGAATTTGTTTTCCAAGGTGGAATCGTTGAATTTGTTGACTACTTGGCTAAAGATGCACCGCTTAGCAACATTTGGCGTCTGAGCGGCTCGGGATCCTACACAGAGACAGTGCCTGTGCTAAATGCCAAAGGCAACATGGAATCTAGAGAGATAGAGCGAAAGTGTGATGTTGACGTTGTTGTGCGCTGGGGGACAGAATACGACACGAACGTAAAGAGCTTTGTCAACATTATTGCTACACCCAAGGGTGGAACACACATGCAGGGATTTGAGCAAGCTCTGCTTAAGGTATTCAGAGCTCAAGCTGATGCTAATTCGCGAAAGTTCAAGCTGGGCAATGACAAGATCGAGAAAGATGATGTTCTAACTGGACTCACTGCAATTGTTACCGTAAGACTTCCAGAACCACAGTTCGAAGGTCAGACCAAAGAGATTCTCGGCACTCCAGCAATCAAAAACATAGTTTCCACTGTCGTGACAAAATCATTGACGGATCGATTCAATAGTTCTAAGCGCGATGATAAAGCTCAAACAGCTCTGGTGTTGGAGAAGGTCGTCAACGAAATGAAGTCTAGGGTTTCTGCCAGAACTCATAAGGAAACTCAGCGTCGTAAAACGGCTCTTGAATCATCATCGCTACCCACAAAACTTGTTGATTGCCGCACCCAAGACACTTTGGATTCCGAACTCATTATTGTTGAGGGCGAGTCAGCGCTCGGTACAGCAAAACTGGCTAGGAATAGCGAATATCAGGCCCTCTTACCCATCCGAGGAAAAATTCTTAACGTCCAAAAAGCGGCGATAACTGACATGCTCAACAACGCCGAGTGCGCGTCAATAATTCAAGTGCTTGGTGCTGGCTCAGGTAGAACATTTGATTTAGCTGCAGCCCGTTACGGAAAGATCATTCTGATGAGCGATGCCGATGTGGATGGAGCACACATCCGGACACTATTGCTGACCCTGTTTTATAAATACATGCGGCCGCTGGTTGAGGATGGCAGAGTCTTTGCAGCGGTGCCGCCGCTACATCGCGTGGTCATTGTGAATCCTGGCTCAAAGGCAAACGAGATTGTGTATACCTACTCGCAGGCCGAATTGGAAAATCTCTTAGCCAAGCTCGAGAAAGCCGGTAAGAAATATCAAGAGCCAATTCAGCGCTATAAGGGTTTAGGAGAAATGGACGCGGATCAACTTGCCGAAACAACCATGGATAGAAAAACTCGCGCACTTCGACGTGTGACTGTTGCTGATGCTGAGCATGCCGAACGCATGTTTGAGCTATTGATGGGTAATGAAGTTGCGCCTAGACGAGACTTCATTATTGATCAGGCTGACAGTTTTGAGCGTGAACGAATCGACGCCTAAGCTCTTCCAGCCGAGAGTATTGTCGCGCTCAGCGGTGTCCCAGAGGCATCCCGCTTGGCTAGCTTAGACTCGATCTCTAGTGGCTTTCCAGCTGAAGCGCAGGCTAATACCGGAAGTTCGCCGACGTACGCGAAATAGAGTTGGTTTTCATCTCGAATGAATTTGTGAGCCCGGACGCCGCCGGTAGCACGGCCTTTAGCTGGGAATTCTTCGATCTTGCTCATCTTGAGGCTACCGCTATCAACCGCTCCAAGGGATTCACTGTTGTTTGCGGCGGTTAGCACTACTGTGTCTTTACTAATTGGTACTGAGGCAAAATAAATCGCTCTGGCATTCTCAGCTAGTTTAATTCCTGCCATTCCAGCAGCCCCTCTACCGAGCGGTCGAACCAAAGACGCGTCAAATCGAAGCAATTGGGCATCGTTAGTAATAAAAATCAATTCGTGCTCGTCTTGACTGGCCGATGCGCCAACCAACTCGTCCCCGCTTTTGAGAGATATGACTTCAAAGCTAGACTTGGCTGGAAAATCTCCGCTAAGACGCTTTACTATTCCATCTCGGGTTCCCATTGCTATGACAGTTTGATCAGATAGCTCGAACACCCCCAAAAGTCTCACGTTTTTGGCTAATCCAAGAAATTCGGTGGCATTGATGCTGCTTGCTGCATCAAAGCCTGTCTCACTCGCGGGTATGTCGCTTGAATGAACTCGGTGCATAATTCCGTCTGAGCTTAAAAATCCGACATCGCTTCTTGTTGTGCTAGTCAAAACAGACTTTATGGCATCGTGTTTTTTACGTTTGGTCAGCGGTTCTGGTGTGAGGCTGGTGCGCTGAACCTGGCCGCTCGCAGTGAGCACAATAAAGCATGGTGAATCGGCTAGTTGTGCATCTACGGCTGCCGCTTCAGCGGCAGTGACTGGCTTAATCTCAGCGGATTCAGTCAGTATTGTGGTGCGCCTATCGTCGCCGTATCTATCCGATACTTCTTGCAGTTCTTTGGTAACCACATCGCGGAGTTGCTTATCGGAGCTGAGAATTTTTTGCAGCTCCGCTATCTCCTTATTGAGTTGCTTATTCTCTGCTTCTAGTTCAACCTTTGAAAACTTAGTCAGACGGCGTAGCTTGAGTTCGAGAATGTACTCAGCCTGGAGTTCACTCAGTTTGAACTTCGTCATGAGCTTTTTCCGAGCGTCATCAGCTTCTTCAGAAGAACGTATCACCTTAATTACTTCATCGATGTTGAGTATTGCCTTAAGGAGGCCTTCAACTAGGTGTAGCCTTGCCTGCTTTTTACCAAGCCGGTTCTCACTGCGACGCTTGGTGACAACAATTCGATGTGCTAAGTAAACGCCGAGCAGGTCTCTAAGGTCCAGTGTTTCGGGGCGCCCCTCAACCAAAGCGACGTTATTGATGCTGAAGGATTCTTCAAGGGGAGTGAATCGGTAAAGAAGTTCGAGTACTGTATTTGGGTCAAAGCCAGTTTTCAGCTCAATCACGAGTTTTAGTCCGTTATTGCGGTCAGTGAGATCGATCACATCTGAGATACCTTGAAGCTTCTTACTGTTAACCCCGTCCTTAATCTTTTCGATAACCCGCTCTGGGCCGACTAGATAGGGAAGCTCTGTCACTACCAGAGCGAGTTTTCTCGGTGAAACGCTTTCAACGCTTACCCTGGCCCGCGTTTTGAAACTGCCGCGACCGGTCATGTAGGCCTCACGGATTCCCTCGGTTCCAACAATTACGCCTCCGGTTGGAAGATCCGGTCCAGGTATGAACTCCATCAAATCTTCGCTCTCAAGTTTGGTGTTGTTCAAAAGGGCTATTGCACCGGCAATTACCTCGCGAAGATTATGAGGTGCCATGTTTGTGGCCATTCCTACGGCAATTCCCGATGAACCATTTACCAGGAGGTTTGGAAAGGCAGCTGGCAGCACTTCTGGTTCAGAGAGCTGCGCATCGTAATTGGGCTTGAAATCAACAACGTCTTCATCCAGGCTCTCGTTCATCAATAGCGCTGCCACTGAGAGTCGAGTTTCGGTATACCTGGCCGCGGCTGGTCCGTCATCCAGCGAACCGAAATTACCGTGCCCATCGATCAGAGGCACCCTAAGCGTGAATGGCTGTGCCATTCTTACCATTGCATCGTAAATAGCACCGTCTCCGTGTGGGTGGAGTTTACCCATTACCTCTCCGCTAACGCGGGCGGATTTAACGTGGCCTCGATCTGTACGAAGACCCATTTCACCCATCTGGTAGATAATCCTGCGCTGAACTGGTTTTAAGCCATCACGTGCATCGGGTAGAGCTCTCGCGTAAATTGTCGAATAGGAGTACTCAAGAAACGAATCACTGAGTTCTTTCGTCAGATCGATGTCGATTATGCGTTCGTCAGGGAAACGCTCCTGGTTTTTGCTATCTGTCATGGTCCTTCTTGAAGCATGCCGGGCTGTGGCAGAATTGTTCAGATGTCTACGATGCTACCTTCCCCTCCCAAAAGCTTGGGGAGGCTTGGCGATGTGTTGATAAGCGCATTACAAGCTGTTCAGGGTAAGCCCAACTCACTTGGAATATCATCAAGAAATTCCGTCTGCGTTATTTTGATTGATGGACTCGGGTTTCATAACCTAGTTGAAGCAGCTGGGCACGCTAGATACCTAAACGGCCTAAACATCGATAAGAGTTATTGTTATTTCCCTTCAACCACATCCACTTCCTTAACCTCTCTGGCAACTACGAAACCGCCAGCTGCCACGGGCTTTATTGGTTACAACATCTACGACCGCACCACCAAAAAGCGGATGAACCTTCTATCTGGATGGCACGACCAAGAATCGGCTACCAAGTTCCAAACCCTTCCGACTATCTCTGAACTGGCCGTTGCATCGGGAGTTGCATTCGATGTTGTCTCACATGCCACTTATGAAAATACAGGTCTTACAGCAGCGACCATGCCATCCGCTACATTCCACTCGGCCAATTCAATCGAGGAGCGTTTTGCGGTAGCAGCAGAATTGATGAAACACGACGATCAGCGTGTGATCTACCTCTACGTCCAAGAACTGGATCAAATGGCTCATGCTGTTGGTTCAAATTCGTATCAATGGTTAGCAGAGTTAGAGGCACTAGATGCGCTTGTCAAAAACTTTGCCTTAGAGATCCCCAAGGGTGCTGGGGCAATTCTTACTTCGGATCACGGGGTCATTGACGTAACCGAATTCGAGAAGATTTTCCTAGATGAACTTCTACCCGAAGACGAAATGCTCTTTGTCGGGGGAGACACTCGTGGTTTGATGATTTATCTAAGAGATGCGACAACGGCTTCAAGATACATGGAATCACTAGAAAGTTCTTTGGGAGAATTCTGCTATGTAGTCACAGCCGAACAGTTAGTGACAGCAGGGTGGGTTGCAGATGTTCAGCAAAGAACTGAAATAGTTCCGGATTTTTGGTTGCTCGCAAAGCGAAACGTAGCTTTGTACCATCGATCCTTCGCTCGTCCGAAATCTATTTTCAATGTTGGCCATCATGGTTCCATCAGCGACCGCGAACTCGCGATACCAATTATTAGATTGAACTGCTAGTTTTTCTCTTCTTCGTCTTCATCTCTTGAGCCGAAAAGAACCTCTGCCCAACCACTAGTGGCTTGTGGCTTTGACGGTGCTTCGCTTGTTTGACTCTCGCCGTTATCAGCCTGGGCTTCAACCTCAATTTCCTCATCAGTAGCAGTTACAGTTTCTATGACGATAGTTTCTTCGACTATCTCTTCAACCACCCGAAGCGGGGTTGTGTTGGTTGGTTCATCAAAAAGATCTTCGCTGGGTGCAGGTTCATCTGCTTGGATTTCCGGTACGACAGAAAGCGAGAATGTTCGCTCTATAACGGTATCTTCTACCGGTTCTGGTTCGGGTTCTGGTTCAGACACTAACGGCACAGTCTTGCTAACTGCTGAGACCGGCACTCCATTAGAGAGTTGCAGTGCCGCCTCGTTTTCAGGGGCTAAGAAAAGTTGCTTCGGATCAAAAGACCAAGTCGCGATACCTTTACCCTGGGAAGTGCTGAATGAAGTAGAGACCAGCCAATCACCTTCAATGCTGCGCTTTGCCGACCAAGCTATTTCGCTTGCTCCATTATTTATAAGTCGCTCGTCCATGACCGAACCAAACTCAACCAAAGCTGGCTCAGCGAAGCGGTCACCAGCCAAACTCAATCTGATACTTCGAGCCAAATTCACGATGTGTTTTAGTTCTGCAACAATCGGTTTGGCGAACCTCGCCACTAGATCTGGGTCAGCGCCGGTCTTTTCTACCACTTCGTCAATTGAAGCGCCTAGACGCACCATGTGCTGTATCTCTCGCGCAGAAACGTTTTGTGGCAAGGAGACTTCCCGGGATTTCAAAGCTTTGAGTAAGTCAGGGGTTATCTCTAGGTAATGCCTGGTGCCGTCAGGTGCTTGCAGTTCAAGCTGGTTATTGGAAACACCGGTTATTCGTAAATCAGCCATGTTCAATCCTTCTGGCAGTAGTTTCGCACTGTTTGGAGCTTAAATCTGGTTGATTTTCATCGCTCCGACACGCCTAACACCATCATTTCTGGGAAATTGCTAGGACACAGTCGGGATAAAGTTGCATTTATCTATTTTTTGGAACATACTTTCGGCGCCTACTCTTTTTCGTGAAAGGAAAGTTCTTGGCCACCGATTATGATGCTCCGCGCAAAAACGATGACGATACCGAATCAATCGAAGTCCTAAAGGAGCGGGTACCAGAAACCAAGTCCTCGTCGTCTGATCTAGATGCAGAAGATCATGGTGAGGCTTTCGCCTTACCAGAGGTAACCAGTGAAGATGCTGAGGTTATAGTCGTGCCTAAGCAGGAGGATGAGTTCACCTGTAGCGAGTGCTTTATCGTCAAGCACCACTCACAAAAAGCGCGAAAAGACGGTCAGTATGGTGCAGTCTGCGTTGACTGTGCAAACTAGATCTTATTTAGAACCGCTGCTACGATTTCTGGATTTCTAGTAGAAAAAATCCAATAAGGGGTGGGGTCCTCAGCATCGCGAACTTCGACGCGAACTAAACCCTTGACTGAAACTTGGAAAACCGCGTAAGCGTTGCGGTGCAACTCTTTTCCACGTGCAATAAAACTCTCCTTCTGTGGAATAGCTTGAGCACTTCCTAAAAAATCTCGGTCAATAGTGGCCTTGCCAACTCGAAGATGCTGATCTGTGATTTGGATCTTCGGCGCAAGAAGCCAGCTGGTAAGCCAGACCAGAAAGAGTGAGCTTGTACCTGAGTAAAGTGCAATTTCCTCACCAAAGGGCAGAGCAATTAGAAAAAAAGACAGCGGCATTACCAAAGTTGCGGCGTAAAACCAGAGTCCGGGTAGAACTCGCTCCTGATAGTCAATCTTTCCTACGATTTTAGACATACGCTTAGAATACGCTCATGGAACAAATCGAAGTGCTAATTACTTGCGACCCCGAACTTATGCCCACGATAGGGAACCCGGGTGACGCCGGCTATGATCTGAGATCAGCCATCAACGCTGAGTTAGCGCCTGGAGAGAGATTGCTGGTGCCTACCGGAGTCAAAATAGCTTTGCCTAATGGCTATGTCGGTTTGGTGCACCCTAGAAGCGGGTTAGCAGTAAAGTCTGGGATAACAGTATTGAATGCGCCTGGAACCATTGATTCCGGATACCGCGGTGAGATTATGATTCCACTGATCAACCATTCCGATGAGAGTTTTGTGATTTCTAGATTAGATCGCATCGCGCAGATTATTTTCCAGAAATTTGAGGAAGTGAAATTCGTGTCAGTAGCAGAATTACCTGGATCTTTACGAGGAACCCAGGGATTCGGCTCGACTGGGGTGAAATAATCATGAACGCTGAATTCGCACTTAACGGGCCCTACGATTCAGCCGACCCTGCAGCACCGGTGGAAAGGGCAAATTTTGGCTCAATAGGCTTCGTTCCAAGCCCGCTGGTGACCGTGCGAGCTGAGGTTGAAGAGGGCAGCGGAAGAATAGTTGCTTTATCTTTCGACTACAAAGAGAGCACTTTGCAAGTTCAAGCTTTTGCCAGCTCCAAAGGTGAACCGATCTGGGATTCGGTCTTAGAAGACATAACCGCAAACCTAAGCGAGCAGGGGATTGCGGTCCAGCGTCAAATCGGACCATTCGGCACGGAACTCCTTACCGAGATTCCAGTCGGTCAGGAACAAAGCAGAGCTGTTCGAATGTTCGCAGCGTCTGGAGATAGGTGGCTACTGCGCGGCACCATGTCTGGTCGCGCTCTTCTGGAAATTGAACCACGAACTTTTCTAGAAGATTTCTTCAAGGGTTTTGTTGTAGACCGTGGTGAGTTGCCATTACCGCCACGTGAATTACTTCCACTAGAACTCCCAAACGGTGCAATCACTCCAAAGGGCTTGCTGTGAGAGAGAAGAAACCAACTATCGACCGATACGGGGTGAAACAGACGGAGGATGGCTACAAAGTAGATGCGAAATCCCTGTTAGCTTCAGTCGGGGGAGTACGCGGACTGATAGAGGCAAGCATCCCGGGCTTCCTTTACGTTCTAACCTTTGCTTTCACCCGATCGGTACCAATATCAATAACTGTTGTTGCGGTTGCAACGCTCATTCTTGCCGTTCGGCATTTCATGCTAAAACGTCCTTGGGATCAGTTAGTCGGTCCCATTGTTGGCGTTGTATTGGCGTTTTTCTTGACCCGTGACGGGCAAGCCGAGAATTATTACATCCCTGGATTCTGGACAAATGGAGCGTATGCTGCTGGCTTATTGCTGTCAGTGCTGATTAGATTTCCTGCCATTGGTCTTATCGTTGGACCGCTCACCGGTGAGGGGCTCAGTTGGCGTAAAGACAAGCGAAAAGTGAGGTTTTTCAATCTAGTGACCTTACTCTGGGTCGGCTTTTTTTCACTTCGGTTAGCCATCCAATTACCGCTTTACTTTGCTGGTGAGGTAGTCATCCTAGGTTTTGTAAGGCTTGTGATGGGCACCCCGTTCTTCCTGGTTATGATTTGGCTTTCCTGGCTCCTCCTGCGCAAGGTGATTACTCCAGCCATAGATGGTAATTTGGATAAGTAGATTTACCAGCCTTGCTAGGAGAGACTTCGTGTCAAAAGTTGACAGTTTCAGTTCAGCCGCATCGTTAGATGTTTCTGGAAAGCAATATCGCATTTACAGACTCGATAGCGTGCTTCAGAAGCAACTACCATTCAGCCTCAAAATCCTCCTTGAGAACCTTTTGCGAACCGAAGACGGTGCCAATGTGACTAAAGCTCACATTCAGGCCTTGGCTAACTGGGACCCGAAATCAGAGCCAGATACTGAAATCCAATTCACGCCGGCCAGAGTGATCATGCAGGACTTCACTGGTGTGCCATGCGTTGTCGACTTAGCCACCATGCGAGAGGCAGTTGCCAAACTTGGCGGCGACCCTAAAAAAATTAATCCGCTTGCTCCAGCAGAGCTGGTAATCGATCACTCTGTGGTCATTGACGTCGCCGGATCACCTGATGCCTTTGAAAAGAACGTTGCTTTCGAATATGAGAGAAATGCAGAGAGATATCAATTCCTTCGCTGGGGGCAAAGCGCCTTTAATGACTTCAAGGTAGTTCCTCCTGGCACCGGCATCGTCCACCAGGTTAACATCGAGTATCTGGCTCGCACAGTGATGACAAGAGATATCGATGGTCTGCTTACGGCTTATCCAGATTCTTGCGTTGGTACTGACTCTCACACCACCATGGTGAACGGACTCGGTGTTCTGGGATGGGGAGTTGGCGGTATTGAGGCAGAGGCTGCGATGCTTGGACAGCCTGTATCCATGCTTATCCCAAGAGTCGTTGGGTTTAAGCTAAGCGGTTCGATCCCTACAGGCGCGACCGCAACCGATGTTGTCCTAACCATCACGGAGATGCTTCGTAAGCACGGTGTGGTTGGCAAGTTTGTCGAATTTTACGGGGAGGGCGTGTCCTCAGTTCCACTAGCGAACCGGGCAACTATTGGAAATATGAGCCCTGAATTTGGTTCTACAGTTGCCATGTTCCCAATCGACCAGGTAACTATTGATTACCTTCGCGCCACCGGTCGAAGCGAGGAACAGATCTCACTAGTTGAGTCTTACGCCAAGACGCAGGGTCTTTGGCACGACCCATTCAATGAAGCTCAATACAGCGAATATCTAGAACTGGATCTAGCCAGCGTTGTTCCCTCGATAGCCGGGCCAAAGCGGCCACAGGACCGGATCGAGCTTACTGATGCAAAAGAGCAGTACCGCAAGGACATAAAAACTTACACGGACCAGTCGAGTAATCCCACCCAAGTTTCGGCGGCTGAGTATCAGATTGATCATGGCCACGTAGCTATTGCATCGATCACCTCGTGCACCAACACGTCCAACCCTTCTGTCATGATGGCGGCGGGACTGCTAGCTCGAAAGGCAGTAGCCAAGGGCCTACGATCAAAACCTTGGGTTAAAACATCCTTAGCACCTGGTTCTAAGGTGGTAACCGAGTATTTTGATAAAGCTGGTTTAACCGCAGATCTCAACGAGCTCGGTTTCGATCTTGTTGGTTATGGCTGTACAACCTGCATCGGTAACTCGGGCCCGCTTGATCCAGCAATTAGCGAAGCAGTTAATGCAAATGATTTAGCCGTTACGGCCGTGCTTTCTGGCAATAGAAACTTTGAGGGCCGAATAAATCCAGACATCAAAATGAACTATCTAGCCTCGCCACCGCTGGTGGTTGCCTACGCCCTGGCCGGAACCATGGATTTTGACTTTGACAGAGAAGAACTAGGCAAGGATAAAGACGGATCTTCAGTTTTCCTTCGGGATATTTGGCCCACGCCTGAAGAAGTTCAATCAGTTATCGACAAGACTATTTCCTCCGAGATGTTCAAAACACAGTATGCATCGGTGTTTGAGGGGGATGACCGATGGAAGCAGATCTCCATCCCAACTGGGGACACTTTCAGTTGGGATCCGACTAGCACTTATGTTCGAAAGCCACCATACTTCGATGGCATGACTATGACGCCTGAGCCGGTTCGCCCAATTGAAGGAGCCAGAGTGCTCGCCAAGCTCGGCGACTCAGTGACCACTGATCACATCAGCCCTGCTGGTTCAATCAAAGTGGATTCACCAGCGGGGAAATACCTAACCGAGAATGGTGTGAGCCGCATGGACTTTAACTCCTACGGTTCACGACGAGGAAACCACGAGGTGATGATTCGCGGCACTTTCGCTAACATTCGTCTAAAGAACCTGCTCCTGGACGGTGTAGAGGGCGGCTTCACTAGGGATTTCACTACGGAGCAAGGAAGCCAAGCGTTCATCTATGACGCCTCAAATAATTATCAAACTGCCGGTACCCCACTTGTGATTGTTGCCGGCAAAGAGTATGGCTCTGGCTCTTCACGAGATTGGGCGGCAAAGGGGACCGCCTTGCTTGGTGTCCGAGCTGTAATTGCCGAAAGTTTCGAAAGAATTCACCGAAGCAATCTCATCGGTATGGGTGTTCTGCCACTGCAATTTCTAGACGGTCAAAATGCGGAAACACTCGGCATCGATGGAACCGAAATATTCGACATCAAGGGTGTTGAACAGCTAAATCAAGGTATGACTCCCAAGCAATTAACCGTTCTGGCAAAGCCGAGTTCGCATTCAAAAGCTGATAGAACACCGGTCGAATTTCAGGTTGCGCTACGTATCGATACGCCTGGTGAAGCTGAGTATTATCGGCACGGTGGGATCTTGCAATACGTTCTGAGAAGCCTAGTCGAATAACTCATGAGTCAATTAAAGAAGATACATTCGCCACAGGATCTGAGACTGCTGGATCGCTCGAGCCTGAGCGATTTAGCTCAAGAAATCAGAGAGTACCTGATTGAGACCATTACTAGCACAGGTGGTCATCTAGGTCCGAACCTTGGCGTCGTTGAGTTGACTATTGCTCTGCACCGGGTATTTGATTCGCCTAAGGACAGCATCATTTTCGATACCGGTCATCAGAGTTATGTTCATAAATTGCTTACCGGTCGCACCGATCTCTCAACAATCCGAAGCAAAGATGGCTTAGCCGGCTACCCGCAACGCTCTGAATCCGAACACGACGTTGTTGAATCGTCGCACGCATCATCCTCATTAGCCTGGGCAGATGGTATCGCCAAGGCATACAAGCTGACCGGGCAAAATGATCGCACGGTTGTAGCCGTCATTGGTGACGGAGCATTAACTGGTGGAATGGCTTGGGAGTCGCTGAACAACATCAGTGATGATAATGATCGCAATTTGATAATCGTAGTCAATGACAATGGCAGGTCTTATGCCCCGACTATCGGTGGTCTTGCCAGATACCTGAACAATGTTCGTACCGAACCGTTCTATAAGCGTATGTACCGTGGATCTCGAAAGTTCTTCTCACGCTTCGGTGTCATTGGCAGGCTCGTTTACGCTACCCTCCGCGGAGCTGGAAAGGGTCTACTCGGTACCTTTACTCCAAAGAGTATGTTCCCTAATTTGGATCTGAAATACATTGGACCAATAGACGGGCACGATATTGAGGCTCTAGAGCAAGCCCTTAAGCAGGCCAAACAGTATGGGGCACCGGTAATTGTTCACGCAATCACCCAGAAGGGAAGAGGATTCCCGCTCGCCGAGGAACATGTCGATGATCAGTTTCACGCCGTTGGCCAAATCGATAGAAACACTGGGCAATCTCTTGAAACTAGTTCGGGGCCTTCGTGGACGGGCATTTTCGCCGATGAGATTGTTAAGGTTGCAGAGCTGAACCATAAAGTTGTTGGACTGACCGCAGCCATGCTAATTCCAGTCGGATTAAACAAATTTGCTGAGCGTTTTCCAGATCGAGTCTTTGACGTGGGTATTGCAGAACAGCATGCGGTTGCCTCGAGCGCAGGCTTAGCATTTGGTGGACTACATCCGGTTGTCGCCATCTACTCAACATTTATGAATAGAGCCTTTGACCAGGTACTCATGGATGTAGCCCTCCACAAAGCTGGTGTCACTTTTGTGCTTGATCGTGCTGGCGTTACTGGCCCAGACGGTGCTAGTCACCATGGAATGTGGGATTTGGCTCTGCTGCAAATCGTACCTGGTATAGAAATAGCCGCTCCCAGGGATGCAAAGAGATTGCAAGAGGAGCTAGCTGAGGCGATAAGCATCGATGATAGGCCAACCGTGCTGCGTTTTCCGAAGGGTTCTGCAAGTACTGACATCCCCGCAGTTCGTCGGTTAGCAGACGGCGTTGATGTATTGGTCGAAGCAGTTGCCAAAGATGTATTGATTGTCGCTGTCGGCGCTATGGCTAACACGGCGCTAAAGGTTGCCGAACTGCTTGCCGCTCACGGTATCGGTGCAACCGTAATCGACCCCCGTTGGGTGGTACCGGTTAGACAATCAGTAATCGATTTGGCAAAGAATCATCGACTGGTGGTAACTCTTGAAGATGGTGTTAAGGTTGGTGGAATTGGCACCCGAATTCGTCAGGAGCTGAGAGCGCAGCAGGTTGACACCGCACTAAATGAGCTTGGGCTTCCCGATGAGTTTATTGAGCATGCCACTAGAAACGAGATCCTGGAGCGTGTCGGGCTGACCGCACAACTTATCGCACAGGACATCGTCGCCCAGGTGCTTGGGACTAAAGTTCCCCACGCAAGACCTCTCGAAGAGTTGCCAGCCAAAGACCAACCTAAGTTATAGGTTCATCCTTCGTTGGCGGCAGCTCGTTCTTTTCGAAGGCTTGGAGAAAAAGGGGAACAACCAAGTCAATTTGCCACGGCCTAGCGCCTAATGTAACAAGTGCCGTTTTTACAGCAGAACTATTTACTTCCGGAGGGCTAAAGCACAATTGACGAACTATATCTGGCGTTATCAGATTCTCCACAGGTATGGTCGTTGTATCCGATAAATCTCTTAGCAACTGCTTCATCCACTGCAGTCGAATGTTTGCCTCTGGAAATTTGCTAGGCCAGTTCCGATGGTTAGGAATCCCGAGTCCAGTTACCTTAGGCTCAACTAAATCTTTGGTTTTCATGCCGTGTTCATACGCGGCCCACCAGAGGTCTATGTAACTTCGACTAGCCCTTCCCGTAAAGGCGCGTAGCGCCGATAATTCTGATTTGGATTTAGGTTCACTCTTTACCAGGGCGATTAACGAAGCGTCAGGCACTAACCGGCCGGGAGCAACATCCTTTTCCTTGGCAAGCTGCTCCCGAGCCTCCCAAAGGCTCTTTAGGACGGTGAGTGGCCTTGCCTGCTTCAACTCGTGAATACCGTTAGTTGAGCGCCATCGATCTGCCTTCTCTTGCTTCAATGGAGCATGAGTTAGATGCTGGAATTCCTGCGCGGCAATCTCGTACTTACCAGAGTTGTTTAGGTGTTCTTCGACTGCTTTCCAAAGATCAAACAGTACGTCAACATCCAACGCTGCATAGTTCAACCAATTTAGTGGAAGCGGTCTAGCACTCCAATCGACAGCCGAATGCTCTTTGGCTAGGCCGATACCTAGCAGGTTCTCACAAAGGGTCCCAAGTGAAACTTTCGGAAAGCCGAGAATACGCCCAGCAAGTTCCGTATCAAAAAGCGATGACGGATAAAGGCCAAAGTCAGCCAAGCAAGGAATGTCCTGACTTGCGGCATGAATTATCCAAGTCTTGCCATTTACTATGTCCCTGAATTCAGTTAGTAAAGATTCGTTGAAATCGACGGTCGTGTCTAAAAGGAATATTCCCTCGTCTGCTATGGCGAGTTGAATCAGGTACGCTCGCTGACCATATCTGAATCCACTTGCACGTTCTGCATCAATTGCTATAACTTTTACATTTCGAAGAGAATCATTGAGCTTCGATAGTTCAATGTCAGAGTCAACTAAAACAGTGCTAAGGCGAGGCTTAAGTAGCGGTGTGACCTCAATTGGTGTTGCTTGCTCGGTCATACTGCCTTGGATATTTTTGCCACAGAATCGCCTTCAATGGCGAAGCCGGCCATCGCAGCGATCAAATCTTGCCAGGCCGCAAAGTGTGGGCTCAAATCCGCATCTAACGGCGACCAAGAGGCGCGAAGTTCGATCTCAGTTTTCCGCTGTTCGGTTGCAAGCGCTCCCATACCTGTAGAGGACATTTTGGTTATTGTGCCTGCCTCATGTGTTGCTTTGGCATTGTGCTTCGCTAGAGCTCGATTGAGAATGTCCCAGAAGTAGCTGGCCGAATCCTCTTCCATCTCCATTTCCGTTTCAAGCGGAGATTTAACGTACGCTATCACCCTCATCCGAGAGCCCCAGGTTTCGGTTTGAGCCGAGTCGTGTAGGAATACGATTCGCCCCACCCCACGATGGTTTGCCGCTTCGGTAGTGTCGGTGACCTCACTAGAAAACGCGATAGCCGCAGGGGCTATGTCTTTGGGGGATGCAATCTGATGCGTGGACAGCTCAGACCGTCTATAAGGTTCGGCTAACCCTTTCAGTGCCAACTGGAATTCAGCTGGTAACTCTTCTTGCATCTCAAAGAAACTCATTTGTTCTAGGCTAAATCCAACCTAGTGAAGATTCCCGATTGCCACGCCCGAGAGGAAAGTCATGTTTAGATACATCAAGTCTCTTATCGCGGCTAAGCGTCTTTTCACTCTAGGTGGTCCAATTGAGGGAGAAATACCCATCTTGGGCAAAGTTGTGGATGGGTCGTCAGTGATATTGGTCTTACCTGCCAATGCTGATACTAATCCTCCCGGCATACAGAGCATGTTTTGGGATAGTCGAAAAGGTCACGCACTCGTCGAGGCCATGCATTTACCGGATGTTTCTACCCGAGGTTTTCGCATCTTGAAACTCTATGGGAAACAACCAGAGATCGGGGATAGAGTCTGGCTTTCCGGTTGGCTTGGTGAGCAGCCTTCAGACTTCGGGCTCAAAGACGTTTCAGAAATTTCAATGCCGAACGGGACAAGCGCTTACTTTTCAGCTGGGGATGATAACTGGGTGATTCATGTGCATGGTCGCAACGCTTCTAGAGCTGAAACACTACGAAATTTCGCCACTATTGATGGGCTCGGTTTTAGTCAACTAAGTATTGCCTTGGAATCGGATCCACCTCCCGCCGGTTTAGGAGAGGCAAGATCACATCTTGGAACTACCGAGTGGAAGCAGGTTGAATCAGCTATACGATTTGCTTACCAACGTGGCTCGAAACGTATCGTACTTTTTGGTTTCTCACTAGGAGCAATGATTACTGGCGAATGCCTACGACGGTCTTCACTAGGCCAGACAGTCGCAGCTGTGGTCTTTGACTCACCGCTTATTGATTTCGAATCAACACTAAACCTGCAGGCAATAAAGGCTGGACAAAAAAACGATTTCGGCAGTTACGGCCTAAGAATGATTCAGAGCAGCAGAGTCTTCAGATTCCTTGGTTTAGGCTTGGAAAGCATCCCAAGTTTAGTTAGACCGTTAGGTCGACCTGCTTTGATTCTTTACTCCGAAACCGACGGCTACGTCTCGATGGAATTGATTCCGAAAATGCGAAGCCTCAATCCTCAGGCAGAGTTTGTGAATTTTCAAGGCGGGAGACATTGTCGGCTTTACAATCAAGACCCCGATGGTTATAACAAGGCTCTCGTCAGCTTTCTGGAGAAAGTCCGCATCTAAAAAAGTACGTCCCGTCAACTTCTAATAGATGAACCATGCTCTTACCGCCTTTGAACTGTTTCAGAAACAGCTCGGCAAGTTCTTTAGCTTGATTTAGGTCAGAAGCCCCTGTAACAGTAAGGCAGATCTCGTCTAAGATTTCTTGCAACTCTAAAGCAACAGATAATCCAGATTCCAGCACGATCGACTCAAAACCTGATAAGAAATTGGAAACCCAAGTCGCTAAATCCCCAGAAGTCTGGCCAATTGGGCTCACTGAGGGATTCTCATAAGCTCCAAACGAGGATGTAATAAACACGGGCTGGGCAGACGGCTGGCTTGTCGCCCTCGCAAAAATTCGCTCTTGCCTGGTCAAGATTAGAAGCGGGGCATACCTAGAAGCGCCTAAGTTCTCGGCAATCACGGTTTTACCCGTTGTGATGATTAGGTCAGCGTTAGAGCGAATCGTACGCAAGACTAATCTGTCGATCTCGTTGCTTAAATAACTGCTATTTAGCAGATGTGAAGTTGCTGAAACCACATGATTGAATCTGACTCCTTGAATTCTTGGATACCAGGCTGATAAATCTTGCTCTGAATGAACAGTCTTTTCAATATTGGTTGGCTCACCCTGGGAGATGAGCGCTCTGACTATCATGAATTTTGTTCGCTTACCTGACGCTTAATTCGCCTAAGCATTCCGTGCATTCCATTTATTCTTAGCGGTGAGACCAACTCGGTGAGGCCTAGGCTCGAAATAAAGGATTCATCAAAATCCAAAATCAACTCGGGGCTCTGATGATTAAGAGCTTGCTGGAGAATCGCGGCAAAACCGCGAGTGGTAGGCGCTTCTGCGGGAGCCGTAAGATGCACTCCCACCACACCGCTAGAACGTTCCGTGAAAAGATAAACGGGGGATTGGCACTCTTCAACACGCTCGAGTAACTCGGGTCTATCCCTATACTCCTCAGGGAGCTCAGGAAGAGAGTCAGCAAACTCCAAAAGAAGTTCTAGTTTGGACGATTTTGGAACCTCCCGAAAGGTCTCGAGAATCTCAATGGCTTGTTTGGTAAGAGATGGCAATCAGAATCCCACGGGCACAGGGCCAGGTTCACTACCTTTGACTATTGGTACTCGAACAGCAGATCCCCACTCTGTCCAAGAACCGTCGTAGTTTCTAACTTTCTCAATGCCTAGCAAATACTTCAACACAAACCAGGTATGTGAAGATCGTTCACCAATCCGACAGTATGCAATTACATCCGCTGCATCACTGATACCTGCTTCATCGCGATAGATGGCGTTCAATTCATCGATTGATTTGAATGTTTGATCTTCATTGACGGCCTTTGCCCAAGGAACAGAAGCGGCTGTCGGTATGTGTCCACCTCTAGGCGCACCTTCGTCCGGATAGTCAGGCATGTGAGTGCGCTCGCCGGAATACTCTTGGGGGCTTCTGACGTCGATAAGTGGCTTGCCGAAGTGCTTCAGAACATCCTCTTTGTATGCGCGAATTTCCGAATCTTGGCGTTGGACAACCGGATAGCTGGATTCAGTAAGAATCGGCGTTTCTTTGCTTAATTCACGACCTTCTGCAATCCACAATGCTCGACCACCATCCATGATTCGAACATCTTCATGGCCAAATAGTTTTAGCACCCAAAAGGCATAGGTAGCCCACCAGTTACTTTTATCGCCGTATATGACAATCGCATCATCACGTTTGATGCCTTTGCTGCTGAGCAATTTAGCCATCTCTTCGCCGTCCAAATAGTCACGAAGAACTGGGTGGTTCAACTCAGTGTGCCAATCAAGCTTTATGGCTCCAGGAATGTGACCTGTGTTATAGAGCAGGATGTCTTCGTCACACTCGATAATTACAAGTCCGGTGGAGCCTTTGTGCTCGTCCACCCAAGCTGTGCTTACGAGGGCTTCTGGCTTGGCGTACTGAAGGAACTTGGCATCATTGTCTTTGGTGTAACTCAAGGCAAACCTTTCACGAATTAGAATGGGGAGGTCCTCCAATTCTCTCAAAGATCCCGCCGAAACGGAATGGTTAAGCCGCCATGCTCATAAAACTCCAAGATTTGGATACGGAGATATCCGTGGCGGAGCTCCTGGGCGAAATGGTCCCACCGCGCGAATTCGAGCTCGTTTCCTTTTCGAATTACATTCCCGATGAGAAATACCCAAGCCAGAAACTCGCGCTAAATAAGAGCATCGACTTCGTGAAGAAAGTGGACTCAAAATCCAAGACTTCGATCGGCATTTATCTTGATGGGGGATTTGGGGTTGGCAAGACACACCTACTTGCCTCTATTTATCACGCCTCTAAGCGAAAAAAGTTGTTTTCGCCGTTCATTGGAATCACCAGTGCCATCGGTTATCTCGGCTTTGCTGAATCGGTTCGAGAATTTTCCAAATTTGACTTGATTTGCATAGACGAGTTCGAGTTGGATGATCCCGGCGACACCATGGTGATCTCAAGATTCCTGAAAGATCTAGCCGGAAAGGGTACCTGCTTCGCAGCAACCTCAAACACCCCACCGAACGCTCTTGGCGAGGGCAGGTTCGCCGCTGATGCATTTCAACGCGAAATTCAATCCGTTGCCAATCGATTTGAAATTGCTCGGATAGACGGCGAGGATTACAGGCATCGCGGTGTGGAACACGACTTTACACCATCCGATCTCGAGCAGTTTTTGAGTGCAGCTTCCTCCGACAAGAGAAGAACGGTTCAGGCCAGTCTCAAGGAACTGCTTTCTTTCTTAGGCGGGATGCATCAGTCTCGGTATGCAAAACTTGCTGAGCAATTTGATCAAATCTTCGTTAGTGATGTAAGCACTATTAACGATCAGTACGAGGGGATCAGGTTAGTCAGCTTCGTTGATCGGTGTTATGAAGCAGGAATTGCTCTGCGATTTAGCGGGGCCTCCCTAAATGAGATTTTTAGATCGGACCATCTAACCGGCGCCTATCAAAAGAAATACAGAAGAGCGCTCTCTCGTCTGGCCGCAATGACTGCCAGAAACTTAGAGTGAAATCTTTTACATACCCGAAACAATTAGTGTCCATCTAGGAAACACACTTGTAGCACAGTGCTCTCAATAAACATTTATTTGGAGGGCACATGGACCAGGGAAATACCGCTTTTGTACTCATCTCGGCAGGATTAGTTCTTCTCATGACGCCAGGATTGGCATTTTTCTACGGAGGAATGGTCAAAGCCAAAAGCGTAGTGAGCATGATGATGCTCTGCTGGGGATCTCTTGCTCTAGTTGGTGTTCTCTGGGTGCTATTCGGCTACGCGATTAGTTTTGCTAAGTCATCGAGTTCCACCTATGTCGGTATTCCAGGTTGGTTTGGAATTGATACAGCGTCATTGGGTCTTTCGTCTGAAACGGCCGCAGCGCTTTCACCTATAGAAAGTTCTTATCCTGGACTTGCCTTTGTTGCCTTCCAAGCAACATTTGCCATCATCACTGTTGCCTTGATTGCTGGAGCCATCGCCGACAGAGCAAAGTTCGGTGCCTGGATGGTCTTTGCCGGTATCTGGGCAACCATCGTCTATTTCCCGGTGGCAAACTGGGTCTTCAACTTCGGCTCCAACCCAGATCGCAGTGATGCTGGCTGGCTAATTCAAATGGGTGTAATCGACTTTGCCGGTGGAACAGCGGTTCACATCAATGCAGGTGCAGCTGGTTTGGCATTAGCTCTCGTGTTAGGAAAACGCTTTGGCTTTAGCAAAGGAATAACTCAACCGCACAACGTGCCCCTTACCCTATTAGGTGTAGCGTTGCTCTGGTTTGGTTGGTTTGGTTTCAATGCAGGTAGCGAATTGGCCGCCGATGGGATTGCAAGCCTAGCCTTTATCAACACTATGGCTGCACCCGCGGCTGCCATGTTGGGTTGGATTATTGTTGAGAAAATCAGGCACGGCAAGGCGACTTCAATCGGTGCGGGCTCTGGGGCTGTTGCTGGTCTAGTAGCCATCACGCCAGCATGCGCGGCTGTTGATCCAGTATGGGGAATGCTTCTAGGGCTAATCTCTGGAGCGCTCTGCGCACTAGCAATCGATCTGAAATTTGCTTGGGGATTTGATGACTCGCTCGATGTGGTAGGTATTCACCTAGTTGGTGGAATTGTTGGCACGCTTTTCATTGGAGCCTTTGGTCGAGACGTAGGTTTCTTCTTCGGTAATGACTTCTCACAGCTCTATAAGCAGGCCATTGGCGCTGGTGCTGTCTTACTGTATTCCTTCGTTCTAGCCTTCATCATCGGCATAATCATTGAAAAGACAATCGGCTTCAGGGTCAAGGCGGAGGATGAGCTTGCTGGTATTGATACGGTGGTGCACGGTGAAGAGGCTTATGCCTTCGGCAATGACAAGGTCTAGGCTCGAAAATTTTGACTAATTTAGCAAAAATCGGCTAGAGTCTTAGGTGTCTCGTAAGAGATAAGCGGATGTGGCTCAGTTGGTAGAGCACAACCTTGCCAAGGTTGGGGTCGCGAGTTCGAATCTCGTCATCCGCTCGAAGCGGGCTCAGAATAGCCTCGTGGAAACATGGTGGAGTGGCTGAGCGGCCCAAAGCAGCAGCCTGCAAAGCTGTAAAACCACGGGTTCAAATCCCGTCTCCACCTCCAAGATTTACTACCTGGACGATTGGCGCAGCGGTAGCGCACTTCCTTGACATGGAAGGGGTCACT
>CAYMYB010000006.1:47893-72595 GCA_964394575.1 uncultured Rhodoluna sp. | reverse complement strand
TTCGAAGACTTAGCAACAACAACGTTTAATACGATTTCTCTTGAAGTACCGTTTGCGGCGGTTACCCTCACGGTCACTCTGTTGTCACCGATTCTTAGCGATGTGTTTCCAGAGATAAGAACATAAGCTCCTGGATCGTTTGGAATAGCCTCAACAGGAACGTATCTGGATCCGTAAGGAAGGTTCACGTTTCCAGAGGTGTAGTCCTGGCCGTTAACCTTAAAGGTTTGCAGGCTGGTGTCAGAGGAGAGCGTAAGAACTCTAACGAAGATCTTGTAGGTGGTTACCGCTACTCCATCAGCAGCAGTTACCTGAACGGTTAGGGTGTTCATTCCATCGACAACCGGCGCAACGCTTGTTCCCGAACCGTAAACAACCTTGGCCTCTGGGTCAGTTGCCAGTGCCTCAAGTTGAACTGTGCTGGTTAAGGCTGGAACAACGAAGGTTGAATCTGGAGTAACTGAAACGCCGTTAATTCTAAACAGACGCAAAGAGGTGTCTGAAGATGGCGGAGTAACCCACAGGTTGACTGCGTAGTTTCTAACGGTTACACCATCAGCTGCAGTGATAGTTACCACCAGGATGTTGTCGTAGTTACCTAGGTTGCTTCCACCGGTAATAACGACCTTGGCGGCAGGATCACTCGGGACTGCTCTAGCCGAGACAGCTTTGGTACCACGAGGTAGTGGGATGTACTCGCCGTCTTGGCGCTCGACACCGTTAATGGTCAGCGACTTCAAGCCTGCGTTGTTCGAGGCTGGGACGCGAACGGTTACCTTGTATAGTCTGCTGGCACCGCTTTCAGCCGTAATAAGAACAGAAACGCTGTTATCTCCTAAACGAAGACCGGTGGTGCCGGTAACCACGACGGATGAACGGAAACTGTTGGCCACGGCAACCACAGGAACAGTGGTGGTTCCAGGAGCCACCACAACAACAGAGTCTGGAGCAGCAGACTTACCGTCAACAGTCAGACTCTGAAGGCCAGTGTCCGTTGAGATTGGGCGAACAAACAAGGTGACCGTGTAGGTTCTGGCAGTTCCGTTAGCTGCAGTTACAACAACAGTTAATGTGTTGTTGCCGACAACCAGGTTGGATCTTCCATTGATTACAGTGGTGGCCTCGATGTCTTGAGTCTTGGCAATTACGTTAACGTTGCTAGTCAACGGCGGTAGTTCAATGGTTCCGCCATCGGTAGCAGTGATTCCGTTAACGCTGAATTCTGAAAGGTTGGTGTTGTTGCTAAGTGGCGCAACTACCGCCTTTAGGGTAATGGTTCTAACTGTCTTAAGATCACCAGCGGTAACGATTACCTGGACGGTGTTCTCGCCAACTACAAGACCAGTACGGCCTAGGATTCTCACGGTTGCAGATGCATCACGGGTAACTGCAACGATGTTTACCGAAGTCGTACGTGAAGGCAACTGAACTGTTTGACCGTTTACAACAGCCTGTCCGTTCAGGGTCAGTGTTGTCAAAGCTGTGTCTGAAGAAGCGCCACCAACACGAACAGTAAATGTGTAATCCTTCTTGGTGCCATCTTGAGCAATTACCGTAACGGTTACAAGGTTGTCACCAATTACTAGCTCCTCAGCGCCAACGACTACGAACTGTGCGTTCTCATCAGTAGGGGTAACCTCAACATCAACTGCGGTTGCATCAGAAGGAAGTGTTACAACATCGCCAGCTAGAGTCTCTAGCCCGTTGACAAGCAGGCTAGTTAGGCTGGTGTCATTTGATGAGAGCACCAAAGTAACTGTGTATTCCTGAGTTGTCTCACCATCGGCTGCCGTAACTGTTACGACCAGGGCGTTCTCTCCAATAATCAAGTTGTCTGCTCCGACCACTGTGACAGTGGCGTTAGCGTCGACGGTCTCTGCCACTACATCAACAGAGGTGAAGCCAGTTTCAACGTCAAATGTGTCGCCGTCTTGAACTTCAGCACCATTGATCGTGAACTTAGCCAGCTCTGTGTTGTTGTTGAGCGGAAGGTTCAATATAAGTGTGTAAACCTGGACTGTTTCGCCGTCTGCCGCAGTTACGGTCACGGTTAGCAAGTTTTCGCCGGTTACAAGGTTTTCAGCTCCAGAAATCTCGAAGGTAGCATCTGGGTCAGTAGTCTCGATCTCAATCTCAGGCTCAGTCATGCCAGGCTCAAGATCGACGACGTCGCCGTCTGCCACGTCGTTTCCAGCTACCTGGAATACAGCAAGGCTGGTGTCGTTAGATACCAGTACCTCAAGGGTTACAAAGTACTCGAAGACATTTACTGTGTCAGCCGAGGTAACTACAACTCTCAGGATGTTCTCGCCAGTTACTAGACCTGAGTCACCGGCGATAGTTACGCTGGCGTTAGGGTCAAGGGTTTCAACGACAACGTCAACGTCAGTGGTGCCAGCCTCAAGAGCTACTACATCACCGTCTTCAACGTCTGAACCGTTGACTGTGAATACAGAAAGTTCGGTGCTTGATCCATCGGCTACAACCAAGGTTAGGTTGTATTCCTGGAATGAGACGCCATCGGCTGCGGTCACAATAATCACAACGGTGTTCTCACCAGGGATTAGGTCAGTGTCGCCGCTGATTTCAACGGTTGCACTTGGATCGCTGGTTTCGACATCGATGGCTACTTCACTGGTGCCAGCTTCTAGGCCGATTTCATCGCCGTCAGCTACCTCTTCGCCATTAACTTGGATACTCAATATAGATGTATCTGAAGATGGGGCCACGACCAGCGTAAGAGTGTATTCTTCACTGGTTTCGCGGTCGGCTGCGGTGACTGTAATAACCAGACTGTTCTCACCAGTTACCAGACCAACATCACCGGCGACTGAGTAAGTTGCATCCTCATCAGTAGTAACAACAACCACATCAACATCAGTAGTGCCGTTCTCTAACTCAAGAACATCCCCAGCTGAAACCTCATCACCATTAACAGTGATCGAAACAACCGAAGCATCATCATTAGCCGGAACCTCAAGCAAAACAACATAATCACGAGTCTCACCATTAGCGGCAGTAACAGAAACAACAAGTTCGTTAGTACCAACAAACAAACCATCATCACCAGCAACCTCAAAAGTCGCATCAGAATCAGTAGTCTCAACAACTAAATCAACATCAACACTGCCAGGAGCCAACTCAACAGTGGCACCATCCTCAACATCAACACCATTCACCTGGAACACAGACAAACTAGTGTCCGAGCTAAGTAGAACCACTACTGTTACTAGGTATTCGGTTGAAATTTGGCCGTCTGGGGTGCTAACGGTAATGGTTATGGTGTTCTCACCAGTGACCAGACCAACTGAACCCGCTACTTCAACAAGAGCATCTGGGTTTACGGTGTCGACATAGACCTCAACATCGTTGGTGCCAGCCTCAACCTCAAGAATGTCGCCTGCTTCAACCTCAACACCGTCGATGAAGATCGCGTTGATTTGGGTAGTTTCAGGGATTGCCACGTTTAGGTTGACAACGTAAGTGGCGGTAGCGCCATTTCTAGCGGTTACCGTAACAACTAGGTCATTATCGCCAGGTAGCAATGCATCATCGCCCTCGATTGCAACCAGAGCGGCTGGATCGTTCGCCTCGACGATAACCTCGACATCGGTGGTGCCCTCTTCAAGCTCTACAGTCTCGCCGTCAGCAACGTCAACTCCATTGACCTGGAATACTGCCAGGCTGTTGTCCGAACTCTCTTCAACAAGGAGGACGATCTCATATTCTTCACTGGTTTCGCGGTCGGCTGCGGTGACTGTAATAACCAGACTGTTCTCACCAGTTACCAGACCAACATCACCGGCGACTGAGTAAGTTGCATCCTCATCAGTAGTAACAACAACCACATCAACATCAGTAGTGCCGTTCTCTAACTCAAGAACATCCCCAGCTGAAACCTCATCACCATTAACAGTGATCGAAACAACCGAAGCATCATCATTAGCCGGAACCTCAAGCAAAACAACATAATCACGAGTCTCACCATTAGCGGCAGTAACAGAAACAACAAGTTCGTTAGTACCAACAAACAAACCATCATCACCAGCAACCTCAAAAGTCGCATCAGAATCAGTAGTCTCAACAACTAAATCAACATCAACACTGCCAGGAGCCAACTCAACAGTGGCACCATCCTCAACATCAACACCATTCACCTGGAACACAGACAAACTAGTGTCATTTCCTGGAAGAACACGAAGCGTTAGGGTGTATTCCTGAGTTGTTTCACCATCAGCTGCTGTCACGATTACGGTCAAGGTGTTCTCGCCGTTATCCAATCCACTCGCACCGATGATTTCGAAGTTCGCATCTTCGTCGGTGGTGACCACATCAACGTCAACTTCAGTTGTGTAAGGGTCAAGATCTACTACATCGTCAGCCTCAACGTCTTGCCCGTCTACCTGGAAAGTAGCAAGTGATGTGTCATCGTTGAATGGAACAATTACGGTAACTACGTACTCGTAAACTGTTACACCGTCGGCTGCGGTAACAGAAACAACTAGATCGTTATCACCAGTTTGTAGCTCGGTGTCTCCAGTGATTTCAAATGATGCTTCTGGGTCTGTGGTCTCGATAACTACTTCAAGATCCTTCGTACCTGGTTCTACTTCGACAAAACCATCAGCGTCAACATCGATACCGTTGACCTGGAAAGTAGCAAGTGAAGTATCGCGGTTTGGCGAAACAATCAGGGTGACAAATGTGCTCGAGGTGGTCTCACCATCAGCGGCGGTAACTGTTACCACAAGCTGGTTTTCACCAACTACCAAGCCGCTGTCACCAGTGATTTGGAAAGTTGCATCTGGGTCGTTGGTGTTGACTTCGACTTCAACATCCTGAGTACCCCACTCGAAAGTCAGGGTTGCGCCATCGGCAATTAGTTCACCGTTGACCAAGATTTCAGCGGAGGCGTCTACGTTTGGAAGCACATTTAGAACCACTGTGTAGGTAAGTTCGGTAACGCCATCAGCAGCAATAACGCGGACAGTAAGCTCGTTAGCTCCAACTTCTAGGTCGGAATCACCAGTTACTTCAAAGGTTGCATTTACGTCGGTGGTCTCAATGAAGACATCTACCGAGGTGGTAAGTGGGTCAATATCGAGAGAAGATCCATCTTCAACATCGATGTTGTTGACCTGGAAAGTAGCTAGCGAAACGTCATCGTTTCTCAGCAAATTCAGGGTGACCGAGTATTCCTCGGTGGTGGTTGCATCCGCTGCAGTGACCACGATGGTTAGAAGGTTTTCACCGACGATTAGGTCCTCGTTGCCTGAAATCTCAACGGTTGCGTCTGGATCATTAGTTTGTACGTCAACCTCAACTGATTCAGTTCCGGCTTCAATGTCAATAATTTCGCCGTCAACTACTTCAACACCATCAACAAAAATTCCTAGAACGCTAGCATCTGTGTTCAGCGCCACGTTAACTGTTACGTAGTACTCGCCAACAGTCTCACCATCGGCAGCTGTAACGATTACTGCGACAGTGTTTTCACCTGGCTGCAAATCAGTATCGCCAGAAATTGTGTAGGTTGCGTCAACATCGGTGGTTTCCACCACAACATCAACTTCAGCTGTCAAAGGCGCAACTTCAACAGTTGATCCATCAACAACATCTTCACCAGCAACTTGGAAAGTAACCAGCGACACATCCGAATTAAATGCCACTACTAGGTTCGCGGTAACCGTTTCCGTAGTGCCGTTTTCTGCCGTGACGATAACGCTGAGAATATTTACGCCAGAAACAAGATCAGTCGCACCTTGAACCTCATAGGTTGCATTGACATCGTTTGTTTCAACGACAACTGTGACGGATTCAGTTTGGTAGGGAAGGAATATATCTTCATCTTGAACAACATCAACGCCATTAACCGTCCACGATTTGAGAGAGGTATCTGAACTTAGGCTTTGAACAAAAAGATTAACACTATATACCTGAACATTAACTTCGTCATTAGTGACAGTGACAGTGAGAGGGTTGTCACCTGCAACTAATCCGGTCGCACCGACGATATCAACTGCTGCGTCGGGATCGGTGGCGTCGGCCACTACATCAACTGACGTAGTTCCAATCGGTAAAGTGACGGAGCTTCCATCGTCAACGGTTTGACCGTTGACAGTAAATGTTTGCAGGGAAGTATCGGTTCCGACTGCAGACGAAGCTGATACTTGCATAGGAGCAAGTACTAGAACTGCCGCGGCGAGTATGGAAACTAGGCCACGGGTACGTGATATTAATAAGCTCAAGGCTCTCCCCTCTCAGGAGTCCTAAAACACTATGAAACTAGAGTTTCAGTATGCCACCAAAATGGGGCAAAAAAACTAGTTTTTCTAGGCAGTTATAGGGCTGTGACCCAAAACGTAACCATTTATTTACCTGTGGATAACTGCCCGACCAGCCCTATTCGCCTTGCCGAACGAAACGTTTTTGAGACTATTTTGGGTAAGGTTTAGGTGTGACCAAGTCGACCGATCTGAAGAGCATAGCTTTTGTGATGCCGGTGCTTAACGAAGAAAAACACCTGGCGGCAGCGGTGAAAAGCATATTTGAGCAAAAAAATCTTGAAATAAGCGATATTGAGGTCGTTTTAGCCCTTGGTCCCTCCACTGACAATACAAATTTGGTTGCAGAAGGCCTAAAATCCCAATATCCGGTCAAAATTGTCGAAAATCCGACCGGTAAAACCGCCTCTGGATTAAATTTGGCTATCTCGGCAACGAATGCCGACATTATTGTGCGGGTTGACGCCCACAGTGAGCTTTCCCCCAACTACACAGATCTTGCCCGCCAAATTCTGAATCAGAAACAAGCCGCCAATGTTGGCGGGGTTATGAAAGCCGTTGGTTTTAGCCCCTTCCAGCAAGCAGTTGCCTACGCCTATAATTCAAGGCTTGGTTTGGGTGGGGGTAGCTACCACATCGGGGGTGAAGCTGGCCCCAGCGATTCGGTATATCTAGGGGTTTTCAGGCGGAAAAGCTTGGTTGAACTGGGTGCTTTTGATGAGAATTTAGTCAGAGGGCAAGATTGGGAGCTAAACCTTCGGATTCGTAACTCAGGTCAGCTGGTTTGGTTTGATCCAAGGCTTGAGGTTACCTACCACCCACGATCAACTATTGGTAATTTGGCTAAACAGTTCCTCGAAACCGGCAAATGGCGAGCTTGGCTGACAAAGGCCCACCTAGCTAAGGCTAATTTGCGTTATTTTGCTCCACCAGCGCTAGTTCTTAGCTCGATTGGTGGCCTAATTGCCTTTGCTGCCGGGTTATTTGGGCTTTTTGGGCTGCTCCCGTTGGGAAGTTACCTCGCGATTTTGATTTTGGCGGCGATTTTTGCCAAACGCTTGTCAATTCGAGCCAGACTATGTCTTCTTTTGGCACTCCCGGTTATGCACTTTTCGTGGGGTTCGGGCTTTTTAGCAGGACTGTTATCCAAACGTTGAAACTAAACTTGGAGCAGATAGTCAAAGGGAGCCGATGTCCAGATTCAAAGTAACAAAGGCAGTGATACCTGTCGCGGGATTGGGCACTCGCTTTCTCCCTGCGACTAAGGCCATGCCTAAAGAGATGCTCCCGCTGATTGATAAGCCGGTCATCCAGTACGTGGTGGAGGAAGCGGTTGCAGCTGGACTTGAAGACGTTTTGATGGTTACCGGCCGAAACAAGAATGCCCTTGAAAACCATTTCGATCGAGTAGCCGAACTGGAAATGAACTTGGAGCAAAAAGGCGATACTGACCGACTGCAGAAAGTTATGGCCTCAACCGAGCTGGCTAACATCCACTACGTTCGACAGGGTGACCCCAGGGGTCTAGGCCACGCAGTGCTTCGAGCCAAACACCACATTGCCGATCACTCCTTTGCACTTTTGCTAGGCGATGACGTAATGGATGCGCGCGACGTGTTGTTAACCAAAATGCTCGAGCTGCATGAATCGACCGGCGAAAATATTGTGGCGCTAATGGAAGTTGATCCAGAGCAGATTCATCTCTACGGCTGTGCTGTGATCAAGGACCAGCCGGTCGACGGAGTTGTTCGCGTTACCGGATTGGTTGAAAAACCAAAGAACGAAGAAGCGCCATCGAATCTTGCTGTGATTGGAAGATACGTTTTGCGTCCTGAAATCTTTGACATCCTAGAAGAAGTAAAACCGGGTCGGGGAAATGAGATTCAACTTACCGACGCCCTGATGGTTGCGGCGCAGAACCCTGATCGAGCTGGCGGTGTTCTAGGTGTGGTCTTTGATGGCAGAAGGTATGACACTGGCGACAAATTAGATTTCATAAAGGCTACCCTTCGCCTGGGTGTTGATCGTGAAGACATCGGGGAAGACTTGAAAAACTGGCTAAGAGACTTTAACAAAAACATCTAGTAAAACTAAGCGCTAAGGAATTTTCCTAATGTCATCAAGCAAGATAGTGGTCTGCTCTTTCTACACAGCAGATGATTACTATCGCGAGCACGGTGAACGGTTAGCCAAAAATCTTGCAGAGCTCGGTGTTGAGGTAGTGCTCAGAGAAATTGTGAAAAAAGATGGCGAGGACTGGGCCGACATTTGCCGCAAGAAGGTTCCCTTCATCGCCGAGGTTTGTCAAATGCATCCTGACAAAAAAGTTTTCTGGATGGATGTCGACTGCATGCTGCTGGGTTTACCGGATTACATCTTTGACTCGACTGCCGATATTGTCGGTTTTCAAAGAGGATACGGATCGCCGGTGGCGATCGGATATGAAAAGAAATCTCGATTCTGGGAGCCTTCTTTCTGGGGTATCAACACCACCGCGATGGCCCGAAAAATGATTCAGGATGCCGCCGAGCTAGAGAAAACCTCGAGCGTTAAGGCAACCGATGACTACTTCATGGAAGAAGCCTGGCGGGCTAACTGCGATAACATGACCTTCCAAATCATCCCGTCTAACGCGGTAGTTGGCATGGGTGTTGCTAATGAGCACTCACCGCAGGCGTTCTTCAAATTTGGTTCCAGCGGCAATGTTGATCAGTTCAAAGGCAAGGTCCAGCAGCACACCGGCGGTCAGGGGGTGCGCCGCAAAGCACTGCGTTTAGCCAAAAAGTTGGAAGCTCGCTTGCCAGCAAAAGCATCCAGCAAGATAAGGCTTCTTGCCGACACTATTGGTATTACTGGAGTGCTTACCAACAGCAAATCAAATCCGGAACAGCGCGAGAGAAACGCCGCTCTGACCAACATTCATGAAAACGCTCAGTCCGGTCAAACTGAGAAATACCTAGCAGCAGTAAAGCAATTTGAAGAAAAATACCTGCTGACTCAGGCTGAAATGAATCACATCACGGTATCGAGAAGTTTTCACTACTTCGCTACTCGGAGTTCAGCGGATTCGGTGCCGCTGGCTTGGTGGACTAAACCGTTCCCAGGTAATTTTGGTGACTGGCTTTCTCCGCTAGTGGTTAGTCATTTCACCGATAAGAGCATTGTTTTTCAATCACCGGTAAAACTTGCAACTAAAGATCACCTAATCGGCTTGGGCTCGATTGGAAGATTTATTAAACCTAATTCGATTGTGATTGGAACTGGAATATCAACCGATGAACTCACTTTGAGCAAGCAGGCCAAATACGTATCTGTTCGTGGACCAGTAACGGCACGGGTCGTTCGTGAATCTGGTGGGCCAAAAGTGGAAAGTTTTGGTGACCCGGGAATTCTAATTTCAAGAATATTTCCTGCTAGCAGAACCAACAATTCCAAAGTCGCTCTAGTCCGACACTTTACTCATAAAGCGATACCGCTCACCCTGCACCCGAACATGGATGAATTAGATGTCCTAATTTCTCATCCAGATGATATTCGTACTCTCGTTGAAGAACTAAATAAATACGAGCGTGTAGTAACTTCTGCTATGCACATTTTTATAACCTGCCAGTCCTATGGAATCCCCTGCGCGCTTATCACCTTCGAGGGTTTCGAGGATTCGGTGCACGGTAACGGCATCAAATATGGTGACTACGCGCAGGGAGTCGGTCTGGCCGCAATCAGTCCGGTAGCGGTTGGCTTGAATTTAGGAAAAATTGATTTTGATAACATCACCACCGATCACAAGATTGGTGCCGAGAAGCTGGATGAGGTGGCTAAGGCGATTCAAACCGGCCTTAGCTATTTTGATTAGGAGCCTTAGATGATATTTCTAATCAGTCAGGTGCTAAAAACCTTTGTCCAGCTCTTCCCCAGAGGACGCCACCGTAATCGCGCCATCTTGCTGGCCGCCATCGCCACCATTGTCCCGCTCTCGCAACTTTTTGTAATTCGTATTTTTAGCCACATGATTCTGCACGGACCAACCGCAGAAATTGCCACTGTGATACTAAATTTCACTCTATTTTTCGGACTTTTTGGGCTATCTCACCTGGCCACTTTCTGGCAGAAGACCTACCGCGTAAAGGTTTTCAATGACGCTTTGAAATCTAGAGACGGCAAGAGAAGTCGGATGACGGAATCTTGGGATTGGGCCTTGGCCTTTGAAACAAACAACCTATTACACACTTTCACCCAGGTGGCAGTACTCTCCAGTTTCTTTATCATCGTGAACTGGGAATCGGGGCTAATTAATCTTGGACTTATTTTGATCACCATGATCTTTATCAAGATGACCTTCAAGAAACAGGTGGCTACCCAAGAGGGCTTCGCTTTGGCGCAAAAAAACAAAGAGATTGTTGAAAACGTCACTAAAGTTCGCGCCAGAGTTCGCTCTGCTGAAATTAGCACATTGTTTGCCAATGCCGCCTTCATTCTTTCGCTAGCCGCTCTTTTAGCATTTAGCTTTATGGGTCGTTTGAATCCAGCTGATGCGGTGATGTTGTTTTTAGGTTTCAGAATGCAGAATTCAAATCTGGTGCAAACCAGCGGGTCGCTGATGCGTTTTGCTAGAGCAAAAGCTCTCAGTGAAGCACCGGAAAAATATCGTCAACTGAAACTTGATGAAGAAGAACTTGGCTGATGCTAACCATCGCATACAGCACTTTGGCAAATCGTTTGGCAAAGCTAACTCCACCTGATCTTTCGGCTCAGCCAACTTGGAAGATTCTGATTACAGTCCAATCCGGTGATGATAATCAGCCAGATTTATTAAATGCACCAGAAAATATTCAAGTGCTCGGTTTCTCAGGCAGTGGTGTTAGCAAAATCAGAAACAAGGCGATGGAAAATGCAAAAACTAGGTATTTGGTTTTTGCTGATGATGACATCGAATTCAAATTAGATTCCCTGGCTTTAGCCGTTGAAAAACTTCAGGATTCTGGAGCGGCTCTTTTGTTGGCAATGGCTGAGGATGAAACTGGAAGACTGAGAAAGCGCTACCCGACAAAAAGCGTGAAATTGAATAAATTCAACAGCGCGAAGGCTGCTACCTACGAAATGGTTGTCGATCTGGAGCAAATTAAAGCTAGCGGCATAACCTTTGATGAAAATTTTGGTGCTGGTGCAAAAGAGACCTACTTAGGCGATGAATACATCTTCATCTGCGACCTGATATCCGCTGGTTTGAATTGTGTATTTGAACCAATCGTTATTGCCATCCACCCGAAGGATAGCTCCGGTAGCGGCTGGGGAACTGATCGCGATCGTAAAGCCAGAGCGGCGGTGTTCGATCGAGCCTTTAGAGGAAACCGAACGCTTCCCTACCTAGCCCGAATCGGCTTTGGGGCAAGGAAATTGGGGAAAGACCTAACTCTGGGAAATTACTTGAAATTCATCTTCAAGCGTTGAACAAGACCTACTGGTCAGGTCAAAACAAGTAGAGTTATAGAAATAACTGCGTTGTGTGCGAAACGCTGATTCCCCTCGAAAGGTAATTGATGTTTCGCCGGCGTTTAATCCCTTTTGTCATAGCCTTAGCTCTTCTTGCTAGCGCTTCAACGGCAACTGCGGTTTTGGCGAAAAAGAACCTGGCGCTACCACAACTCCCCGCCATGATTGGTACCGCCGAGGTGGCCAAAGTCACACCGGGTAGATGGAATCAGAAAGTTAGCCTGAGCTACCAGTGGTTACTTGACGGTAGACCAATCAAGTCGGCAACTAAAACCACATATCTTGTTCCGGTTTCGGCGATGGGTAAAAAACTTTCTGTTGTTGAAACAGCAAAATTTAGCGACAAGAAAACAATGTTTGTAAATTCGCTATCCCGAGTAGTGGGCGATCTGAAAATCTCTGGGGCGGTAAGCATCACAAAAGATTCCGTTAACAACAAACTCATCTTGAGCTCACCGTCGGCACCAAGTGACAAAATCACAAAAACAATCAACTGGTTCGCATCTGGTTCGCTGATTCAAGGTGCCAAAGCCACGGAGCTTGCCATTGATCAAAGATTTGATTCACTACCGGTCTATGCCAAAGTCATCTTTACCAGCTCAAGCTATAAACCACTGAGCCTAAAAAGCAACAGCATAAATTTTGCCGAACCTGCAGTCACCGAAAACGTTCTACTCTGGTCTGATGAATTCAACGGAGAAGTCGGTGCTGGACCAAATCCTTTGGATTGGCATGATGTAACCGGTAACGGAAGAAACAACACAGACCAATACAGCGTGGTACCAACTGGTTGGGGAAATCTGGAACGGCAGTACTACCTGCCTGGCTCGGCAAAAGTCGCAGAGCTGGCTGGCTCTGATGATGGTAAGGGTTTGTTAATTACGGCTAGCTATCAAAAGACCAACCCGCACCCGGACGGACCGTTTGACTGCTGGTATAGCTTCAACTGGCGTAAGCAGCGTTACGATCCACCGGTCTATTGTGATTGGGTTAGCGGAAAGATTACCACCGAGGGAAGAATCGGTTTTCTATACGGTCGCCTAGAGGCGAGAATCAAATCCAGCGGTGCCCCAGGTACCTGGCCAGCTTTCTGGACACTTGGTACTGATTATTCCGTGAACGGCTGGCCATACTGCGGTGAAATTGATATTCACGAGGGTAACGGCGGAATCCCAAATAAAAACTGGGGAACCATCCACGGTACGGCCTACTGGCCCGGTGGCGAGGTTATCCGCGAGAGCAGTGTGCTGGCCGAATGGCACACCTACGCAATTGAATGGAAGCCGGATTACATCGCGTTTTCTTTCGATGGTGAAATCTATAAAACCATTACGGCCTCAGATCTGACTAAAGCGCCGTGGAATCTGGATCTAGAAAAAGGTGGCTGGGAATTCAACAAGCCGCAGTTTGCCATCCTGAACCTAGCTGTTGGCGGCAAAATGATTGGCAATAACAACTTGCCGCTAAAAGTTGAAGAAATAGATACAAATACGAAAACAATGGAAATCGATTACATCCGCTACTCCAGCTTGGATGGCTACGGAACACTGATTAGGTACTGATGAAAAAAACTAAACCAATAATTTCCCTCGTCTGCGCGTTTGCCTTACTACTAGGTATCAGCTTTAACGCTCAGGCTTCAGCTATTCCAAAAGCGACAGGCTTTAAAGTAGTCACCACACTAACTACCGCAAAACTTAGCTGGACAAAATTTGCCACCGGCAAAGTTACAAGCGTAAGGGTTCAGGCTCAGTACGGTGCGAGTAAAAAGTTAAAAACTCTTCCTGCTTCGGCCACTAGTTACACTTTTACCGGTCTTGTCTCTAACCGCAGCTACACCTTCAGTGTGGTTGGTATCAAAGGTAGTTCGATTTCTCCAGCAACTTCACTTAAGGTTGCTACCAAGAAAGCCAAGTGGTTTAACAGCATATTCTTCGGTCAGCCGTCAGATATGATGATCGGCGATCCGGATCAAGAACTTTACGCACTGCCAAACGGTGGTGTGATGAAATTCACCACCACCACCCCGAACCGTTGCCAAATAACCAACGAAGTATATCTAAAAGCAATAGCAATCGGTGATTGCGTTGTGGTTGCAAGTAATGCTGGCGATAGCAACTATCAAGCGGCAGTTGATGAGGTAAGAACAATTACCATTAGTGCTCCGCTCGGGGAATTAGACAAAACCCTGCTCTGGGCTGATGAATTTGACGATGCCGTTGGGGCTGGCCCAAACAGTACTGACTGGACAATCGACTTAGGTGATGGTTGCAACAAAGCGCCGGGCTGTGGTTGGGGAAATAACGAGTCGCAGTCCTACGCAGCTTGTGCGATCAAACACAATGGCAGTTCTTTACTAATTACGGCTTCTACTCCGGCAGGTGATGCCAACTGCACTTCCAACCGCACCTGGACAAGCGGCAAGATGATTACCAAAGATAAGCGCAGCTTCACCTACGGCTATTTCGAATCGCGTATGAAGATGCCGCAGGGCGGTGGCGCTTGGCCTGCATTCTGGTTGCTTGGTTCAAACATCGACACCCTGCCTTGGCCTCGTAGCGGCGAGATCGACATCATGGAATACACCGGTAACGTTCCGAGTCGCACCACCTCTGCGGCTCACTACGCGAACTCGTTTGGTTCTCACGAATACAAATCCGGTGCATACAACAACACCATGGCCCTCTACAACGACTACCACACCTACGGATTGCTTTGGCTGCCGAACGAGTTGACCTTCTATTTCAATGGTCGCGAGATTTTCCGACTAACCAAAACCGACACCGGCTTGGCACGCTGGCCGTTCGGCCCAAATGCCAGCGGTGTTGATCCAAAGATGTATGTGATCTTCAACCTGGCCATGGGAGGTAACTACGGTGGTTCAATTCAGAGTGGTTTGACTTCAGCCCAATTAGCTATCGACTATGTCCGTTACTACAAAGTTGACGGCTACGGAGCGGTCAACTAGTTCTGCGGAAAACCTAGGTTGATGCCGCCGTGGCTTGGATCAAGCCAACGGCTGGTGATGGTTTTTTCCTGGGTATAGAAATGAAAGCCCTGCAGGCCATGCGCCTTGGTGTCTCCAAAAAGTGAAGACTTGAACCCGCCGAACGAGTAGTAGGAAACCGGTACCGGTATTGGAACATTGATACCGATCATGCCGACTTGAATCTCATTCTGGAATCTTCTGGCCGCTCCACCATCGTTAGTGAATATCGCGGTACCGTTACCATACTCGGCGGCGTTGATTAGCTCAACTCCCTCACTAAAACTTTTTACGCGAACCACAGATAGCACCGGTCCAAAAATTTCATCACGATAAATTTTGGAATTGGTTGGAACATTATCAATCAGGGTTGGGCCTAACCAGAATCCGTTGCTATCCCCTTCGGCGATTACCGATCTGCCGTCAACTACAACTTCGGCTCCATCTGCCTGCGCTAGATCAATATAGGAAGCAACCTTATCGCGATGCTCGCGCGTAATCAGCGGACCCATATCGCTTGCCGAAGTGCCATCACCGACAACTAGGCCAGCCATGCGCTCAGAAATTTTTGAAATCAAATCATCTGCGATTGGTTCAACCGCGACTACCACGGAGATTGCCATGCATCTTTCACCGGCCGAACCGAACCCGGCATTGATGGCTGAGTCAGCAACTAAATCCAAATCGGCATCTGGCAACACCAGCATGTGGTTTTTAGCGCCGCCGAGCGCTTGGACTCGCTTGCCCGCAGCGGTTCCAGTTTGATAAACGTATTTTGCAATTGGCGTAGAGCCGACAAAACTTATTGCCTTTACTTGCGGATTGGTCAGTAATTCGTCAACGGCTAGTTTGTCACCCTGCAAAACATTGAATACCCCGTCAGGTAAACCAGCCTCGGTCAGACGCTCGGCGATCCAGATTGCGGCCGATGGGTCTTTCTCGGATGGCTTTAGCACCACGGTATTTCCCGCCGCTATAGCGATTGGGAAAAACCACATCGGCACCATCGCTGGGAAGTTGAACGGGCTGATAATTCCAACCACGCCCAGCGGCTGTTTGATTGAGTAGACATCGATACCGGTCGAGACCTGTTCGCTGAAGCTGCCCTTGAGCTGGCTGGCTAAGCCGGTGGCAAACTCAACGACCTCAAGGCCCCGCGTGATCTCACCGAGCGCATCGGCAAGGGTCTTACCGTGCTCTTCGGTGATTATTGCGGCCAGTTCTTCCTTGCGGGCATTGAGAATTTCCCGAAAAGCGAAGATGATCTGGGTGCGTTTAGCTAACGAGGTATCGCGCCAAGCGGGGAAGACATCGTTGGCAGCGTTAATCGCCGCGAGCGCATCAGCCTTCTCGGCAAAGCTGACCCGGCGGATTACCTTACCTAGGGCGGGGTTATAAACCTCGCCTAGCCGATCGGCAGAACCAGTGGTGAGTTTGCCGTTGATGTAGTGTCCGACGGTTTGCATTAGCCCTTACCTAGGTTGACGACTTTAAACCCGGCGGCCTGCCAGTTAGCCGTGTTCAAAACGTTTCGACCATCAATGATGAACTTACGCTTTACGCTATCGGCAATCGAGCTTGGATCTAATTCAAGGTATTCCCGCCATTCGGTAGCCAATACAATCGCATCTGCATTTTCGAATGCCTTTACTAGATCTGCTTCGGTGGCTAACTCTGGATGTTTTTTATTAACTCCAGCAAGAGCAATCGGATCATGCACCAAAACTTCAGCGCCGGCCTGAGCAGCTAGCAGCGCGATATCAAGCGCTGGAGAATCCCTGACATCATCGCTATCTGGCTTAAATGCAGCACCTAGTACTAAAACTTTCTTGGCTGAAACATCGCCAAGTTCCTTTTTAAGTAATTCGATAACTCGAACTCTTCTGCGCAGGTTAATCTTGTCGATTTCTTTTAGATATGCAACCGACTCACCGACTCCCAATTCTTCGGCACGAGCCATTAGTGCTCGAATATCTTTTGGCAGGCAACCGCCACCAAAGCCAACACCGTTACGCAGGAACTTATTACCGATTCGTTCGTCATAGCCGATAGCGGTGGCCAACTGAGATGCATCGGCACCAGAAACTTCAGCTATCTCGGCCATCGCATTGATGAAACTAATTTTGGTTGCCAAAAAAGCATTAGCAGCAGCTTTGACCAGCTCACTGGTAGCCAAATCCGTAACGATGAGTGGAACTCCGGAAGCTATCATCGGTTCATAAACTTCGCGAAGTATCGCTTCGGCGAGTTTGCTGTTTACTCCAATTACTAGGCGATCTGGTCTAAGCGAATCACTCAGCGCATTTCCTTCGCGAAGAAATTCCGGGTTCCAGGCCAGTTCCGCGCTAAAGCCGACTAGTTCGGATAGCTTCTCGGTAAGTGCTTTGGCAGTGCCAACTGGAACGGTTGATTTACCAACCACCACTGAGTCTTGTTTTAGAAACGGGGCTAGATCGGCAATTGCTGAATAGAGATAAGACGTGTCGGCAGCCAGCGAGCCTTCGGTTTGCGGTGTTCCCACGCAGAGAAAGTGAATTTTGGCATCAGCGCTATGTTCATCGTGGCTTGATTGAAAACTAAGCCGGCCGCTGGCTAGTTCCTCATTGAGCGCCTGGTCTAGGCCAGGCTCAAAAAATCCAGCGCGACCAGCTTGCAATTCAGCCAGCTTGGCAGGATTTTGCTCGATGCCGATGACCTGGTGTCCTAGTTTGGACATGGCCACCGAATGGGTTGCACCTAGGTAACCAAGGCCAATTACCGTAACTTTCATGGGCATTTCCCAAGTCTAATTCAGTTAGTGATATTCAGTTCGAGCTCGTTGGAGATCAGCACTCCGCTGGGAGTTGCCACCTCGGCGCGATAGGTGATTGCGCCAGCGATTTTAGGCGTTACCCGAAAAACAACAGTGTTATCGGGGCTGGTAGCGGTGTATTTTTTGATTACTTGCCACTGACCACCGGCTTTACCCTCTAACTGAATTGGATACTCTTTAGCAGTTTTATCCTTGAGGTCAAGTTTCACCGCAATTTCAATTCGCTCGTTCACCTTGCGATTTGGATTGTCATCGTTGTAAAGACCGATTGCCACTTCTCGCTTTACTGGTTGGCTGGCGATGTAGTTCACCGCCATTAAGGTGCCAATCAGCGCAAAGAAAGCTATGAATCCAGCGATAACCCAGCTGCCAGGTCGAACTCGCTTTAATCGCTTCACTTCCCGCCGGCCCTAAAATAGGCAACTAGCGCATTGGCGTGGCCGTGACCGATTTGATGTTTAGTTTTCAGAAACTCAACCTGCTCCATATGTTTTTGATCTTTCAGTTTAGAAAGCTCCTTCAACCAAAAACTGATTGGTTTTCCATACTTCGCTTCAATTGATGGAAAGTAACTCTGTGGTCCAGTAACTTTCTTTTCGGTCATACGCCCTGCACTTTTCCTCTTGCATTAATAAACGCTGCAACACATTGATCAATATCTAACTCCGAATGCGATGCCGAAAGTTGCACCCGAATCCTGGCTTTGCCTTTAGGGACCACCGGATAACTAAATGCGGTGACATAAACTCCGTTAGCAAACATCTGGTTTGCAACATCGACAGCGAGCTGAGCCTCACCGAACATCACCGGAATAATTGGGTGTTCACCCTCGAGCAGATCAAAACCAGCAGCACTCATCGATTTGCGGAAATGATTTGCGTTTTGGTGCAACTTCTCGCGCAGCGCGACACCTTCTGCGCTATTGGCAATCTTGATTGCCGCCAGTGAACCGGCAACAATGCTCGGAGCGAGAGAGTTGGAAAACAGGTATGGTCGAGCCTTTTGCCTAAGGTATTCAACTATTTCTTTTCTGCCTGAGACATAACCGCCGGCTGCGCCACCAAGTGCCTTGCCAAATGTTCCGGTATAGATATCAACCTGATCACCAACCCCGGCTCGCTCCGGAGTTCCTGCACCACTCTGCCCAATCAAGCCGATTGCGTGTGAGTCATCCACCATGACGATGGCGTTATATTTTTTGGCTAACTGGCAAATCTCAACCAGTGGGGCTAAATAGCCGTCCATGCTAAATACGCCATCGGTGACGATGATTCGATTTCTGGCAGAACCAGACTCAATCAGGCAGCGCTCCAGATCTTGCATATCTCGGTTACGGTATCTAAAGCGTGCTGCCTTGGATAAACGAATACCGTCGATGATGCTGGCGTGATTTAACTCATCGCTGATGATGGCATCTTGTTCCTGGAAGAGAGCTTCAAATACGCCGCCGTTAGCGTCAAAGCAGGAGCTGAACAGGATTGTGTCATCGGTGCCTAGAAACTTGGATACCTCAAGCTCTAGTTCCTTATGGATATCCTGAGTGCCACAGATAAATCTCACGCTGGCGACCCCGAAACCACGCTCGGCTAGGACGTCTCGAGCAGCCTGAATGACCCTGTCATCGTTAGCCAAACCGAGATAATTATTGGCACAAAAATTTAGTAGCTCACGATTAGCCGATTCAATATGTGATTGCTGCGGCGAATCAATTTCGCGCTCAACTTTATATAAACCGGATGTCTTTAGCTCTTCAATATTTTCTTGCAGTTGCTTTTTTAGATCTGTAAACATTTATAGCTTTGTCCAATCCAGAACAACCTTACCTCCGGTGGCCGCCCGAGCAATTTCAAACCCTTCACGCCAAGCACTTGCTGGTAATCGATCGGTAATCACCGAGGCGATGCGTTGCTGCAGTATCTCACTTGATTTAAGCATTGAGCTCATAGCTGCCCAGGTCTCAAACATTTCACGTCCATAAATGCCCTTTAGGGTGAGCATGTGTGTGACAACTTTGGACCAGTCAATCTCAATTGGCTCACTGGGTAGCCCTAGCATCGCAACTGAGCCACCGTGGTTCATGTTGTCTATCATTTCTTGCAGTGCCGTTTTGTGTCCGGACATTTCAAAGCCGACATCAAATCCTTCGCGCATACCAAGCTGCTGCTGCGCTTCAATAATTTTGTGGTTGGAAACATTCAGGGCTATGTCTACGCCCATTTTTTTTGCCATCTCCAGTCGCGGTTCGCTGATGTCGGTGACAACTATATATCTTGCGCCACAGTGCCTAGCAACGGCAATTGACATAAGCCCGATTGGACCAGCTCCGGAAATTAGCACGTCCTCACCAACCAGGCTAAAAACTGATGCGGTGTGAACGGCGTTACCGAAAGGATCAAATATCGCGCCGAGATCCGGATCAATTTCATCCTGGTGCACCCAAACATTTGATTCTGGTATCACAACATACTCGGCGAAGGCTCCGTCGCGGTTCACGCCAACGCCCTGTGTTCGAATACACATCTGGAAGCGGCCGGCGCGACAGTTTCGGCAGATGCGACAAACTATGTGGCCTTCACCCGAAACAAAAGCACCAACCTCTACTTCGTGAACCCGAGAACCAATTTCAACTACCTGACCAAAAAACTCATGGCCTGGAATTAGCGGAGCTTTTATTGTTTCGGCCGCCCAGTTATCCCAGCTATCGATATGCAAATCGGTGCCGCAGATACCGGTTCTAAGAACTTTGATTTTGACATCGGTTTCGCCGACTGTTGGCTCCGCTACATCTTGCATCTCTAGACCCTTGTGGGGTCCGGTCTTCACCAGAGCTCGCATAACCGTTCTTTCGTCGCTAGATGCTTTGAGATACCTCTAAGCCTAAAAGCACTATCGGTTAAAGCGTGTAGCTTTCACCGTCTTTAGGGGCTACGGACTTCCAGCCGAGTCTCGATTGGATTAGTTCACTAAAGCTCTCGGCAACTCCGGCTTCACCGTGCACCACAAAAATCTGGCGCGGTGCTATCGAAGCGCTTTCTAGCCAGGCGACGAGCTCATTCGAATCGGCGTGGACCGAGAACTCGCCGAGTTGCTCCACCCTGGCTCGAACCGGCACGTATTCCCCGTGCATCTTCACCTCTTTGGCCCCGTCAATCAGGGCTCGTCCTCTAGTGCCTACCGCCTGGTAGCCAACCAAGAGGATCAGGTGCTTCGGGTTAGTTAGCATCTGACGCAGATGATGCACCACTCGGCCGCCGGTTGCCATGCCGGATGCCGAAATTATGATGCAGGGTTGAGTTGGGTTGTTTATGGTCTTGGACTCTTCAACGCTGTGTAGTTCTACAAGCGTGCCTGGGTCAAATGGATCTTGATCTTTCCACTTAGCCACCACGTCGTCTCTGATTTCGGCTGATTCTTTGGTAATCGCTTCGCGGTAGAAATCTAGCGCCTTCAACGCCATCGGTGAATCAACGAAAATTGGCACTCGAGGTATCTTCCCCTCATCCATCAAATCGCGCAGACGCATAAGAATCACTTCAGTGCGATCGACCGCAAATGCTGGAATAAGAATTGATCCGCCGCCGGAAACAGTTTTGTTGATGGCATTTTCAAAATCTATGGTTGGCGCGACGTGTTCGCGGTCGCCGTAGGTTGACTCGGTGATAACTGCATCAAATAGACCAGTAGAAAATTTAGTTGGGTTTACCAAAAGTGGATGGTGATCTCTACCAAGATCACCAGAAAATAACAATCGCTTTCCAAAAAACTCAACCTCAACAACAGCTGCACCGAGAATATGTCCAGACGCTCTAAACGTTACAAAAGTTTGCTCGGCAATTTGAACTCGAGTATCAAACTCGTCGGCTTGAACAAGTTTCAGCGTTCGGGTGACATCTGCCTCATCATATAGAGGCTTAGGCGGGTTGTGCTTGCTGAACCCTTTCTTTGCCGCCCACTTGGCATCCTCGGTTTGAATGCGCGCCGAATCAAGCAGGATAACCTCGGCCAGTTTTGCAGTGTACTCCGTGGCATGAACCTTGCCGCGGAAACCCTGCTGCACCAGTTTCGGCAGATAACCACAGTGGTCCAGATGCGCGTGGGTTAAGACAACAGCATCGATTGTCGCAGGATCCACCTGCAGTGGGTCCCAGTTTTTTAGACGAAGTTCCTTTAGACCCTGAAACAAACCGGACTCAACCATTACTTTGGTCTGACCGCAACTTAGTAAAAATCTTGAACCGGTGACTGTCCCGGCTGCCCCCAAAAAGGTGATGGTTGGTTTATCACTCATGGTTCTCAGTCTATGGCCGCGGTGGGACAATGGATTCGTGAATCGTTACATCTTCGTCTTGATCTCTTTAGCTAGCGTTGTGTCTGGTCTAATTTGCGATTACGCAGGGCTATCTTTTTATGCAAAATTATCCTGGGGCTTAGGAGCTGCACTCGGTTTTTATTTCAGTGCTAGTTGGTTAATTAGAGCGCTGCGTAAAAAGGCACTCGGAAGTGATGTGCTTGCCCTGATTTCGATTCTGGCAACTGTTCTAACCAATGAATGGCTAGCCGCAAGTTTGATCTCACTCATGCTCTCCACCGGTCAAGCTTTGGAGCGTTGGGCTGAAGGAAGATCGAGTAAGCATCTAGATGCCCTCTTAGCTAGAGCACCACAGAGCGCTCACCTATTAAACCAAGCGGGGCAACTTGAAGATGTTGACATCAAGCAAGTTCCGGTCGGCTCTCGGGTGCAGGTGCGCTCAGGTGAGGTTGTTCCATTTGACGGTGTGGTGGAAAGCGATGCCCTCTTCGATCAATCAGCGCTAACCGGTGAATCACTCCCGGTTTGGGCGAGTAAGGGCACCAAGGTTGACAGCGGGGTACTAAATGTAGCTGAGTCAGTAATTATCAAAACCACCTCGACAAGTGAAGATTCAACTTATACCAACCTGATTCGTTTGGTAGCCAATGCCAAAAATCAAGCTTCTCAAGGAGTTCGACTAGCGAATGTCTGGGCGGCAAGATTTGTTCCACTGGCACTTGGAATTGCACTTCTGACCTACCTTTTCACCGGCAATCTAGCTCAAGCGGTTGCCGTGATAGTGGCTGCTACCCCGTGCCCACTGATACTTGCGGTTCCGGTAGCTCTGGTTAGCGGTATCTCTCGTGCTGCTCAACGTGGAGTAATCATCAAATCCGGCGAGTCAATCGAACGCTTGGCTAGCGCTGAGGTGGTGCTGCTTGATAAAACAGGCACACTAACTGAAGGCGGCCCTCGGATCACCGCCGAGGCTTTTGCTCCTGGAGTTGATTCGGATCTGGTGCTTCGCCTGGGTGCCTCGCTTGATCAAGAAAGTTCTAACATCGTAGCTAAGGCGGTAGTTGGCCTAGCTAGGGCTCGAGGCTTAGCCCTTACTCGAGCAACCGCAGTAAAAGAGCAACCCGGTCACGGCCTCAGCGGTTTAGTTGAAGCTAAGCAGGTTAGTATCGGTCAGCCACGATTGCCGCTTCCGAGCTGGGTTAATTTCAATAAACCGTTACTGGTTGAAATCCGCATCGATGATGTACCGGTTGGTTTTCTTGGTTTAGATGACCCACTGCGCAAAGAATCGTTGGAGACCGTTGCCGAGTTAGGCAAGCTCGGGGTGAAACGAGTGCTGTTGGTTTCCGGTGATCGAATGGAAACTGTCCGAGGTATCGCAGATGAATTAGGTATCAAAGAATTTTTTGCTGAGTGCTCGCCTACCCAGAAACTCGAAATTCTAAAGACCGAACTAGAGGCAAATGCGGGTTCAGTGGTGGTGGTTGGTGATGGCATCAACGATGCGCCAGCACTAGCTAGCGCTGATGTTGGTGTTGCCATGGGAGCAAGAGGTAACACCGCAGCCAGCGAAGCTGCCAAGGTTGTAATTGTTGAAGATTCGATAAGAAGACTCGTCGATGCCATCGAGGTTTCTAAGCTTGCCAAGACCAGAGCGCTGCAGGCCAGTGGAATAGGGATGGGATTGGCGCTAGTTGCTATGACCTTCGCCGCCTTCGGTTGGTTAAATCCGAGTCAGTCGGCTCTGGTACAGGAGTTTATCGATGCAGCTGCAATCATTTGGGCGTTGCTACCTAATCTGAAGAAGCGACCAGCTGGCCAATAATTATTTTTGCGGCAAGCACCATCTGCTCCAGCGGCATAGTAGCCAAACCTGGGAAATCATCCTGCTGCTCTAGCATCAGCGGCAAATGAACGAATCCGCTTCTTATTCCAGATCCCGTCAAAGCAAATTGCATTTCATAAAAAATGTGATTGCAGACAAAACTTCCAGCACTAAGCGATGAACTTGCTGGAATACCTGAATCAGATATTGCTTTCACAAGTTCTGTTACCGGAAGGGTGCTGGTAAAAGCCACCGGGCCATCGATTTGTATTTTTTGATCGACTCGTTTTGAACCAGAATTATCGGCGATAGCGGCATCGTCTAAATTAACTGCAAAACGTTCGATGGATATTGTTTTTCTTCCTTCGGCTTGACCAAAACAAATAACAGCATCGGGTTGAAACTCATCGATTAGGGCAAGAAGTTGTTCGGCAGATTTTGAATAAACCACCGGTAACACTTTCGTTATAATTTCGGCACCGGCAACATCATCGGAATTTAACCTAGTTACCAGAGCTTCGCTCGGATTGAGTTTTGCATTATTAAATGGTTCGAAGCCGGTGACTAGAACTCTAAGCATGTGGAAAATCTATAACACTTTCGCATCGGCAACGGTTTCAATCTGTATCAGCTGATGCGAAATGGCTAGGCTAACCGAATGGTCCAGAAAAGGAATGCAGCCATCGGTTTATTGCGCTTAGCAATGGCCGTAACACTGCTTTATTGCGTCTATTGGCAGATAAGCGATCGGCTTGCCCACAACGTATTTCGTCCTGCCGAATATTTCTCCTACTTCACCATCACTTCATGCATCCTCAGTGGCGTAGTGCTACTGGTAGCTGGTCTCGGTGTCCTTCGTGGCAAAACCGAAGGCAAGTGGCTGAGCATTGCCAGACTCACCATGGCCGCTTCAATGGTCATCGTTGGGGTCATCTATAACCTGCTGCTTGCTGACGCCGCCCCAGATCCTCGGGATATCGGCTACGACTGGCCGGT
>CAYMYB010000006.1:0-47793 GCA_964394575.1 uncultured Rhodoluna sp. | reverse complement strand
TGCTGCTTGCTGACGCCGCCCCAGATCCTCGGGATATCGGCTACGACTGGCCGGTCGTTCCAAACGTAATTATGCACACGCTGATGCCAATATTTATTTTTGTCGAGTGGCTTGTGACAAACAAAGAAGCACGTCTGAGGTGGACTCAAACTCTTTGGGTTCTGATTTATCCAATTTCTTGGCTAACGTTCACACTCATAAGAGGCTCTGTTCAGGGCTGGTGGCCTTACTTCTTTATTGACCCAGCCAAGGGAATTGATGTGATGCTTACTTGGATTGGTCTAATCTCGGTGTTTTTCGTCGTACTATCAACTGTGCTAGCTCCACTTCAGTTGAAATCAAACGGCTACGCTAAACGCCTTGATGATTGATTTCTCAGATCCTGGGTTTGTTAATAATCCTTACCCGGCACTAAAGCTTTTACGTGAAGAGAACGAGCCGGTCTGGCACGAGGGACTCAACATGTTTCTTGCTGCTAGGTATGAGCACGCCAATTCGGTGCTACGCACCAAAAGCCTGGGAAGAATATTCACAGCAAGAGAACCAGAAGAACTCTGGGAGGATTTCAACTGGCTGCATGCCGATAGCATTTTGGACTCCGAGCCACCAAAGCACACCAGATTACGCTCCCTTGTCGGTAAAGCTTTCTCTAGATCTCGCATAGAGAATCTAAGACCAGAAATTGAAAGAATAGCTAACCAGTTACTCGATCAAGCACAGGAAAAACTAAAGGAAACTGGAAGTTTTGATCTGATTGCCGACTATGCAGAACCGCTGCCAGTGAAAGTTATTGCAAACCTACTCGGTTTCCCAGACGAAGACGAACATCTGCTACGTCCATGGTCACAGGCGATTGTGAAGATGTATGAGGTTAATCCAACTGAAGAAGCGAAAGCTCAAGCTAGGAGCGCTGCTTCGGAGTTCGCTGACTATGTTCATAATCTGATGTTGGAGCGTAAAGCTAGCCCGAGCAGTGATCTAGTCTCGGAATTAGTAATAGTTGAAGAAGCTGGCGAGAAACTCAATGCTAGAGAATTAATTGCTACATGTATTTTGTTACTTAACGCCGGTCATGAAGCCAGTGTTAATGGATTTGGTAACGGGATGGTTTCGGCATTTGAGAATAACCAGATGGAATTGCTTCGCAGAAAACCTAGAGAAGTTGCAGAAACGGCAGTTGAAGAGTTTTTGCGCTTTGATGCCCCGTTGCAGTTGTTCGAAAGAACGGCAACAGCACCAACTATCATCGGCGGGGTTGAGATAAAGCAAGGGCAAAAGATAGCTGCGCTATTAGGTTCAGCAAATCGTGATGAAGAGATCTTCAATTCGCCGGAGAAAATGGATCTAACCCGCGATCCGAACAATCAGATTGGCTTTGGGGCCGGTATTCACTTCTGTCTGGGAGCACCGCTGGCCAGGTTGGAGATGCAGATTTCACTACCTTTATTAATGGAGCGTTTTCCGAGCCTTGAACTAGCCGCAACCCCCACTCGACGGCCGACTTTTGTCCTTCGCGGTTACCAAGAAATACTGGTTAATTAGCCTGAAAAACCGCTAAAAATCAGGCTAAATGGGGTCAAATTGTCCCCATTTTGAGCCAAAAATTCACTAAAAAATTCACCTCAAAAAAGTTATTTGCTCTCAGGAAATGCCCATTTCTAGGAGTAATCTGAACAGGCAGTCCCAAAGTCGGGCGCCCCACGGTTGCCCGACCTAACTAAATGGAAAGGCAATTTCATTATGGAAAACGTAGGAGTACTTTCTTACGCCCTCACTGGATGGGAATTCAGTGCGGTCTATAACATGCTTTCGCTAGGTATCGCAAGCATGCTTTTCACCTCGATCTTCTTGTGGTTCGCAAGAGACCGAGTTCTACCTAAGTACCGTCTGGCTGTAATGGTTTCAGCAACTGTAACCTCAATCGCTGCTTACCACTACTTCAGAATGTTTGACTCATTCGGCCACGCATATGGCATGAATGAAGGAACCGCCATTGCTAAAGCAGCCGGTGCGGCACTGGACTACGGTTCAGCCCACTACAACGTCGGTTACCGTTACATTGACTGGCTATTGACAGTTCCACTGCTTCTAGTTGAGCTTGTTGCTGTTCTTGGTCTAGCCAAGCAGCTTCAGTCCTCATTGCTAAAGCGCCTAGTTCCAGCAGCTGCTTTGATGATCATCTTGGGTTACCCAGGCGACATCAAGAGCAACCTGTGGGGCATCAGCAACAGCATGTGGGGTCTACTTTCAACAATTCCATTCCTATACATCATGTATGTTCTATGGGTTGAGTTGTCAAAGAGCCTCGACAAGCAGTCTGAGAAGGTCCGCAAGCTGTTCCTAGGCCTACGCCTGTTGCTTATCGCAACATGGGGTGTCTACCCAATCACCTTCATCCTTGCGATGAACAGCCCAGCTGTCGCTACTGGTTCAGAAGTGATGGCTCGCGAGATTGGTTACAGCATCGCCGACATCTTGGCCAAGTGTCTGTTCGGTCTAATCATCTTCAGCATTGCACGTATTAAGTCAGCTGAAGACGACAAGGCTTTTGCAGCACAAGAAGGTCACTAAGCATCAAAACTGAGTGGGGTCGTCCGAAAGGGCGGCCCCATTCGGCTTTTAATAGGTAATGGCTAATTCAGAGCCAAGTTCCGCCTTGACCATTGGAATAACCTTGGTCGCGTATAGCTCAATGGATCGCATCAGTTGCGATTGCGGCTGCGGCCCAGTTGAATACTTCAGATCAAATCGGTTGGCACCGGTTGCCTTTATTGTTTCGATAATCTTCTTGGCCACAGTTTCTGCGGAGCCGACGTAAAGCGAACCATTTGCCACCTCATTGGCATAGTGCTGGTAGCTCATCGGTGCCCAGCCACGCTCCTGCCCGATTCGTCCAAATGAAGCCTGGTAGTTGGGCCACATTTCAGCTATGGCTTGCTCATCGGTCTCGGCGATGTGTCCGGGTGAGTGGATACCTATCGGTAATTGGGGTTGATCGAATCGTTTTAGCGATTCACGATAAAGACCGGTAAATGGGGCAAACCTCGACGAATGGCCACCGATAATGGCTAGGGCTAGAGCGGCACCGTGTTTAGCGGCTCGAATCACCGAGTGGGGTGAGCCACCAACGCCGACCCTTAGCCCGATGCCATGCTCAGTTTTCGGGTAAACCTGTTGGTTATTCAAAGCTGCCCTGGTTTCTCCCTGCCAGGTAACCGGTTCTTCTTTTAATAGCTCAACCAAAAGGTCTAATTTCTCTTCAAATAACTTCTCGTAGTCGGCTAAATCAAAGCCAAAAAGTGGAAAACTTTCAATAAATGAGCCGCGACCAGCGGTTATCTCAACTCTGCCGGGAGCTAAAGCGGCAATAGTGGCAAATCTTTGGTAAACCCTAACCGGATCCTCACTGGAGAGCACTGTTACCCCCGTGCCAAGGGTGATTTGTTTGGTAACGGTGGCCATTCCAGCCAGCACGGTATCTGGGGCAGTGACTGCGAAATCGGCTCGGTGATGCTCACCGACGTTGAAGTGGTTGATGCCTAAGGCGTCGGCCAGTTTGGCCTGTTCGATGACGTTTCTAATAGTTTGACCAGCCGAAAGCGGGTGTCCTTGATCATCGGTAGACATATCCCCAAAGGTGTCTAAGCCAAACTCTAGAGGCAGTTTTTCCATGGCTCTAATCTAGCCAGAATTGAAAATTTAGTCAAGGGGGGCTTTACTGAAGGTTGTTCTCGTTTTCGGTAAAGACGTTCGCATCTAACCAAGGAAAGAAAATGTAATAGCTAAAAACCAGAAAAACGGAGATCAACAACATTACAAACAGAACCTTGACCGGCCAGCGACCAGGCAACTTTCTCCAGAGCCAACCATACATACTAATTGCCTCCGTGACTGGCCATCTCAGGCGGGGTCATTGTGCTCTGGCTTTCTAACTCCAGCCAAACAATAATTCGCTCGGTGTTCACAAATATAGGTGTGCAGGAGGTCAACGTCATGTATCGACCACCAGCGACAGCGCCGTTCAAGCCTTCGGGGATCGAAGCTAAAACTCCGGTTGCGGTCGGCTCAACGATTTTTGTCTGCAAGTACTTGTAGACAAACCAATAATTTTTAGTTTTTATATAGACTCGATCGCCAGCCTGCAAACGGTGGATCTCCTTGAACGCTCCACCGAAGCCACCTCGATGGGCAGCGACAGCAAAATTTCCAACTTCACCCGGCATCGCGGTGTCTCGGTAGTGCCCGACTCCAATTTCATTTAGCACCGGATGCCACCTGGTTCCCTCGGCTATAAGCCTGGTCCAAGTTTCTCCAAATCTAGGAACATACATCTGCGCAAAAATATCAGCCAGCTCATCAACCTCACTTGGGTCAACAAATTTGCTTGGCTGTGTTTGATACTCCTTGGCTAAAATCGTTTGAACCTGACCTACCTGACTATCCTGCAGCACGGCTTTATAGCCGACGAATAATCCCAAGATAACTCCGAGCGTGAGAAGGACTTCGCCGATAAATTCAAGAGTTTTGCTGATTCTCGTTTTTGCCGGCAACTCGCCCCAATAGACCTTGGTGCCATCTTGAAGTAGATCAGGTTCTTTCATTCGGTGGCCGCCAACTGGCCGCATGCACCATCAATCTCTCTGCCTCTGGTATCGCGCAAAGTTGTTGGTATGCCCGCTTTTTCTAAAGTTGAAACAAATAAATCAGTAGCTTCTTTGGTTGATGCAGTCCAGACTGAGCCAGGCGTGGGATTTAGTGGAATTGGGTTTATGTGAACCCAACCTTTACCACGAGCACTTAATTTCTCCGCGAGTAATTCTGCTCGCCACTTGTGATCATTCATATCTCTAATCAGTGCATACTCGATTGAGACACGTCGACCAGTGACATCAAAATAATTCTTAGCAGCATCTAAAGCCTCATCGACTTTCCAGCGAGAGTTCACCGGAATAAGTTCATCGCGTAACTCATCATCCGGGGCGTGAAGTGAAAGCGCAAAGGTAAGCGGAAGATCCTCTTCGGCTAATTTCAAAATGGCCGGGACTAAGCCAACTGTTGAGACGGTGATATTTCTTGCCGACATGCCAAGACCATCGGCTGAGACCATGGTTCTCACCGCCTGCATTAGCCGATTGTAGTTTGCTAAAGGTTCGCCCATGCCCATGAAGACTATGTTGCCGACGCGCTCCTCATACTCGCCGTCCTTTTTACCCCCCAGTTCCCCAGCGGCAATCACCTGATTGGCAATTACTATCTGCTCAACTATCTCGGCCGCAGACATGTTTCTGGTAAGGCCGGCTTGCCCGGTGGCACAGAACGGACAGTTCATGCCGCAGCCAGCCTGTGAGCTGACACAGAGCGTGATTCGGCCAGGGTAACGCATCAAAACCGACTCAACCAGAGCCCCATCGAAGAGCCGCCAGAGAAATTTGATGGTGTCGCCGTTAGCTGTTTTTAGTCTTTTAACCTCGGTTAGCAGCTTGGGTAGAAAAGCCTCAACCAGTGCGGCTTTCCCCTCTTGAGGCAGATCTGTCATCTTGGCTGGGTCACTGGTGTAGTGGGTGAAGTAGTGCTTGGCGAGCTGCTTTACCCGAAAGGGAGCAACTCCCAGCTCTTTGGCTTTGGCGATTCGCTCGTCTTCGTTTAGATCAACCAGATGAACCGGCGGCTGTTTGGCTCTCGGCTTCGCTTCGAATTCAAGAATCGGCCTACCCTGGGCATCTTTTTTTTGTTGCCAACCTTCAGTTTTGGGTTGGACTTGGCGAGGGTTATCCATCAGCGCCTTTACGGGGTTGGCCGTCCGGCGTATCTAAATAGATCACCGTAGCGCAGCGGCACAATTCGAACAACTCGCAGCGGGTTTGGTGCTTCGAGCATCATGCCGTTACCTAAATACATCACCACGTGATACTTGTCGCCGTTGAAATCATCGGTATAGGAATACCACATCAGATCTCCGCGTTGCGCTTCCTTAATTGGAACCAACCTGCGCTTAGCCGCCATGTTGTAGAACTGATTTGTTGCTGAGTGAGTTCCAATATAGATTCCAGCTGCTGCATAACTTGCCTTTGTCAAACCGCTACAGTCCCAAATGTTTGGGCCCATGCCCCCTAAGACATACCTTTCACCAAGCTGGTCTTTACCGAAGTTGTAGGCGATTTCAACTTTTGTTTCATTCGGTGGACCAACATCGTAAAGACTAGGTGCATCGATTGGACCAGTTCCATTTTCTTGTCTCTGCTCGTCAATTAATCCTTGAATACGCTGGCGCATCAGAGATTCGCTGATATCCTCGAGCCTTGCCAGCTGCGCTACAAAAGTTCGATTGAGCCTTTTTTGTTCATCAACTTTTGCCTGCAGCGCATCGGCCGCCGCCTGAGCTTGGCGCAGTGCTTCTTTGGCGACAGCGGTCTTTTCGGCTAATTCCTTTTTCGCATCGCGCAGTTGATCTTCAAGCGACTGAGCATACTGCTGTCTTTGAATAGCGCTTTTATATATCTGATCTGATGATTGAGCAATCTTCTCCTGAGCACCCAACTGATAAAGCAGGTTACCTGCTTTATCTGAATTCAAAAATAAATTCAGTGATGTCCCGGCAGCTCCATCGCGCCACATCTGGCTGGCGATACGACCGAGTTGAGTTTTGGCCGCTTTGGCCTCTGCAGTTGCCGCATCAACTTTCTTTTGCAGTAAGGCAACCTTGGCCGCTACCGCATCTTCCTCATCTTTGGCCTGGTTGTATTTCTCAGCCTTGAGCATGGCCTGCTTTTCCAAAACCAGTTGCTCATCGGTTAGATCGGCGATGATGCCCTGAATTCGCTTGATCATGGCCTTCTTTTTGGCGACATTCTTCCTAGCGTTTTCTACCTCCTGCTGGGTGGGGTAGTTCGGTTCGGCCTGGGCTGAAGGTAGCAGGGTAGGTCCGGTAAAAAGGCCGGCTAACAAAATTAGCCCGAGGACGCGCTTATGCCAAGATTTCACTTTCAGCGCCTTCCCTCTCAATAAAAATAAGCCTTTTATCTAAACTAACATCGGCCCAGCCGTTTCGGCAGGTTGCTAGGGCCCGAAAAACCAAGTAACCTTGACCTTTGGTGCTTGTTAAGCTCCAATGCTTTGACGGCCCCATCGTTTAGAGGCCTAGGACGCTGCCCTTTCACGGCAGTAGCACGGGTTCGAATCCCGTTGGGGTCACGAAAGCGTTGGATCGGATAAGTACTGTAAGGTCCTGTAGCGCAGTTGGTTAGCGCGCCGCCCTGTCACGGCGGAGGTCGCGGGTTCAAGTCCCGTCAGGATCGCTGCGATGAAAATCGCTCAGCCTAAATTTAGGTTGAGGCTGGATAGCTCAGTTGGTAGAGCGAACGACTGAAAATCGTTAGGTCCGCGGTTCAATCCCGCGTCCAGCCACGCTCATCTCCGGAATTTCTCTGCCCAATACCTAAACCAACAATTTCTTTGGCAGGACTAGGCTAATAAAGTCAAAAACAAGGCCTTTAGGGCTTTATGAAAGAAGTGAATAATGGCGCCTCTGGCTCGCCTTCGTTGGATCGGCCTGGTATTTATTTCCATGGCCATTTCTCTAGTAATAATCGACGGAACCATCGTCAACACCATCTTCCCCAAAATCATTACCGCACTGAATATCAACAGCGTTGAAGTTCAGTGGGTTCAAGAAAGCTACGTTTTAGTATTTGCCGCGCTACTTCTGGTTTGGGGGTCTGTTGCTGACCGGATTGGTAGACGACGACTACTAATAATAGGTATCTTGATTTTCATCGCTGCCTCGGTCTGGGCTGGATACTCCGACAGTGCAACTCAGATGATTCTCGCCCGCATCCTGCAGGGCTTCGGTGGTTCTATGGTTTTGCCGACGACATTGTCTTTAGTAAATGCTAACTTCCAAGGCAAAGAACGCGGCATTGCTTTTGCCGTCTGGGGTGCCACCATCGGTGGCATGGTTGCCGTCGGCCCAGTTATCGGCGGTTGGCTAGCAACAAGCTTTGGTGAGGATGGTTGGCGACTAGCTTTCAACATTAACTTACCGATTGGCATTTTGATTGTCGCTGGACTGTTGTTATTTGTTTCAGAATCTAAAGTTGGCGTTAGACGAGACAAGAGACGTCCATGGTTGCTGACACTTTTACTTTCAATCTTTTTTGGATTTCTGGGAATTGACAGATTTTATCGCGGCCATTATTGGCTAGGCGCATTGAAATTTGCCACCTTCGGAGGTTTAGGTCTTTGGTCTGTGATAGACGTAATTCTCATCAGTGTAAAGAAAGAAAGAGATCCGAATGGAAATTACTGGATTGGAGAAAACAGGAGACCAACAAATGGTAGCCCCGATATAATCGGTGCCGTGCTCTCGGTGCTAATGTTTCTGACCCTGGTATTTGGTCTTATCGAAGGCCGCACCTATGGCTGGTGGAGTGTAAATAAAGAATTCGTAGTGGGCTCTTGGAGTTGGGGAGATCCGGGATTCTCTGTCATTCCGGTTGCACTAGCGCTATCTGTTTTGTTCACCTTGGTTTTTGTTCTTTGGGAAAAGAAACGAGAGAAAGCAGAAAAACCAGTCCTACTAGATCTAAACCTATTCAGTGTTAATTCGTTTAGAAACGGTTCTATCGCTGCCCTAATTATCTCGATGGGTGAATTTGGTATCCTATTTGCCATTCCACTGTGGCTGCAAAATGTTCTAGGCCTGTCCCCAGTTGATGCCGGTATCGTGCTGCTCTGGCTGGCCGGTGGTGCATTTCTAGCATCCGGTGTTGGTGGAGCGCTATCAGGAAAGCTCGCTCCAGCGATGGCGGTGCGCATCGGAGTTGGTTTAGAACTGCTCGGTGTAATTGGAGTTGCGGTATTTGCCAACTCCGAGAGCTTCTGGCCAATTGTTCCTTTCCTATTCGTATACGGTATTGGAATAGGTTTAGCCACCGCCCAGCTAACCGGTGTAATCATGGTTGATGTCCCGATGGATAAAATCGGTCAGGCTTCGGGATCGCAAAGCACCGTTAGACAGGTTGGTTCGGCTTTAGGTATAGCGGTACTAGGAACCGTGCTTTTTACCCAGATCCAATCTGTCTTGGCTGCTAAACTCAAGGACCTCGGAATGCCAGATTCCATCGCTGAAGGGTTTAACAGCAGCGTGGTTGAGTCGGCTGGTGGATCAATCCAAGTCATGGTGAATGATCCAAATGTTCCCATATTGTTTGTCCAAGCCGCAAAGGATGCTTTCACTGATGGTGTTCGTTGGTCGGCTGTAGCAGCGGCGGTTTTCCTATTCCTCGGTTTTATTGCAACTTTCAGGTTGGCTAAAACCCATCACGGAGAAAAGGCTAAGTAGGCAACAAAAATAAAATGTCTGACGACAAAAAGAAAGTAAAACTACCGCGCGGCTCGCGCATAATCAGAAGACCATTCGTAGGCCGAGCTCTAAGAAACGAAAAACTAGAAGGCGAACTACTCCCAAAGCGAGTTGCTTTACCGATTTTCGCCAGTGACCCACTATCTTCAGTTGCCTATGGCCCGCAAGAGCTAATTATGATTCTCACCCTAGGTGGGTTATCTTTCTTAGCCTTCGCTCCGCAGATTGCCATCGGGGTTGCAGCACTTTTAACTGTGATTGTACTTTCCTACCGAAAAGTAATCGCCGCCTACCCTTCCGGTGGTGGGGATTACGAAGTTGCTAAGGTAAATCTCGGCCGCGGGGCATCCCTGGTTGTTGCAGCTGCACTGTTACTTGATTATGTGATGACTGTAGCGGTATCAATTGCAGCTGGCACCGATAATCTAATCTCAGCCTTCCCAGAACTGAACCCCTATCGTGTTCCGATTGCAATCGGCTTTCTGGTTTTAATTTTTGGAATAAACCTCCGCGGTATTCGAGAATCAGGTGTTTCTTTCGCAATACCGACTTACGTTTTTATCAGCACCGTACTGATCATGATTGCTAGTGGTTTGTATAAGGTGTTGTTCCTAGGCCAAACCCTAACCACAGTCTCGACAGATTTAGAGGTTGTCCCAGCTCACGACTTTCTGCATGATCCAACTCAAGCTGCGGTGATTCTGCTTTTGTTGCGCGCTTTTGCATCCGGTTGTTCGGCACTTACCGGTATTGAAGCAATCGCGAACGGTGTTCCAGCTTTTAGGAAACCTAAGATTCGTAATGCTCAGATCACAATGAGCGTGATGGGTGCAATTGCTGTCACCATGTTCCTTGGAACAACCTGGTTGGCCATTAACTCTGGAGTGAAGTATCTAGAATTTGCTGAACAGCTCGGTAACGATGCTCAGCGAGCGATATTTGAAAGTACTCCGCAGTTATCTCTGATGGCTCAAATTGGTGTTGCTGTGTTTGGGCAGGGATCGCTGCTGTTCTACATTTTGCAGGCAGCAACCGCCTGTGTGCTGCTACTTGCCGCCAACACAGCATTTAACGGTTTCCCGCTGTTGTCTTATGTATTGAGTAAGGATGGCTTTGCCCCGAAGATGCTGCAGACCAGAGGCGACCGCTTGGTCTTTACCAACGGAATGTTATCTCTCGCCCTTGCCGCAGGAGCATTGATTCTGGTCTATCAGGCTTCTGTTACTGGCTTGATTCAGTTGTATATCCTTGGCGTCTTTACATCATTTACCGTTGGCCAGATCGGCATGATCCGGCACTGGAGAAGAAATCTTCGAGAGAAAAAGATATCCAAGAAAGAGGCATACAGTGGTCTAGCCATCAACGGTCTAGGCGCTTTGATGACTTCCTCGGTTCTAATAATTGTCACGCTCACTAAATTTACTCACGGTGCCTGGTTGGTCTTTATCATCATGCCGGTGCTTTGGGTTGTGATGTATGAGACGAAGAACTACTACGAGCAGATTGATGAAGAAATCAAGATTAAGCCGGATATCAACTACGGTAAGAAAAATGACTACGCTATCGTTTTGATGAATAAGCTCACAGCTCCACAGCTAAAAGCCCTCGACTATGCCTTATCAAGTAAGCATGAGCGGCTGGAAGTTGTTCATATTGAAGTTAACGAAGAAGAAGCAGCGGATTTCGAAAAATCCTTTATTGATTTTGGTATTCAGGTACCACTTCGAATTATTCCGTCGCCGTTTAGAGACTTTGGTGCGCCGCTAGCTGAATTCCTCACTGAGTATCGTGCACAAAATCAAGATATGCGGATGGCTATCTATATTCCTAAATATGTTGTTGGTCATTGGTGGGAGCACATTTTCCACAATCATCGCGCTAACAGGATCAGAAAACAGATTATGCACGTTCCTGGAGCCATGGTGGTGCTAGTTCCATGGCGATTAGAGTCGGCAGATAAAGTGGATATCTTTGCTAGAAAACCGCTACCTGGTGATCCTCGAAGAGGTGAGCTACTGCGCGGTAAGGGTGAGGGTAGAAAACACCAAGAGGGCAAGACTAAAGTAATTCATATGAAGGCCAAAGAGGATGCCACGCCAGAAGATGTAATTGACATGGGCAATGAAAAATAAATATCTTTTAGTTTTTCTTGGCGGTGGTCTAGGTTCCCTGTTGCGTTACCTAATTGCCGCTGTCCTAGAAATTGGAATTGGCTCGACTCTCGCTGGCTCATTATCGCTCTACATCGTAAATATCAGCGGCGCAGTATTTTTAGGCCTGACTACCGGTTTCAAATCCGAAGCGACTAGATACTTTTGGGGAGCAGGATTTGCCGGCGGCTTTACAACCATGAGCGGAGTTGCAATATTCCTCTACACCCAAACACCGGCAACTGCACTGCCGGGAGCAGCAATCATGTTTGGGCTTGGATTCATCGGTTATGCAGCTGGAGCAAACTTAGCCCGAGCGATCGGTGGTAGTAAATGAATCCGTTTGACCCGATGCTACTTCTAGGGATACTCGTCCTAGGCGGTGCTGGCTCAGCCTTGCGACTGGTTTTGAGTAAGTGGGAGGGCTATCTGCCCTGGGGAGTGCTAGCTGCAAATGTTATTGCGTCTTTTGCTGCTGGTTTCGCAGCTGCTTATTTCAGCGAGGATAGTCAAGCAACCATGGTGGCGCTCTTGGTGGTAGGGCTAGCTGGTGGGCTTTCCACCTTTAGCTCTTGGGCCGCAGCCGCCGTCCAGATGGCTGCCAAGGACCGAAAACTGGCCCCAGTTTTATATACGTTATACACACTGATCCTTTCCTCCACAGCTGCATATTTAGGGCTATTACTGGGCTAAGCCCTGATATACTCTTAGTCAGATTTATCGATTCCTGAACCAAATAACTGGCTCAGCCAACCTACAAAAGGGGGTCCGCCATGGGGCGTGGCCGTCAAAAAGCGAAAAACACCAAAGTCGCGCGTGAGTTGAAGTATTTCAGCCCAGATACTGATTTATCTGCCCTAGAGGCAGAGCTCTCCTCTGCCAAGCAAAGCGATGAGCCGGAACTTGAAGACAAATGGGCAGACATGTTCCCTGACAAGGAAGAAGACGACGGTAAGGCTGCCGGCGGGCAGTAGCCGCAAATGGGCCCTTGGGCGTTCCCCCAGTGGCGAACAGCCCGAGCTCGTGTCAGTGGTTCGTGAGACACTGATTCTCCCATTAAGGAGAAAAGGTGATTAAGAAAAATAAAAACGAATTCATTTGTGTAATCTGCGATTTAGAGAATCTGATCGGTGGCGGGCTATACACTTCCCGAGAAGTTGTTCAAATCAAGCATCAGATTGAGGAGATTCTTCCAGACTCAAAAACCGCTCAGTTCGTAGTATTCTCAGGCGAACGATCGAAGGAAGCTACTCGCTTCGGCTGGCAGAATGCAGAAGTTAAGTTTAAAGATGGCGACAACGGAGCAGACTTGCTTCTGGTTGATCGTCTTTCAGATGTTGAATTATTAAAAAGAAGCTACGGCGAAATCGTGGTAGGCGGCGGCGATGGCAAGTATCGTGACCCAGTGGCTAGACTTATCGACTCGGGACTAAAGGTAACGCTCGTTGTTAGAGAAGACTCGATTCACCGTGACTACAAAAGCCTAGATCTTGATGTTGTCTATATTGATCCCATTCAGATTGAGACAGCCTAATTGGTTAATTTCAAAGAAGTAATTACTAAGTCTTCTGGAATACAACTATTTGAAGCTGCTTTCCCTGAAGTACTCAAAAGCGATTTCAAACCAACGCCACCTTTCGAAGACAATGATTGGATAGAGAGAGCTATCGGTGCAAACCGTGTCTTGGAATTGCCTGTTTCGGATAAACAAAAGCTAAGAGCCATAGAGGACTTATCAAGAGATTCAGATTGGAAAGTTGACACACAGGTTGATGTCTTGGCTTGGTACGCTCCATTTGCAGTTTATGGACCAACTAGATGGGGCATTTACTTTGATACTTCCAAAATGGACGATTTCGTGTCTGGAATTCTTGGACGTGTATGGCGGGTAAGATCGGATATTAAAAGCAAGGACGTTGAACAAGTAGTTTGGGATCAAGTCCTACGACATGAGATTGAGCACTGTGTTCAGGAACTCGTAGTTGCACTCGGGGTCATGGATGGAGTAAATCTTCTCAGCAAAACTCCATTTGAATACCTCAAATCAGAGATGATCAAGACAGAAGCCTTAGCCAGCCACTTTGAAACCATCGATCCCGTCTATCGCCCAGATCTTAAGCAAAGTGACCGAAGATTGATTGAATCGGTTCTTGCAAATAGGTCAAGGCCAGGTGAGTATGACCTTTGGAACAAGATTGACATCACTGTCCAGATAAGGTCGCTTGAGAATGTAATGAACGGTCCTCTACACTTCAGCTCTACAAAGTTGGACGCTGTGCAGCGGACTGTGCGAAATCCTAGGAAAGCTCCGTTTTTAGACATCCCAATTTATCTGGTCTAAGCCAAGTCAATAAGAGCCCAAAAGCCTGACCGCGCCACCATCAACTCCTTTAGCGCCTTGGACATAGCCTTCCAGTGAGCAGTCGCTGGACTCGATGATTCCTAATTGCCAAGTCTTAACACTCTTGTTCAGCTGTGACTGAATTTCTGTAGCTTTATCGGCTTTCACGATTACGGCAAAGCCAAGCCCCAAATTCCACGTGGATTCTAATTGGGTGAGTTTTAGGTTTCCCCAGGAGGCTAATACTTGGAACACCTCATGCGGAGTCCAAGACGATCTTTCGATATCTAGTGTGGTGTTCTTTGGAAGAACTCGGGCAAGATTAGCCGCAATTCCGCCACCGGTGATGTGGCTCATTGCTTTCACAGATTCTCCAAGCGGGCTCTCCAGCAGTACATTTAGAATGCCTGAATACAACCTGGTGGGTTCTAGAAGCACTTCACCCAGAGATCTGGAACCAAACTCGCTAACGGTCTTGGTGTAGTCAAGTTGGGAATCAGAAACGATTTTTCTAACTAAGGAAAAACCATTGGAGTGAAGCCCAGAAGACTCTAGTCCTAGAACTACATCCCCCACCTGCACCTTATGTGGGCCTAATAGATTGCTGTACTCAACTGCACCAACCGCAGCCCCAGCAACATCGTATTCATCCGGTTTTAGTAATCCTGGGTGTTCTGCTGTCTCTCCACCAATTAGGGAAACCCCGACTTGTTGGCAAGCGGAAGCTATACCTGAAACTATTTCGGCGATTCGACCTGGAATAACTTTTCCAGTTGCAATGTAGTCGGTCATGAACATGCTCTTAGCACCAACTACAACGATGTCATCAACAACCATGCCGACTAGATCTTGGCCAATGGTGTCGTGCTTATCTATCGCCTGCGCAATTGCCACTTTGGTGCCGACACCGTCTGTTGATGTTGCCAATAGTGGTCTATCGAAGTTTTTTAGAAATGAAACATCAAACATGCCAGCAAAACCACCAAAACCGCCAACCACGTTGGCAGACAAAGTATTGTTGATGGATTTTTTCATTAGCTCAACAGCAACATCTCCGGCATGGGTGTCAACTCCAGATTGAGCGTAAGGATCAGTCATCTTGAGCTTTCAATAACGAATCCAGTTCACTGTCTGGCCCTGGGTTGCAGGCGGCAACGTCCTTCTCAAGTAAGTCTTTGCCTAAGCGATCTTCCGCAGGTAACTCAATCGGATACTTGCCCGTGAAGCAGGCGGTGCAGAGTGAATTCTCTTCCTGGTTGGTGGCTTTAATCATGCCGTCTTTGGATAGATAACCTAGTGAATCAGCACCAATAGATTGCCTTACTTCCTCTACCCCAAGACCTGTTGCGATTAGCTCCGCGCGGGTAGCAAAGTCGATTCCATAGAAGCACGGCCACATTATCGGTGGCGATGAGATTCTGACGTGGATCTCGGCAGCTCCTGCTTCCCTCAGCATCGCCACTAGGGCTCTTTGGGTGTTGCCACGAACTATAGAGTCATCAACCACGATGATTCTTTTACCCTTTATTTGCTCTTTTAGCGGGTTCAGTTTTAGGCGGATACCACGCTGTCTAATGGTTTGCGAAGGTTGAATAAAGGTTCTACCAACGTAGGCATTTTTGACTAGCCCGTGTCCGTAAGCAATTCCCGATTCCTGGCTATAGCCAATAGCGGCTGGGGTTCCAGATTCAGGAGTTGGGATAACCAGATCTGCTTCTACCGGATACTCTCTGGCCAGTGTTCTGCCCATCTCCACCCTTGAGTCATAAACTACTCGGCCATTGATGGTGGTATCCGGTCTAGCCAGGTAGACGTATTCAAAAACGCAACCGGCTCGCTTAGTTTCCGCGAATCTGGTTGAACGAAGTCCATGTTCATCAATCGCAATCAATTCACCTGGTTCAACTTCACGAACATAACTTGCACCAACAATATCAAGCGCAGCTGTTTCGGATGCGACTACCCAACCGCGTTCTAATCTTCCGAGAACAAGCGGCCTAACACCCTGTGGGTCTCTAGCTGCATACAAAGTTGTTTCATCCATGAAAACCAAGCAGTATGCTCCACGGACTTTAGGAAGCAGTTCCAAAGCCGTTGCTTCTAGAGTGTGATCCATGTCTCCGGCAAGAAGCGCAGTTAGCACTGCAGTATCGGTAGTGTTACCACCGGTGATTTCATTCTCGGTTTGATCTGGATACTTCTGCTTCAACATTTCTAGAAGCTCAGTGGTGTTAATTAGATTTCCGTTGTGCCCTAAAGCAACTGTCCCAGAGGCAGTCCTACCTAAAGTTGGTTGAGCATTTCTCCAAGAAGAAGAGCCGGTCGTTGAATAGCGGTTGTGACCAACAGCTATGTGTCCAACCAGCGATTCCAAGGATGATTCGGAGAATACTTGGGATACAAGTCCCATGTCTTTGTAAACAAGAATCTTCTTGCCATCCGAAGTAGCAATACCAGCAGATTCTTGTCCACGGTGCTGAAGCGAGTACAGGCCGAAGAAAGTTAACTTTGCCACTTCCTCCCCTGGTGCCCAGACTCCGAATACCCCACATTGATCCTGTGGGCCTGATTCATCAGGTAGCAGATTGTGATTCAGGAGTCCATCGCCACGAAGCATAAAACCTCTTATGGGTTTTGAGGGGGCTGTAATAAGGGCTTATTACCTAATAAGTATATTCAGATTTGAATGCCTTTGAGCCGCAAAGGTAAAACCTCTTCCAGTGTCGCCCTTACCCCACTGGCACTTACTAAACCACTGGCAATCGCGTCGGGCCAAGCTAGCCGACCAGTGGCCAAATCAAACCATGTCTCAGGAGCCATTTCAACCACATTCGGCGGTGTTCCGCGGGTATGCCTCGGGCCAGATATGCACTGGGTGGCTCCGAGCGGAGGCACTCTAACCTCAACGCTGTTACCTGGGGCTACCTCGGCTAGTTCTTCCAGTAGGTACCGCACAGCGGTTGTGAAATCTTGAGAGATCCGACTTGGACCATCCATGCAAGCCCTAATTGCCAATAACCCATCTTTGTGATCGATTCTTCTTCGAGGCATGCCTCTAGGTTAGCGAAGTAAACTTCAGTTATGAAAATACTGGTGCTCGGGTCTGGAGCGCGCGAGCATGCGTTAGTTAAAGGCCTGATTCGCACCGGCACAAGTTCGGAAAATATTGTCTGTGCTCCAGGCAACGCCGGAATATCTCAAGATGCACAGTGCGTAAAACTAGATCCCAATAACTCAATTGAGATAACCGAGTTTGCCCAAGCAAATCAGATTGATCTAGTTGTCATTGGGCCAGAAGCTCCTTTAGTTGCCGGGGTTAGCGATGCCCTTAGAACTGCTGGCATTGCTGTATTCGGACCGAGCTCTGCTGCTGCCGCACTGGAAGGCTCAAAGGCTTTTGCCAAGGAAATCATGGCCGCCGCTGATGTTCCAACCGGGCTTGCCAGAAAGTGCTCCAATCTTGAAGAAGTATCTACTGCACTAGATGAGTTTGGTGCTCCTTATGTTGTTAAGGCTGATGGCCTTGCGGCAGGTAAAGGTGTAATTGTCACCTCTGATAAAACAGCTGCACTAGAGCATGCCGGAAATTTTATTCAACAAGGAATGGGAATCCTGGTTGAGGAATTTCTTGCTGGTGAAGAGGTATCGCTGTTCTTCCTCTCAGACGGAACTACTGTGATGCCACTTGCCCCAGCGCAAGACTTCAAACGTGCTTTCGATAATGATGAGGGGCCAAACACCGGCGGTATGGGTGCATACTCACCACTACCTTGGTTACCGGATAACTTCGTGGAGGAAGTAACCAATCGTGTAGCACTGCCAACAATTAGGCAAATGGCAAGCATGGGCAATCCATTTGTTGGGCTTTTGTATTGCGGCTTGATTGTTACCGAGAGAGGTATCAAAGTAATCGAGTTCAATGCAAGATTCGGTGATCCAGAAACTCAAGTCGTACTCCGCCGACTGTTGACGCCACTTTCATCATTGTTACACAACGCCGCTACTGGGAAACTAGCCAGTAGCCCAGAACCCGTGTTTATGGATGAAGTTGCAATAACGGTGGTGCTAGCCAGTGAAGGCTACCCTGTCTCTGCTGCACCAGCTAGGAAGCTAACTGGGCTAACGGAAGCCGAAGCCGACCAACACATCGAAATTGCCCACGCAGCAACAAAACGCGATGGAGAAGATTTGATCGCAACCGGTGGCAGAGTGCTATCAGTGATTTCACTAGCTAAAAACTTTTCTAAAGCAAGAAAGCATGCCTACGAGGCTATGTCTAGGATTTCGTTAGAAGGCTCTCATTACCGCACCGACATTGCTAAGAAGGTAAGCGATGAGTAAAGACATAGCTGGTTGGCAACACATATATAGCGGTAAGGTTCGCGACCTTTACGAATCGAGTGATTACCCGGATTTACTTCTGGTTGTTGCATCCGATCGGGTCTCGGCATTCGATACGATTCTGGAGCCAGAGATACCTGATAAAGGTAAAAACCTCACACAGCTAACTCTCTGGTGGTTTGGCCAACTCGATGTTGCTAACCACACTGACAGTTCTGTTGCAGTCCCTGACGAGGTAATCGGCAGAGCGATGGTTTGCAAAAAGTTAGATATGTTCCCAGTCGAATGTGTGGTCCGTGGTTATCTCTCTGGCTCTGGATACAAGGACTACCTTGCCACTGGAGAGATCTGTGGGGTAAAACTACCTGACGGCCTAAGACTTGGGGATAAGCTCCCAGAACCAATCTTCACTCCTGCGTATAAAGCGCAACTAGGCGAAAAGGATGAAAACATCAGCTTTGAAAAAGTTGTTGAACTGGTTGGCCAAGAAAATGCCGACGCGCTGAAAAAACTAAGTCTCGGAATTTTCACTACAGCCTCAGAGTTAGCCGAATCTGCTGGACTTATTTTGGCTGATACAAAGTTTGAATTTGGCTTAAACCCGAAGAGCGGCCAGATCACACTCGGCGATGAGGTTCTTACTCCAGACTCATCTCGATACTGGTCTAAATCAGCCTGGCAGTCAGGAAATCGAACTGACAGTTTCGACAAGCAAATAGTGCGCAACTGGTTAGCAGCTAATTGGGATCCAACCTCAAAAACTACGCCACCAACTCTGCCCGACGAAATTGTTGAACAAACTAGAGCTAAGTATGCTCAGTTGGTCGGCATGCTGACTAAGCTGGCCTGAACTCTCAGGTAAACTAAAGGTGTTCAGAGCCGATCAGAACAGCCAAATCTTTAGCCCCTTTTAGCCTTCGGGAGCAATATCGTGCCAAAAATCATCGTTGAAGTCATGCCAAAGGCAGACCTACTTGACCCTGCAGGTAAAGCAGTGGCTAACGCTCTGCAGCGCCAAGGGCACAAGGTCATAGCCAATGTTCGCATCGGTAAACGGATAGAGCTTCACTACAGCAGCACCCCTACCGAGCAGGATCTGGCTGAGGCTAAGCAGATTGCCGCTGATTTTCTTTCCAATGGGGTTATTGAAGACGTAGTTAGCGTTACGGTGGAGAACTAACTTAGATGAGAATCGGTGTTGTTACATTTCCAGGGACTCTAGATGACCGCGATGCTATGCGCGCGGTTCGTCTTGCTGGAGCTGAACCGGTTTCACTGTGGCACGCCGATAAAGATCTGAAAAAAGTTGATGCAGTCGTTTTACCAGGTGGCTTTAGCTTTGGTGATTATTTGCGCTGTGGGGCTATTGCAGCGCTAGCTCCAATTATGGAAAAAGTAATCGATGCCGCTAACGGTGGCCTACCGGTACTTGGTATCTGCAATGGTTTTCAAGTTTTGGTTGAATCACATTTACTGCCTGGTGGGCTAATCAGAAACGAACACCAACACTTTGTTTGCCGCGATCAAAAACTAATCGTTGAAAATAATCACACCGCTTGGACGAATCTGTTTACTGTCGGTCAAGAAATTACCATTCCACTCAAAAACGGTGAAGGTGGTTACATTGCCGATGAAGAAACACTTAGGCGTCTTGAAGGCGAAGGCCTAATAGTCTTTAGGTATTCAGAAGTAAATCCAAATGGTTCGATCAACAATATTGCAGGTCTTAGAAATGAAAGAGGCAATGTTGTTGGTTTGATGCCTCACCCAGAACATGCTGTTGAACCAGGTTTTGGGCCTGATACCAACGTAGCAATGCGATCTGGTGTTGACGGATTGCAGTTCTTCAAATCTGTGATCAATCAGGTGGTGAATGCATAGTGAAGACACCGTCGGTAGACACAGTAAAGTTTGCTAGAAAGACAAAAGACAAAGAACAGCCCTGGAAAGAGTTGGGTCTAAAAGAGGAAGAGTATGAGCGTATTCGGGTAATCCTCAAGCGTAGACCAACCAGCGCTGAGCTTGCGATGTATTCAGTGATGTGGTCCGAGCACTGTTCTTATAAGTCATCAAAGATTTACCTTCGCCAGTTTGGTGAAAAGGTTACACCTGAGATGAAAAAGAATCTCATGGTCGGTATGGGTGAGAACGCTGGTGTTGTTGACATCGGTGAAGGCTGGGCGGTTACCTTCAAGGTCGAATCACACAACCACCCGAGCTACATCGAGCCCTTCCAAGGGGCAGCCACCGGTGTTGGCGGTATTGTTCGTGACATTTTGACCATGGGTGCTAGGCCCATAGCTGTGATGGATCAGCTTCGCTTTGGAGCCCCAGCCCACCCAGACACCGCCAGAGTTGTCCACGGAGTGGTTTCTGGAATTAGCTTCTATGGCAACTGCCTTGGCTTACCAAACATTGGTGGAGAGACCGTCTTTGACAAGGTTTACCAGGGCAACCCACTGGTCAATGCCCTGTCTGTTGGAGCACTCAGACATGAGGATCTAAAGCTAGCTAAGGCAGATAAGCCAGGCGATTTGGTCATTCTGTTTGGTGCTAGAACAGGTGCCGATGGTATTGGTGGTGTTTCTGTGCTGGCTTCAGAGACCTTTGCTGCTGACGGGCCGTCTAGAAGACCTGCGGTTCAGGTTGGTGATCCGTTTGCTGAGAAAGTCTTAATTGAGTGCTGTTTGGAGCTCTACGCAGCTGGTGTTGTTGCTGGTATCCAGGATCTAGGTGGTGCTGGTTTATCTTGCGCGACAAGTGAACTTGCTTCTAATGGTCGTGCTGGCATGAAAGTTCAACTAAAGAATGTATTGCTAAGAGATGAGTCATTAACTCCAGAAGAAATTCTGATGAGTGAATCTCAAGAGCGCATGATGGCGATAGTCCCGAAGAGGCATCTAAAGGCTTTCAAGAAAATAGTCAACAAGCACGAAGTTGAGTTCAGTGTGCTCGGAAAAGTAATTCGTGAAACAAGACTCTATATTGACTGGGGTAAAGAACGTATTGTTGATGTTCCACCAAGAACTGTCGCTCACGATGGCCCAGTCTATGAAAGACCTATTGCGTACCCTTCGTGGATAGATAACCTCAACCATAACTCCGTCAAGAATGCCAACCTAAAAAGAGCAGAGACGGCATCCGAGTTAGCCACGCAGATTATTCAAGTTATCTCATCTCCTAACCAAGCGGATAAGAGTTGGATTACCGATCAGTATGACCACTACGTTGGTGGTAACACAGCTCTGGCTATGCCAGATGATTCCGGAATGGTTAGAGTCTCAGAAGAATCTGGTTTAGGCATTGCAATTGCAACCGATGCAAATGGTAAATACTGCCAACTTGATCCATACACCGGAGCAAAGCTAGCTCTTGCTGAAAGCTATCGAAACGTTGCTGCAACAGGTGCAAAACCAGTAGCAGTTACCAACTGTCTAAACTTTGGTTCACCTGAAAACCCTGAGGTGATGTGGCAGTTCAAAGAAGCAACTGCAGGTTTAGCAGACGGCTGTCTAGAACTCGGCATTCCTGTTACTGGAGGTAACGTATCCTTCTATAACCAAACCGGTGATGTTGCTATCTACCCAACTCCTGTAGTTGGGGTTCTAGGGGTAATTGATAACGTTGCCAGGAGAATCCCTTCCGGCTGGCAGGACGAGGGCAATAACATCTACCTGCTTGGAACAACCAGGGATGAGCTAGACGGTTCAGCCTGGGCGGAAGTCATTCACGATCACCTAGGTGGTAAACCACCGGTGGTTGATCTTGCCCATGAAAAGGCTCTGGCAGAGCTTGTTCAAGGAGCAAGCCTTCAAGGCTTAATTGCCTCAGCGCACGACCTATCCGATGGTGGTCTCATTCAGGCAATTGTTGAAAGCAGCTTGAGATTCAACGTAGGAGCTAGAATTTGGCTCGAAGAGGTCACGGAGCGGGACCATATTGATTTAACGGCTGCACTATTCAGCGAATCCCAAGGCAGAATGCTTATCTCCGTTGGTAGGGAAGACGATGTTAAGTTTGTTGGGCTTTGTGAAGCGCGAGGAATCCCAGTTCTAAGAATCGGTGTTACGGACAGCACTGGAGAACTTATAATTCAGGATGTTGCAAGCTGGAATCTATCTGACTTGAGCGCTGGCCACAGCAGCACTATTCCAGAATTGTTTGGTTGATTTTTTCTATACAGGTAAAGTTAGCCTGAGCTATCTACTTACGCGAGCTTTGCTACCGAGATTAGCAAGAGAGGTAATTATGTCATTTGCATCCGTTTTCGGGCTAGAAATATATGCCTACGCGGACCCACGAACTGGAGAGGTCAAGTCTCTTTTCTGTGAGACCGCTGTCGGCATAACTTATAGAGTCAACGGCGACTGGGAAGTTCCAGAAAGCCAAGCTCAGGTTGACAAACTCACTAAAGGATATGACTGCTACAAATTGAACTGGGATAAGAACATGGAAGAGGTTCCACAAAATGTCCCAGACGACTACGAAGACGAACACGAAGCAGTCTACGAGTATGACAAAGGTCAACTTAACTTAGATAACATCCTGAAGTACTTTGATTTTGCGTATAAAAGTGGCGAAGGCATTGCCCAAGATTAGAAGACATTACAAAAGTCACTAAACGGGAACGCTCACTATCTCTGTCGATTCTTTATAACAATTATCTGTCCCGCATGGAAGAAGCCGCCTTAAAAACTAGGCTTGTAGCGAGTTCAATAAAAAGGTCAGGTTTCTTATATGGTTACGATGATCCCGAAAACACGGGAGGGCAAGCCCAACTACTCCGAAGAGGTAATCTTCGATGCCTTCAGGAACATCAAGAGTAGGCCTAACTGGATTGTCATCCATTCGCTAAAGCAACGAAAAGTGACATCTGGAGTAGCGGCTGAGACTGACTTTGTTGTTTTGGTCCCTGATAAAGGCATTGTCCTTATTGAGGCGAAAGGGGCTAAAACAGCTGTATTTGAAAATAATGTGTGGACCATGACTGGTGTAAAGGAGAGCGTCAAACACAAAGACCCGTTTGATCAGCTAGAGAGAGGTGCGAGTAATCTCAGGAACTTACTTAACGCGCTTAATCTAGACCAAGCTCACATCCCAATCGCACGGCTCACTTGGTTCCCTAAAATGGACAGGATTAAATTCATACACGATAAAACTTCTGGTATGGCCTTTTATCCATATGAGCTTGCGTTCGACAAAAACCTAAATGAAGTTATAGCCACAATAGAGGATTGCCTCGATCAAACTATAAAAACCAATAAAACAAAAAAGGACTTCAAAGAAGGGAAAAATCCACTCACCTTAGAAATGGCACGGCATCTAACATCCGTAATCATTGGCGGCCTAGAAGCAGGCCAGAGCATAGCGATGAAAGCTAAGATTCGTGCTAGGTCACTTCAACAGTCGCAACTCGAGCAAGAATTGTTGTTTGATTTGGTTGAAGATAACCAGAACATTTATTTTGATGGGCCGGCAGGTTCGGGAAAGAGTTTCCTGCTCCGAAATGCGGCTAAGAACTTCTCCGAAGAGGGACGACGAACACTATTCCTGACCTACAATTTGATGTTGGAAGAAGAGACTGCGCAGGAACTCAAATATTTTGAAAATGTGGATGTTTATTCAATAAATAGATTGCTTCTAGAGATTATTGACAAGCCAACTAATCCCAATACAGCCTCAGATGAGTGGTTTGACGTCGAGCTGCCAAGACGGGCCCTAAATGCGCTAAAAGATCAAAGCAAACCTCTGCTTAGATATGATGCAGTCATAATCGATGAATTCCAGGATTTCTCTAGTAGAACTATGTTCCTGAAATTTGTCCAGGAAATTATCATGTCTTCCAAGAAGCGGAAACCAAAATTAGTGCTAGCAGGCGACGATAACCAAAAGATAAACGGTGGGATGAATATCGGCTCATCTTACGAGGTAGCAAAGTACTTCTTTGATGAGCTATTCCATGTGACTCTGAAAACAAACGTACGGCAAGCACCGGATCTGGTTAATGCAATTTTTAGCTTCTTGGGGCGTCCAAACCCATTCAGAAGAAACCTGCTTAGTGAAAACAACGAGGGAATCCTAGAGGTCATCCCTATATCAGCAGCCAAAGACCCAGAGAAAACCAAGGATTCAGAGCTTAAGAGATTGGCGGAGACGGTAAATCGGCTACTTTCGGACTATGAACCTAGCTCTATACGAGTTCTGAGTCCATTCGGTGAAAAAAACTCTGCTTTGGTGAGAGCTTTTGCCTCCGGAGACACTCATTCAAAAGCCGTAAAGGAATTGAAAAAGATAACAAAACACTCCTCAAATCCGAACGGTAAAATTCGTTGGCGCTCGATAATGAAATTCAAAGGTCTTGAAAGCGATGTTGTGATCATTACAGACATAAGTAATGAGTCGAAAAAGTTCTGTGAAGAGAAATTGAAAATGCAAATGGAAGATCTCCTGTACATAGGTATGTCAAGAGCCCGGTTTCATGTGGTACTGCTAATCCAAGATGGATTGTTTCACTCTCGAGCTGCTAGAAAGGACTAAATCATTTATGAATCCCGCGGCAATTGTAATTTTCTCGGTGTGCGGGGTAGCCAATTTATTTATCTTCACCTTGGCGTTCCGACGCGCAACCGAAATTAGAGTCAGACTTTTTTTTGTGTTATGGAGTTTTCTTGGTGGCTGCCTGCTGTTTTATTTTGTTTTCGCTACAAGAAATTACACCTCAGATTCCGAGAGTTACTCTGTGTCACTACTTTATGCGCTTATTTGGCTTTGCCTTGTTGTCTTGATACCTTACGGATTTGTTTTGACCTATCGCGAGGCAAAGAAGGTCCAAGACCAGAGACGAAAAGAAGATATTGAGGCTGCAAAAAAAAGAAGTCCTAAACCACCAGTTAGGCGTGAAAAACAGCCTTTGAAGAACGTAGTCGCCCCACGCACTCAAAAACCGTCCACATCTATTAGCTCTCCCTCTACTAGAACAGGAATTAGTAGGGAGGATAGTGATCAAGAAATTTTGAACTTGATTACTAAGTTGAGTCTTGGGCATCTCCGGGGAGACATCGATGCGCCATTAATCTTGCCAAATGAAAACTCTCAGTTGCGGGCTAAGGGGATGACCAAACAATACGGAAACTGGAAAGAATGTTATTTTCGCTTAGGCCGCCCATTCGGTGAAATGGTAAGAACGGAGGTTTTCCTTGCTCCAGAACCCACTAATCCAGAGGATAGAAATGCAGTAATGGTAACTTATCAAGACCTTAAATTAGGCTACGTACCGCGTGAGTATGCGCCAGCTTTCAGGGAGGTAATTTTGGAGGCCGGTGGTTTAGCGCGTGCCAAAGCTGAACTTTGGTTTGATTATAGAAACGGCCAAAAGAGAAATTCGATTCGGCTACTCGTGGCTTTTCCACTGAGTGTTGAATAATTTTGTTGTAAGACAGAAAAGAGAGCAGAAATGACAATGCCAAGCCCACCGTCTATTCCACAACTTCCAAGTGGATGGCACAACGAGAGGTATAAAAGCGCTTATCTTGCGGTCGGCGTAGCTTTGGCTGCAAACGTTCCAGTAATTCTATGGGGGGCCCCCGGCCAAGGTAAAACTTCTGTGATTAAACGTTTTGCCGAAAAATCCGGTCGCCACATAGAGATCATTTTGGCAAGCATCCGCGAGCCCCAGGATTTTATTGGGCTCCCCGCACTAGTAGATGGTGAAATGAGGTTCATGCCTCCCGAATGGGCAAAGCGTCTCGCTGAACACCCAGAAGGAGGAATGCTGTTCGCTGACGAGGTCAACACTGCTCCTCCAAGCGTTCAAGCAGCATTGCTTCGTGTGTGTCTAGAAAAAGTAGCTGGAGATTTTGACCTAGGGGAGCAGACTCGAATTGTTGCGGCAGCTAACCCACCTGAAATTGCAGCCGATGGATGGGACCTAGCGCCACCACTTGCAAACAGATTCTGCCACCTCGACTGGAACTTGCCTGCATCCGTTGTAGCAACAGGGCTTACCTCAGGTTGGCCAGAGTACGATTTACCAGAATTCGATGAAGAGGCTGTTAACGTTTCAATCTTGAGAGAAAGAGAGTTAATTGCAGCTTTTCTAACCGCTCAGAGTGATTTAGTAACTGATATGCCTCATTCCGACACAGATCAAGGAAGGGCTTTCCCCACACCCCGATCTTGGGAATCAGTCTCCAAAGTATCAGGAACCGTAACAGGGCTTGGTCTTAGTGAGGAGATTCGGTACCTGCTAGTTAAGGGTTGTATAGGTGAACCGGCAGCTTCCCAGTATCTTGCATATAGAGAAAATCAAGATTTACCAGACCCAGAATCCATTATTAGTGATCCAACTATATCTTTTGAAGCTCGCCCCGATCAACTCTGGCTAATCAATGGTTCTCTTATCCGTGCGCTTAAGTCAAATTTCAGTGAGGATCGTTGGAGTAAGGTGGGCGAATTCATAAAAAGGCTCTTCCAAGAACAGCATCAAGACATGGCGACGTCTCTTTACCAGAACTGGATCAATTTAGAACCTCAAGGTGGAAAAGTTGATAGAGCAATCATCAAGCAACTTGCCCCATTTATTGATTACCTGAGATAACTCCGTGGTTCCCAATAACGAGGTTAAAATGCAGGCAGCGAGAATACTCGCGCAACAAAAGTGGCCTTACCTAGCGGCAATTTTATTCAATCTAAAATTTGTTGAAGTGGAAGGCAACAATCCCTCAACTATGGGAGTCGATCAAGGGTGGAGGTTGTACTGGAATCGCGATTTTGTCTCAGGGCTCCAGGTCAACGAGTTAGCAACGGTCCTAGTTCATGAGTGCTTGCATTGCATGTTTGAGCATCATCAAAGATTTTCGCGTTTGACCGCGACAACAAAGAATGCTGAGGCGTGGAACATCAGTGGCGATTGCGCTATAAATCAACTGCTCTTAGATTCTGGATTTGTGTTTCCAAAACTTTCGCCACCAGTCACCTTCGATAGTTACGCCGACTTATTAGATCCAGCGCTAAATACTGAGCAGAATTACTTCCGCCTTCTGAAAGGGGGCTGGACCTCGGATCCAAATAACAGTCATGATTGTGGGAGCGCTGTCGGAGGAGGCCCAAGGAATTACGAACTCACAGCTGACGATAGCAATGCTCCAGCGATAAGCGACGTTGGTAAAACTATCGCTAAATCGCAAGTACAAACCGCAATAAAGGAAGGCGTTTCTTTCGGAGCCGAAGCACCAGAGGAACTTCGGAGATTTGTTGAAGAGCTTGAAAAACCAAAAGTTTCATGGAAACGTGAACTCGCAAGTTTGATGAGACCAAGCATTGGCACCACTATTGGCCGCAAGGACTACTCAATGATGCGTCTTGGCAGGCGCGAAGGATCTTTCAGGAGCAAGTCATTTAGCCCAAGGTTCCCTGCCATGCGCCAGCCGCTGCCCCCAAAGATTACTGTCATTCTTGACACCAGCCCCTCGATGGACAGAGATTGGCTTAGAGCGGGACTCTCAGAGGTTATTGGTATCGTGAGAGCTGTTGGTGCCGGTCAAAAGGTGACTGTTATCCCTTGCTCTGGCAAAGCGTATGAGCCCCAGCAGGTTAAGCGAGCGTCTAAGGTGATGCACCTCGAGCTTCCAGGCGACCAAAGCACCGATCTACGCAATGGCTTCTTTAGGGCTATGGAAGAATCCAAGAAACCCAAAATAATCGTCGTTGTAACCGATGGATACACGCCTTGGCCGGACACGAAGCCGAAAGGTGTGCATCGGGTGATTATTTTACTTACTGATGAAAGTGCTATAGACGATGTGCCAAAATGGGCCAAGGCAATACTGTTACCCACTTACAGTGATATCTCTGATACAACGCCTTGATGGACGTGTATTAAGTACTTCTCTACTACTGGCTTCCCTAAACTTTTTTCCAGAACCTCTGCATACTCTGCTAGTTGCTCTCGGTAGTGCTCAATTTTTTCTTTGGTCAACTCTTGGTTAGTTTTGTAGTCAATCAGAACTAAATGACTGTCAACGGTATCTCCGAAGACAAGGTCAGCGCTACCGCGAACAAGATTATTTCCCCGTCTGGCCATCAACGCAATTTCAGGCTTTAGAACTGACGCAGTTCTTGCTCTCTCAATTAATGGAGTCTCGAGTAGGGCAGCTACATCACGCTCAAGGTCTAGGACTCTATCCAAGACTCCGTGTTCTGAGGCACTGAGTTTTAACTCATAAGAAAGATTTTTCCAAGTTTTATCGAATTTCCGACGAGCCAGTTTGAACATCACACTATGAAGTGCATTTCCGTAAGCGGACGCGGGGGTAGTAACCTCCTCCTCACTTCGCCTTCTTCCTGCGTCACTAGGACGAATGTAGGAAATCGAACGAGAAATAGCTTTTGCCTCTTCTATTTCAAGAATTCTTGAATCACCTTCCAAGCTAATCTTCGGGGTAATTCTCCACGCACTTGGTTTTTCTGTTAACTCAGGTTTTATGGGAGTTACTAATTTTTCCTTTATTGCTTTTTCTATAATTTCAAAGTTAAACACGGCCCAACATTTACGTTTTTGTGTTACCTCACCAGATGTACTTGTTTGCACATCGCCTCTGTGATGATTTGAAACGTAAAGGTAGTGCTCGGCGCGAGTTGCTCCAACATAGAGAAGACGATGTCTTTCTTCTAGACTTAGTTTCGTTTCTAGCGCGACACACTCCTCTATAAAGCCAATAGATCTAGCAAATTTACCGAGATTGAACTCGAGTCGACCCCCGCTTGAGATACTCAATAAGGGTAGGGATTCTTTCACAACATTCCACATGCCGCCGATGATTACAATCGGGTACTCTAACCCCTTTGCTGAGTGGATGGTAGAAATCGTGACAGCGTCGAACCCTTGGTTGTCCGTGCTCGGAAGATTCTCTCTCGTATCTTCATCCTCCATTTGCTTTAGCCAATCAACATAATCCACTACACCGTTACCCCCTCCTGCCTCCCAAAGCTTGGCATGCAGGATGACCATGCGCAAACAGTCGTTTTCAAAACGTCCCGTTTTTAGTTGATCCAACGCCTCTTGTAGTCTCGTTTGGGCCATTAGAATCTCTAGAATCTCCGAAGGTTGGGCTGTGCGGTGCTGCTTCCAAATTTGGTGCAACTTTTCCAGCGCAGCTACTGAGGCTGATGATTTGCTACTGTCTTCAACTAATTCTTTTCTGAAGGAGCCAATCGGGACTGGCCAGCTCTTTGCTGCAGTCTTCTTATGAATAAGCATCTCTTGATCACTAATGCCAAAGAGCGGGCTCTTTAATGCCCACCATAAATCCCCTCCGTTGACAGAACCAGAGAGCACTTTCATGGCAGAAATTAATCCCCTCACAGCAGGCCTTGAATAGACGATGGTTGCGTCAGTTGATGTGTATGGAATACCGTTCTTCTCAAAAACTTCCAACTGGTCCGTCAAACTGGTCCGAGCGGGAATCAAGAGGGCGATGTCACGATAGGTGGCTGGCCTAGTGGAGGAAAGCGAGCCTGGAGATGAAAGGGTATTAGGTAATCTGTGAGTTTTTGTGGCTCTCTCAATCGTGGCGGCAACGGCGATAACTTCTTTGTTCTCTTTGTCGTCACCGTCTCCTTGGAGGATGAACACTCGATCAGTCCCCGTGTCTTGGCTGTAGGGAATCATTTTCTCAAAGTCTGTCCCCAAAACAGAATCTCTGGATTCATATAGGTAATCCACGTAGCTAAGGATGTGAGGATGTGATCTAAAGTTTGTTGTTAGGTGTTTGACACTATCTTTCCCCCAAGACCGCGAGGCTCTCTCTCGAACTTTTTCAAAAGTTGCGAGATCCGCTCCGCGGAACCTATAGATCGACTGTTTTGGGTCGCCAACCGCCACTAGACGACCTGGACTCGGCTCAGTATCTGGTTTTTCTGGTTTTGATACAAGGTACTGAATTATTTTCCACTGAAGAGGGTCTGTGTCTTGGAATTCGTCAACAACATAAACTTTTAACTTGTTGTGAAGATCTCGCCGGACCTCCAAATTGTCACGCAGCAACTCATATGTAATCAGTAGCAAATCATTGAAATCTAGGTCCCCCTTCAATCTTCGATCCGTGCGTGATGCCTTGATTTCTGATTGGGCATATACTGTCCATCGTCTGATGGTGTTTTCCACTAGAGCACTTTCTGGGTTGCTATGCCACGCAAGGCTTTCCTTGATACTGTCCTTAAATTCTCTAAATAGGTACTTGTATTCGTCACGTGCCTGCGACGAAAGCAGAGCAGCCAAACATTCGATAGCTTGCTTGTAATCTGCAGGCGAATCTAAGATGGCTTCTCTGGCTTGACTTAGTGCCTGGTCGATTTTGGATGTTACTTTATCTTTCCTGTCCAAAGCTAAGAATTCGTCTCTTTTGACGTTCCACCAATTATTTGCACGGACAACCAAATTTTCTATAGCCTGGCTAAAGTAAGCATCGTTGTCTATTTCAATAATTGCCTCTAGCAACTGTGGTTGCTTCTCTTGCAGATCATTAACAAACTCGCGCAGTTTGTTAACTCTAATCCCAGCTCTTTTTATGGCATCAAGGTTGGATTTATCCTCAGATTTATATAAGTCAGAAAGAATCTTGTTACTGAGTGCTCGATTTGACCTCTTTGCCTCAGAGGTGTCCAGAAGAGTAAAGCCAATAGGTAACTTGGCTTCAAGAGGATACTGCCTCAGAATTCTCATGGAAAAGGCATGAATGGTGCCTACCGGAGCGGCATCCAACTGATTTAGCGCAACGTCAGCCGCTAGAATTTGGTTTTCGGAAAGCCTTATTCGCAAATCGGCATCCATCAAGCGATCGCGAAGTCTGTTTCGCAATTCCCCCGCGGCTTTTGTTGTAAAGGTAATTGCCACTATCTGGGACATTTCTACCCGTTTGCTGACATCCTGGTCAATTATTAGTTGCACGATCCTATCGACAATACTTCTAGTTTTACCCGCTCCAGCTCCAGCAGTTATAAAGACGGAGTCCTGTGTGTCCCGAACTATGGAGTCTCTAACCTGATAGTCTGCCGGTTTTCTAATGGCGCTCATGTTGCACTCTCCTCGATGATGGCATGAGCGTCAAACGAAATCTGCTTCGCTCGGCTTTTACCTACCTTTTGACAAACTTCACAGTAATTTGCCGACGATGAGTTTGGGTTCGGTGGGAAATATCCAGTTTCTACGGCCCTGGCTAGAGAAGATAGTTTGCTTAGAAGTAAGCCATCCAAATCACTATTGTATTTGTCTGTGAGTTCTTGTATCTCTTCAGCAGTGGCTCCGCCTAAGGACTCATCAACAAACAACTCTTTGGGGAAAGGTCGTAGATTTACCAACTTAGACTCTTCTTCTGCTTTCATCGTCAAGTAGTGAAAAGTAACAATGTGGATTGAACCGTAAGTTACATTCTTTCTCATGGCGTGCCCATAGATGAGATCTTGAATATGTTCATCGACAGAATCGACTATCTTTTTAGCGTTTGTAGTCTTAAAGTCAATAACACCGGCTATGTGTCGATTAGTTGATAAATCCAGTCTGTCCATGCGGCCCTTGAAGCTCATGGTAACTCTGCCAGCTGCATTTGGTACACTTATTCGCAGTGGAGCGGCCCCGTCACTATCAAAACTAAATTCTGAGGCTTGAGGCTGGAGCATGAATTCTGATTTCAATGGTAATTTCTTATCCTTTTCATCAAATGAATTGGTAGGGGTCATGGATCGGTGTTCGTGTTCTAACTGGAAATACAAATCTATATTTTCTATGAATTGTTGTGCACGCTCCTGGAAAAGTGGCTCCCAGCCGGCTTGACCCTTGTTCTTAGCGGATTGCACTTCCTGCTCAAACAGTTTTCTGAATCTATCTTTAGCCGATTCTGAAAAAGGTTGACCGTAAGCCGGCAGAGTTTTCAAAACCTTGCATTCTTCGAAGAGCTTCTCCCAGGCTGCATGCACCATCGTTCCGAAATCATTTGCACGATAGTCTTCTATCTCATCTGTATCGTCTTCGAAGTAGAATCCCATTCCATAGGAAACTAAAAACTTATGAGGGCACTTCAAATAGGCTTCTACGGAAGACGGGGAAAGCAAGCTGCTTTCAAAATCATACGCTTGAGAATTTACACCAACATTTCCAAAATAATTTGTGAATTTCCCCGCATAAATTGAAAGCGCTGATTCTAGTTCAGGCGCTAAAATTCCGGTTGGTGGCGTTGGGTTACTAAGATTTACTTTTCTCGCAAGATCAGACTCTAGGACTGCATTTTCATGAAAATCAACATACTCTTCGAAACTAGGGATAACTTCTTCTTGAGCAGTAGTGATCGTCTTCACTAATGGGCTTGGCTTTCCACTGCCTGACCCTACAAGACCGGAACGCGAGTACCCAAGCGCCAGATGCTCAGCGCCAGAAATTACTGAGATTATTGTGTCTCTCGACATCTTAAGAGCTCTAAAGGTAGAAGGGAGTGTAGCGGCTAGGCCTTCAGGCAAGGAACTTCTTAGAAAATCTGGAATTAAGGGATCCTCTAGGATTCGGCTAGGCAGAGCGCCTTCTGTGCACCCAATCACCACAAGGAATTTGAAATTGGTTACGGGATGCTGCCGGAGGTCGCCAACAAATACACCACCACCAGGTTTGTGCGCCCCCTTAGATAACAGGGATTCTGTGATTTTTGTAAGAATGACCTTAGCGTGGTTCTGATTATTCTCGTCTGGATCACCAAACCCCAAGCTCAATGCTTCTTTGATTATTAGCCAAGCTTTACTGTCTAGAAGTGGTAAACCTTTTTCTGCTTTTGAGCCGAGCAACTTTAGAACGAATTCACGGAATAGATTCGAAGCCTCAGCCTCACTGATGGTGTTTTTTTTGCCACTTACGGCCCTCTTAAAATCAATCAGGGCTTGAATAAAAGATGCGAGAGCTTTGGCGGAATAAGCATTCACCAGATTCCGTCGGACACCTTCAATAAATTCGGTGTCATCTGGAAACTCTAGGGCTTCTTCGTATTCACGAATCAATTCAGGCAGAGAGTCTTCTAGGACACGAAGCTCAGGTACCCACTTCTCGGCATCATTAAACAATCCTGAATTCTTAACAAATTTCTCCACCCAGTGCCAAGAAAAATCTTCTGGGGCTTCATCGGGATTTGCAAGTATGCGCGATCTTATACATCTCATAACGGTTTTGCGATCAAGACTCACATCATCCGGAGCCGAAGCGTACTCTAAAACATCCCGAGCCAATAGAGAAATCCTGGCATTCGATGCTAATTCTTTGGCTGGGCCGTACCACTCGATACCGGCATCATCTAAAGCGCTTGTTAAGGTGGTCAAGTAATCTTGTGCGTCCGAGTATAAAACCGCTACATCTAAAGGGTTCTTTGCTTCTAAAAGAAAGTCAATGACTTTCTTTGTTGCAAATCTAACCTCAGTAAAAACATCGGGGAATGACTTGTACTCTAGCGTCTTGAAAGATTGAGTACTAGCCGTATCACTAAACTCGATGTGAGTTGCTTCATCAGGTCCCACTATGTCGCTAACTAGATTTAGAAAATCATTAGTTAGCGTGCTGTCGAGAAAAAATACACGACCCAAAATATCTCTTACCCCTGAGACTCTGAGCTGGCTTACTCTACCTTGCAAGTCAATAACGAGTCGGGCTGGAGTTAGGTTTCCAGAAGAGTTTAGTTTAGCCTGAAGATCACGGGAGAAACTAAGAATGCGCCTTGCCGTTGGAGTCAGATTGTGATTGTCTAGTGAAACATAGATGCTTTCGTCTTCAAGGTTGATCCAATTGAAATTTGAAACCGCAGAAGTTATAGCCATTATTGTGCTTGGCATGAGGTTGGCCGCGTCACCAAATTCCCCGTCTTTGAAAAGTTTCTGGCTCACATGCTGAGCTAGCTTTTGAGAGTATTCTGTATAACTCCAACTCATCTCAACCTGATCACAAAGTAGAGCCAATAGATCTGGTGCAGTAATTTGTTCAACTCCCGACAAAGAGATTTCGCCTTCACCAATTGCTTCTCGATTTAATTGGCTTACAACCTGGCCCCCAACTCGATAATTTTGGACGACGAACGTGATGGGAACTAAAGGGTTCTCAACTACTGAATTTCGTAGGGCCAGTGAAATCGACCTCTTGGCCTCAAGTGAACTAGTGAACCTGATTGGTGTCGAATTCATCAATTTCTCCCAACTCTATGACGGCAGGACAACATAGCAATCACGATTACGCGCCTTGGGCTAAGTGTATTACTCGGCTCTGACACAAGAACACCTTTTGTTCCCGTTTGCACGGATCAAACGCCATCAAATAGGTTCTTTACCGCAGTAGAACATGTCTACCCTGTGCTTGCAGGATTTATCGAAGACTATCCAACTATTTTTTGGAGCTTGTTTTGCCGCTTCCGCATGTGGACTACACATGAACTCGAATAGGCCGCATTTGGCGCAAATTAGCCTATGGGTGGCCTCTCCATGGCAATCCATGTAGTCGCAGGTGACATCAAAATCTAGATGATCGATGCTCTCAATAAGCGTTTGATTGCTGGTGTTTGCTTGCTGGCTCAAAAAGCTCCTCAAAGAATCTCTTGCAGAGTTAAATCTACTTCCTTCTGGACTTTGGCCGATCAATCATGTCTAGGTGCTTACCTGGGAAAGCAAAAATCACCTGATCGGGGTTACCCTCAGTCTTTTTGAGCCTGCCAAGAAGGTGAAGGCTGTCTACTTCATTTGCCGTATTGCCGTTGGTAAATGCATAGAAATCGTCTTCAGTGGCCTCAAACACCCCAGCCAGAGTGGTGAGTAGAAACTCCACCACCTCATCTATCGGAGTGTTTAGGGCGTAGTAGCGAACGAAGTTCGGGTTGCCTTCGTGATTTTCCTGGTACTCCTCTGGCGAGGCTTCTGGACGATGCCAACCATAAAATTCCATCTGTTTGAACCCCTCCTCATCCAGCGGCGGGTTTAGCACTAGATTTCCAGAGATCTCAAGATGAAAAAACTCATCCTCAATAATCGCCTGAAGGTAAGGAGATGTGTCAGGGCTGAGACCAAACTTTTTCAAATACGTCTGGAAGTGAAAAGTCCTGCCGGAAGCCGTCTTGCCAATTACGTAAGCTAACGCTTGAGCAAGCGGCTCCCACTTGGGTCCTAGAAATGGATTTTCTCTAATCAAGAAGCCCTTGCTCCTCGAAGTAGGCTAGCACGCTATCCCAGTCTGGATAGGAGCCGTCACAACCTTCTTTTTCGTTGGCTTCACCAAAGTGAATGTGCGTACCAACGAACTTGTCTGCGCCACTTTTTAGTCGATCATCAATAAGGTAGTCACCTTGATTCAGATTCTTATGATGGGAGATTATAAGTCTCTTGTAAAGCGGATTGCTTTCATCTTCACCGAAATGGTTGTGTACCCACCTAATCTTGTCTGCCCATGCGGATGGGTTTAGCCAAGGTGCTGTCGACAAAATGTACACATCTAGCTTGGGGCTGCTTGCTAACTTTTTCACAGCCTCAATCGATCCGGGCATCGGTTCCATGAGAGCAAAGATGCCCTCAACTTCATCAAATTCGACAATGCTCTCTTGCTGGTCGTTGCTCAACTTCTGAATTCCTGATTTGAAATCCACAATAACGTTGTCCATGTCAACATAGACGATTCTTTTATCGTTCATTTTTACCCTTTCCTTGTTTATGCCTTAGTCACTTGGAGTCCAATAAACAGTTCCTTCTGGCGGAGGATTTTCTTCTCTGTTCTTGCGCAGACGAGCCCACATAGCCTCTGCATCGTCCATGTACTGAGTTGGAATGCCATAACAGGCATCAAAAACACTTTCCGCTTCAGGGTGTAGCACAAACGCATTGGCGATTCTTATCACCCAATCCTGCGACAGGAATTCCTGTCCTTCTCCTAGTGCCATTTTCTTTCCTCCTTTTTATACGTTAGTAATGTTGGCTTGGATTCCGGCTTGGGACCAAGAGTTCTTCTAGACTCCCCTCCCAGAAGCTATTGGTTACCTCAATAGGTAACTGGACCCGAGAGTCAAATACTTTGCTCTCAACATCATCTAGCGCCAAGGTTTCTACCGCCTTGCCGTAATAATGAGTCTTATCAAATCCGCGAAGCTTGAAAACCGCCTCTACTCTTTCTAAATTGGAATTGTCCGTGAGGTCAGCTATCTTGACCAACCTTGCCAATTTATTAGACGCAATCGCGGCATAGTAATCACACTGGCCAGGATCTGGGTGACCGGGTTCCTTCTTAGTGAGTAGATTCACAATCCGCAAAACATCTTCCTCAACGCCCCAGTCGCTCAAGATCTCTAGGCTAAGTAATGGAAGTCGACTGTCAGCCGCGTCTTCGACCACATCATGTAGCCAAGCCGCTTGGAGGACAATCTCCTTTTCTTCTGGAGTGTAGACAGATTTACTGTAAGCGAGAAAAAACTCGGTATTTTGAGCAACTCTGCGGGGATGATTTATGTAAGCGGCACCTGCCTTGTCTTCCTGTCCAAAGTGCACAGTTTCAGCTATTTGCCTAGCCTTTTCAACTCCGTGCAGGTCCAAGATGCTGGATAATTCTTGCTCTATTGAAATACTGCCTCTTCTCACCTTCCCCGCCTCCACTTTTTCAGATTAACTTCAACCACTGACATCTAAGCACCATCTGCGGCTAGCTCATCACCATTAAAGGCCTCAGGATAAAGCCTCTGAGCAGTTTTTTCACTAATTTCGTCATAATCCAAACTTCCAGAAGTTAAAGCAAGATATATTTTTTGGATGGGAACCCACGCCTGCGTTGACTCGTCAAATCTTTTTTCAGAGTAATCTGAGTAGTCCACGTAAAACAGACTAATTACCTGATTGGTCTTAGAGTGTAACCTCACATAAAATTTGATTGTCGGCGAGATAGCCATGCACTACCTAAATCTCCAGTAATCCGGGCGAATGCGCTCGTCCGCTGCCATTAGGACAAATTTAGTCCGATCCGCCCAGATTTGCCCTAGACCGAAGTAGACCAAAAAAAACTCGGTTGCTTCATCGTCAGACAAACTCCAAAGGAATGACTTAATTCTTCTGTCGGTCTCTTGAATGTCGCCGCGTCCATCTCTGTGAACCCATTCGTGGGGAAATTCTTTGAAGAACGCGTTGGTTGTTTTTCTACCACGAGCTCGGCGATTTTCTAGTTCCTCCAGTGAAACGTCAGTTAAATCAAAGAAGCGATGTCCCCCTCCTTCCCTTTCAACGTTACGACGCACAATCTCTTTTTTGATTTGTGCTCCAATTTTTTGATCCTTGTCAGTAACGTCGCGTTGTGTAATAAAGGCACAGGCCAAAGCATCATCGCTAGCTGACTTGGGCTGTTCAACTGCTCTCCTAACTTCATTCCAAAGTTCCTCTGGTCCTCGATCTTCTAGAGCTGCATAGTTCACTCTTTTTATAAGTTTTCCTAGTCCAGCGGTTTTCCGAGTGCCTAACCTGAGTCTCAATCCGCGGTCGGATTCAAGTAGCTCCTCATAATTGGCAAATATTTGATCTACGTCTCCGTGAAGCATCCTGGGTAATTTCACAAATGTCTCATAAAAGACTGAATCAAATGCATGATCAGCATCCTCTATGTGTCTCAAAATAAGGTATTGTCGGTTCGCTGAGACATACCAACGCAGCTCTTCTAGCTGTCGCTGCTCTGGCCAACCCAGGAAGTGCCTTGTTTTTACATCCAATCTTGCCAAGCCTGCTATTGCATAAAGTCCTTGCAATTCATGTTGCTCAATGTCCCTAAGCTCGAGAACGGTGTCGATCCGAACCCGACCATTAACCAAATGCTCAAACTCGGCTATAGCTGATTCACAACGCATGAATTAACCCTTTCTCCAAAAGGAAACATCTGCATGATTTACCAAATATGACACAAACCGATCATTGCAGAGCGCCGAATCGCAGCGCTTGTCTCTAATCAACTCGATGGCTTCCTCTGGAGTGTGACCCTCACGAATCAGCACCAGCGCCATGATCAGACCAGACCGGTTTAGGCCGGCCTGGCATCTGATTAGCACTCGCTTACCTGACTTCCAGTCCTGGTGAGCCTCACGAACCAACCAGAACAAGTCCTGTTCTGGATTGAAGTCGTTCATGTTGCCGTCAAAGAAGGTGAACCGGAGTTCCTTGACATTTCGGCCACAAGGGTTGGCCCCTGAATAGGCGGTGACCACGGTGTCAAAGTCCTCAGCCTTAACCTGAGTAGCCTCGATGTAGCGGTCAGCATGCCAGTAGGGCATGTTCTCCGGTGCTCTTTTTAGAAAGGCACCTAGCTCATCATCTTCGTGAGTGCCACCTTGGAACAATCCAGGAAGGATTTCGTTCCAAAGCGCTTCTGGGTGAAATGGTCTAGTCATTGACTAATACTTCCTCTCTAACTCGATCGAAGATTGTGCCAACAACAAGAGCCCAGGTCTCCGGGGTCTCCTTCAACGGCTGGTAGCCGCCAGCCCCACCGATTAGGACTCTACCTTCAGAGTGCTTGATTGCCATGTCGGCAACCATCTCCGCTGCATACTTGAAGCCTTCTGCGGTGTAACGGTTAGTGCCGCCAATGTTGTTTGGGCCAACGTGACCATCAGCTCCAGCTGCCAGCAGGATTAAATCCGGCTTATAAGCCTCAATGATTTCTCTAGCCTTATCGATGCACTCCATGAAAATGTCGTCACCATCAAAGGCACCAACATTGAAGTTGTAGCAAAGATCAGCTTCGTCGTGGCATTCACCAAAAGGAACCTGATATCTGCGATCGTATGGAAAACCTCTTCCTCCATGAATTGAAATTCGAGGAATGCCGGTTCCAGTAAGCATTTCAGCAACTCCATCACCAGCGTGAATGTCCCAGTCAAGGTATAGCGGACGTAGGCCAGATGCTTGCAAAGCGAGCGCAGCGTAGGTCATATCGTTGAATACGCAGAAGCCAGATGACGAATCATGTTTAGCGTGATGCTTCGCCCCTTGCGGGTTGAATACAACTTTGACTCCAGCCAGGATTGCTTCAACTGCTCGGATTGTTCCAGTGAACATTTCAAGCGCAGTTTTTCCAAGCTCAGGCTTTGTGCCAGTCCACTCACCTGATCTGCCAGCAAGAACCTGATTGACATATCCATCTTCGTGTGTTGCACGAAGAGCTGCGATATCTGAATCTTCTTTAGCTGGATCAGTTGGGTCAACCACCACAACATCCTCACCATGCTTTTCAATTAGCATTTCAGTTGCTATTTTGGCTCGCACCGGGTTAGTTGGATGTTTTCCATCGCCATCCCCAAGCAGCCACTTTAGATATAGGTCAGAGTAAATGACCATTAGTTTTTGTGATATTTTCATCACTTTTCTCCTTACTGTTATTCCCTCCGGAGAGGGATTTTCCGAGGCCCAGAAACCTGGGCCCCGATTCCCTAGGCTGAGTTAGCCTTTGGTGTCCTCGTCCGACCAGTACTTCTCGCCGGCTTCAGAATCAATTGCTCGCTGAGCAAGTCGCTCAGCTTGCTGCTCTGCCCAAACAATCTGCTCTTGTTCGGTCAGATCCTCGAGGTTCTCGGGGACCTGGCTGTGTTGCAGCAGTCGGTTGGGCTCGGCATCCGTGTGAGAGATCTCTTCGCCAGCCTCATTGAAGACTGAGGTTCTAGCCTCTTCATCTTCAACCGCAAGCATGGCGCTCCAGACATTGCCCAATGCTCGGGCAAAATCTGAACCACGGGTTTCATAGACACGGTTCTTGAAATTCTCATAGCGAAGCTCAGCCCCTCTATCCAAGAACCATTCAATGAATGGACCATCACCGACAAAAACTCGGTAAGGGTAGTCACCGTTTGGCGAACGTTTGATTTCAACATTCGCCTTCGAAGCTAGAGCTTCGAGTGACTTGCGGTCCCGAGCCCGGACGGTGATAACGTCCGGGTACTCAGGCTTACGCACAGCAGAAACGAAACCAGTATCGGTAAAGATCCACATGCTAGTTCTCGTCTTTCTTACGACGATCGCGCTTCTCACGGTTGAGTTGCTCCCACAGCAACTTCTTCTGTAAGTTTTCATCATCAGTCAACATCATCCGCTTGAATGCCATGTTGCTCGACATCATTCGAACTGAAGTTCTGTCGCTCATCGCATAGTTTGCCTCGATGTCATCCATGGCCAGACCAGCAGCTTCAAGTAAAGCTTTTGCTTCCTTGTTCTTACCCTGCGTGAACAGCTCCATCGCTTCCTGCATAATGTCTTGGTTTCTAACCAACTGCAGCTCTGCCATGATGTCTTGATCACGCTCTGGTTCAACCCACTGCTCTTGCGAGACTAACTCGATTTCAAAAGTTTCTGAATTAGAGACTCTTTGACCGGTTAGTACATCGGTGTATGAGTAGGTAACCTGAAGGCCCTGCTTAACTCCTGGAGTTGCCATCTTGTGAGCATCAAGAACAATGTTGAAGAACACGTTCTTTTCCTCGCCTGATGAAAGATCACCGAGTAGGGCCTTGACCTGAGTCCGGGCATACTCCCACTTCTTCATCTTTCTTCCGGCTTTGATCTTGCTGCCGTTTCCAGTGAAGTCAGGACCGATGACAATCTCGATGGTCACATCGATCATGGTCTTGGTAAGCAACCCGTCAATCTCGGATTGCAAACCATCGACGGCCTCACCTTGAGTGATACCAGCGATGTGGTTTCCATTTCCACCATCAGCTAGAGCACCCAGAACGTTCTCGTCATAACCCGAACCAATACCAATGGTTGAAGTTGTAACAAGATGCTCGGTTGCGGCTGTCGCGATGTGGCCAAGAACCTCAGGGTTAGTCTCACCAGCGTTGGCTTGGCCATCGCTCAGCAAGATCACTGTGGTTTCAACACCATCGGTAACCTTCTCGGCTTCTTTTAGCCCAAGTCGGTAACCAGCTTCTAGATTGGTAGAACCTCCAGAGTGGATATCGGAGATGATCTTTCGAACATTCTTCAGATCCAAGTCCTTGATGGTGGCTAACGGCAGGTTCACTACCGCCGTGTCATCAAAGCTGATGATGGCGATGTGATCCTCGGGGTTTAGCCTAGGTAGCGTCTCCTCTAGAACGGCCTTAACCGATTCCAGACGACCGCCAGACATCGAACCGGAACGGTCGATGACGAAGACCAAAGCTTTGGCTTTGTGGGTGGCTGCCTCTATAACCGGGGCAACCGGCGCGGTGATCTCAAGCATGAGACCTAGGGGGGTCGGTTTCCCGACTTGGCACTTATTGTGCTCTATACGTGGTGTTATCACTGCTATATCACTTCCTTTCGAAGTATCGTTTTTAACTATACCATAATAAACGTGTAAACGCTCAAATTATTCCCTAATTTGGTAAATTATTTATAAATTTTTATGTAGTATGATGAATACTAATCATGAGCGCTGACATCTGGAACCCAGGAGCCGTAGATCTGGTCATCTTCACGGTAGCTGACCCCAGCACCATGGCCAGCCTTATCTGGGACAAAAGCATGGTGTCATTTGGGGACACTTTTCCAAAAGACCACTCTGGGCTCTCTCTATTCGTAGTTACGGTCGCTGCATCTAACGACTTAGATAAATACTTCGAAAGCAAGAGGGTTCTTCCCGGCGGTCACCTAGGATTTGACGAAACTCTTTCCGAAGCATCCCAACGAATTGCATTTGAGCGTCTAGGGCTTGATTTCGGGAAGATCAAAGCCAAGCTTCGACAGCTGGGAACATTTGACGAGCCGGATCGAGACCCGCGTGGAAGAGCTCTTTCTTTTGCATATTGGTCCATAGTGAACTTTGAAGACATACGGAAGTATCTTGGCGGTCGCGACCAAGTTGGTTTAGAACTGGTCAATTCACAGCACTTTATGGAAACATTCATCAAGCAATTCGGGCCACTTGAGAATTATGACGGGGTATCCCGTTTCGGGTTCAGAACCATGCCAAGCCCATCAATGGCAAAGGGCCACCAAAAGACTCTTACCAAAGACTTACCGAGTGGTCGAATCCTGGCCCAAGACCACGATGAAATGGTCTTTTACGCCTGGCGCAGGCTAAGGCATGCTTTTGACTCAAGGATAGATCCCTTCTCGTTCTTCGGGCTGAATCCCCTGAGCGAGGAATTTAGATTGAGTGAGCTCCAAGAGCTGACTGAAGTTTGTCGTGGCGAGCGCATTCAGCGTGACCTATTCCGCAGAAACGTTCTGAATCTAAACTTTATAGATCAAAGCGGCAATCTAGACCGGAGCAGACCAGGAAAGCCAGCCACGATGTATCGGCCTTCGTTGCCCAAAGACGAAAAATCTCAGGGAACCCAATAATTGGGAACAGTTTTACGCTTTATAACATTTTGACTTAGTCTGTCTTAATCTAAATATTTTTTATTGTCCCACTATGGCAACAGCACTAGGGTTATTAAGTTGTCCAAAACTCTCCTTATGGGAACAGTTGAAAGTGAGGATCAAATGGCAAAGAAGAATTCCTTCAATAATCCTGTAGTGCCAAAGCGGCCCGGAGCATTCGAAGTATGGCGAATCAGACGGGCTGGGCGTAAGGACGCTCGCAGAAACCGAACACTGATGGACTTTACCCGCACTCAAGCCGTAAATGAGTTTGAATCGTTTTCTCAACGTGGGGAGATAGCCCTCAATGATTGGCTACTAAGAGTCACTTCGCCTTACGTGACCGGCAACTCCCGAATTGAGGCTGAACTTGAATTGCTATTTACCAAAATAGATAAGCAGAAATCAAATATGGGTAAAACTGGGCGACAACAAAAAGCTTCTTCACTACGACTAGCCTCGCTGGAGCAGGAAGAGTCTGATTTGCGCTCGCAGTTTGCCGCAAACAAGGAAACAGGCTTAGCGCTAATCCGAAGGGCTGACGAGGTGAAGCCTCTTTGGGAGAACTTGTATCGCCAAAAAGTTGCTATCTATAACCAAGCTCGATCCAGAAAACTCAAGGTGGAAGTAGAAGCTGCTTCAGCAGAAATTCCCGTCTACAGAAGCGTGCCAGAGACTGAGCTTGACCAGTTTGAAAAGGAACTACCGGTAAGGAAAACTCGCTAAATAATGGCTCAGATATTTTGGCGCAGAAAAATACAGCGCCAAGCGAAAAAAATTCTGTTAGCTCTGCCTGACTTGCCGGCAGACATTGACGATAACGTCTTTATTGCATTGGGAACACAAGCTGCAGAAGCTGACAAAAACTCGAAAGCTTATGACGAATTTTTATTCTCCGAAGAGGGCTATGAACAAATGCCCTATGAAGATAGTGTTGACGAAGTCTTAGAACTTCAAAAATCACGGAACACGGAACGTAAGGGGCGTGCCGAGTTACCAATCAGAATGCGAATTGAGTATATTCAAAAAACCATTGAAGCTAAAGTCAGGCGAGTAGCCGACGCTCAAGCTGAGAAGGACGCGATTGAAAAGCAGTTGAGAGATGAATCGGAAATCTTGACGGGTTCTAAAAGGGGTGAAGATGGTGGATTCTGGGAAGGTGTCTTACCTGACACTACCTCACGAACAAAACATGTAGTAAACGTTCTAAAAGAATGGTTGATTTTTGTGATTGTTGCACTAGCAGATGCAACAATCGTCTTCTTTACTTTGTTTTCGGTTCTTCCGTCCGTTCGAGAAGCGCTATTGTTTACAATTCCTGCGGTCGGTGTGCAGATCCTTTTCCCCCACCTAACAGGACGGGCAATTGCCGCGTATCGAAGCAACAAAGAGAATAACGGAAAAGATTTCTGGATTGCGGCTGCAGTAGCTACGGCCTGGATTGGTTACGTCTGGGGAATGACAGTTCTCCGTATAAACCTTCTTGCAAAAGAGTACAAAGAGTTTGATGAAAACAACAAGGATATGCCGCCATTGCTCTGGTGGGCAGTTCTGGTCTTTAGTTTCTTGATTTTAGTTGGGTTAGGAAGCTGGATTTTAATAAGATCTATGAATTCAAACCCGCACAATCATAGGTATTCCCGGCTTCTTTATGTGTACTTTGCTAAGGTTCGAGCTCTCCGGTTAGCTCAAGAATCTCAGGCGAAGTCCGAAGCGGACTTAGAGGCAGAGCTGAAGATTTTAGCTGAAGTTGGTGCTCAATGGGAGCTTAGAGCCAAGGTGTACGACCAAGTTGCCGAATCAGCTAAGTCAGTTTACAGGCGAGCGCTTGTAAATCAGATCGGTACTCCGGACTTCACAACAGAATACCTACCGGAAAGCAAATTCAAGATAAGAAAGTCAAAGAGGTCTGTTTCGTGAAGTCTCGTCGAGGGAAGGTTTTTGGGGCTGGTTTATCCGCTCTGGTAGTTATCGGCGCAATCGTGTGGATTTTCATACCTCCCCCGCCCCCGGAAAAGGAGTGCCTGTTTTCACAAGATTCGGTTGCGTCCAGTAACACTTCTGAGACGGCAGTAATTTTCGCACCGACCGCTAATTTTGTTGACATGTCAAGTATCACTGCCCGAGCAGCGACTTCGATCAAGTCCGAGCTTGGATCTGATTTACTAAAAAGCGACGACAGGGTTCTGGCTCTGGGGCGAGGGCTATCACTAGTAGTCGCAGATGGTGACCCCCAATTGGTTAGCCATAAGGTGGTTAAAGTTGCCGAAGGTGCTAACGAAGAGATGGATATCGAACGTGCGATCGACTCCGTCTATGGCAACTTCAACTTGGCCGCAAACTGCTCAGCAGGAGATCTCAAGAAAGCAGACGACCAAATACCCACTAGCAGCCAGTCGGATATGTTGAAGGCTTTATTCGTCGCATCCGATCAGGTGACTAATGCAGAAACAAAGACTATCTATGTTTTAGGAAATGGCATTCAGACTTCAGGGTCTATTCTGATGCAAGAAGAAGGCACCCTGCCAAGTGACGAGTCTGAGGCAAAAGAATTGGCTCGAGAACTTTACGATCGAAATGAAATTCCTGACTTAACTGGGATAACAGTTAACTGGTACGGGATGGGCCAGGTTGATGGGGACCTTCAGAAGCCTTTACCTCTAACTATGGCTAAAGCCTTGGAGTCATTCTGGACGGAGGTGGTCGTGTTAGGCGGAGGAGCTATTGGTGAGGTGTGTGGGCAGTGTGGCTCTGGTTTACCTCACATTAACTCGATTCCAGTAGATCTTGTTCCTGTCAATGAGTGCCCAATAACTGTGAAGCTATACGACTCCGACGGAGTTGAATTCAAACCGGACAGTAGTGACTTTGTTGATAGCACAAAGGCCAAGGCAGCAGCAAGAAAGACTGTCACGGAGTTTAAATCTAAAAAAGGTTGCTCTTCACTAACCATTCGCGGAATTGCGGCAGCGGGAGTAGACCGTGATTTATATATCGAAAAGCGAATTGAAATCGATGAAACGAATCTGACTCTTACGAAACTAAGGGCTCAGGCATTTGGTAAATTGCTAAAGGACGCTGGCTTTAGTGGGCCCCTTACTTTTGTTGGTGGGGGTACCTGCGGCACAGAGTGGAGCTCCAAAGGCATAGCTCTCTCTGATTTACAAAAAATCTGCAGAAGAGTAGAAGTTTATTAAAATGCCAAAGAAGCCAGGAACAGGTGTTTCGTTCAAATCACTTAAAAGACGAAAACGAGACACAAATGGAATATGGGGCCACTTGGCCAATGAAGATTCATTCAATATCAAAACTGGCACTAGTTTCAATCTTCCGAGCTGGGTGGTGCCTACTCTTGCAATCGCTTCGATCGCTACAATCATCGTGCTCTGCTTTCAGGTCATCGACCTGCAAAAGCAGAAAATAGACGGTAGTTCGGTGGTTAGCAAAGCTCGTCCTGCAACATTTGAAGTTTCCTGTGGAACTGCTACTGGAACGGGCGTCGGCATAAATATTCCTGTTCCAGATGGTTACCAGACAGCAGTGTTCTCAGCCGCCCACATTTTTGATGAATGTAAAGCTGGGGACAAAATTCCGGTTGTAGCTTCAGGCAGGACTTTTATGGGCGTGTTGTTCAAGAAAGATCCAATTGGCGTGGTGGATGAAGATGAATTGGAATCGATTGCCGACATGGCTTTGATTTACATGAAGGCTAAACTACCAACCCTTGAACCTGCACCAGAAGCCCATGTTGGAGACTGGGTGATAGAAGTTGGCAATCCTATAGATCAAATCGACTATGCGACGCTCGGAATCATCACAAAAGTAACAGACAGCGAGTACTACACCGACGCAGCCACGAACCCCGGTAATAGTGGTGGTCCATTGCTCGATAGCCAAGCTAGAGTACTCGGAATTGTTTCTTGGCGGAGACTGGTTCCAGAAAAGTTGATTGACGAAACTATCAAGGAAAATTTTATGGATGTTGCGGATGGAATCTCTGCGGCAAAGAGATTAGTTAATGCTTGCGCATTGATATACTCAGGCAATCCAGACTGTCCGTTCAAAGACTAAAAGTCCTGAGCCATCTGAGCTAAACGCTCAATTCGGTCATCTGTTTCTGGATGACTAGATAGCAGCCTTGCAAACAAACCTCGTCGAAACGGGTTTGTAAAAAACATTGCTGCCGTCGCTTTATTTTTCCTGACTGGGGCTTGACTAAAGAGTTCCATTTTTTGTAAAGCAGACATCAATGCTTCTGGATGACGGGTCATCAGCGCACCTGTTGCATCTGCCAGATACTCGCGTTGCCTAGATACGCCGTTCATAATTATCGGCCCAAGAAGAAAAGATATGAACCATGACACCACGCCCACAGCTAAGAGCAATAGAGCTACAGGAAAGAACAAGACTGTCAAGAATAAACTGCGGTTTTTACCGGCTTGACTCCCAGCAAACAATCCGACAATAAATAGAAAACAGAATTGGGCTAGCGCTGAGATGGCTCCAACCAAACCAAAAACAATCAGCTTAACCCGAGTGTCATAGTTCTTAATATGAGCCATCTCGTGGGCCATGACGCCTTCGAGTTCGTACTTCTCCGTGATTCTGAGTAATCCTTCAGTAGCGCCGACGTGAGCATGCCAGGGATCCCTGCCGATAGCCATGGCGTTTATCGACTCGTCTTTTATTAGGTAGACCTTTGGCATCGGCATACCTTCGCTGATGGCAAGATTCTCAACGGTGCGCCAGAGTTTAGGGTGGCTGTCCTTGTCCACCAGTATGCCACCGGCGATACCCATAGCCATGTTTGCTGCAAAGTAATACTGAACAACTGCGTAAACAAGAATGAAACCAATAAGTCCGATTCCTACCCAGATGTTCTGTAACCACCAAGACAAAAGAGCGGCTACTCCACTAAAAAATGCTAGAAATAGGAAAATTATGATTATCGTATTTCGCTTGTTTCTCGCGATTGCTTCATACATGGGCACTCCGATTGTGGTCCTGAAGGAAATTGACCACTTAGACAGAATAGGGATAATCCGTCTCCAATTGGCGACAATATGATTCCATTTTGATTAAATATCTAGCCAAGTCAATCTAAATTTGCGATTTGTTTTCATTAGAGACACAGCAGCTGAGTGCTTTGGCTTTGTGTCGCTTACCAGAAAACCTAATCTTGCGAGCGCTTGGTTGAGAAAATGCTAAAGCGGCTCTATTCCACAACTAGC
>CAYMYB010000005.1:0-75220 GCA_964394575.1 uncultured Rhodoluna sp. | reverse complement strand
CTTGTTTCTAAGTTCCTCGGGCTAGAAAGCGACCCAACAGTGGTACTCACCGAAAGTTCATTTGAGTAAGGGCTTAGCCCTAGGCCATTTATGGCTAATACCCTAAAACGGTAACCACTCTGCGGTTCTAGGTTTGTCACCTGCAACGCTGTGCTTGAAGTCTTAGCAACAAGCTCCCAGCTTGAAACGCCTTCCGCTGATATCTCTACTTGGTATTCGGTTATCGCTGAACCGCCGTTTGATTCAGGTGCAGTCCAGGAAAGCGATATAGTGCTGGAGCTTTGTTGGGAAGAAGTAAGCGATCTTGGAGCAGTTGGTGTTTTTCCTAGAACACTCTTGGCGACCTTGCCTTCATCAAAACTGGTGAAAAGATTTCCGTTTGAGTCGCTGGCAATTCTGACGATCGTATCTTCATAGACGGCTAGGGTGCTTAGCTTGCCTGCGGCAGTTAGTTTAGAGATTGTTCCGTCGGTGCTATTTGCAAAGTAGAAGTTATTTTTTGCATCAATCACAAAATCAGTCACTGAGTCACTAAGCGAAATAAATACACTCAGCTCACCTGTTGCGGTAATTTTGTAGATCTTTGAACTCACGGTGCTAAAAACATAAAGGTTTCCGGAACTGTCCGAGACCATGCGGCTAGCTGCAATAGGTAAAGTTGCTAGCTTGGTTATCTGGCCGGTTGGCGTAATTTTGGAAACGGTACTGTCTCTACCATTCGCGCTGTATAGGTTTCCGACGGAATCAATAACTAAAGCGGTCGGATTGCTGGCCAAATCGGCAAACACTGAGACTTCACCGGTTGGAGTAACCTTTGAAATCGTTCCAGAAATAGCATCAGCGCTATAAAGGTTTCCGCTTGAATCAAAAACCAGTGAAGTTGGTCGATCACCGACTGTGGCCAAGATTGTCGCAGTTCCTTGTGGCGTGACTTTTGTAATTGTTCCTTCATCAGAATTAGCCGCATATAGGTTTCCAGCAGCATCAAAGACTAGCGCGGCAGGGTTATCGCCAACAGTGGCAAAACGAGAGACAACCCCGTTGGTTGTGATCTTCGATACAGAGTTATCCATGGTGTTGGCAACATAGGCATTGCCGGAAGCATCAAAGGCCATGGCTGCAGGTGCAGATCCAACTGTGTAAAACGCTGTTGATTCGGCGGTTGTCACTGCTATGACAGCCCCTGCTAGGCCCTCCCCAAAGGAATTCAAGGAACTTAGCCTGAACAGGTAGTTTCTGCCTAGAACTAGGCCTGTGACGGTGTGACTGGTAGCAGCGCTAGCTGCTTTGCTGATGGTTACCCAGCTCTGCCCTGAATCAGAGGAGTAACTTATCCGGTAGTTCGTTACAGGTGCGCCGCCATCACAGCTCGGGGCATCCCAGCTCAGCGCTACCGAGGTGCCTCGAACCAACGTGGTAGCCAGGTTAGCTGGCGCGGCTGCTTCACCATTTGGCGGAGTCAGCGTGATCTGATTTGAGGCTACTGATAAGCCACTTGAATTGATGGCATAGCTTTTTAGCTGATAGGCCTGCTTGGAACACAGCCCTGGGAAGCTGAAACTGGTGCTAGTCGTTCCAACTCGATATGTACCGACTAAGGTATTGCCGTTATTAGTCGTAGCCTCAACAAGGTAATCAGTAACAGCGGATCCGCCAGCAGAAATAGGTGCCTGCCAAGATAACTCTGCTTGGGTGCTTCTAGTTGTATTGGCTTGAAGTGATCTAGGTGCAGCAGAATAATCACCGTTGGTGTCTCGAACAGTTATCGAGCCAGCGAGATTATTGGCAATGTAAAGATTTAAGTTAGTTGACAGCTCTAGTGCGGTTGGCCCATCCCCCGTTACTGCAAATGTTGAAACAATCCCTGAACTAGATATTTGGGTCACAGTGTTATCCAGATAGTTAGCTGTGTAAAGGTTGCCGTTTGAATCTATTGCAATTGAGTTTGGCGATTTACCAACGGTTGCAAATACTGTGCTTGTGCCGGCTGGGGTGATCTTAGAAATTGTATTATCTGCTGAGTTAGTTACAAATAAATTATTTGCCGAATCAATCACTAGAGAACTTGGGTAAGAACCAACGTTGGCGAATGAAGTTACCTGACCGGTTGGACTTACCTTACTGACAAAGCCATCTAGGTAGCTTGCCGTGTATAAATTACCCAGCGAGTCCATTGCTATATCCGACGGCCAGGTTCCAACCACGGCGAAGCGACTAACTTGCCCTTCCGGGGTAACCTTAGAGATCGAACTGTCTATGTAGTTTGCGGTGTAGAGATTTCCAGCGGCATCAAAGAGCATGGCAACGGGGTTTTTACCAACCGTAGCAAAAGTTGAAACTACACCTAAAGGGTTGATGCTAAAAAGTGTCCCGGTTTTAGTTCCAACGAAGAGATTTCCGCTTGGACTGAGAATCAAGGCTGTAGGTTTTTGTGGATTTAGATCCGCAAAAGTGCTGACCTGCCCGTTCGGGCTGATTTTTGAGATAGTACCGGAACCCAGATCAGCTGTGTATGCATTTCCTTGGCTGTCCACAGTCACGGCTACTGGGTTTAGACCGACGCCAATGGCCGTTTCGGCTTTAGCGGTTTGGCTAGTGAAAATAAGGCCGGCTGCGGTTAGGGCAAAAATCGCTAATTTTAGAATTATTGGCCTGATTGCGGCATATAGAGATGAGTTCATAATTTCCCATCCCTTCAAAGCAATTGCTGAATTAATTCAACCTTACATAAACCAGCCAGAATAGGTAACTCAGGTTATTCCAAGGCTGGATCTTGACCGATAATCCCAGCATCGCTGGCACTAAGCACCTCTGCCTTACGTATATCAGAAGACAAATCCCTTACCGCCTGACGCAAAGCGGCTTCAGAGTCCAATCCCTGGGCCTTGGCTGCTTGGACGATAGCCAAAAGCAGTGATCCGAGCTGTTCCTGGCTTTCTAGTTTTAGCGGAGACTCGGAAGCCTTATCCAGAATGCCTATCTTCTGAGCCTTACCGAGTACCTTGTCGGCTAGCGCCAAAGCCGGCATGGCTTTAGGGATGCCATCGAGAACTGATTCTCGTTCTGGTTTTTCTTTTTGTTTGTGGTTATCCCAGTTCAACATCACGTCATCGCCGGTTTCTGCTCTAAATTTCTCTAACTGTTCAGCATCGCCGAAGACATGGGGGTGTCGCCCCATCATTTTTTCTCTAGTGAATTTAGCCACATCTTGAATATCGAAAGCTTCACCTAATGACCCGGTGCTAGCCAGATCGGAGTGGAAAACTACTTGGTATAAAACATCACCCAGTTCCTCAAGAACCTCGTTACGATTTCCAGATTCAAGGGCATCGATAAGTTCATAGGTCTCTTCAAGCAGGTACTGCACCAAGCTCTGATGGGTCTGCTCGGCATCCCAAGGGCAACCACCTGGGGCTCGCAAACGTTTAGCCGTGCTAATCAACTCATCTAATTCAGTCATGAGGTTAGTTTGCCAGAGAATTTAGGACAATTTGAATAGCGCTCTATAGCGGAGCGAAACTAGATCCGGGTATGTTTCTAAGGATCGTAAAAGCGATAACTAAAACCAAAAGCAAAGCTAAGTAGATATTCAGTGCCTTTTTACTCTTTTTATCTAGCGCTACCCCAATCAGCATCAATACCGGTGCCGTTACCAATAGAGCGTTGTAATTAATCGCAGAAGATAAGTCGCCATGAATTAGCGCCTCGGCTGATCTGGTACTTCCGCACCCGGGACACCACAAACCGGTCAGCGCATGAATGGGACAGAACAACCGATACTGCTTAGGCCAAAAAAGCAGATAGATAACTGCAGTGGCGAGAACTAGGCCAGGAAGAAGTAACTTTTTAGCCTTTATAACTTTCATGTTACAGCCTCCATTATTTCCCTGGAAACTTAGTTTATTTAGATATTCTCAGTTGGGTACAAACCCATCGAAAGGAAATACATGTCCACCCCCCAACCAACCCCACCACAACGCGACTTCCTAACCACAGTGCTAATCAGCTTCTTCCTTGGCGGCTTGGGAGTCGACCGCTTTTACCTCGGCTACACCGGTCTTGGCGTGGCCAAGCTACTCACCTTGGGTGGCTGCGGAATCTGGGCCCTGATTGACTTCATTCTGATCCTGACAGGCAGCCTAAAGGATGCCCAGGGAAGAGATCTTCTAAAGAAATAATGTCTAGCACTCCATCTGATAAATTCTGTTCGGCTTGCGGCAGGGGGCTAGTTGCAACTGCTCAGATTTGCCCAGGCTGCGGCAGCCCAGCTGATACCCAATCAGCTTCACAACCTGCAGTCTCAACAGGCCAGAAAGATTGGTTAACAGCTTTGCTGCTTTCCGTTCTGCTTGGTCAATTAGGTGTAGACCGTTTCTACCTAGGCCAAGTTGGACTAGGAATCCTAAAGTTAATTACTTTCGGTGGCTGTGGAATCTGGTGGATTATCGACATCGTGCTGATTGCTAACAACACGGTCAGAGACTCAAACGGGCAAGCCCTAGCTCGACGCTGACATCTAATCTAAAGAGCCTGGAAATTGAATTTTCCAGGCTTTTTAGTTTAAGAGTTCAGTCAAGAGATTAACCGCCCAGTCAATCAGGCTGCGATCGGCAAGTGACTGGCCATCGCTGGCCTTCGGAATTGGGATAGTTAGCTGTTTCGAAGACTTTAGATACCTTAGCCCCTGGTACTGCTGGCTAAGCGCTACCTGCCTTGCCTCGGTTAGTTCGACTGGCTGAATTTTTATTTGCCCGAGGGTAAGAGAAACATCTTTTAGGCCGTACCTATTACAAACTTGCCGGAACTCAGTGACATCAATCAGGTTGATGACCGGCTGTGGTGCTTTACCGTAACGGTCCTCTAATTCTTGGAATATCAAATCAAGTTGGACCCTGGTTCCACGCTCTCCGCTGGCTGCAGATAGCTTGTGATAGGCCTCAAGGCGCAAGCGCTCTGAGTCGACATATTCCAGGGGGATGTGAGCATCAATTGGGATCTCTAGTTTTAGTTCGGCTGGGGAATCAATCTTGATGCCTTTGAACTCATCAACCGCCTCACCAATCATCCGCAGATAAAGATCAAATCCTACTCCGGCTATGTGACCAGACTGTTCACCACCGAGCAAATTACCTGCACCTCTAATTTCAAGGTCTTTCAGGGCAACCTGCATACCGCTGCCAAGTTCATTGTTCGCTGCAATTGTGCTTAGCCGATCTAGAGCAAATGGGGAAAGTGGCTTTTCAACACCGTAGAAAAAGTAGGCGTAGGCCCGCTCAGTTGATCTACCGACACGGCCGCGAATCTGGTGCAACTGGGCTAATCCAAAATTCTCGGCTCGGTCGACAATCAAGGTGTTGGCGTTAGGGATATCGATACCAGCTTCAATGATTGTTGTTGAGACTAATACGTCGTAACGCCTCTCCCAGAAATCTATAACCACCTGTTCTAACTGATGCTCATTCATCTGACCATGTGCCACTGCGATCCTGGCATCTGGTACCAATTCGGCTAAACGACTGGCAACAAAATCAATGCTTTCAACTCGGTTATGCACGAAAAAGACTTGGCCCTCCCGAATAAGTTCGCGGTGGATAGCCGCGGCAACCTGTGACTCGTTATAGGGGCCGACGTAGGTCAAAATCGGGTGGCGTTCCTCCGGCGGCGTTGCCAGAGTAGACATCTCACGAATGCCGGTTATCGCCATCTCTAAAGTTCTAGGAATTGGCGTTGCTGACATTGCTAGAACATCGACATTGGTTTTTAGCTCTTTTAGTTTTTCTTTATGCTCAACACCAAAACGCTGTTCTTCATCGATGATGACTAAACCCAAGTCTTTAAATTTAATGTTCTTGCCAAGTAATTTATGTGTCCCGATTACCACATCCACCAAGCCGGTGGCTAGATCTTCAATAGTCGCTTTGTTTTCCTTAGGACTTTGAAATCTTGATAGCGCTCTGACATTGATTGGGAACCCGGCGTAGCGCTCCAGAAAAGTCTCGACGTGCTGTCTGACTAACAGCGTGGTTGGCACCAAAATTGCCACCTGCTTGCCATCCTGAACCGCTTTGAAAGCAGCGCGAACAGCTATTTCCGTTTTTCCATAACCGACATCGCCAGCGACTAAACGGTCCATCGGAACCGGCTTTTCCATATCCCGCTTAATTTCCTCTACGGTATTTAGTTGATCCGGCGTCTCGGTATAGGGGAAGCTATCTTCCATTTCTCGTTGCCAATCACCATCCGGCAGGAAGGCGTGACCGCTGGCATTCATTCGCTGCGAATACAGTTTGACTAGATCAATAGCAACCTTACGCACCGCCTTTCGTGCATTCCCCTTGGCTCTTGCCCAGTCGATGCCACCCATCTTGTTCATCACCGGTGCCTCTGCGCCAACGTACCTGGTCAGATAATCAAGCTGATCGGTTGGAACATAGAGCACGTCCCCTTTTAGTCCTCGTTTGGCTGGAGCATACTCAATCACTAGGTATTCCTTGGTGTATTTGGCAATTCCAACACCTAGGGTGCGCTGAGTCATCTCAACAAAACGGCCGATGCCGTGAATCTCATGCACCACGTAATCCCCAGCTTTTAGGGTTAGCGGATCGACTGCCTGGCCACGCTTTTGTGCCATGCGCGGTTTATTGGGCTGACCAAAGGTAGTTCCTCGCCCAAAGAACTCACTATCGGTTATCAGGGTGATCTTGGCATCGTTAGCGACAAAACCTTTGCGAAGCGGCGCTTGAATTACATAAACAATTGGTTCAAACCTAGTTGGAACGCTGTTTGCTAGCTTGGCTGGCAGTTTGGCCTCGCTGAGTATTTCCACCATACGTTCGGCTGTGCCGTGGCCCATGGCTGAAAGAAAAACACTGTGATCAAGCTTTAGCTGGTCTTGGATGTAGTCAATCGGTTCGGTTTGGAGTGCCTTAAAACTTGGCACTTCAAAAAGTGGCAAGTTGATTTGCTTTTCATCACTTAGAAACGAAGTGATTGAGATTAAATCTCTGCCGTCAAGGCCTGAAACAAATTCCATCATGGTTTTGAAACCGCCGGCCGATAAATCTATCGGCGCTTTTGCCCCTTCGATTGCTGCGTCCCAGGCTGCATGAAGGAATTCAAGGTTGGTATCAATCAGATTCGTAGCCCTAGCCATGGATTTTTCAGGTGAGAGTAAAACAATCTGAGCGTTTTTTGGAAGGTAGTCGGATATCTGGCCTAACCGATCAACTAAAACCGGTGCCAGAGACTCCATGCCATCGACTGGAATCCCCTGCCCGATTTTCGCTAGCAGGGTGAACAGATTCGGAAATTCGTGCTCCATCTCTCTAGCTCTTTGGGCAACTGCCGGGGTGATGATGATTTCTCTGGCCGGATAAACAGTTAGCTCGGTTGGCTTAGCTTCAAGTGAACGTTGGTCGGCAACGGAAAATTCACGCATCTGCTCTAGTTCGTCACCGAAAAACTCCAGCCGAACCGGGTGTTTTGCCGTGGTTGGGAAAACATCGACGATGCCACCGCGCACAGCAAATTCGCCGCGGCGGGTCACCATGTCGACTCTTTGGTAGGCAATCTCAATAAGTTTGAGGGCTAACTCAGGTAGCAGGTATTCTTTGCCAACCTCAAATTGCAGCGCAGGATATTTCTCTAAACCAAGAATCACCGGTTGCAGGGCAGCCCGAATCGAACAAACTACAAAAAAGGGTTGATTAGTTTTTTGTAATTCGGCTAGCCGATGCAGGCTCGCCAAGCGCTTGCCCACCGTTTCCGGCGAAGGGCTGAGCCGCTCATGCGGGAGTGTTTCCCAAGAAACAAACTCGAGCACTTCGCTTTCAGGAGCGACTAATTTGAGAAAATCTGATAATTCTTGGGCTTCCTTGCCGCTACTGACCACAACTAAATACTGGTTATTTAGCTCTGCTCTGCTGTGTAGTTCGTTGATTGCGGCCAACACCCAGTTCTGGGATCCACTGGGGGCAACTATCTCAAGCTTTTTCTTGGTCAGGTTTTTGCTAAGTGCCGAAAAACCCTCAGATTCGGCTAAACGTGCAGCAAGGCGCGAGCACCCCTCAGATCCGTCGTGCACGTTCATGGCTTAAGTCTAAGCGTGAACTACTTGGAGTGATACTTGGTTTGTGCAGAAAGCAGGCCATCTTTGACGATGCTCTGCACCATATCAGCAGCTATCTCCAGTAGAACAGGTAATTCGGCTTTTTCATTGCTGGAAAAATTCTTCAGCACGAAATCTGCTGGATCTTGGCTGCCCGGTGGCCGACCAATGCCAAAACGAATCCTGATGTAGTCACCGCCCAGTGCACCACTGATACTTCTTAGTCCATTGTGTCCGGCGTGACCACCGCCAAATTTAATCTTCAACTGACCAAAATCAATATCTAGTTCATCGTGGATGACGATTAGATTCTCTAGTGCCAAATCATAAAATTTCAATAATGCTGCAGTAGGTGCACCGCTATTGTTCATGTACCCGTTAGATTTTGCCAAAACCAATTTCACACCAGCCAGCTTGCCTTCGGCAACTTGAGCACCAGCTTTGTGGGATTTAAACTTTGCCTCTAGTCGGCTAGCCAGCACATCGAGCACCTGTTGACCGATGTTGTGCCGATTGTGAGAGTAGTCGGGCCCAGGATTACCGAGCCCGACTACAAGAAAAGTGTTGCTGTTCAATTACTCAGCTTTTGGGGCCTCAGCTGCAGCAGCTGGAGTAGCCTCAGCCTCTTCGCTGGCACCGGCACCGGTTCCAACTACAGAGGCAACGAGCTCGTGAGCGTCTAGATCCAACTTCACACCGGCAGGAAGCTTGATGTCACCTGCGGTTACGTGGAAGCCGAGGCCTTCCTTGTTGAAGACAACCTCTAGATACTCTGGAATTGCTGTTGCATCGGCTTCAATCTTTAGAGTCTTGTGCTCAAGATCGATAACCGTTCCAGATTGTGATTCACCGACAACGTGAACTGGAACCTCAACGTGGACTCGCTCACCCTTGACAATCTCAACTAGGTCGATGTGCTCGATGACCTGGGTGACAACGTCCTTCGAAGCTGATTTCACCAAAACGGTTTCTGTCTTGCCGTTTAGAGTGAGCTCGATGATGGCGTTCTTGTAACGAAGTACTAGCGCTACCTCGTGAGCTGGAAGGGTGATGTGTCTTGGCTCTGAACCGTGGCCGTAGATAACAGCAGGGGTTCTTCCGGCTGCGCGGGCCTTACGGGCAGCGCCTTTACCAAAGCTGGTGCGCATCTCGCCGACAAGTTTGTTTACTGACATTTTTTATCCTTTTTATTTGTTCAACTCAAGCTGATCGCGAGGAACTAAAACTACCCCGTCGATTACGGTCATTCGACCCTCGCCGTTGTTACTACCTATACTCTAGTTGGCTTTGAATACCTTCTGCAAGGTAAATCTGACTAGCAGGGCTAGACCTAAGACCGCCAAGCTAATAGGCACTGCTGGCCCTGGAACGCTAAATAGCAAGAGCAGAGCGAGGGCCAGACCAATAATCGCAACAGCGAGCGGCTGCTTGCGCTCTGCTTTGGGTTGCCTGAGTACGCTGAGGTGACCAATTGCGTAGTAAAGCAGCACGCTGAAGCTTGAAAAACCAATAACCCAGGCGGTGTATTGCTTGGTCTCAATTAGAACTATTGCCCCAAAAGCAATAAGCAATTCAGCTAACCAAGGCGCTCCAAATCGATTACGTTGTTCAAATACTTTGGGTAACTCTCGATCTTCGGCCATGGTGGCCGCGGTTCTTGAGACACCAGCTAACAAGGCAAGAATTGATCCAAGGCTGGCAGCAAGGACGACCGCATCAATTATTGCTGGATTAAACCAAGGAGCGCTTGTTGATAGCAGAGCCTCAAAAGTGGCATCATTCATCGGTTCATTGGCGCTACCAACTACTCCCGACACCACAGCGGCAAGCAGAAAATACAACAGAATGACTAACCCAAGCGAAATTACTATGGCACGGGGAATATTCTTCTTTGGGTCTTTTACTTCATCGCCAAGGGTTGCCACCCTGGCATAGCCGGCAAATGCAAAAAATATAATCGCCGCCGCCGCCAAAGTGCCTTGGCTCACACTGGGCATTAGGGAAAACTGATTTATTGCCTGTGAATCAAAACCATTACTTAGACCAACAACAATACAAAATAGTAAAAAGCCCAAGGTGATTATTGCCAAGATAGCGGCAACCAAAGCTGTTCGGTTGATACCCAGCAAATTGAGGCAGGTCATCAAAAGAACTGCTAGAGAAGCCACGTGAATGTCATTCAAAATATTTGGCATCGCTGGATTTAGCACCGTACCCTGTGGGACAAGATAGAGCTGAATAATGAGTGCTATCGCCGCAATGGAGGCGATCTTGCCAAAGACAAAAGAAAAGCCAGCGATGAAGCTGATGCTCTTTGGCAGGTAGACCCGTGAATAGGCGTAGATACCACCGGCTCTAGAGATACCGCCAGCTAGTTGATATACCGATGCGGCATTTAGTGAGGCAACAATTGCCGCCAGCAAAAGCGCGAAGAAGAAACTAGCACCGGCTGACTCATATGCAGCGCTCCAAACAAAGAAAACACCAGCGCCAAGCATCGAGGCAACCCCGATGGCAACTGCTCCTAGGAGTGATAGTTGTTGCTTTTTAGACGTGGCCATCAAAGAGGATGGTCACACTGTCATCGTTGAACACCGATGAAATTGCTCTAGCCACCAGAGGTGCAATCGAAAGCACAGTTAGTTTCTCGAATTGCTTGTCTTCAGGAATTGGCAGAGTGTTGGTGACAATAACGTTGTCCACCTCAGGACCTGACAAGCGTTCAACTGCAGGGTCGCTAAACACCGCGTGCGTCGCCGCCACAATAATGCGTCCAGCACCGTTATCACGCAGGGCTTTCGCCGCGGCGACGATAGTTCCAGCGGTATCAATCATGTCGTCGACTAGAACACAAACTCTTCCTTCAACCTCACCAACCAATTCATTTACCTGAACCTGGTTGGGCTTGGTTGGGTCGCGACGCTTGTGAATGATTGCAAGCGGTGCACCTAGTCTGTCTGCCCAAATATCAGCAACTCTTACTCGGCCCGAATCTGGAGAGACCACGGTGATTTTATCTGCACCGAAAGTTTGCTTCACATGATCGGCTAGAAGTGGCAGAGCCCAGAGGTGATCAACCGGTCCATCGAAGAAGCCCTGGATCTGGGGTGAATGCAAATCAACTGACATTAGTCGATCAGCACCTGCTGCCTTGTATAAATCCGCAACCAAACGTGCCGAAATCGGTTCCCTACCTTTGTGCTTTTTATCTTGTCTGGCGTAGGGGAAAAATGGAGAAACCACTGTAATTCGCTTGGCACTGGCGCGTTTCAACGCATCAATCATGATCAGCTGTTCCATAAGTTGATCATTGATTGGTGCCGAATGTGACTGAATCACAAAAGCGTCGACACCGCGCACCGACTCGTCGAATCGAACGAAAATCTCACCGTTCGCGAAGTTATAGGAGGTGGTTGGTACCAGTTCGGTACCGAGCAGTGTAGCAATTTCCTGAGCAAGTTCCGGGTGTCCTCTTCCGCTAGCTAAAACCAGTCGCTTTTGTCCCGAGGTTTTTATCTGCACTTGCTCGATATCCTTTACTCTTTGGCTTTCTTGGCCGCTTCTGCTGAACCGGTTCCTGGGCGTTTAGCCAACACCCAGTTGGCAATACTACGCTGTGGGGCGACGTTCATGGCTAAATCTCCAGCTGCGACATCTTTACGTACCACCGTACCAGCGGCGGTGTATGCGCCATCGGCAATCTCGACAGGTGCAACAAAGACGTTATGTGAGCCGGTTCGGACGTGCGAACCGATTGTGGTCTGGTGCTTGGCGACTCCGTCGTAGTTAGCGAAGATGGTGCCGGCACCGATGTTGCTGTGCTCCCCGATGACTGCATCGCCGACATAGGAAAGGTGAGGAATTTTACTTCCAGCCCCGATTTTGGCATTCTTGGTTTCCACGAAGGTGCCAATCTTCCCCCCTGCCCCCAAATGGGTGCCTGGGCGAATATAGCTAAACGGTCCTACGCTCGCATCGGATTCAATAACCGCGCCGTTGATATCTGATTTTCTAATTCTCACGTTCTCGCCAATTTGCGAATCATGAATGCTAACCTCAGGGCCAATCACACTTCCGCGACCAACACTGGTGATCCCATTTAGGAAGGTTCCCGGTAGCAGGGTAACATCCTCACCGATAACTGCGGTGATGTCGATAAAGGTGCTGTCAGGATCCAGAATTGTCACACCGGCTAGCATCCAACCCTGACAAATTCTGCGATTGAGTTCGGTAGCTACCTGCTGAAGCTGCACTCGGTTATTTACACCGGCAACCAGCCAGTTGTCCCTGACCGCAAGTGCTTGAACTTTGCCTCCAGCTTTGGCTATCTCAGTGACGGCGTCGGTTAGATATTTTTCACCGGCCGCATTCTGGGCAGCTATTTTTGTAAGGGCATCTTTTATCAGGGCAAAATCAAATACATATACTCCGGCATTGACCTCAGTTATTTCAAGTTCCTCTTCGGTGGCATCACGATGTTCAACTATTGAGTTAAACTCGCCAGCATCTGTTCGTATTACCCGGCCGTATCCAGTTGGATCATCAAATACCGCGGTTAGAACGGTCGCTCCCGCCCCACTGGCTAAATGAACCTCAAGCATAGATTCGATGGTCTGCACATCTAAAAGCGGAACATCAGCGCTGGTTACAACTACGGCGCCATCAAATCCGTCAGGTAACACATTCAGTGCGCACTCCAAGGCTCGCCCAGTGCCCGGTGTAGCGTCTTGGTGGGCGATGTGCACCGAAGGGTAGAAGGCGTGGATGTAAGGCTCAAGTTTGTCTTTTTCGTGACGGATCACCGGAACTACATATTTAGCTCCAACCGAACTAGCCGTGGCCAGAGCGTGCCCAAGAAGCGGTAATCCAGCAATTTCGTGCATAACCTTAGGAGTTGCTGAGCGCATCCTGACACCTTCGCCAGCGGCTAAAACCACTACTGCCAAGTGATCTTCGCTCATTTAACCTCCCGGTTATTTATTTAGCGCTGCTCCCCCAGGATTCGAACCTGGACCGAACACCTCCAAAGGGTGCCGTGCTGCCGTTACACTAGGGAGCAATTTATTACTTGCGGCAACCTAATTCTGCCAGAGTTTTTAGTTTTCCAGCCTTGTTCCGCGGTAACTAGGCCTAGCCAGAAGTGCGATCAGGCCTAAATCGCTGAGCAAAGTGACCGCCTTTTCGGCTGTTTCGGCACGTTCAAAAAGGCCGATGACCGTTGGTCCGCTACCGGTAACCATGGCTTTTAATGCAGCGGCTAAGTCTAAGACTTCGATGGTGTTGCTGATTGAAGGCATTAGCGTGATCGCAGCTTTCTCCAAATCATTGTGCATCAGTTTGGCTAAATCCTTTACTCCTGCTATCGGACTAGTCAAATCGCTAAAGTTACTGCTTTGCCCAACTTCATCGAATCTGCTGTATACCTGCGGAGTTGAAAGACCTTCCGGACTAATTGCAAGAACAAAGACACATTCAAAGCCAAGCGGATCTAAACGCTGTAGTTGCTCACCGTGATTAGTGCCGATGGCTAGCCCGCCAAGCAAACTAAACGGAACATCGCTACCAAATTCTCCGGCCAGCTCAAAAAGCTCTGCTTCGCCAAGTAGCGGCTTACCGAAAAGCTCATGTAGATAATGATTGCAAGCGATAAGCATGGCCGCAGCGTCAGCAGAACCTCCAGCCATGCCGCCGGCTACTGGTATTGATTTATCAATTGACACATCAAATCCCGATGGGCTTTCACCGACTAGGCTGAACATCCTCTCGGCAACCGCATAAACTAAATTACTTTGATCAGTTGGTACGGAATTGACGTGCCGGGCGGGCAAAGTTTTTGAAGTCACTGAAATTCGAATAGGTTGATCTACTCTGGTCGGGGTAAGCGTTAACCTATCGCGAAGATCAAGCTCTAAATAGAGTGAGTTAACCGGGTGGTAGCCATCGCTAGCTAATTCGGCAACTTGAAAAACCAAATTGATTTTGGCTGGAGCGCTAACGCTAATCATCTTTTCACCTGGTCAATAATCTGCTGAATCAGTTGCTGCCAGTACTTAGTTGCCTCACGCTTTTTTGCCGGGTCGGCTAGAAATTCGTGTTCAACAAGTAAATTGCAATTTCCGGAGGCCGCTTCAAATATTAGAGTAGCTCTGGTTTGATTGTTGAAACCAATAATAATTTTTTCATCCTGAATCAGTTTCAAGAATCGATTAAAGCTCTCTCCATAGATATCTGCCGAACTAAAAATGTTGAAGGCAAGGGCAGCTGTGGTTGGGATGACAGCGGTAACTCTCAAAATCTTCTCATCAGCAGCGCTTGATTTTGACTGGGTGCGCCATTTCAGATACATCAGGGCAATCGAGTTTGCCCACCATTTTTGCACCCGATAGTCTTCCTGCAAAAATTTGGCTATCTGGGCCTGCTTGGCTTCGCGCTGGTCGCTGGCAAAGATAATATCGATCCAAAGCTCACGTTGCTTTCCCGTATTGGCTAAGAGCAGATCGGCAGCCGGGTTGTCGGTATATGGGGTATCTGGAATAAGCATCGCCCGCTTGCCCGATTTGCGGGTCGGCCTAGGCTGGCTCTGGATACCCTCGGGAGCTACCGGTAAATCCTGGAAAATGTCTGTAATTTTCTTCTTCCGGCCAAACATCAGTTAGCCGCCTTAGCTATTTGCATGAACTCAAAAATGCTTAGCTCCTCGCCACGCTGGCTTGGTGAAACACCAGCGGTAACAAGGAGTTGTTCTGCCCTATCGGGTGAACCAGCAAATTTTGCTAGCGCTTGGCGAAGAGTCTTGCGGCGCTGGGCAAATGCCTGATCAATCACCTCAAAGGTTTTGAGTCGTAGCGTTTCATCACCTAGCGGCTGAGCTCTTTTTTCAAAGTAAACCAGAGCAGAGTCAACATTGGGAATCGGCCAAAATACATTACGACCGATATTGCCGGCAAGATTGCTTAGCGCGTACCAAGCCAATTTGGCACTTGGCACACCGTAAACTTTCGAGCCTGGCACTGCCGCCAATCGATGGGCGACCTCGGCCTGAACCAGAACTACACCTTTGGTAATACTTGGGAACTGTTCTAAAAAGTGCAACAGTACTGGGACGGAGATGTTGTATGGAAGATTTGCAACCAGCGCATCCGGGGCAAAGGGTAACTCGGTAACTTTAAGCGCATCTTGGTGAATGAGTTTAAAATTTTTCTCCGGAGCTTTTCTTGAAACAGTTTCGATTATTCCCGAGGCCATTTTGGAATCTACCTCAACGGCAACTAGGTCTTTGACTACTTCGAGTAATCCCAGCGTTAGCGAGCCAAGTCCAGGACCAATCTCAACAACTTTTTCCTTGCCAGATAATTTGGCAACAGCAACAATTTTCCTGATGGTATTTGGATCAATGACAAAGTTTTGACCGAGTTTTTTGGTTGGCACAACTCCAAGATTTTGCGCCAGTAATCTGATCTCAGCAGCTCCGAGTAACTCATTCATCAGATATCCGCTTTCCAAGAACCGTAAACAGCCTCGGTATTGCTGGTAATTTGTGCAGCCATTTCATCTTCCGTCAGTAAGCAAACCTCAGCCATCTTTCGCACCGTCAGCGGAATTAGATACGGTGAGTTTGGTCGGCCACGGTATGGTTCTGGAGTTAGAAACGGTGCATCAGTTTCAACCAGGATTAGTTCTTTTGGTAGTACCGATAAAGCATCGCGCAGAGCTTGGTTCTTTTTGAAAGTAACCGTTCCAGCAAACGAGGCATACCAGCCGTGCTCCTTGAGTATCGCTGCCAACTCAGCATCGCCGCTAAAGCAATGAAAGACGGTTCGTTCGGGAGCACCAACTTTTAGCAGCGTCCCAACCACATCTTCGTGGGCATCACGATCGTGTATCTGCAGCGCAAGGTCATTCTCCTTGGCGATTTGGATATGCTCTTCAAAGCTATGTTGCTGGAGAAAAACCCGCTCTGCCTCGGTTCGAAAGTAATCCAGTCCTGTTTCACCAATGGCTCTAACCCTTGGCTGGGCAGCCAGCTTGGCTATCTCCGCTATAGCTTGATCCAGCTCGGCTAGAGTCTGATACTCGGCAGCGACGTTTGGGTGAAGTGCCACGGCAGCAACCAACCTCGGCTCTATTGCCGCTATGGCAGCCGACCATTTGGAGGTTTCTACCGATCCACCTACCTGAACCCCACCTAAAATTCCAACCTGATTAGCTAGCTCAAGATGTTCTCGATAATCCATTGGGTTCTCGCCATCGGCGATTTCCAAGTGGGTGTGGTTATCGTAGGTGCCAACTCTCAGCGGTTCAGGCAAATCGGGATAACTCAGATCACGTTTAGACCCGTCTTCTGCCTTGCGGTCACGAACCCTAATGTAGTTTTCGCTGGGTAGATCTTTACTCATCTTTACTTTCGATGCGTGGGAAAAGCGCATCTAGATCACCGACAGTAGGATTGCCCAGCTGCCCCCAGTTGCCGGCCTCGGAGATATTCTGTTCGCCCAGATCCCCAAGCGTTCCGGCCGTTAGCGCCGCCCACAATTTAGCCGTTGACTTCGGCATCACCGGCGCGAGTAGGACAGTTAGCGCACGTAGCCCTTCCGAAGCGCAATACAGCACTGTCGCTAGTCGCTGGCGATTTGCTTCGTCCTTAGCCAAGACCCAGGGCTCTTCGGTGGTGATGTAGTTATTTAGCTCATCTACCAGCGTCCACACGCTAACGATAGCTTCAGTAATTGCAGTGCGATCAATAGCCTGGTTTGCTGCTTTGGCTGCATCGGCGGCAACTGCAATCAGTTTTTTATCCGCGGTTGAATATTCTGCTGGCGATTGGATCACACCGTCGAAGTATCTTTTCACCATGGCAATAGTTCTTGAAGCCAAATTGCCAAAGCCGTTAGCAAGCTCTGCTTGATATCTAGCCGAAAGATCTTCCCAGCTAAATGAACCATCTTGACCGAAGTTAACCGCCTTCATGAAGTAGTAGCGGAAAGCATCCGATCCAAACCCGTCAGTTATCTGACTTGGTGCGATACCGGTGAGTTTCGACTTAGACATCTTCTCGCCACCAACTAGCAGCCAGCCGTGACCAAAAATCTGCCCCGGAATTGGTAACTCGGCTGCCATAAGCATGGCTGGCCAGATTACCGCGTGAAAGCGCAGGATGTCTTTACCAACGACTTGAATATCTGCCGGCCAGTATGTTTTGAATTTAGCTTCATCCTCGCCGTAACCGATAGCGGTCACATAATTTAGCAGTGCGTCAAACCAGACATAAGTAATGTGTGAGTTGTCCCAGGGGATATCAACTCCCCAATCAAATTTCTCCTTGGATCGAGAAATAGATAAGTCTTCCAGACCCCTGGAAACAAAGGAAACCACTTCGTTTCTGGCGGATTCGGGAGCAATAAAGTCAGGGTTCTGGCTGTAGTGATCCAGCAGCGGTTGCTGGAATTGGCTGAGCCTGAAAAAGTAGTTGGTTTCTTCCAGTTCTTCAACCGGCTTAGAGTGTATGGCGCAGACATCTTGGCCCTGATATTCGCCAGTACCCTCGACTAAATCACCCTTATTTTTATACTCCTCGCAACCAACGCAGTATGCACCTTTGAATGCTCCCTGATAGATGAAGCCCTCGTCGTAAAGCTTTTGCATAAAACGCTGGACGTTGCGTTTATGACGCTCTTCAGTGGTTCTGATGAAGTCCTGATTATCTATATCTATTGTTTGAAGAAGCGGCAGCCAAGCATCATGGACTAATCGGTCGGTCCAGGCCTGGGCGGTTGAATTATTCGCCGTAGCAGTTCGTAGAATCTTTTCGCCGTGCTCGTCGGTTCCGAGTAGCAAGAAAGAGTCTTCCCCTCTGGCACGATGCCAGCGCGCTAGGACATCAGCGGCAACTTCGGTATAGGCGTGGCCGATGTGCGGGGCGTCATTCACATAAAAGATCGGCGTTGTTATATAAAAGGAGTTTTTCGCGGCAGTCATCGAGTTAATCCTATTCGGCTCTCGAAGCTATTGTCTGATCGTAGAGAGCGCTTTTAGAGACCCCGGCCAGCTTGGCTACCACAGCAACCGCGTCTTTCAAGCTCTTGCCCTGACTTCGAAGTGCTTCAACCAACTCAACTAATTCACTCAAGTTTGCTTGAACCTTTTCAGTTCTACCGGCAATTACTAGTACCAGTTCACCTTTGGGTGATGTCTTTGCCCAAGCGGCCAAATCTTTGAGGCTGCCACGAAAGGTTTCTTCAAACTTCTTGGTTAATTCTCTAGAAACACTGGCTGGCCTTAATTCACCCAGAATCTCTTTTGCTGTTTCAACCGATTCAGCCAATCGATTAGCTGAATCAAAAAACACCATGGTTCGCTCTTCCTCAGCCAAGTTCCTAAAAAATTCAATGCGCTCTGATTCTTTTCTGGGAATGAAGCCTTCAAAACTGAACCGATCGGTTGGTAAGCCAGAGACGGCCAATGCTGCCAACACCGCTGAAGGACCAGGAATAATCGAGACCGCTATTCCGTTTTGAACCATTGCCCTGACTAAAACAAAACCGGGATCAGAGATTGTGGGCATGCCGGCGTCAGAAACCAAAAGTAGATCCTCGGTCTCAGCGATAGCCACCAACTGGTCGACTTTTTCACGCTCGTTGTGATCATTGAGGCTGATTAAGCGAGCACGAAGTTCTATGCCGAGCCCTTGAGCCAGCTTCTGAACCATCCGAGTGTCCTCGGCGGCTATCACCTTGGCTTCGGATAGCGCTTGGGTGAGTCTTTTTGAAGCGTCGGCTAAATTGCCAATCGGTGTTGCCGCCAAAATGAGCATGATTTATTCTCGCAAACTAACATTTAGTAGTGCTCACACTTTTACGGAATAAGACCCAAATAGCCAGATTGATTCCGCTGGTAATCATTGGTCTAGCAGCATTCCTCAGGCTTTTTGACCTTGGCCTGCCTAACACTCTGGTTTTTGATGAAACCTATTACGTAAAAGATGCCTATTCGTTACTGATTCACGGAGTCGAGCTGGATTGGCAGAGTGATTCCGATGCCAAATTCGCTACCGGTGATACCTCTGGCCTAACTTCAGATCCGAGCTTTGTGGTCCACCCGCCATTGGGTAAATGGCTTATTGCACTCGGGCTACTGATATTTGGCCCTGGCAATGCTTTCGGCTGGCGAATAGTGGTTGCGCTTTTGGGAGTAGCGACAGTCTGGCTTGCCATGAAATGCGCGGAAAGAATCTTTGAGGCTAAAATTTGGGCAAATCTGGCGGGCTTGTTCTTAGCCATCGACGGTGTCGGCATAGTGCTATCGAGAACCGGACTGTTAGATCAGATTCTTGGATTTTTTGCACTGTTGGCTTTCTATTTCTTGCTACGTGATCTCTCTGACAGCTCGCGCTATCGACCGTGGCTTATTGCTATGGCAATCACTCTTGGTCTGGCTACAGCCGTAAAGTGGTCGGGACTTTATTTTCTGGCAGTATTCACGGCCTATCGATTTTTGGTGGCAGCGAAGAAAAACTACATCGCTCACCAAAATATTGAAAAGGAGACCGGTAATCTTGATAAAAAACTTTGGCTGGTCCCAACTGCAATAGAGGGCGTGAAAAGTTTTTTCCTGGTAGCTTTCCCAGCTGCAGTTAGCTACCTGCTTTCTTGGTTCGGCTGGTTTCTTTCACCTAGTGGCTGGGATCGAAATTATGCCGATACAAATCCAGCGACCGGCTTACTGGGATTATTGCCCAAACCGTTACAGTCTCTTTGGCATTACCACGAAGAGATATACGGATTTCACGCTAACTTAACTTCAACTCATCCCTACTCAGCCAATCCGCTTAGCTGGATTTTCATGCTAAGACCAACCTCTTTCTTCTGGGACGAGAAAGCCAGCGGTTGCGCCTTTGATACCGAGCAAAGCACATGCGTATCGGCGATTACCGCCTTAGGCAATCCACTGATTTGGTGGGGAGCAATTTTGGCCAGCAGTGTGCTGATTGGTAGTTGGTTTAGAACTCGTGATCGAATCACAACGCTACTGCTAGTTGGCGTTATAGCTGGATATGTTCCGTGGCTGTTCCTGATGAACCGAACGGTATTTGAGTTCTATGTTGTTTCCTTTAGCCCTTGGATAATACTTATTTTGGTATTTGGCTTAAAGACTTGGTTTGAAAATTCCCCCAATCCGCTGCGGGCTAAGTATCTGATTTCAGGTTTTGTCTTTTTATGCATTCTGCTGTCGGCATTCTTCTACCCACTCTGGAGTGGAATGTGGATTAGCTACGATTTCTGGCGGATCCACATGTGGCTGCCCAGCTGGATATAGCCCAGCGGTAGGCTGGAACTAATGCGTATCTATAGGGAACTGCTTAGCCGTCCGGGTGTAAATCAAGTGCTGTGGTCACAGCTTTTAGCTCGATTTGCCTTCGGAATGCAAACAATCACCATCATCATCCATCTAGAACGCACCTTCGACAATTACAGTGTCGCAGGTCTTGCCATCGGGGCTAGCACGGTCGGTGGAGCGGTAGCCGCCCCAATTCTCGGTCAGTGGATGGCTAAGGTCGGGATTAGGCCCATCATTCTCTGCTGCACTTTCTTAGCGCCTATTTTCATGCTTCTGATTGGCTTTTTCCCAATGAGCCAAAGCGTATCTATTTTTTATGCACTGCTTCTTGGCTTAACCCTGCCACCGATACAACCGGCGGCTCGAGCGGTCTACCCTACTCTGGTTGCCAATGAAACTCAGCGGAATGCCCTTTACTCTGTCGATGCCATCCTGCAGGAAATTATTTGGATTGTCGGACCAGTGCTAGCAACACTGATGATTGCTTTCAGTAACACCCTGGTGCCGATAACCACAATGGCGGCGATCCAACTTCTAGGCGGCCTCTGGTTTGTCTCGCTGAGACGAGTAACCGGAGCTCCGATACCGCGCTCAAGGAGAAAACTCGGCGCCGTCCTTAAATCCAAGCTGGTTATTGTCATGATTGCGGTAAACCTGCTTTTTGTCGGTTCGTTTTCAGCATTGGAAATTGGTGCCGTTGCGGCCGTTGGTGCAAAAGATGCGGGATTTGTTATCGCGATGCTCTCCATCGGTTCGGTTGTCGGTGGTTTAGCTTTCGGCCACCGGGTGAAATCTTCCTCAGCACTTACCAAGCAACTAGCCATAGTGCTAATTGGCGATCTGCTGATATTTTTTAACGCCAAAGACCCCATCTGGTTGGGAGCCTGCTTGTTTATTTCCGGCATCGGTGTGGCAACTGCATTTGCCACTATCGGCGCAATCATCGGTAAAGCAGTAAAACTGGATGACACTACCGAGGTTTACGGCTGGATTGGATCTGGTCAAAACATCGGATATGGTCTTGGTGCGGCTATCGCCGGCTTTGTCGTTGACCACTTCTCGTCAACCCACAGCTTCGCTCTTGCTGCTGGTCTTGACTTTGTGGCTATGTTGGTGGCCGCGGCAGCAATTTCAATCACACCTAATTTCATAAAAGACAAACAAGCGAAAGAATAGTTAGATGAGCGTTTATGTTGTCACCTACAGCTACTCGGCTGATCCGATAGAACTAAATCAGATCAGGCCAAGCCATCGCGAGTGGCTGGCCGAGCAGTTGGAAGCTGGAAGACTGCTCGCCAGCGGCCCGATGACTGATCGTCCAGCCGGTTTACTGATCTGGCAGGCAGCTAGCATCGAGGAGCTCAATGATCTACTTAATCAAGACCCATTCGAATTAGCCGGCATGATTGCTGAAAGATCGATCGAGCAGTGGAATCCAGTTTTTGGGCCGTTTAGGGACCTAGCATGAGAGTTTTGATTTCAGGAGCCAGTGGGCTCATTGGCACCGAATTACAAAAACAACTAAGTGAACTCGGCCACACGCCAGTAATACTGGTGCGCCGAGCTCCTAATAAGGAAAACGAAGTTTTCTGGGATCCAGAAACACTCAGCCTGGATCCTGAAGTGTTGGAGAAGATCGATGCGGTGGTAAATCTGGCTGGGGCTACCACAGGCAAACTTCCGTGGACCAGGGACTATAAAAAGGAATTGATTGCCTCGAGAATCAACTCAACCAGAACAATAGTTCAGGCAATAGCTAGGGCAAAAAATCGACCAAAGGTTTTAGTCAGTGGTTCGGCTTCAGGCATTTACGGAGACTGCGGTGACACGCTACTTACCGAGTCTGCTCCAAAAGGTGAGGGTTTTCTCGCAGATTTAGCCCATGCCTGGGAGCGCGAGGCCATGAAGGCCCCGAAAGACGTAAGGGTGGTCTTGGTTCGAACCACCATGGTTTTATCCAGGAAGCTTGGTGCCCTGGGACGTTTACTGCCGATTCTGCGACTTGGTATCGGTGGCCCTTTGGGCAGCGGAAAACAGTGGTGGGCTTGGATTTCACTTCCAGATCAAGCTAGAGCAATAATTCATCTAATCAACACGCAAAGTGCTTCAGGGCCCTATAACCTAACTGCTCCGGAACCAGCCACCTGTAAAGAGCTGATCAGCGAGTTGGGAAACGCTCTGAAACGCCCGACGTTTATCCGAATCCCAGCTTTTGCCCTAAAGCTAGCCTTCCGTGAAGGCGCTCAAGAGCTGTTGCTTTGCTCACAAAAAATGAGTGCCAAACGGCTGTTGGATACCGGTTTCCAATTTAATCACCCGAGTCTAGAGCAGGCCTGTCGCTGGGTAGTTACGTCCGAATCGAACTGACAAATTTAATTTGACTGGCAGCAACAGCAACAGCACAGATTCCACCGACTATCATCGGCAAGGTTATATCGATCTTGCCGATTAAGCCGCCGACCAAACCACCAAGCGGCATCAAACCCCAGACGAATGTTCTTCTAATACCGTGGATTCTTCCAAATATTTCATTTGGAATCATCAGGTGATAGGTGGACATTAGCAAGATGTTCCACTGGGCTATAAAAAAGCCATGAAAAAGACTGGCTATAACAAACCAGGTGACATTTGGGGCAAGACCAGCAATAAGAAGAGCGAAAGCGGAGGCCGGCAAACTTATGGCGAGGGTTGGACTTCGGCCGTATCTTTTGGAAAGTTTGGGTGAAGCAAAAGCTCCGACTAATGCACCGACGGCAAGTGGCACCATCACCCAGCCATAGGCAGCCTCTGGAACTTTCAGATGATCCAGGATGAACAGCACCAGGGTTGCCTGACCCATAGCGTAAAAAAGCGCAACTACCCCGGTAACCACAACTAAGCGCAGAAGTGCCTTGTGATTCAGCAGATAGTCCAGAGCCTGCTTGATGTCCACGCTCAGCTTTGCTCGATCGGATTTAGCGGGCGGATTCCCCTGCAGTGCCTGCTTGGTAAGGCTAAAGATTAGCAAGGAGGCCACCACGTAGCACAGCGCTATACCCCAAAACGGTGAGGCGGTAAAAATCACATAGAGTACTGCACCGAGCGGAACCCCAATGAAGCTCTGCATTATGGTGTCGGCAATTTGGAGCCTTGAGTTTCCCCGCTCAAGTTGATTGCCCTTTAGCAGGCTCGGGATGCTGGACTGGGTAGCGGTATCGTAAACCACCTCGGCAGCGCCAAAACAAAAAGTTAAGAGCATCAACATCCAGAGAGATAAATCCCCAGAGATAATCAGAGCGGCAATCGTTGCTCCAATGAGCACTCGGCTAATCTGCACCAAAAGCATTGCTAAGCGACGATTAACCCGGTCAAGGATGGCACCGAGTGGTATCGCCAGAAACAGCCATGGCAACAGCATCATATTTGATTGGATGGCAATTAGTACTGGATCTCGAGTGAGCGAAGCAGCTAAAAGGGGTATGGCCGCACCGGCTAGGCCATCGGCAAATTTAGAGAACATCGCAGCCGACCAGAGTTTATTGAAACTACTGCCGAGAGATTCTTCTTTGCCGCTCACCTAAGTTAGCCTAATGGTCTTAAAAAGAAAGACCCCGGTTATAAAACCGGGGTCCAACTTGTTAAGAAAAATTACTTCTTCTTAGCAACAGTCTTCTTTGCAACTGCCTTCTTAGGTGCAGCCTTCTTGGCTACTACCTTCTTAGCTACAGCCTTCTTAGGTGCAGCCTTCTTTGCAACAGTCTTCTTTGCAACTGTCTTCTTAGCAGCAGCCTTCTTAGGTGCAGCCTTCTTTGCAGGTGCAGCCTTCTTAGCTACAGCCTTCTTTGGTGCAGCCTTCTTAGCAACAGTCTTCTTTGCAACTGTCTTCTTGGCTACGGTCTTCTTTGCAACTGCCTTCTTAGCAGCTGGCTTCTTAGCCGCTACCTTCTTGGCAGGTGCAGCCTTCTTAGCAGCAGGCTTCTTAGCCACTGCCTTCTTTGCTTTGGTTGTTGCCACTTTCGCTCCTTTGTTAATGGCCTTTTCGGCCTTAGCAGTGATCGTAGGAGTTGCTTTCGCTACTTTCACTACACCTTTGTTTATCGCCTTTGCGGCTTTTGCAGTTACTACAGGTGTTGCCTTTTCAATTGCATTCGCTGTCTTAACTACAACATCTTTTGCTTCGTCCTTGACATCGTCAACGACTTCAGCGACATCTTTCTTTAGTTCTTTGGCACGACGACGACCGCCGCGTACCAAGTCATCTAGTAATCCCATTTGTCAACTTTCCTAACTGTTGGGTCTATTTAAGATTAGTGGAACTTATAAAGCATGTGGACGAAATTTTGGTATTGATTTTTATACATTTTTATTGCAATTTTTTAGCCGTTTGCACGTCTTCTTTTCAATATTTCATCAAGATTTTCCGAAGTGATTTTTGCTTTTGCAACACGTGCTTGTTCTAAATCTTTAACCTCAGCCCAAGGAATGTTTTCAATGCTTCCAATGCGAGCCGAAAGTGGATCTGGAAGTCGATTAATTACAACTTTTTCGGGAGACGGAGCAACCGTTACCTCTGCCTGAAGCCCTTTATTTACGGGGGTATTGGCCTTGGTGGTGTATTGCAGCGGCCTATCGGCTGTATTTCTCCTGCGGAGCTGGCGATCGGATTTAGTTTTGACTATTTTCTCGCGTCGTTGACCAGTTGGAGTCATGAAAGTTAACCAGAGTATGGCGATGACGAGTAAGAGTATGCCACCTGATCCAAAAGCTTCCATGTCTCTAGGGTATTTAACAATCGGCTGAGACAAATTACTTCTCGGCGTGTCTAAATTGACTAATTTTTGTCAAAAATCGTAAGAAATTTTCGGAACTTCCCCTCGGAGCCAACGGTTTAAGACTCCACCTGGAACTTCCTCGGCGGTCAAAGCAAAAATAAGATGATCCCGCCAATCGTTGTTGATGTGAATGAAGTTTTTCTTTAGGCCCTCATACCTCAACCCGAGCTTCTGCACCACTCTCAGGCTCGGTTTATTCTCCGGACGAATAGCAATTTCAACTCGATGCAAGCCGATTGTGCTAAACATGTAATCCATAGCAAGAGCAACCGCCGTTGGCGTGATACCGCGGCCAGCCACCTCTGGAATAATCCAGTAGCCGATCACACAGGAGGATACTGAACCGTGCAAAATGTTTGCAACATTGAGCTGTCCGACAATTTCGTTGCGATACAAAATCACAAAAGGTAGCGTTTCATCGCGATCCATCTGTCGAATTAGCGATCTTATTTGTGCCCGAAAATCAAAAGAGGTCGGTCCATGCGGGTTAGTGGCCTCCCAGGGTTTTAACCACTCCCGATTTGATAGCACCAAACGTTCCAAAGTCTTTGCATCGCGTGGCCTAACTAAGCGCAGACTAACTTCTTGGTGATTTAGTGCAAAAAAGTTATTCATGCTGGATAGATTAGTGCCATGAGTGAAATCGCAGAGCTAAAAGCGCAGTTGCGAGAGCAAATTCTCAATGCTAGAAAAACACAACTTGAGAACAGTGCTGATTTATTCACCAACAACCTACTCAGTGTTGTTTCGGAGCTAAGTCCCAAGAGAGTAGCGATTTATCAGGCTTATAAATCCGAACCGCAAACAGCAGATTTCATCGAGGCTCTAGATTTGACTGTTCTGGTTCCAATTACCATCGATGAGGAAAACCTGATTTGGCAGGATATTCGAAGTGGGCAGCCAAGCGAATTGGCCGCTGGGGATCTAGTTTTCATCCCAGCTCTGGCGGTAGATCGTTCGGGCAATCGGCTAGGGCGGGGGAAAGCATATTTTGATCGAGTTCTGGAAAAACTCCCTGACGGGGTACTGGTTTATGCGGTTGTTTTTGACCGAGAAATCTTTCAAGAGATTCCTACTGAAGCGCACGATCGCAAGGTAAACGGTCTGGTTAGCGAACGCTCCAGTTACAAAATAAACTAGTTAGATGCCCACCTACAGTTACCGCTGCGAGAGTTGCGTCGAGGAGTTTGAGGTTACTCAAGCCATCAGTGACAAAGCGCTTGAGAAATGCCCAAAATGCCAAAGCAAGGTGGTCAAGATTTTTGGCAAGGTCGGTGTCAGCTTTAAGGGAACCGGCTTTTATCGCACCGATAGCGCTGCGCCACCGAAGACCGATTAGCCCCAGTGCGGTGGCTTGTCTTCGCGTAACCGCTGATCGTTACTAGCTGGGGTATCCCCCCAGGCTTGCTCAGTATCTTCAAAAACCCGCTGCACCGGTTGGGTGTTGAGCATGGTCGGGGTAATCTCCACACCAAGACGAATACCGATTCGCTCGGCAACCGACTGCGGGTCGCTAAAAACCTCGAAGGAGTAGACCCGCTGGTAGCTCCAGCCTAAATTGCGAAGCAACGCAGGTCGTAGCCTAATTCTCTCGGTCAAAGCCAAATCAGTATTCGACCAATCTGGTTCAACGACCAGCGCCTGATTACCGTAAGAGGCCACTAACGGTAATCTCCTACCGAAACCTTCAACCACGCGAATCCCGAAACGCTTTAGCCTTCTGGACAAATCAGCCAGCATCGGATCCGAGTCAAAGGTGTCGGTCTCCTCAGCATCGTTATAGATAGGTCTAAGTAGCACCTCTAAATATTTGCTAGCTGTCCCCTCAACCAGCTCAGGCAAATCGTAAGCGCTGAAGCAGCTCACTATGGTCATTCGGTAGCGAGCACTGACCAGCATGTTCGCCAACCAGCGTTTTGCATCAGCTTCGTTGAGCAAGCCAAAATGTGGCAGGACCTTACCGTGGCTGGTTCTACCAAAGCCAATAGTAAAGATGATGCGATCGGCTAGGCGGTGATTTAGATCGGAAAGGCTAGCAATTTCAAATTTCTCTCGACCATGCTTTTGGAAAAACTCCATCAACTCTGGTTTGGACTCCAAGGCTAGTTGTAAGCGCTGGTGCAAATTCTCAACATGGACTTTGCTGGCGCTGACCACAAGTAGCGACTGGTCTGGATGATTCAAAACGTGCTCGGTTATTAGCTCAACCACCTTCTGCACCTCAGCATCGGGAGATTCTGTGCTCGCCGAACGGTTCGTGTTTGATCGAGTATCCCCATCGACAATGACAAGTTCCAGGGCAGACTTGCCGTCAAACTCATTGGCGGTTGGTTCAATCTCTAAACGCCCCTGATAAAACTCGCGGTTGAGTAGTTGCCCGAAAAGCTGTCCTTTTAGTCGATAGGAGACCTTTAGGACTTCCTTATCGAAACTCTTAGCAACAGTCTCGAAGCAGCTCTCCAACTCGCTGTTTCCATAATCAAGCTGGTCTACCCACTCCACGGTAAAACCATCGGGTTCTGCAATCATTGGGTCGCCGAAGGCGATAATCTGCTTGGCCCTGATGATTCCCGCCAAGTTATCGCTGACGGTAGTCCCCGCGGCATCCATAACCAGAACTAGATCGAACTCCAGCTCGGCGGTTAGCTCCTCTGATACCTCATAGGGTGAGGCGGCAATGTGATTTGCCAAGCTAGGCCAGATATCCTTGGTCGCACCAGAAAGCACCGGTAGTGAATCCACTCGTTGGCGCAAGAGCAGCTTGAGCGTATCGGTCTGCTTCTGGTTCGCCTCGGTGGCATCTATAAATGCCATTTTGTTTCGATAGGAAATCTCTTTACGAGCTTCAAGCTGAACACGCTGGTCTGCCTTCACAAAACTGGACTCCAGTTCAGCAAGCGCTTCTGGGGAATAGTTGGCAAAGGAGTTATCGCCACTGAGCAAGTACTCAAGGGCAGAAAGCCACCAGCATTGGTCAAATTCAGCAACGAGATCCTCGTTTCTAACGCCGTTGGCCGCCAGGGAACGCAGCAGGCTATCCAGCCCAGCTTCTGAAATTCTGGCTCGTAAATTATTCTTAGCCAACAGGTTATCTAGCGGCTTAGTTTCTGTCGCAAGCTTTTTGAGGGTCTGGCTGAGTAGGGCCACTTCCAACTCAATCAGGTTCGCTCTATCTTGGTCCGGGTCAAGGTGAGAATCTAGCTTAATCAGATCAGCTACCAGCGACTGGTAAATCACCTGAGCATCATCAATCCCCATCGGCACGGTGGGTCTAATCGGCTCAGTACAAAGTGAGCGCCACTTCTCAGCCTGCTCTTCGATCTGAATCAGTGAGCTGTGAAGATCCGGAACGCTAACCCCCGCCCGCACATACTCTTTGGCGTGCTTGCTGAGTGCTCTTCTGGTCTTCCCAGACATCGAGCTTTTCTCTTTTCGTGGACTGGTTGCTTGAATCAAGTCGGTAAGTGGACGGTCAAATATTTCGGGCTTGAAACGGTCTAAAGTATTCCGGATATTGATAAGTAATCTCAGATACTCGCCCCACTGGGCCACGTTGTGTGCTTTCGGAAAATAAACCTGATCAGAAATCTCATCCAGCCGCGAACCAAAATTAGGCAGCACGTCTTCGGCTAGACGCTCAGCCAAAGCGACTGCCCGCGGTGCTTCGTTTGGATCATCAAATTTGGCGTTAAACCAAGGGCTAAGTTTGTTCTGCTCTTCAAACTCACCCAACTCCACTGCCTCTTGTAAAAGTGCTATAGCCTGACTTCGGTTTCTGGTCTCAAATAGGGCCGGCCCGATAATGCGAGCGGTTGTCTTCGGGGGTTTTGGCAAAGCGCTCAGCACCGCAAGTTTTTCAAGTGCCTGGCTGATACTAATACCCAGCACCGGATGTTCTAGGTGCAGGCTTTCGTAATACTTTTCTAACTCAGCTACTGCCCGATCGCGCAGCGCTCTGGCTCCAGCTAGATCCGCTGGTTCTGATTTTTCGAATCTTGAAATAGCAGAAACTAGATCAAGCCAGCAGGAGTGTGCTCTAACCAGTAAACCGTTTAGACCAAACTGAGAGAGCCGATCAGCTAATTCATTCAGGGTCTGGCGTCTAGGTGCCAAGACCAAAGCTCTTTTGCCCTGAGCACTGAGCGCTCCAAGAATATTGGCAACAGTTTGGGTGTATCCGGTACCAGGTAAGGTTTCAACCGCGAAACTATCGCCATTTAGGGCACGACTAACAATTCTGCTTTGCTCTCGATCAGCATCGCCGGCTAGCAGTGGAGCTAGTTTCTGCTCATTGATTATCTGCCCATTGACATTTAAAAGCTTTTTGGCCAGTTCATTTTCTGCTCTGATCTCATTGAGCATCAGGGTTGGCGCAATAGTTGCGTTAGTTAGCACCAGGGTGCGCTGGATTTCGAGTTCTGGAACAGCCTTCGTCGACTCGGCAACAAAGCTGAGCAGAGTGATCGGGGCCAGATCGCTCGAATCAACATAAAGTTTCAGCAAGCGATTCACATCTAGGCTGATGTTGAATTCGCGCCTTAGGGTGAGAATCAATTCCGGGTTAATCATCGGCGAACCAGTCAGTACTAGCTCAAAATCTGCGCCTTTGCGAATTAGTTCTGCCTGCCACATCACAATAGGCATTCTCAGATCTAGTTTGAGTGGGCTGAAATCAACCGCACCGGCTAGTAAAAATAGGCTGTCAATACCAAAGTTGGTAGCTAGGCGCTCACTTTTTAGTTTGATTCTTCTAGCCTCGGTGAGGGCTTTGGAATAGGCAATTGGGTCCCGGATCAGATTTACCAGCAAACCGCGGTGGCTCTTGGTAAAAAGTGATAGCCCAACCGGATGGGCACGTTCTAAGTTGACTAGACCGGAAACCTCGGTATCCAAATTAGTCAGCGGATTGGGCCCACCGATGGCGCGGACCTGCTCCAGCCAAATTTCAAAGCCCTGCTTGGATTTATCAGTCATTAGGCAACTAGCCTAACTTTTCCGCAGCAATCAACATCGTAGGCTAGGCCTAGATTCGGGTAAGTTTGTTCTTTGCAAATGCTTTTTGCCCTCGTAGCTCAGTGGATAGAGCAGTGGTTTCCTAAACCATGTGCGGAAGTTCGATTCTTCTCGGGGGCACCAATTAGGCAGCGTTTGATAGACGCAGGTACTCGTCCCACTCCGGTTCAACTCGATCGGCTCCACGGATTAGCCATGCACCACCGGTAGGCATTTTGGGGGTAAATGAAATCTGCCAACCAAGCTCATTGAGAGTTTTATCGCCTTTGATGTTATTACAGCGCAAACAGCAGGCGACTAGGTTTTCCCAACTGTCATTGCCGCCGCGAGATTTTGGTTGTACGTGGTCGACGGTGTTAGCAGCCCGTTTGCAATAAGCGCAACGATATCCGTCTCTACGCAAGATTCCTCTGCGAGAAAGTGGGATGTTTCTAGAGCCGGGCACACGAACATATCGGCTTAAGAGGATCACTGAAGGTAATTCGTATTCACCTGAGGCTGAATGAACTTTTCGATCGGCTGATCCTTCGAGCACTGTGGCTTTCTGATTCAGCACTAAGACAATTGCTCGCTTGAATGAGACCACAGCTAGCGGCTCGTAACCAGCATTTAGAACCAAGGTTCGCATAACTTTCCTTTCGAAATCACCTGCACGGATTGCAGGTTTTCGTTAAGTTAGCTATCTGCACCAACAAAAAACGCGCCACCAACTAGTGGTGACGCGCAGGGGCCGATGCCTCACAGGGACAGATTATATGAAGGTGCCAGAACTTGTGCTTGGCGGGCACATGTCTAACTTTCATTGATCTCTTCCTGTTCGGGCAGATAAATAACTTGGCTCAAGAGTAAGGCAAATGTAATCCAGTACTTGGCCAACACTCCGAACCGAAATGTTAACGATTGGAACAGGATTTAGTCGTTAACGACTCTGGCGAAGTAGTAGCGATCGGTGAAAATCGGTGCCAGTTTAACTCGGTCGCCGCGCTGAGGAGCGTGGTAGAACATTCCGTTGCCGGCATAGATGCCCTGGTGGCTCAGGTTGGTCATAATCACCAAATCGCCTGGTCGAGCTTGGCTTCTTGGAATTCTTCTAACCCGAGGGTCATAGGACTGGGCCATAACCGAGTGTGGCAACAAGACACCAAATTCCGAGAAAACCAAGCGGGTGTAACCAGAACAGTCCAAACCAGTAGGTAATTCACCGCCAAGCACGTAAGGAACGCCAACATACTTTTGAGCTACTTTAAGAATGTCTTCTGGGGTGAGCCTGTCATAGTTTGGGGACTGGGCATAATCGATAGCGGTTAGACCCTTATAGCTCAGGTAGTTGTTGCGGTTGGTCATACGAAGAATGTCTTCAGCGGACATCATCTTGTAAGAACCGCGCTCGTAATTTACGGCGGTCTCTTTAATCAAACTCAATGTCTGGGCGTCAGCGGTGGCATCGGTCAGACCCGATACAGCGGTAACCGCAGGAGAGAAAGCATACGCTGGCAGTGCTACCGTGGCAATTACACCGGCATTGAAGGCCATTACCAAGGTGTTCTTAACCGAGCCACGTTTTCTAAATGGCACCTTTGGGGTAGCAGAAATAATTGTGCCAACCGCAGTAGTTGGATTAGTTGGTGGGTTAGCAGCAAAATATTTGCGATCCAACTTGGCTGCCTTCTTTTCGGCACGACGAGCAGCACGAGTTAACTTTTTACGCTCGCTCTCGCGTACCGAACGGCGACTGCGCAATTCAAATGATTCGAGAATGTTTATCTCGACATCGGCGCGACGTCTACCTTCAGGCTTTTTAGCCAAACTGTCCTCCTAAATCATCATCGGAAAAGTTCTTCCGATCCTCTAGCGTTTAGATAACACAACTCAAGGCTATGGAGTTTGCTGTGTTCGCACCCGAATCTGGGTTGGCTGATTGCGGGTTCTATGATTTTACCGCGAAATGACCTGCTGATTCACTCAGCTAGAGCAGTTACAGGAAACTTTGCGGCTTTTGCCCTTTATTTAGGCTACCGACACGAAAATATGCGCCACGTCAAAGGCGGTTAAAGCCAGCTTTTTACCCGATTCCAACACGGTTACCTCAACTCGGGAGGCTAATTGGCTTGCCGTGACCTTGGCTCCGGGGACTATGCCCGTGGCAGCCAAATGAGCTAAAGCATCGGGGTAGACCTGAAGCGGCTCAGCAATTCGCTTGATCAGCACTTCCTGATCCAAGTATTCAATAAGTGGCGCTACCTTATCTTCAAGCGCTACTGATTTTGCTCTACCCAGCATTTCAAGCCCAGGCACCGGATTACCAAATGGCGAGATTTCTGAATCTGGCACCAATTCCAGAATTCGACGTTCTACCTGCTCACTCATCACATGCTCCCAGCGACAGGCCTCCTCGTGGACTAGATGCCACTCTAGGCCGATCACTCGCGCCAGTAGTAGCTCAGCTAGGCGGTGCTTGCGCATTACCTCAATGGCTAGCTTTCGCCCGGCTGCGGTCAATTCCAAGTGCCGATCATTACTTACTATAACCAGACCGTTTTTCTCCATCCGGGCCACGGTCTCAGAGACGGTCGGTCCAGATTGATCCAGCCGTTCCGAAATTCTGGCCCGCATCGGAACATGACCCTCTTCTTCGAGCTCCAGGATGGTCCGAAGATACATTTCGGTGGTGTCGATTAAATCACTCATTATTACAAGCCTAATCTTTCTCGACATCTGCCTTGGACTAAACTTTTCTAACAATGCCAGAAATTAGAATCCCCGAAGAACTGATTCCCCAGGACGGGCGCTTCGGCTGTGGTCCGTCAAGGATGCGTCCGGAGCAATTGGAAGCCTTTGCTAAATCTGGCGCAAAGCTGATGGGCACATCGCACCGCCAAGCACCAATCAAAAACATGGTGGCTGAAATCCAAACTGGCTTGACCGAGCTTTTTGGTAACCCGAACGGCTACGAGATAGCACTTGGTAACGGTGGCTCAACCGCCTTCTGGGATGTTGCGGCATACAGTTTGGCGATGGGGCCAAGCCAAGCACTGGTGCACGGTGAGTTTGGTGCGAAGTTCGCCTCTGCTCTGGCTGCTCCTTTTTTGGAAAAACCTGAACTAATCCAAGCTGAAGCCGGCTCCAGAAAAGAATTGGTGGGTAAGCCAGGGATAAAAACCTACGTCTATCCGCAGAATGAGACCTCAACTGGAGTCATCGCTCCGGTAAAACGAGTTACCGCCGATTCGGATGCCATATTTTTAACCGATGCCACCAGCGCAGCCGGAGGAATATATTTTGATGCTCTGGAGACGGATGTCTACTACTTTGCTCCACAGAAAAATTTTGCCAGCGATGGTGGGCTCTGGTTGGCCCTGCTCTCCCCGCAGGCCGTTGAACGAGTAGAAAAAATAGCCGCAACTGATCGCTACATCCCAGAATTTCTCTCGCTAAAAATAGCGCTGGAAAACTCTCGTTTGAATCAGACGCTAAACACCCCGGCATTGGCCACGTTGTTTCTACTCAATGAACAGGTTAAATACCTAAACGAATCCGGTGGGCTAAGGTGGGCTGATCAGCAAACCAAAAAAGCTTCGGCTGTGCTTTGCGACTGGGTTTCTAAAACCGATTACGTTGATTTTTTCGTCAAAGACGAAAGCCACCGCTCGCAGGTTGTGCTGACCATGGATTTTGCTGCCGAAATAGATGCGGCCGAGCTGGCAAAGGTGCTTCGCCAAAATGGCATCGTGGATACCGACCCCTACCGAAAACTTGGACGCAACCAGCTGCGTATTGCCACTTTTGTGAATAGCGATGTCTCAGATCTGGAGAAGCTAACCTCAGCAATCGAGTATGTTGTGGAGCGGTTGTAGTGCGCTGGATAGTTAAGGATTCTGACCGAAAACCAGATCCTGAGCCAATAAGTGGTACGGCTAAGAAGGCTGTAATCATTGGAATCATTGGCTTCGCCATAGCCTTTGTATTGGTGGTAGTTTTCTACGAGCAAATCACTAGCCCGAATAAGATTTGGTATCCCTACACCTGTTTAGTTGCTATCGTCCTTGGCGTTTTCGCTTTCTTCAAAGTCAAGGACCGCTAACTCTTCCTGAATTTCGTGGGAGATTTCCTGATGCTCCAATTGACCCTGCTTTTCAAGTTCTGCTTGAAGCGCTTGGTAGTCAGCCAGCCGATCGGCCCAAGGCACCCAGTCCGGTGCCAGGATGGCCTCTGGACCAGGTAGCAAGACAACCTCAGAAAGAGTTGGTTCAGTTGCCGGATCTATCTGATGCACCAGGACATTCCAGCGCCAACCTTTATAGCCTTTGAGATTCGCCTCCCAAATAAAAGTAGTGACAGCATCCTCGGTGACTGATTCAACGAAAGCTCCGAGCTCCCGGCCAGCGGCGCTTTTCGCAGCTACCTCGGCAAAAGCCTTAACATCGAATTTAGCCTTGACCGTTTTGCTCGGCTTGAGCAACTTCACAAATTTAGGTGCGCGCTTGGGTTTAGCCATCAGCTTTTCAATTGATCGGCCAAGGTGCGTAGCAATCTGGCAAGTTTGTCTGCACTTGCACCTTCGGGCAAGCGACCATGCTCAATGCCAGGCCTTATCTTATCCAAGGCAGCAATGAGCCCCTCAACTAGAATCACGAGATCCTCATTTTTCATTCGGGTAGCAGCGCGCTGCTTCTTCTCGAGACTCTCTGGAACTTCCAACACCCTGAGGGTAAGCACCTGAGCACCACGTTTGGAATCAACCACACTGTATTCAATCCTGGTTCCAGGCTTGATATCGGTCATGCCTTCAGGCAAATTGGTCACGTGGAGGAAGGCTTCGGCCCCTTCATCGGATTGCACGAAACCAAAGCCTTTGACCGAATCAAAGAACTTTACGTGTCCTGTTGGCATAACTACCTCTTTCGTTGCTGCAACCTTCATTTTACTCGGCTAGAGCAAGTATCCTAAAAGGATGACCAATAACAAACCGGATTCCAGTCGTCTGGAGAGCTTTTTAGCATTCAGTTTTATCGGCTCAGTAATAATCAGTGTCCTAGCGGTGCTCGTCATACTTCTCTCGGCCTTCACCGAGTATAAGTTCATGCCGGTGGGGCTAGGTCTGGTGCCGATGCTAGCGTTGCCATTTGGAGTTCTCTGCCTAATCGGTGTGCTGATTCTTAGTGCCAGGCGGAAAAAGAGAAGTAATTAGCTAAATGTCAGAAGTCCTAGAGATAGCCAAAGCGCTAGCCAAGTCAAGCGATCCTGAACTTGAGCGCATCATCGGCATCAGGCTGATGCCTTCGGCTAATTTCAAAGACTTTTTTGACTTCGCGAGCGCACTGGCTAAGCCGCAAAACCTCAAAGGTGCAATTGCCGGACTTACCAGAAATCAAATAATCGCCTTCGACAATCTGCTTGAAGGTAAAACCAAGGCCACTGATAAAGCTCAGTTAGAAGTACTTGCCAAGTTGTTTCTGGTTCAGAAAACCGAGAAGGGATATATGCCTTATCTGAGCGCTGCCGAAACTTTCAGGCAGTTGGTTTCTAGAAAAATCCTGCAGCAAATAACTCTCCCAGTTGATAGCGAGAGAATTCCTGATGAAATATCCGCCGAGTCAATTGATCCGCTGGCTGCTGTCGGTGCCTTCGAAAGTATTCAAGCGCTAACCGAATTAGTGATTGAGTTGGATCACCGATATGTCCCAGAGGTTGGTCGCGGTGATGTCGGGGTTGCCGAGTTGCGAAGATTAGCCAACTTTCTTGGCAGAGAAATTGATTATGCAAGACAGTTATATGCTCTGGCCCAGATTGCCGGCTTGGTCGTTCTGCATCAGAAGCGCTGGCGAGTTGGCAAAGAATATGCAGCCTGGTTAGAAAGTGAACCAGCCGATCGCTGGCTGAAATTGGCTAGCAATTGGTTAGCTCTTTTGGGGCCAGAGTCTGCCCGGGATTTAGCTACCGAAACAAATCTCTCCGAAGCCATAAAGGAAAACTTTCCGTTGGCCAACCAGGGTATTGCCTCACACATGGCCAATCTGGTCGCCCTAGCTGAGTTGATTGGGCTGACGGCAAATCACCAGGTGGCTAGTTGGTATAAACCTCTGATGCAGGGCGAGTTTGAGAAAGCTAAGGCAGCAATTTTTCAGCAAATGCCGAAAGTGCACAACCGTCTAATTCTTCAGGCGGATTTGACACTTATCTCAACAGGGCCGTTGGATACCAAAACCGAACTTATGCTTCGTCGCTTTGTCGATCTTGAGCGAATCGGTGTCGCATCGAGCTATCGAATGAGCGCTCTGAGCCTGAGTTACGGAATGGAAACTGGCTTAACTGAAACCGAGATTAGAAAGATTCTTTTGGATCTAACTGGTAAAGATCTGCCACAACCGGTTGACTACCTGATTCGTGAAACTGCGGCAAGATTTGGTCGGCTGAGCCTAAGGCAAGAGAATCAAGGCACTGTTTTGGAATCAAAGGACAAGGTTCTGCTCACCGCCATACTAAACAACAGTGAACTCAAAGCGCTTAGTTTTCAAAAGCACACCGAAAACAGTTTGATTACTAATTTTGATCAAGAACTTGTTTACTACCAACTTCGCGAGAACAAGTATCCTGCGGTTGCGCTAAATTCAGCCGGTGAAATAATCACCAGCTGGTTAAATCAAGAAGGTTTCCACCAACAACCTGGTCGGCACTGTGTTGCTGACGATATTAGACGCTGGCGGGAACACGATAAACGGATGGGGGAAAATCCGCTCGGCGATGACATCATCAGAACCTTAGAACTTGCCATCAAAAATAAGGGCACCGTGCGAGTAAGCGTTACCGATAAGAAGATGAAGCGGGAGTTCGTAGTAGAACCAACTGGCCTTGCCAATGGGCGACTGCGGGCAAAAGATAAGCAGGCTGACTGCGAACGAGTGCTACCGCTGGCCAGCATAACCAGTGTTGCCATAGGCTAAAAGGATGTCTACTGGAGCACTAATCGTGCAGAGCGATAAAACTGCCCTGCTGGAAACCGACCACCCGCAGGCTGGAGAAGCTAGACACGATTTAGCCGTATTTGCCGAGCTGGAGCGAGCGCCTGAACACATCCACACCTATCGCATTACCAAGCTGGGGTTATGGAATGCCAGGGCGGCGGGGCACGACAGTAGTTTTGTGCTCGGGGTTTTAGATAAGTATGCCAAATTCCCAGTGCCAACCAGCATCCGCTTGGACATCGAACAGACCATGGCTCGCTATGGAAAACTGATTATCCGCAAAAACAGCGAGGGTCAGCTCGAGCTCTACTCCGCTGAACCAGCGGTGCTAGTCCAAGTTATTCAAAATCGTAAGGTCAGGGATCTGCTTATCGATCGGACTGAGGAAAACGCCTGGCAAATTGCTGAATGGGCAAGAGGCCAGATAAAACAGGAGTTACTAAAGCTGGGTTGGCCGGCGGAGGATCTTGCCGGTTTTGCTCCAGGTAAGGCTCACGATATCGATCTAGATAATTCGAGCTGGTCACTGCGGCAGTATCAAGAGCAGGCAGTGGAGCGCTTCTGGGAAGGTGGTTCAGGAGTTGTGGTGCTGCCCTGTGGCGCAGGTAAGACGCTGGTCGGTGCTGCCACGATGGCGGTGGCAAAGACTAACACGCTGATTTTGGTGACTAATACGGTTTCGGCCAGGCAATGGAAAGCAGAACTGCTTAGGCGAACCAGCCTGACAGAAGATGAGATCGGTGAATACAGCGGTTCGGTTAAACAAGTTGCGCCTATCACTATTGCCACCTACCAAATTCTCACTACCAAAAAGCAGGGTGACTACTCACACCTCTCCCTGTTAAATAATAGTGACTGGGGCCTAATTATTTACGATGAAGTTCATCTGCTTCCAGCTCCGATTTTTAAGATGACTGCCGACTTACAAGCAAGAAGAAGATTGGGTCTTACCGCAACTTTAGTTAGGGAAGATGGAAAAGAGGGTGATGTCTTTTCACTTATTGGTCCGAAGCGATTCGATGCCCCGTGGAAAGAAATTGAGCAGCAGGGTTATATCGCTCCGGCAAAATGCTTCGAGGTCAGAATTGATTTGCCTGAAGAAGAGTTAATGGAGTATGCACTTGCTGAAACCGAAGATAAATATCGGTTAGCAGCTAGCTCTGCAAGAAAAATTCCGGTGATTCGAAAAATACTAGAAAAGTACCCGACTGAGCCAACTCTTATCATCGGGCAATATCTGGATCAGTTACACGAGGTAGCAGAGAGCTTAGCCGCCGACTTGATTACCGGTGATACGCCGGTCGATACCAGAGAAAAGCTGTTTGCTGATTTCCGTGAAGGCAGGATTTCGGTGTTGGTGGTTTCTAAGGTGGCTAATTTCTCCGTAGATTTACCCGAGGCTTCTTTGGCTATTCAAATCTCTGGTTCATTTGGCTCCAGACAGGAAGAGGCCCAACGACTCGGAAGACTGCTCAGACCCAAAGCAGATGGCCGATCAGCCAACTTTTTTACCCTGATCACCCGAGACACCGTGGATCAAGATTTTGCCCAGAACCGCCAGCGCTTTCTGGCCGAGCAGGGCTATGCCTATGAGATTCTTGATGTTGAGGATATTTAACTCTCAGGTAACACACAGGCTAAACTCAGTCTTTAGTTAGGCTGAACTGAAAGATTTAGGCCATGAAAACACCACGCGTACTCATCGTAGATGACGAGAAGAACATCCGGGATTTACTCGAAGCTGGTTTGAAATTTGCTGGCTTCAGCGTTTACTCAGTCGGCACTGGTGCCGAAGCCGTTAGTGTCGCTGAAAAGGCGAAACCAGACATTTTGGTGCTCGATGTGATGTTGCCAGACCAGTCGGGCTTTTCGGTTACCACGAAACTAAGGTCAATGCAGATAGATGTTCCGGTGCTCTTCCTATCAGCTCGGGACGATCGCAGCGATAAAGTAACCGGCCTTACCGTCGGTGGCGATGACTACATGACCAAGCCTTTTTCAATTGATGAAGTTATTGCCCGTATCAATGCGATCTTACGTCGGACCAAAAAGCGTGAAACCGAAGACAGCATTCTCGAAGTTGGGGAAATCAGGATCAACCAGGATGCCCACGAAGTTTTTGTAAACGGAACGGAAATCGAGTTATCCCCCACCGAATACAAGCTACTTAGATTCCTAATGACCAATGCAAACCGAGTTATGAGCAAAGACCAAATTCTGGATCACGTTTGGGAATACGATTTCAACGGTGAGCAAGGTATTGTCGAAAGTTACGTTTCCTACCTTCGCAAAAAAATCGACCCGCTGAGTAAGAATCAGTTGATTCAGACTAAGCGCGGTGTCGGATACATGTTTAGAACTTATAAGAACGACTGATGTCTAGGACCAAAACTAAAAAAACGGCACTAAAACAGGCTGGAACGTTTTGGTCTCGACTTTCACTTAGGACCCGACTGACTGTAACATCGGTAATTGCTCTTGCTATTGTTCTATCTTTCTTTGTTCTCGGAGCTCTAGCATTCCTGCGAAGTGATGTTCAGCGTAATACCGAAGAAACCCTGGTAGAAAGTGCCCAGATTCTGGCAGAGGTTGACCCGGTAACTGTCCGCGAGCGTTTTATGGCCGGTGACATTGCGCTTCCAGCTCTGCCAAGTGATTATTACATCGCCTTTCTGGATCCAAGCGGCAAGATCTATATCGGCCTTGTCTCTTCGGCAATCGGTGATCGACCGGTGCCAAACTTAAGTGAATTCAACCTGATCTCGGTAATTGCCCTAAAGGGGAGCCCATTCACGGCAGATATTTCTAAGGGTTCTGGCGATAAAGCGCAGGAGTGGCGATTGGTTGCGCTGCCGCTAAGAAACAACAGTGGTTCGGTCGTTGTCGCGATACCAACAACCTATGAGCAAACCATCCTCAACCAGTACCGCGCTATCGGCTTCGGCTTCAGCTTTTTACTGCTGATCATAATCGCCGCTACGCTTTGGCTCAGCGTTAAAACGGCACTTAAGCCGCTTCGAGAGGTGACGACGGCCGCGGATGCCGTTCGGGAGGGAAAGCTAGATTCCAGGTTGCCTCAGATAGAAGGTGATACTGAGATTGCAATCATCAACCGTTCACTGAATGAGATGTTGGACTCAATTGAAGACTCCCTAAAAGAGCGAAACAAAACGCTAAAGCGAATGAAAGAATTTGTGGCTGACGCCAGCCACGAACTTAGAACTCCCCTAGTGACCCTTCGTGGTTACGCAGAGTTGTATCGCAAAGGTGCTTTCAAGACTAAAAAGGAAGTCGATGACTCGATGTCCAAGATTGAGGCCGAAGCGCTGCGGATGTCATCGCTGGTTGAGTCGCTTCTTGCCCTAGCCAGATTGGATAACGAGAAGAGTTTGCAATTTGCCAGCACCGATGTTCAAAAACTTATTGAAAAGGTAACCGATAACCTGAAAGCCGGTTTCCCTGACTTGAATATCTCACTGACCAATCTCAACGGCAAAGCGCTAACTGGAAAGTTAGATTGGAAAATGGACGAGTCTGCGATGACTCAGGTTCTGACGAATCTACTAAATAATGCTCGAATTTTTGCTGGAGAAAAGCCGATTGAGATTGCCGCTGGTGTTAAGGACAACGAACTGGTCATCAAGGTAATTGATCACGGTCCGGGTATTCCAAAACAGCTTCGTAGCAAAGTATTTGAACGTTTCTACCGAAGCGACAATTCTAGAAATCGCGATGCTGGCGGATCGGGTCTCGGTCTTGCCATTGCTAAATCGATTATTCAGGCCCACGGCGGCAAAATTGTTGCCGAGGAAACTAAAGGTGGCGGGGCAACCTTTAGAGTGAATCTTCCCAACTAACAGGTTTCTAAAACCAACTAGTTCTCAACAGAAAAGAAAAAGCCTTTCCCAAGCTAGCTAGTCTGCGATTCGATTGTTTACCTAAGGAGGTAAACAAATGGCCCAAATACAAGTAGATAGCGAACAAGTTCTAGCTGCTAACAGCACCATTCAAGCAACGATTGCCAAACTCCAAACGGAAGTCGATGCACTACATTCGCAACTATTGCGATTGCAGGATGTCTGGCGCGGTTCAGCCGCATCGAGCTTTCAGGAGTTGGTTGGTCGCTGGAAAATCACCGCTACCACGGTTGATAACCAGCTCGGCGAACTCGGCACAGCACTTCGGATAGCTGCTCATCAATACAGTGAAATTGAAGCTGCCAACCAAAGGCTTTTCATCTAGTTTCACGGTGAATGCATAAAGGGGTGGAACCTAATTGGTTCCACCCCTTTTAGCCGGAGCGATTCTCGGCTAAGTTTTTAGAAATCCATTCCTGAACCAGCTGGCATCGAAGGAGCTTGAGGCTCTGGCTTGTCTGCAACTACAGCTTCGGTGGTTAGGAATAGACCGGCAATCGAGGCAGCGTTCTGCAGAGCAGATCTGGTTACCTTGACTGGGTCGTTGATTCCGGTAGCAAGCATGTCGACATACTCGCCGTTGGCAGCGTTCAGACCGTGACCGGCAGGCAGGTTAGCAACCTTCTCGGCTACAACACCTGGCTCAAGGCCAGCATTTAGAGCAATCTGCTTTAGCGGAGCTGAGATAGCAACCTTGACGATGTTGGCACCGGTTGCCTCATCGCCAGTTAGCTTTAGGCTGTCAAACGCGGCCTTTCCAGCCTGGATTAGAGCAACTCCACCACCGGCGACGATACCCTCTTCTACGGCAGCCTTGGCGTTACGAACGGCATCCTCGATACGGTGCTTGCGCTCCTTAAGCTCAACCTCAGTGGCAGCACCAGCGCGGATAACTGCAACACCACCGGCAAGCTTGGCTAGACGCTCCTGCAACTTCTCACGGTCGTAGTCGCTGTCGGTGTTGCTGATTTCACGACGGATCTGCTCAACGCGACCGGCGATCTGGTCTTTTTCACCTGCACCGTCAACAATGGTTGTCTCATCCTTAGTGATAACTACCTTGCGAGCACTTCCTAGCATGTCTAGGGTTGCGTTCTCCAGCTTTAGACCGAGTTCTTCGGTGATAACTGTTCCACCGGTGAGAATTGCGATGTCCTGCAGCATGGCCTTGCGGCGATCACCAAAACCTGGTGCCTTGACTGCAACTGAACGGAATACCCCGCGCATCTTGTTTAGCACCAGTGTTGCCAGTGCTTGGCCTTCAACATCTTCAGCGATGATCAAAAGAGGCTTACCCGATTGCATTACCTTCTCGACGATAGGAACAATCTCAGCAACCTGCGAGACCTTGCTGTTTGCAATCAAGACGAGAGCATCTTCCAAAACTGCCTCTTGGCGGTCTGGGTCGGTTACGAAAAGACCAGAGATGAATCCCTTATCAAAACGCATACCGTCGGTTAGCTCAAGATTAATTCCAAAGGTGTTACCTTCTTCGACGGTTACTACACCCTCGTTACCAACCTTGTCGATTGCATCGGCGATGATTTCACCAATAACGGTATCTCCTGCAGAAATCGATGCGGTCGCAGCGATCTGCTCTTTGGAAGAAACCGGTTTAGCCTGCTTGAACAGCTCGGCGATAACAGCTTCGACAGCTTTCTCAATGCCACGCTTTAGGCTAATCGGGTCCGCACCTGCAGCTACGTTTCGAAGCCCTTCGCGAACGAGTGCCTGTGCAAGAACGGTGGCGGTGGTGGTTCCGTCTCCGGCAACATCGTCAGTCTTCTTTGCGACTTCCTTAACCAGTTCTGCACCGATACGCTCGAAAGGATCCTCGAGTTCGATTTCCTTAGCAATGGAAACACCATCGTTGGTGATAGTTGGAGCACCATATTTCTTTTCTAGAACCACGTTGCGACCTCTAGGGCCAAGGGTGACCTTTACGGTGTCGGCAAGGATGTTCAAGCCGCGCTCAAGACCACGACGTGCCTCTTCGTTAAAGCTAATGATTTTTGCCATGTTTGGTTACGCCCTCCTGGACGAGTAGTAAAAACGGATAATTAGCACTCTCATTACTTGAGTGCTAATCAATTCTGGCACTCTCTGGCTTAGAGTGCAAGTCAGGGTTAAAGTCATAGACCACCCTAAAAGGGTGGTCTAATCCGTTTAGTTGTCCTTAGATAACGTGGACGTTGTCGGCCTGTGGGCCTTTGTCGCCGTTCTTTACCTCGAACTCAACCCTCTGGTTTTCCTTGAGTTCCTTGTATCCATCGCCCTGGATAGCTGAGAAGTGAACGAAAACGTCAGCTCCACCATCCTGAGTAATGAAGCCGAAACCCTTTTCAGAGTTGAACCACTTTACGGTTCCTTGTGCCATGTGTTGCTCCTATAACTTTGTTTCATTCAGATCCGGTACTTCCTTCACTGCAGTCTCTCCAGCTTTGACCGAAGTGATTTCGAGTGTTTAGCAAACGAATCCTTTTAAGACTGTGTTTAGTCTAGGGTCAAACCTAGAACTATTGGCAAGTTAATTTTTCCCCTATAACAGGACCGTTATAGAGCAAAAATGGCTAATTTATAGGGGTTTTCGGCACATAATCCGAACCCAGGCGAACTTCAATCGGATATTTGGCATCTTTATCCAAAACAATCGGCAATTCGCCGATGATAAGCATCATCCGCTTGGCTAGCGCACGATACTCTTCCTTCTGAATCTTTATCAAAGATTTGGTCAAAATGATCTTGTCTAGGGTCCTCGAATACGGGACAACCAGCTTGCCGTTTAGAAGTGCCTGGCCGATTGGGCTGGCTAGTTTTCTGGTGCCGGAGCCATCTATAACCGTTATCGGGGTATTCAGGTCAACTCCGTTGACTATGCGTTGGGATGGGCTTGGGGTGGCGATGGCGCTAACGGCATATTGCAAACCGAAATATCCAGACGAACTGAGCAGCACCGAGGCAACCGCTAGCCAAAGTAATTCAATCCAGCGATCCTTGGCGGTCTTTTTAGCGCGGTGACGGCCGGCGTGCTTGTAATCAGCGGCAATCTGATCCAACAGATCCTGCTGTTTCTCCTTGGCCATGTTCACTCCTTTGCCCCAACTGTTCTATATTAGGTTCCTAACCTGCGAGATTACTGAAGAAGGACGAAATGACCGAACGCAAAGTTGAGAAAACAGAAGAGCAGTGGCGAGCCGAATTAACTGAATTTGAGTTCCACGTACTTCGTGAAGCAGGCACAGAAAGAGCTTTCACCGGTGAACTGCTTAACGAAGAGCGCACTGGAACATACTCCTGCCGAGGCTGTGGGGCAGAACTGTTTACCAGCACCACCAAATTTGATTCACACTGCGGCTGGCCAAGTTTCTACGAACCAAAAGAAGATCATGCTGTTGAACTCCGCGAAGATAACTCGCACGGGATGAAGCGGGTAGAAGTTCTCTGCCGAGCCTGCGGTTCCCATCTCGGGCATGTCTTTGAAGATGCTCCGCAGACACCAACCGGTGATCGCTTTTGCATCAACTCGGTGAGCATTACTTTCAAAGAAGAGAAGTAATTAGTTGAAGCGCGCGCTTATTGTCATCGATGTTCAAAAAGGTTTCTCGGCATGGGACGAAAAAGGTGAGCGCAACAATCCTGATTGCGAAGAAAACGTTGCAAAACTAATTGCTGGCTGGCGCGAAGCCAAGCAGCCGATAGTTTTTGTTCGGCATGATTCAGTGATGGAAAACTCGGTACTCAGACCCGGTCAACCCGGAAACGATTTCAAAGATGTAGTAAGCGGTGAGCCAGATCTACTGGTGACAAAGTCAGTTAATTCCGCCTTCTATGGAAAACCGGATTTGTATCAGTGGTTGCAAAATTCTGGAATCAACGCTGTTGCTATCTGCGGTATTCAAACAAACATGTGCTGCGAGACAACCGCGCGAATGGCTGGAAATCTTGGCCTGGACACCTGGTTTATTCTTGATGCCACTCACACCTTTGCCAAGAGCTTTCAAGGTAAAAAAGTTTCGGCCGAGGAATTGGCTATGACCACTGCGGTAAACCTGTCTGGCGAGTTTGCTGAAGTTATCGAGACCGATCAGGCCCTGGTTAGGATTAAGGCTTAGGAGGCATTGAAATGAACGATTTCGACTCAAACAAATTCAAGAAGAAGATGAAAAAGAAGCTAAAAAAGCGCCTATCTGGTAACTCAGTCAGCATCAAGACCAGTGGGCCATTGTATTTTCTCGGTGCTTTAGGTGCAGCCATCTACTACGTGTCCACCGCGACAGACTTTTGGATGGGTGTTCTAGGAATACTAAAAGCCTTGGTCTGGCCAGCCTTTTTAGTCTTTGATGCCCTGAAATTCTTGGCTAGTTAGAAAACTCTGGAGCCGACCAGGGGACTCGAACCCCTAACCCTCGCATTACAAGTGCGATGCGCTACCAATTGCGCCAGGTCGGCTTGGATGAGACATCCGAGGAAAAGTTTAGTGCTCTTTTATTGCTAAAAAGAGAATTAGTTCTTTGCCTTATAGGTGATGGTCAGTTCAGCTGAAACAAATGGACCGTAGCCTTCTCCGCTTAAGGTGGCACGATACTTGTAGTCGCCCGGTTCGTTCTTAATTAGAGCAAAGCCTACGCTGGTAGATCCTTGACGAGCTTTGATGTTTCGGAACTCGGTCCAGTCACCACCAGGAGCTTTCTCTTCAACCAGAATGGTGAATTCTTTTAGCTCTGAATCAGATAGATCCAAATCACCGACGATGTTAGCGCGTTGACCAACGGTAAGGGCTGGGTTCTCTCCAGATGCAGTGTTTAGGACGATCTGCTTAGCGCCTGGCGTTGAACAAGCGGCCAGAGTGAAAGCTAGGACCGCAGCAATTGCTATAGATAGAAATGACTTCTTCAATTTGGTTTCCTTTATTTATTTCTTGTGTAGGTCAAAGAACTGAGCGAATCGACCAGGGTTAGGTAGGTCAGCCGCTGTGTCAGCCCAGGTGTATTGAACGCCATTGACCAGAATGTGTGGGGTTCCCTGCGGGATGGTAGTTCCGGTAACTGCATTTTGAGCAAAAGCTTCGTTGGTGCGGTTATCAATGAACTTCGCGTAACGCTTCTGATCAATACACTGGTTCATCTCATTACTCATCGCCACACCGACGCTTCTGAGCGTATCCTTGATCTCTGCATCGGTAGGCCCAGAAGTGTTCTCCTCCGGCTGGTTACGATAGAGGGCGTTATTCACGTCAAAGAATTTGTTCGGCTGTGAGTTTGCAACACAGAATGCAGCGTTGGTCGCTCTGGAAGAATAATTATTTAGCGAAGCTCCATCCAAGAATGAAATTGGGTGATACTCAATAACGGCTAGACCTTTTTCCGCCCAAGTCTTAATCTGACTGTTGTTTGGCTCTTCGAAAAGTCGACAGATCGGACACTGGTAGTCCTGATAAATCACAATGTGGTTGGTCTTAGCCGCTTCAGCTGGGGTGACCAGTTTCAGGTCTTTCCCAACTAAAACTCCTCCGAGTGCTGTAACGTTGGCCGGGCTCTTCTTAGCGTTTTCGCTATTGTTGATCGCTTCCTGGCTAAAACTGAAAATCAGCCAAGCGACTCCGGCAACGACACCGACAATGGCCAGGGTCACCGAGGTAGTGATGATAAAGCGCTTGCGCTTGTCTCCTTTGGCGCGCTTTTCTCTTAGCTCACGGGCCTTTGCCCTAGCGGCTTCACGTTGCTCGGAACGGGTTGGACGCGGGTTAAGCGACATAAGTTTAGACACCTCATAAAGATTGGGGTTCTGGCCGACTGGCCAAAACTGCATAGGCTCTTAAGTCTAAGGCAAGCCTCGGGTAATGCGATAATAGAAAAACTTAGGGTTTTTAAGGCCCTTTGACCCCATTCACAACGGATCGTGCGGCTCGTTCCTGCCGCTGAAGGAGTAATAAATTGGCAACTGTAACATTTGAGGACGCTACCCGGCTTTATCCAGGTGGCACTCGCCCGGCAGTCGACAAAATCAAGTTGACTGTCAAAGACGGAGAATTTCTAGTTCTCGTCGGTCCATCCGGTTGTGGTAAGACCACAACCCTGCGTATGCTCGCTGGCTTGGAAGAAGTCAATGAGGGTCGCATCCTGATTGGTGATCGAGATGTCACCAACATCCCACCTAAAGACCGTGACATCGCGATGGTGTTCCAAAACTACGCGCTCTACCCACACATGACCGTGGCAGAGAACATGGGCTTTGCTCTTAAGATTGCCGGAGTCAAGAAAGAAGAGCGTGCCGCTCGCGTTCTTGAAGCTGCCAAGCTTTTGGATCTAGAACCATATCTAGACCGCAAGCCGAAGGCACTTTCCGGTGGTCAGCGTCAACGTGTTGCCATGGGTCGCGCCATCGTGCGTAAGCCTGAGGTATTCCTCATGGACGAACCGCTATCTAACCTGGATGCGAAACTTCGTGTTCAAACTAGAACTCAGATTGCATCGTTGCAGCGACGTTTGGGTGTAACAACTGTTTACGTTACTCACGACCAGGTAGAAGCGATGACCATGGGTGATCGCGTTGCAGTTTTGAAAGACGGTCTGCTTCAGCAGGTTGACTCACCTCGTGAACTTTACGAGCGTCCAGCCAATGTGTTCGTGGCCGGCTTCATCGGTTCCCCTGCGATGAACCTAGTCACAAGCAAGGTTGTTACCGGTGGAGTTCAGTTTGGAAACATGACGCTAAAAGTCCCAGCCAATGTTTTGGCTAAGACCAAGGCTAAGCAGATGACTGTCGGAGTACGCCCAGAGGATCTAGTAGTGACCAAAAATGAAGGTATTCAGGTCACCGTTAGCATCATCGAGGAACTCGGTGCAGATGCCTTCTTGTATGGCAGTGCACAGGTTGACGGTAATGAAATTGACTTCATCGCCAGAGTCGGCTCAAAGAGCTCGCTTCGCTCCGGTGACAAGGTTTATCTCAAGCCATCCGGCGGAATCACACACCTGTTTGATGTTGAGAGCGGACTTCGCCTAAACGATGACGGCCCAAAGAAAGCTGTAGCTAAGCCAGCTGCTGCGGTAAAGAAGGCGCCGGCTAAAAAGCCTGCGGCGAAGACCGTAGCTAAGCCGGCTGTTAAGAAAGCTGCACCAAAAAAGAAATAAGTTCTAATTTAAATAAATGGTCCAGTGAAAACTGGGCCATTTATTTATTTAACGCGCTCTGGCTTTAGCTACCTCATATAAAACTACCGAGGCGGCAATGCCCGCATTTAGCGATTCAGTGTCCTTGGCAATTGGTATCGAGAGAACGGCATCGCAGTTTTCTTGAACGAGCCTGGAAAGCCCTTTACCCTCGCTGCCGATAATAAGTAGTAGCGGCTCATTACCAAGCTTGAAACTGGTCAGACTCATATCTCCCCCACCGTCTAAGCCAATTACAAACAGCCCGCGCTTTTGAAACTCTTTGATTGTGGCATTCAGATTTGCCGCCAGTGCCACTGGAATTCGAGCGGCAGCTCCAGCCGAAGTCTTCCAAGCTGCGGCGGTAACACCCACAGAGCGACGTTGCGGAACAATCACACCTTGACCACCGAAAGCTGCAACCGATCGGATTATTGCACCTAGGTTGCGCGGGTCGGTGATTCCATCAAGTGCCACCAGCAGCGGCTTTTGCCCTCTAGCTAAAATCTTGTCGAGCATTTCGCTGGGATGCTGATAGTTATAAGGCGGGACCTGCAGGGCTATGCCCTGGTGCACCGCATCGAAGCCTGTCATGCGATCCATTTCAGGCCGAGTGATTTCTGCCACCGCTATATTGCGCGTGTTGGCTAGATTGATTGCCTCTTTGACTCGGTCATCTATTTCGATTCGGTTGGCGATGAATAGCCCGGTTGCTGGAACCTTAGCCCGTAATGCTTCTAGCACAGAATTTCTTCCAGAGAGCACTTCACTGGCATCAGTTGCCTTTTGAACACGTCTTGAGGATCTAGCTGCACCCCCAGCGTTACCAGCTGTCTTGTTGGTCGGGGCTAAGAACTCGCCTTTTTTGGCAATCTTTGGAGCCTTCGCTGCACGCGCCTGCTTGGCGGCTTTGGCTTTGGCGGCTGGATGATACTTTCTATCCTCCGCCTTAGGAGTTGGCCCTCTACCTTCAAGACCCTGACGGCGGTTACCGCCACTACCGACTCGCGGAGCAGCTTTTTTCGCCCTAGCACCCGGGCGGCCTGGTTTCTTAGCCATCTATGCTCCAAATCGTCTTATCCGGCATGTCCTTGATGCTCACTCCCATGCCGTGAAGTTCAGCCCTAATGCTATCGGCTTGAGCGAAATCTTTTTGAGCCTTCGCGCTATTACGCTTGGCAATCAATTCTTCAATCTTGGCAAGCTTTTCCGGATCAACGATCTGGCGCACCAGAGCAAAATCCAAGCCCAGCACGTGAACCATCGCACGCACCGAATCATATATTTCAGTTAGCTTTGGATCATTCTCATCAAATGCCTGATTTCCCAAACGAACATTCTCATGCAGAATAGCCAATGCTTCGGGCAAGTTTAGATCGCTGTTCATCGCCTCGATGAAACTCTGCGGTAGTGACTTGAGGTCAACATCACGGTGCAAAGTTGTTCGTCTAATAAAGCCGATAATGCGATCTAGAGCGGCCTGGGCCTCGAGAATTGAACCGGATTGATAATCCAGGTTGGAACGATAATTAGCCGAAAGCAGCCAGTAGCGAATCGCTGCCCAGCTTCCCTGTTGCCTTAGCTCGGCGACGCTAACTCCATTGCCTAAACTTTTCGACATCTTGTTACCGTTGATGGTGATAAGAGCGTTATGCATCCAGAAATTAGCAAAACGATCACCAGCTGCTTTGGATTGAGCTAACTCATTTTCATGGTGCGGGAAGCGAAGATCCAGTCCACCACCATGAATATCAAAAGATTCACCGAGAAAGTGTTTTGCCATGGCCGAGCATTCGATATGCCAACCAGGTCGGGCCAAGCCCCAGGGAGTTTGCCAACAGGCAGTTTCTGGTTCATCGGATTTATGTGCTTTGAATAGCGCGAAATCATTTGGTGATCTTCTACCAAAACTGGCATCTGTTTCACCTTCCATGTTCTCAAGTTTTTGATTGGTTAACTCCCCGTATTCGGGCCAAGACGAACTGTCAAAAAATACATTCGCACTACCATCTTCTGCTTGGTAGGCGTGACCTAGTGAAATCAATTTTTGAGTTAGCTCAATCATGTCTTGAATATGATCAGTAGCGTACGGCTTATGCGTTGGTTCCAAAATTCCTAGGCTTGAATAAGCTTCGTTGAAACTCTGCTCAACTTCCCTGGCAAATTCAAGCCAATCGCGATTCCCCGCATTTACTAAGACTTTGTCGTCGATGTCAGTAACGTTTCGAACCAGGGTCACCGTGTAGCCAGTTGCCATCAACCAACGTCTGAGTAGGTCATAGACCAAAGCGCTTCGAAGATGGCCCAGGTGCGGTTCAGATTGAACTGTTGGGCCGCAGAGGTAAATCTCCACGTGCCCTTGGCTTAGTGGCACAAACTCGCGAAGTTTTTGCTGCTTGGAGTCGAATAGCTCAAGCGCCATGGCTAGAGCCTACTTTCTATCAGTGCTGTTGCCACTGCAGCTACGCCCTCAGAGTTACCGAGAAAGCCCAATCCATCTGTCGTGGTGGCGCCTAGGCTTACCGGCGCGCCGATGATCTCACTCAGCGCTTTTTCAACTGCTTCGCGCATCGGTGCTACTTTTGGTCGGTTCCCGATAATCTGAGCACCGACATTGACTACGCTCCAACCAGACTCGGTTAGCTTGGCTAGCGTGGCTTCAAGAAATACTCTGCCATTAGCCCCAGCGTATTTTTCATCATCGGTACCAAAGACAGTTCCGATGTCTCCTAGCCCAGCAGCTGAGAGCAGCGCATCAACAATCGCGTGGCTCAGGGCATCACCGTCGCTGTGTCCGTCAAGCCCTACTTCGTTCTCCCAGAGGACACTACCAAGATACAGCGGCTTGGCAGCATCCGAAGAAAAGCGATGAACATCAGTTCCGATCCCGGTTCGCTGTTGTCTTGAAAGACTATTTGCATATGCCAGGTCTTCTGGGTGGGTAATCTTGAAAGCCCTGCCATCACCGACTACGCCATGAATCACTTCACCAAAAGACTGCATCAGCGCAGCATCATCGGTGAAGTCTTGGTTGACTTTCTGATAGTTCTCGAAAAGCTCGACAAATCGAAAACCCTGAGGCGTTTGTGCACTGCGCAGATTCTCCCGATCCACGGTTGCTAAAACTACGTCAGCTTCAACTTGCTTGATAGTATCCGCAATCGGCAAGACTGGGACGACCCCGAAACCATATTCGGCAACAGCTTTTGCAACCCGATCAAATAGTTCAGTTGGGGCAAAACAGCGAGCCGCATCGTGCACCAAAACGATATCGGTATCCGAGGAAACTTTTTGCAAGGCGTTATAAATTGAACCCTGCCGAGAACTGCCGCCGGGCGTGTAATCAACTTGGACTCGACCAGCAACTGCCCTGTTGCCAACCTGGGCAAATTCCGCAAGGTGATTCTCGTGTGAGGCAATTACGATTTGGCTCAAATTCTTTACTTCTAAGATGCGCGAAATCGCGTGCTCTAGAAGAGTTCGGCCCTGTACTTTAACTAAGGCTTTGGCGATGCCTTGGCCTAGACGAGTTCCGTCTCCAGCCGCCACGAGAATTACGGAAACCCGACTCATCTCAACTGCCTCCTAATAAGGCTATTTTGCGCCTTTGGCCAAAACCTTAAGTACGTGGGCTTCAACTCCAGCATCGTCGAGTTTTAGTGCAAGTTTTAGCTCGGAGCAGAGAATCTGCATGGCCTTGGTTTTCATACGCTTTTCACCGGCTGATAGTCCGCGGTCTTGTTCACGCCGCCAGAGGTCTCGAACGATTTCGGCCACCTTGTATACGTCGCCGGAAGCTAGCTTTTCCTGGTTTGCTTTGAATCTGCGGGACCAGTTGGTTGGCTCCTCGATAAATTCTTCCTTCAGGATTGATTCCACCTTGCGAACACCCTTTGGCTGAATCACATCACGAATGCTGACCCCGTCTTGGGTATCGATTGAGTTATTAACCGGCACCCAGATCTCTAGATTTCCCTGCTCAACAAAAAGCTTCAGCGAGAGCACATTTTCTCCGCGGTGCATGTGCTTCTTAATATCAACAATTTTGGCGGCACCGTGGTGAGGGTAAACAACGATTTTCCCCTTTTCGTAGGTAATCACCGATTTGCCATCTCGGAATACAGTAACTACTCCACCTTTGTATTCGTGAGTAACAGACATTAGGTTTTCCCTTCGTAAAGCCCAATTTTACCACAGCAAGCAAAGATAGAATGGAGGTAAGCTCAGGAGGAAAATTGCGTATTCGTCGTGCTCTAATTGCTAGTTCATTGGCACTTCTCACTGCTTTAGGCACCACAGGCTGCAATCTAGCCAGCCCGGTTGCCTCACTGGAGATGTATGCCCCAAGTGATGGAGCGCAAGCTGATCTTGGCAATGTGAAAGCAAGAAATCTCATTTACTTTGTGGATAACAAAGGAAACTATGGCTTTTTCGGAGCTTTTGTGAATTCGGGCTCTTCGGCTGAGACGTTCAACATTGGATTTAATACCGCTGACGGGGAGCGGGTATTCCAGCAATACAGCGTTGCCGGACTTGATGTTGTAAACATCGGTTATCAAAACCAGCCACCGCTAAAAATTAAACTTGCCGCTAATGCCGGCGACATCGTAGAGGTGTTGCTTCAAAGTGATTCGGGTTCGGTTCGTATCAACGTTCCGGTACTTGATGACACCTTGCCGGAGTATAAAGAATTAGTCGAATCGCTTTCGACTAACTAAACCTCAAACTTGTAGCCCAGTCCTCGAACAGTGAGTAGGTGCTGTGGTCTGGCTGGATCCTCTTCAATTTTTGACCTAAGTCGTTTGACGTGGACATCTAGAGTCTTAGTGTCGCCGAAGTAATTTGAACCCCAGACCTGATCAATAATCTGACCTCTGGTCAAAACGCGGTTTTTGTTTTCCAAAAGCAATTCCAAAAGCTCAAATTCTTTTAGCGGCATGCTTACTTTTTCGCCTTTGAAATAAACGATGTGCCGGTCGATATCCATACGGACCGGACCAGCTTCCAAGATGCCATCAACGGCTTCTTTCGGGCCACCATTTCTTCTGAGCACGGCTTTCATCCGCGCCAGCAACTCGTTCTTTGAATAAGGCTTAGTGACATAATCATCTGCACCGATTTCAAAACCAATTACTTTATCTATTTCGGTGTCCTTTGCGGTAAGCATGATGATCGGCACATCTGACTGAGCCCTTATCGCCTTACAAACATCTTTACCGCTTAGTTTTGGCAGCATCAAATCCAATAGCACCAAATCAGCACCTTCGGCGGCAAAGAGAGTCAGCCCCTGCTCACCGTCCTCCGCCTCCAAAACTGTGTAGCCTTCACTTCTGAGCAGAAAAACCAATGCTTCGCGCATGTTTATTTCATCTTCGACAACTAAAACTGTGGTCATAGTTCTGGCCTTTCGTTTGGTTGCTTATAAATAGGTAGTTTCAACGTAAAGGTGGAGCCTAAGCCGACCCTGGAAAAGACGCTAACTTCACCACCGTGATTTTGTGCTGCGTGTTTAACTATTGATAAACCCAACCCGGTGCCACCAGTTTCCCTCGATCTAGATGGGTCGACCCGATAGAAGCGTTCAAAGATGCGCTCCTGCTGATCAACCGGGATGCCGATACCGTTATCGGTCACGGTTACCTCGGCGAAATCCCCATCCGAGCTAAGTCCAACTCCAACCTGTGAATTTTGTTCGCTATAGACGATGGCGTTTTCAATCAGGTTCTTTACCGCCATCCCAATTAGTTCGCGATCACCGTAAATCTTCACATCTGGGATAACATCAAAAGTTAATTTCACGTCTCGTCGATCCGCTAAAAATAAATTGGCATCAACTGACTCGGCGATAACATCACCTAAGGCAAATACGCTTGCTTCACCGCCGATATCGCCGGCCTGGATTCTGGATAACTCGATGATTCGGTTTACCAGGCTGCCAAGACGTTTTGCCTCGCGTTGCAGGTTTACAGCAAATTTCTTAGTTTGTTCTGGATCACTGAGGGAAACCTGCAAGGCCTCGGCTAAAAGCGAGATGGCGCTGATTGGCGTTTTTAGCTCGTGCGAGATATTCTCAACAAAATCGTGTCGAACATCTTCCAAGCGCTTAGCCTCGGTTTTATCCTCAACCAGCAGGATGACTAGGTCATCGCTTAGCATGGTTGCCCTAGCCGCGATGAACTGCTTTGGCGCTTTAAAATTCTTTTGAAAAAATAATTCCGCTGACTGGGGGCTTTTTTCTGATCTTGCGAGATTGACTAATTCTTGTAATTCGTCGTTGGTTAATTTCTCATACTCAGCCAACCCCATATTTTCGGCCTGAGAACTCTGGCTAATAACTTCATTAGCCGAGTTCAACACAACACCTGCGGTCTCAAGCACTTCCAGGAAGGCGACAGCCTGAGCAGCAGCCTTCTTAGGATTAGATGATTTGACCACTTTGCTTGCTCCATCGGGGTTGTTCACTTAGTTAACCCTAATTGGATTCTCGCAGGCTTAGACTTGAATTTAGAGGGGCTAAGCGGCCTTGTTGACCTTTGTTCACGAACACTTTGCCCTTTGTTTACTATTCTGTGCGACAGTTTCGTAGGGTCGAGAGGAAATTGCGATGCGTGAAGTCTTTCAAAAAGAACTCAGTGAGGTTCAAGACCGACTTGTGGATTTATCCGAATCAGTCACTGAGATCATGGAAAAAGCGTCCATGGCTTTTCTCAACTCGGACGTTAAGAAAGCTGATGAAGCCATAGCCTTAGCCGAGGTAAGCGAACAGCGGGCACTAGCCATTGACGAACTTGCCATCCGCATTCTCTCCAGGCAATCTCCGGTAGCCAGAGATCTAAGAATTTTAGTTTCCGCACTCAGAATTTCCGCTTCCTTGGAACGTATGGGTTCACTGGCTGGGCACATTGCTACCATCGCCCGATTTCGTTACCCAGAGAGTGCAGTCCCAGAAGCCCTGCGCAAAACCTTCAGTGAGATGGGCGCTTTAGACTGTGCCCTTAGCCGCAAGCTAACCCAGCTGCTTAGGAATACCGATGTTGATTTAGCCAGAACCATTCAGGCCGAGGATGAAAGAGTGGATGAACTACACCGCTCGGTATTTGATCTAGTGCTGAGTAGTTCTTGGAAAGAAAACGCGATGTATACCGTTGATGTGACCTTGGCTTCTCGGTACCACGAAAGATTCGCCGATCACGTTGTCGACATTTCCGCAAAGGTCGCTTACCTAACCACCGGCGAGTGGTCTGAACTAGAAGGCTAGTTCTTACCCTGATTGGCAACCGCGGCAGCTCCAGCTGCTGCTGCCTCCGGGTCCAAGTATTCGCCACCGGCAATTATTGGCTTCAAGTTCTCATCGAGACGATAAAGCAATGGGATTCCGGTTGGAATATTTAGCTCGGCTATATCCGCATCGCTGATGCCATCTAGGTGCTTCACCAGCGCACGAAGTGAGTTGCCGTGTGCGGTTATCAGAACCGTTTTACCGGTTAGTAAATCCTTACTAATTTGACTTTCCCAAAGCGGCAGCATTCTGGCTAAAACATCTTTCAGACACTCCGTTTTCGGTATGTTCTGACCGAGCTCGGCATATCTTTCGTCGTGGGCCTGTGAGTATTCACTCTCATCCGAAATTGGTGGTGGCGGGACATCAAATGATCTGCGCCAAATCTGAAACTGTTCTGGCCCGTATTCTGCCAAGGTCTGAGCCTTGTCTTTGCCCTGCAGTGCTCCATAGTGGCGCTCATTGAGCCGCCAATCCCGCTTGACATCTATCCAGCCCCGATTAGCGACATCGAGTGCGATGTTTGCGGTGTTAATGGCGCGTTTTAGCCGACTGGTGTATAGCAAATCTGGCTTTAGGGCTGCCTGGGCTAACAACTCTCCAGCTCGTTTGGCTTCCTGTCGACCCAAGTCACTTAAATCAACATCAACCCAGCCGGTAAAGAGGTTTTTTTGATTCCAAACCGAGTTGCCGTGCCTTAAAAGAATGAGTGTGTATTCAGCCATGCCCCAAGTTTATCTAGTTAGCCTTAACTCGTGTTGCGAAGACCAGTCGGTGTCATAACCCGTGGGACCACTAATCCAAATCGGCTTAGACGTGTCGACCGATACATCTGCAATCTGGCTGTCCTGCGGCAGGTTGAAAAACCACTCGTGGTGGATCTTGGTTTTGGGGCAAACCCGATTACCTCAATTGAGTTATTGGAACGCATAAAGAAAATAAATCCCCGGGCACAACTAATCGGTGTCGAAATTGATCCTGAACGGGTAGCTAGGGCTAAGCCGTTTGAAAATGCTGATCTTAAATTTGAGCTTGGCGGTTTCGAAATTTCGCAGACGGCTAGCTTCAACCAACCAATTTCTCTCATTCGGGCGATGAACGTCCTAAGACAGTATGACCAATCAGAGGTGGAAAAATCGTGGGCACTGATGCAATCTAGACTTGGGCTCGGTGGTCATATAGTTGAGGGCACCTGTGATGAAATTGGCAGACTGGCCAGTTGGATAACCCTGGATAAAGATAAAGCCAAAACTCTTACGCTGTCCTTTCGATTGCTCGGGCTCACCCAACCGGCAAAAGTCGCCGAGCGGTTACCGAAGGCTCTGATTCACCGAAACATCGACGGCAATAAAATTCATGAGTTTCTGGAACAGTTGGATAAAACCTGGCTGGCAAACTCAGCACTTTCGGTTTTCTCCCCCGCTCAGAGATTTAGCGCTAGCTGTCAGAATCTCATCGATGCCGGTTGGCCGGTTTCTCGTGAACCAAAGCGCTGGCGTTTGGGAGAACTAACTATTGCTTGGGAAGCGGTTTGCTAATCAGTCCCGTTTAGCACGGAACTGGCCGAGATCAACTACCCCGCCAGCATCGCTTGGCACAATCATTTCTACCGCAGCCGGAACCTCAGTACCGTCAGCTAAAACAACACTCACCGTTTCACTCTTGGCGTTACGTTTTATCAGCGCTAGGGCAATTGGCCCCATCTCATAATGCTGACCGACCGAAGTTATTTTGCCGATTACACCCTCGGCTTTAACCTGATCGCCGGGTTCTGGCAGTTGATGACTGGAGCCATCGAGGTGCAGGAATACCAACCGACGCGGTGGAGCACCTAGGTTATGCACTTTAGCCAAAGTTTCTTGGCCGCGGTAGCAGCCCTTCTGCAGATGCACTGCGGTAGCCAACCAATCAAATTCGTGCGGTAGCGCTTTGTCATCAATTTCATCAGGACCGGCCGGCCGCCAGGCGGCTACGCGCAGCGCCGTCAGAGCGCTCAGGCTTGCTGGTGCCAGATTCTCTGGAGCCAATTCTCTTACGCTTTCAAAATAGTGCCAAGGCTCGGTTGATTGCTGACCGTAGCGCCAGCCACCTGGAAGAGTATTCGGCCAGTTATCTTTCCAGCTGGCTAAGGAGTTAGGTATTTCCTGATTGAAACTAGCGAACACTTTGAGCTCGTCCCGGAGATTTAGGTTTACTTTTGCTCGGAACACCAAGCGCTGCAGCTGAGCAATCAATTCATCAACCCCAGCGGCAAAGGTGATTAGCCAGAGGCTATCTTGCATTGCGACAATGTGAAAATCACGCAGGATGTGACCCTGCACATCAAGCCAGAGTGCTTCGCTAACTTCGCCCGGTTGAAGATCATCTAACTTTTGGCTAAACATGTCATTTAGCCAACTCAACCGATCAGCACCGCTAAGCTCAATAACTTTTTTATCTAGTTCGACATAAGCGCGACCGGCTATAAGTTCACGCTGCTGAGTGTTTGGGTTACCTGGAATGTGCTTCATGCTAGCCAACGCGATCAAGTTCGACCGAAACCAGCGGTACCAGTTCGTCACGAACCGAACCCGCCACTTCCATAATCCAAAACAGTTTGGTAACACCTTCTTTTGTTACTGTGCCATACATCCGCTCGGCATAGCCCCAACCTTTACCGGCTTCAATTAGATGCATCGGCATGTGCGAACCAGCAACTGTTCGAATATCGATTCGACCGCTTTTTACCTGACCGGCGTAAAACTCGTAAGCGCCACCGGGGTGAATAATTGAAGCTTCAATATCAAATCCACCTCTGCTGTTACGAAGCTTCTCTAAATCTTCTGCCGAATTAATATTTCTTTCGCCACTTCCCGGCAGCAAAGCTGGACCATGATCAGAAGGCTCAGCTGGCTTGGCTAGTCGCCAGAATCCTAGTTCAGCCGGTAACTCAATGTCACTGTCAATCAGCCTGGCCACTGAGTGATAGCTGAGGAAATTTCCCGCTCCAGCAGAAAAGGTGATTCGCTGCTGAAATTTATGTTCCTGATGATTCTCGTCATTCAGAAACTTGCTGCTGACCACCCCTGAGCCCTCCCAGCTTCCGATCAGAAAGGCAAGCGGGTTTAACTCAGGCGATAAGCCTTCGGGCAAAACGAACAACTAGCGTTGGCCCTTGAAGAGTTTGTAAATAACGAGAACACTAATCGCACCGATGGCTAGGCCAGCAAGTACTAATAGTCCGGTGAAAAATAGATCGATAGGCATAAGACAAGTTTAAGGCTTTAGCAATATGTATAGGCCGGCTAAACCCAGAATTGCCCAGGAACCACCGGCGGCATAAATCAAACGCCAGACGATTCCGTTGGTGTGGGAGGAGAATAAGTGCACTAGGGAAACTAGCGCGATTGAGCCTGCGGCCAAAACGCCAAAGCCCCGAATGGCATCTTTTTCACTCAGAAAGGTGATAGCGAGCGCCGCCCCCAAGGCAACCAAGAGCCATACCGAGCTGATGGCAATCCAGTCTTTACGCATAAAACCATCTTGCCCCAAGCAGGTAGGATTAATGCATTAAACGGGAGGCAAAATGGCACATTTGCTGGTTCTGTCTGAGGCAACAGACCACAGCATGCTGCCTGCGCTGGCCCTGCTTAGCCATAAGGTCCGCTTCATTAAGGCTGACCCGGTTGCCCTTATGAACGCCCCAGCAACCGACGTGGTGCTTTTGGATGCCAGGCGTGATCTGGTAAACGCCAAGTCCCTAGCCAGTCTGCTAAATACCACCGGTCTATCCTGCCCACTCATCCTGATTGTTAGCGAAGGTGGACTAGCAGGTATATCAAATGAATGGGGTGCAGATGACTTCATGCTGGAAAGCGCTGGGCCAGCTGAGATTGATACGCGCATTCGCCTAGCCATAGCCAAAAGCATTGCCGCCGATTCCTTCGGCAAAATCCAAACCTCTGGTGTGATCATCGACGAGGCATCCTATTCAGCTAAATTGCACGGCGAGCCAATGGATTTGACGTTTAAAGAATTTGAACTGCTCAAATTTCTAGCCCAGCACCCTGGTCGGGTATTCACCAGAGACCAGCTGCTTAGTGAAGTCTGGGGCTACGACTATTTTGGCGGTACCAGAACCGTCGATGTTCACATCAGGCGTTTACGGGCCAAACTAGGCGATCTTGAGGGCCTAATCAGCACGGTTAGAAACGTAGGATATCGATTCAACCTGGTGGTTGAGGATGAGCCCAGCGTTACCGGCGGCTACTAAAAGTTCAACTGAACTTAACCAGAAACTGCAAGGATAGGAACATGTCTGAAGAAACCATGGCAATCCCATTGCCACCAAGTGGTTTTGACCTACCCGAGGACAGATTCATTGATCGTGAACTGTCCTGGTTAGCTTTCAACGAGCGGGTTCTAGAACTAGCTGAAGATGTTAGCCTTCCACTTTTGGAACGGGTGAACTTCGCCAGCATTTTTGCCTCAAACCTGGATGAGTTTTTCATGGTTCGAGTCGCTGGGTTGAAACGCCGAATCGCAACTGGCCTAGCGGTAATCTCCAGCAGTGGTTACTCCCCCGAGCAGGTGCTCTCACACATCAGCAAAGTTGCGCACCAATTGCAGGAACGTCACGCCAAGCTGTTCTTAGAAAAACTAGAGCCAGCACTTGCAGAGAGCCGAATCCAGATTGTTAGTTGGGAGGCGCTTAATCAAGCGGAGAAAGACAGTCTTGCTGAGTATTACCGCAAACAGGTCTTTCCAATTCTCACCCCGTTAGCGGTTGACCCGGCCCACCCTTTTCCATATATCTCTGGACTCTCACTAAATATTGCCGTCATGATAAAACACCCGAGCGAAGAGGGCCACCTCTTTGCCAGAGTAAAGGTGCCACCAACTTTGGCGCGATTTGTTGAAGTCACTGGTTCAAATTCTGGTTTAAAGTTTGTTGCCTTAGAGGAAATAATTGGTGAGCAGTTAGGTTCACTTTTTGAGGGTATGGAGATTCTGCAACACCACAATTTCCGAGTAACCAGAAATGAAGATCTTTATGTCGATGAGGATGAGGCGGAAAATTTACTTCAAGCTTTGGAAGAAGAGTTAGCCAGACGCAAATTTGGACCAGCGGTAAGGCTGGAGGTTTCTAAAACCATCAACCCAGAGGTGCTGACGCTGCTGAAAGAGGAACTTGGCATCGAAGACGATGATGATATCTATCATCTTGAAGGTCCGCTCGATCTAACCGGCCTAAGCACGATTGCCAAAATCAGCCGTAACGACCTGCACTACAAGGCCCACGGTCGAGTTACCAACCGGTATCTGAAACCGGTAATTGATAACGAAAAGAGTATTTTCCAAGCCATGCGCGAGCGGGATATCCTGCTGCATCACCCCTATGAATCTTTCACCAAGAGCGTTCAAGCTTTCATCGAGGCAGCAGCCGAGGATCCCAAAGTATTTGCCATAAAGCAGACCCTCTATCGAACCAGCGGTGATTCACCAATTATTGATGCCCTAATTAAAGCCGCCCATGCCGGCAAGCAGGTGCTGGTTCTAGTAGAGATCAAGGCCCGATTTGATGAAGAAAACAACATCGCCTGGGCTCGAATCCTTGAACAAGCCGGCGTGCATGTGGTTTATGGAATTGTTGGGCTAAAAACCCACTGCAAACTTGCCATGGTGATTCGACAGGAAGAGGGTCGACTCAAGCGCTACTGCCACATAGGTACCGGAAACTACAACCCAACCACAGCAAGATTTTATGAAGACTACGGGCTTCTAACCTCGCGAGATGCTGTCGGTGAAGACATCGCCAAATTGTTCAATCGGCTTTCGGCTTACGCCGAAGATTTGAGCTTCTCCGAGTTGATGGTCTCACCCGTTGGTGTTCGCGAAGGACTTACCAAGCTTATTGAGGCCGAGGCCAAAAATGCCATAGAAGGTAAGCCTTCGGGAATTCAATTGAAACTAAACAGTCTGGTTGATGAGCAGATAATTGACTCGCTTTACCGGGCTTCTCGAGTAGGAGTGCCGATTGATATTGTGGTGCGTGGTATGTGTGCACTAAAGCCAGGTGTTGAGGGATTATCCGAAACTATCCGGGTTCGCTCAATTCTCGGAAGATACCTTGAGCACTCACGAGTATTCCGCTTTTTAAATAATCAAGATCCGATTGTATATATCGGCTCAGCGGATATGATGCACCGCAACTTGGATAGGCGCGTGGAGACTTTGGTTAGGCTACGCCAAGCGGATCATCTTCGCGAAATGGAAGAGTTGTTCAAGCTATCAATGAGCGATAACTCTAATTCCTGGCACCTTTCCGCCGATGGCATTTGGCTTAGAAATGCCGGTCGGGACTTAGCAGGTTTAGTAGATGTTCAAGAGCAACTGATGATTCGAACCCAGCAATCGGGTTTTAATCACTGATGGCGATTGTTGCAGCCGGCGCCATTTTATGGCGGAAAGTTGAAGGCGAGTTAAAAGTTCTGGTTATTCATCGTCACCGCTACGATGATTGGTCCTGGCCAAAGGGCAAACTTGATAAAAACGAGCATGTCAATGCTGCGGCTATCCGTGAAATAAAAGAAGAAACCGGCCTGAAAGTTCACCTCGGTGTGAAATTAGCCGTAGTTGAATACCGGGTTGATAAGGTCAAAAAATATGTTCACTACTGGGCCGCCGAAGTGACCGACGCGCAGCTCCGTGCCCAACGCTTCATACCAGATGATGAAGTCGGCAGCCTGGACTGGTTCAGCATCAAAGAAGCCAAAAAGAAACTCAGCTACAAACACGATCTTGAACCGCTGGAAAGACTTGTTGAGCTGGATCAGGCTGGGCTTTTGCAAACACGGTCGATGATTCTGCTTCGCCACGCCAAAGCCACGCCAAGAGATCAATGGTCTAGGGGTGAATCAACTAGGCCGCTGCTACCGATTGGGGCTGTTCAGGCTGTAGGTCTTACCGATGTTTTGGCAGCCTTCGGCCCAAAACTAGTGGTTTCTAGCCACTGGAAGCGCTGTATGGACACGGTCACTCCGTTTGTAGCCAAGTACCGAGTTAACATGGTCGAACGATCCCAGCTAAGCGAATTGGGTGCTAAAAACGGGCCACAGCGAACCAAAAAACTAGTCCACAAGCTTATTGGGAGAGGGCAATCTTTTGTAATTTGCTCTCATCGCCCGACTTTCCCGATTATTGTCGAGGCGCTAGCCGAGTATGCGGATAAGCAAACTAGAAAACTTCTCGTTGAAATCACTTCTCTAAAACCTGGGGATTTCTACGTTCTGCACATCGCGGTTCAGGCACCTAAATCAAACAAGCGGATTGTCGCCATCGATTTAGTCGAACAACTAAACCGCGACTAATCTTGCTATATGACTTCTCCCGAAAAATGGCAAAACTGGTTAGCCTCACGAAATCGATTTTTTTCTGACCCAACCGGATTCTTAAGCATTACCACAATAGCTTGGCTGGATAGTCAACCACAGGATGTGGTTGGGGTTTCCGGCCAATGGTATGCCGATGGAAACACAATTTTGGTAAAAAACAGTAAGACCGGTGATCACTCTTGGAAGTTAACCGATGACATGCAAATTGATTTTGACGATGTAAAGCTTGAGTTGGCTATTCGAAACAACCAGATGGTGGTTCGACCAAGAGATCCTAATTCGGAAATGCTGAAAATCTTTCAAGGGGTAATTACCTTTGACTACGATGCCAAATTTGCAGTCAATGCAAAACTGATTCCATTTGATGCCCCTAAGGAAATGCTGGTTGGCACAGTAATCGAAGGAATGACCGTAGGTTACGTCTCTCCCGGATCCTTAGAGTTTGAGCTTGACGGACAGACTTTTCGCCTAACTGCTTTCGATAAAATTGGCAGCCAAGACCTTGTCATCATCTATAGGGATGCCACCAGCGGCAATCTGAGTTACGGCACCGGTCGAAGTGTCACCGCAAGCTATCAGGAAGATGGCAGCTACTTGGTTGATTTCAATTACTCGGGTAACTTCCCCTGCTCCTACACCGACTTTGCCACCTGCCCAGTTGCGCCAATCGAAAATCGCTTACCGATTGCAATTGAAGCTGGTGAGAAAAAGCCGCTCTATCGCAACACCGCTAACGGAGTCGTTTCTCAGGTGCACCAATGAGCAGTGAAATCACGGCCGGATTGGAACTGGCTCGTAATGAGCAGGGCGAACCAGCTCTCTGCCTGGTAACTGGCGCGACCGGCTACATCGGCGGACGACTGATTCGTGAATTGCTTCTGCATGGCTATCGGGTCCGGGTATTTGCAAGAAACATCGAAAGGCTCACCAGCTACCCCTGGTTTGGGCAGGTTCAGGTCGTTGAAGGCGATGCCAGTGATGAGGCCGCCGTGTCCAAAGCCCTCCAAGGTGTTGATATTGCCTACTACCTTTTGCACGCGCTGATGGTAAGGGACGATTTCGAGGCTGAAGAAAAATCTTGGGCAGAAATATTCAGTCGCTCTGCAAAGGCCAACTCGGTCAAACGCATCATTTATTTAGGCGGCATGGCAGAGAGCAAGTCCAAGCTCAGCGCCCATTTGGCTTCTAGAGCCGAAACCGGTGAGATCCTTAGGGCATCTGGTGTTTCCACAATTGAATTGCGCGCCGGGGTGGTAATCGGTTCCGGTTCGGCTTCATTTGAGATGCTGCGCTACCTAACTGAGCGTCTACCGGTGATGGTTACACCGAAGTGGGTGACCGTGCGGATCCAACCGATAGCCGTTAGGGATGTGCTGCGGTATCTGGTTGGTGCCGCTGTGATTCCGCAGAATGTGAACCAGTATTTTGATATTGGTGGCCCTGAAGTTTTGACCTATAAGGATCTGATGCTGCAGTATGCCGAGGCAGCTGGGCTTAAAAAGCGAATCATTATGCCGCTTCCAGTGCTAACTCCTAGGCTTTCAAGCGGTTGGGTCGGCTTGGTAACTCCCGTGCCAATCACCTTGGCTCGGCGACTAATTGACAGTTTGAAAAATGAAGTCGTAGCCAAAGATGATTCAATCAAGAAATACATTCCTGATCCAGCCGGTGGACTAACACCATTTAAGCGTGCCGTGGCACTTGCCCTAACCAGAATCAAAGAAGCCAACGTAGAAACCCGCTGGAGTAACGCCTCTTTACCCGGTAGCCCAAGCGAGCCACTACCTACCGACCCGAAGTGGGCTGGAGGATCGCTGTATACCGATGTCCGAACCGAGTATTCCAAAGATCCAATCGACAAAGTCTGGCAACGAATCGAATCCATCGGTGGTGAAAATGGATATTCCACCGCCACCTGGGCCTGGGAACTTCGTGGCCTAATGGATCGACTTGCCGGTGGAGTTGGCCTTCGCCGCGGAAGAAGAGATCCGTATTTTTTGATTGAAGGTGAATCACTTGATTTCTGGCGGGTAGAGGCCATCGCCAGACCTCACTTACTTAGGTTGCGAGCGGAGATGAAACTGCCGGGTAAAGCGTGGTTGGAATTTCAAGCTGAACCGACAAAAGATGGTGGCACCAAGGTGGTGCAGCGAGCAATCTTTGTTCCAAAGGGTTTACTTGGCCAGCTTTACTGGTGGTCGGTGCTTCCGATGCACGGTTTAGTTTTCCCAAGCATGATCAAGCACGTTGCCCATAACACCAAAATCAAACGCCGCAAATAGAGTTAAGCGGTGAAGAAAAACGGCTTAGCAGTTTTCGCGCTGCTCGGGGTAACCATTGCCTGGGGTGCATCCTTTGTGGTGATGAAACCAGCCATGGAAATGATTCAGGTGTATGACTTTTTGGCTATCCGCTTCACCATCGCTTCTGGACTAATGATTTTGGTTAGACCAAGAACAGTGCTAGCTTTTCGCGGCGATACCTTGAAATACGGAATCATACTCGGACTGATTCTCGCCGCTGCCTACATCACCCAAACCATAGGCTTGACAGTTTCCACTGCGGCGATTACTGGATTCATTACCGGTCTATATGTAGTGTTGACGCCGCTTTTAATTTGGCTTATTTTTCGGAAAAGACCTAAATCAGCTGTTGCTATTGCAGTAGTTTTAGCCACGGTTGGTTTGGCGTTTATTACCATCAAGGATGCCAGCTTTGATCTGGGCCAACTTTGGATATTGGCTGGAGCGTTGGCTTTTGCCCTGCACATCGTCGGACTCAGTCGTTGGTCACAGGATAAAGATGTCTATGCCCTTACCGTTATTCAACTCGGCACAGTCGGTCTTGCCTGCTGGTTTGGTGCGGTTCCCGATGGAATCAATCTCACTGTCGAGCCGACGGTTTGGTTTGCCATCATATTTACGGCTGTCTTTGCTACAGCGCTTGCCTTCTTTGTTCAAACCTGGGCGCAGTCAATCATGGATGCCTCACGGGTAGCCATAATCCTGACCATGGAAGTTGTCTTTGCTGCCCTAACTTCAGTACTGGTGGGGCAGGAAGTGCTCTCCTTACCGAGCATTATTGGTGGCACCCTGATGCTGGTGGCCATGCTAGTGGTGGAGTGGCCTAGAAAAGATCGGGCTGCAGAAGATGTGGTCTATGAACCAATGCCTCACTAGGGTTGAATCATGATTTTAGCCATTGATGCTGGCACCACCGGCGTTACCGCAGTTGTGGTGAATCAAGCGGGAAAAATCACTCAACGCGGCTACAGCGAGTTCCCGCAACATTACCCGCAACCTGGCTGGGTTGAACATGACCTGGATGAGATTTGGCAGGCAACGCTAAGTGCAGTTTCCAAACTTGATTTGAATCTGATTACCGCGATTGGCATAACTAACCAACGTGAAACGGTAGGAGTTTGGAACCGCAAATCTTTAGAGCCTCTTTGCCCAGCTATTGTTTGGCAGGATCGCCGTACTGCGAAGATCCTTGAAGAGCTAGGCGCGAATGAAAACGTTCAGAAATTAACTGGATTACCGCTTGATCCATATTTCAGCGCATCTAAACTTCGCTGGATTGCAAAGAACAATCCAGCGGTTTGGGCTCAGGTAAAAAGTGGAACTGCCGTAGTTGGCACGATAGATACATTTTTGATTGCCAAGCTCACCGATGCCGCTGTGCACGTAAGCGATGCTAGCAATGCCTCAAGAACGCAACTATTTGATATTCATCGCGGTTCGTATTCTGCTGAACTTTTAGAGTTATTTGAGATTCCAGCAGCTGCACTACCCGATGTAGTTGACTCAAGTGGTGCGGTTGGGACAAGCAAGAACTTTTTTGGTCTAAGCGTCCCGATAGCCGGAATTGCTGGCGATCAGCAGGCTGCACTTTTTGGTCAAGCACAATTTATGCCAGGTGGCGCAAAGTGCACCTACGGTACCGGTGCATTCATACTGCAGAACACCGGCGATAAAGCTATCCTGCTGGAGAACGGGCTGATCACAACTATCGCCTGGCAGTTAGCTGGCAAGCGGACATATGCCAACGAGGGTTCAGTTTTTGTTTCTGGGGCGGCCGTGCAGTGGCTTCGTGATGAGCTAAAAATTATTGAAACCAGTGCTGAGATAGAGCAGTTAGCGCTAACCGTCCCTGACAGTGGTGGTGTCGTTTTCGTTCCCGCGCTCACCGGCCTAGGTGCCCCCTATTGGATTCCAGATGCCAGAGGAACCGTCTTTGGCCTAACCAGGGGAACCAAACGAGGACATCTGGCACGGGCAACATTAGACGCTCTGGCTTTTCAAGTCAGAGATGTTTTTGACGCCATGGCCGAAACCGGGGTAAAACTTACCAGCCTTCGAGTTGACGGAGGTGCTTCGGCGAATAACCTGCTGATGCAAATACAAGCCGACTTACTTCAAATTTCTATTGAGCGCGCCGCTCAGCTGGAGTCAACCGCTATCGGAGCCGCCTACCTGGCCGGTCTTGGCACGGGTGCTTGGTCCATATCGGACATCCAAGAACTGTCAGTAATTGATGGTTGTTTTGAACCAGCTTTAGTGCTTGATGAGTCTTACAAACGTTGGAAAAAGGCTGTAGCAGCAACTATCGAATTTGCAGAATAAAAAGCAAATTCTAATCTGAACAGAAATCGTCGATTTTATCCTTCGGACCCGCAACGATTAGAAAATCACCTTCGTTAATTACAGTTGCTGGCCCTGCCGCTTTGTAGTTATTGTCGGTACCACTGGTAGCGATGACGATAATGCCATGTTGCCTGCGAAAGCCCAGCTGCTCCAAAGTCTGCCCGTTGAAATCGGCTGAGGCCGTGGTTTTAGCCAAGACAAAACCCTCATCAATCTGAACGTAATCCAGCTGATCCCCACCCACCTGGTGGGCAATACGTTTACCCATATCGCTATCTGGGTAAACCACATGGTGAACACCAATCTGCGAGAGGATACGACCGTGGGCCTCAGAGGCAGCCTTTGCCCATACCTGCTTTACGCCAAGCTGCATAAGTATTGAAGCGGTAAGAATACTGGTTTCAATCGAGGAGCTAATCGCCACCACTGCAGCGTCGAAATCTTGAACGCCCAAATCTCGCAGCGCCTCCTCATTGGTCGGGTCTGCCTCGACCACGTGGGTCAAGTAGTTCGAGTATTCCTGGACTCTAGCTTCCTCCGAGTCAACACCAAGAACCTCGCGACCAAGCTCAACTAGTTCTTGAGCAAGTGCTCCACCAAAGCGACCCAAGCCAATCACCACAACGCTGGAAGCGTGCTTGGAGGAATTCAGTTTCAGTTTCTTAGCCAATTAGCGGCCTCTCTTTCGGGAGTTTGTAATTCATCGGGTGGGCTCTTCTTGCTAGTGCTGTTGCCACTAGAACCAAACCGATACGTCCAGTAAACATCATCACCATCAACATTATTTTCGCAGGTGGTGGCAGTAAAGGCGTGATGCCGGTAGATAATCCACAGGTTCCAAAAGCCGATAGCACCTCAAATAATATCTGATCGGTTGAAAAATCAGTAATTAGTTGCATTAGGACAACCATGCCAGCCACCCAGACGATGGACAGTGTAGTTAGTGCAACCGCGGTGCGTTGCACAGAGACGCCTAGACGACGATTTCCAGCGTTTACTCTGCTGTCACCACGAATTTCCGCAATCAGAATGTAAATCAGCACGGCAAAGGTCGCGATTCTGAGACCACCCGAGGTACCGGCGCTACCGCCACCGATGAACATCAGGATATCCGTGCCAAGCAGCGTTTCACGATTAAATTCTGAATAGTCTAGAGCCGCATAGCCGTTGTTTCTGGCCATGGCCGAAGCAAACCATGAGTTATGGATCTTGTCCCAAAAACTCAGCGGACCTAAAGTGCCCGGGTTATTCCATTCAATTGAGGCGGTGAAAATTGCGCCGATTACTAAAAGCGCAAGCGAGAACTGCAAAACTATCCTGGCATTCAACGACAACCGGTAACCGAGATCAGCTGCCCTAAAGGTTGCTAGACGAAGTCTTCGGATTAGTCTTCTGGATAATTCGATGAGGACTGGAAAACCTAGGCCACCAATTATCGCTGCCGTTGAAACCGTGTATAGCACTAGCGGGTCGGCAACAAATCGAAGCAAGCCACCTTCGAAAGTGCTAAAGCCGGCGTTGTTAAAAGCTGATATTGAGTGAAAGACACCATGCCAAATCGCCTCAGGTAATTCCTCTTTGTAATTCAGCCAGAAGTGCAAACTGAGGATAGCCGCCAGTGTTCCCTCGATAGCAAATGAGATTTGAAATAAGCGAACCAGTAGATGCCGAAAGTCATCCAGACCAAGCGCTTTTTGCTCAGCGGTGCTGGTCAATTTTGTTTTGAAACTAACCTTCTGGGTGAGCATGAGGACTAGAAGTGAGCCAACCGCCATCACTCCAAAACCGCCCACTTTGATCAGGGCGATAATCACGAATTGCCCAAATGGCGACCAGTAGGTTGCCGTGTCTACCACGGTCAAGCCGGTTAGAGAAAGAGCGGAAACCGAGGTGAAGGAGGCGGTTAGTGGGTCAGCCGGAGAACCAACTGAGCTTATTGGAAGCATCAAGAGTAGCGTTCCAATTACGTTGCCAATAAGAAACCCCAGAACAACAAGTTGTCCAGCATTGAAAGCAAGCCGTCTAGTAGATTCCGCCACACTCTTAAGTTAGCACCTCGAATACAAGGGTTAGCGGTGCAATTCTCCATTTACCCTGCTCCACCGCCTACTAAAGATTAGAATAAAGAGGTTGTGTTTTACGGGCCTCTAGCTCAGTTGGTTAGAGCAACGGACTTTTAATCCGTGGGTCGTGGGTTCGATTCCCACGGGGCCTACAAAGTCGAAACCCCCGCCTCGTTTCAAGTAGCGGGGGTTTAGCCTTTACCTATAGGTAAAGATCAAGTCTTGAGAGAATCAATTTCTTGAGAGACTTCACGCTACCAGAGAGCACCTTTAGGTCTGTTGAATCCAAGAACATTGAAATTGACTGGTCTGGATACTCCAGGAGCATGCAAGGCTCCCGTCCCTCAGATGCCTTGAGTTCACGCTCGTTGCGCTCATTGAGGTGGATCATTCGAACAAGGATTCCGTGCTCTTCAAGGAGGTATCCTTCTAGTTCTTTGAAAGATGACTTCTTCTTGACTGGAGAATGAGAAATGCTGCAAAGACTACAACTTCTAGCACCAATCAGGTGTCCGAAGAAGTAGGTTAGTTCCCCAACGATTCCACCATCGGCCTTATAAATACCAATAATAGTTCCACGGATTTCTGTCATAGTTCTCAACCGCTATCGCTAGTTTGCCCAAACACTTGTTCTGGAATCAGTTTAGACGAGCTAGCGAACTGGGAATGACCGCAGGGCAAATGCTACTTAGCTCTTTGAGCCTAAATCAGCAACTCCCTGAGCTCTTTAATGAGTCAGACCCTTTTTATGCGTTAGCAGGAAACTCTTAGGTTTGTGTGAGAGATTAGGGGTTAGAGACTTAAGCCGAATCAAGGAGATCAAATTGATGAGCAAGAAGCGTTGGTTGTGGTTATCGGGAATTCTGGTTGTAGTTCTCGTGATCGTTGGAGTTATTGGCAACCGGGTTCTCACCAGAGAGGCTAACTACGAAACCTATGAGGTAGGCCCAACTTCGGTTGTGAAAACTGTAGCGGCGAACGGCCAGCTCGCTGAAACTCAGCTACTTGCCTATGGGCCAAGTGAGCAACCAATTTTGACTTCGGCTAATGGCTCGCTGGTTATTCCTGCTCAATTTGGAGTGAGCCTTGAGATTACTAGCATCGAGGTTGCTGTTGGAAATAAAGTAGCCAAAGGCGATCTGCTCTTCACATACAAAAATCAGTTCGGTGGGACAACCCGGGTAACCGCTCAATCAGCAGGCGTAGTCCGATCGGTAGATACCGCTGAGGGGCTTAGAACATCTGGGCAGGTTGTAAGCGTTGGAAGCAATAAGCCGGTGGTTTCTGTTTTTGCAAGTGAATACGATGCGGATCTGGTGGATGTAACTCAGAAGGCTTCAATTGAGCTTGACGCGATTGACGCCGTGTTTGAAGGCGCAGTGATTTCTATCGGGCAGGTCGCAAACTCGGTCAGTGGAATTAAACAATATGAAGTTTTAGTCGAAGTCAAGCAGATTCCTAGCGGGGCAAGATTTGGAATGAGCGCAACCGCCGAGATTGAAGTCGATCGGAGCGATAATGTGCTGGCTGTTCCGATGAGCGCTCTGATTGGTGAAACGCCAGAAGTCCAGATTCTAAGAAACGCTGAGTCTGGAAGTAGTGAGGTGGAGTCTGTAAAGGTAACGCTCGGTCTCAGAGGCGACAGCTTGGTTGAGATTACTTCTGGTATTAAAAAAGGTGATCTTGTAATCACCGGCGTAGCTGGCGAGATACCTGCTCCAATCCAATTCGGGCCACCGCGTGGAGCCGGAAATAATGGCTGATGAGGTTGTTCGTTTAGAGAAGGTTCGTCGCGACTATTTGGTTGGCGATCAAATTACCACAGCCCTCGATGGTGTCGACTTGGTGATAGAACGGGGTGAATTTGTTGCCATCGTGGGCCCATCGGGAAGCGGTAAATCAACAATGATGAACCTGATTGGTTGCCTCGATAGACCAAGCCGCGGCACTGTTTATATTGCTGGAGAATCGACCAACGATCTCAGCGATAACCAGCTGACCCGGCTTAGATCGAGATCCATCGGCTTTGTTTTCCAGCAGTTCCAGCTACTTCCAAATAGCACCGCTATTGAAAACGTCATGGCACCGCTTCTCTATCAGGGTATTAGCACTAGAGAGGCTAAGCGAGCTGCGAGCCGAATGCTTACTCAATTGGGTCTTGGTGACCGGTTGAACTTTGACCGAAATCGTCTCTCCGGCGGTCAACAGCAGCGCGTCGCTATCGCTAGAGCACTGGTTACCAATCCCGACATAGTTTTAGCCGATGAACCCACTGGCGCGCTGGATTCAAAAACTGGGGCAGCGGTGATTTCATTGCTCAAAGATTTACACAACGAGGGTAGAACTATCGTCCTTATCACTCACGATCTAGAAATTGCTGCCAGCGCACCGAGAAGAGTGTTCTTAAGAGATGGGCAGATTGAGCGCGACGAAAGAGGATCAAGATGAGGCTGTTCGGGACCGCGGTATTAGCGCTGAATAGAATCTGGGCAACCAAAGTCAGATCGCTTCTAACCATGCTCGGCGTTGTAATCGGTGTGGCGGCAATCGTAGCCTTGACCTCCATTGTTGATGGTGCATCACAGGGAATAAATAAATCACTAGCCACGCTTGGCACCAATCAATTGAACATCACTGCACTGGCTGCCGACGCCCTCACTGAGCAGGATGCCAGAGAATTAGCCAAACTTGATAATGTCTCGGTGATGTTCGTGCAGACCCAGAACCAGGGAACAATCGCCACCAGTGAAAATAGAGTTAATGCCCGACTGGTTGGGGTTTCCGCTCAGTATTTTGAGGCTGTCAAACCAGAGCTAGCAATCGGTTCTTATCTTTCTAGTAGCCCGTTTGCCGCAACCGCCAAAGATGTTGTCTTCGGTGCAGATGCGGCAAACGATCTTGGTATAACCAAACAAATGCTTGGCAAAACAGTAAAGCTAAATGGTCAAGATTTTAGGTTGGTTGGCGTTTTGGATGATCAGGCTGGTTTTGGAACCTCAGGACGAGTTTACGTTCCACTTGACTCAGCAAGGAAACTGTTTAGCCAGTACCCGTATGTTTCATCGATTGTAATTCAGGCAAATACCCCAGAACAGGTAGATACACTTCAACTGCAGGCTGATCTGCTGCTGCGGGAGAGATATGGCCTAGGCGCTGAGACTAACGCCCGCTACACAATAACTAATCAGGCCTCGCTTATCTCTGCGGTAAGTTCAATCACCGCAACCTTAGGACTTTTACTCACCGGAATAGCAGCAATAAGTTTGCTAGTCGGTGGCATTGGAATTATGAACATCATGCTGGTATCGGTTAGAGAGCGCACTCGAGAAATCGGTGTTAGAAGAGCTATCGGTGCTAAGCAATCCAACATTCTTACCCAGTTTCTCATCGAAGCAATTGTGCTTTCGCTTGCTGGAGGAATAGTGGGGCTGATTTTAGGTCAGATAGCAGCGTTCTTCCTGGCCATCATCGGTGACTGGGTTTTCTCTATTCGCTTGGACACGATTGCTCTGGCTCTAGGCTTTAGTCTTCTAGTCGGTGTGGTCTTTGGAGTCTGGCCAGCAAGGCAAGCGGCCAAACTCGAACCAATCGATGCTCTGCGGTTTGAGTAATCGATACTAACTAGTTGTTCGTTGGTGCTGAACCGTAACCGTTAGCGCTGTAGTAGCGGAAGTAGTCGATGGTGAAGGCAGCCTTGTTGTAACCGCTGGCAATTCCGCCACCGTAGCTTCCGCCCATAGCAAGGTTGAAGATCACATACATCTTCGGATTCACGCCGGCACTGTTCGGACCAAATGGCCAGGTAGTCAGACCGGTGTCACCTTTTTTGACGGTCAAAGTTAGACGATCGTCGATGTAGAACCTTATTTCAGTTGGGGTCCAGAGCATTCCGTAGTTGTGGAAGCCTTGAGCCAAGCCAACACTGTTATTCAGCGCACCGGATTTGTATTCGTGATTACCGCTTGGGTTTCGATAGTGCACTGCCGATGTATTGATAAATGGTCGGTTGCCAGCAAACTCCACAACATCGAGCTCGCCGCAGCCAGGCCATGGCACGGTGTTGATGTTGGTGCCAAGAGCCCAGAAAGCAGGCCAGGTTCCGCCACCGGTTGGCATTTTCAACCTTGCTTCGAAATAACCGTAGCTAAAGTGCTTCTTACCGAAACTGGTGAACTTACCGCTGGTCCAGGTCTTATTGCTGGTGCAGTTTGGATCTCCAGCGGAGGTGGAGGCCGTGATGATCATGTTGCCGTTGCCATCTAGTTTGTTTGCGCAAGCGGCGTAAGCCTGCGACTCGCCATTACCCCAGCCGCAACCGGCAGGGTTATTACAGCCGTCACCAATATCTGGAGTCCAGAAAGAACTGTTCGGAGCAGTTCCTGCGGCACCGTTAAATTCATCGGACCAGAGCAAGGTCTTTTCAATTGGCGGAGACGCGTTTGGATCGCCGTCACTATTACCGCCACCGCCACCGGAAGAACCACCAGCCGGAATGCTGTATTCAAGATTTGTGATGTCGATTGTGTCTTCACCTAAACCTGTGATCCAGGCGGCTATTTGGACATACAAACCTGCCCTTGCGGCAGTTTCCAAGCTTACGATGTCAAAACTTACAACTCCTTGAGCGTCCGTAGTTCCAGTGACTAGTAATTGATCAAGCGGAGTCTTATCTACACCAGTAGTACTTTGAATTCCAATTTTTACCTTGGCATTTGATCCGCCGTGACGCTTACCAACGCTCAGATTGATTGTCTTATTGGGTGTTGGCCGACCAAGGCCATCGGTGACCAGATAGCTTAGTCGAGTAGTTGACTGCACTTCGACTTGTGCAATTTGGAATCTCAAGCCTGGGTGATACCAACCATTAGAAACCCAAGCGCTAGCGCTACCGATGTCATTGACAGAGTTACTGTCATTAAAAGTTGTCTGCCTTATCGTCCAAGGTCCAGCAAAATTTGCTGGTGGTGCAACTGTTGAGGTTAGTCCAATCTTGACAGTCTTAGATACCGATTTAGCGGGTAGGTAATTTGTGTTGCCTGGGTTTGACGCTCTGATTGTGCAGGTACCAACCTTGATGGCGGTTACTCGATTACCGCTGATGGTGCAGTATCTGGTGGTAACCGAAGACAAGGTAGTGGTTCCGGCACTCTGGGTAAAGGTTAGATCGGCTGTTGGGTTGGCCATTGACAGCCATGCGAAATCTGAAAGGGTAAGGGTATTTGTTGCCTTAGAAACTGTGAAGGTTCGGGTAACGGCTCTAGCCGGTTTGTAGTTTGCAGTGCCTGGGTTGGTGGCAGTTATCTTGCAAACACCGGCACCGATAATTCTTACCGTGAGGTTATTAACTAGTGAACAGACACTCGGGGTCAGCGAAGTAGTCGTTGTCACTCCAGCGGTTTGGCTGATGTTTAAGGCTATGTCGGGGCTACCGAAGGTAACTTTGGCTGGTGTGGCAAAGCTGATAACTGTGGTTGGCAGCGTTACCGCTTGGGATTGAGTGTTGGATGCAAATCCTGCCGAAATTGCAATAAAAAGGGCGAGAAAGCGCTTCCAAAATATCTTCAT